>JAIYAM010000008.1 GCA_027489065.1 Erythrobacteraceae bacterium | reverse complement strand
CTGAAGCTCGCCAAGGACAAGGCCGCGCTCCTGAAAATGGACATGGAAATGCTCAAGCGGCAGGTCAATGTCGGCTTCTCGGGCGGCGAGAAGAAGCGCGCCGAGATGGTGCAGATGGGTATCCTCGACCCGGGCTTCGCGGTGCTGGACGAGACCGATAGCGGCCTCGACATCGACGCGCTCCGGATCGTGGGCGCTGGCATCAACGCGATCATGCGCCGCCCGGATAAGGCCGTGCTGCTGATCACCCACTACCAGCGCCTCCTCGACGTCGTGGCCCCCGACAAGGTGAGCATCCTCGCCGGCGGCCGCATCGTCGAGACCGGCGGCCCGGAACTCGCGCTCAGGCTCGAGGCCGAGGGCTATGATTCGGTGATGGCGTGATGGGACTGCTCGCGCTTTCCGTCGCGCTGGCGGCGGCCCAGCCTGCGGCTGAACTGCCTGCCGAGAACGAGATCGAAGTGATCGCCAACCGCCTGCGCGACTGGCGCGGGACGTGGCGGGTGCGCGATGGTGCGGTGAGTTGCAAGACGAAGCGCTCGACGGGTGACCGCGAGATCGATGCCCTGGGTTGCGGAGCCATGGTCACCTGCATGACCCCGCTCGCCCCGCAATGGCAGGAGATCGAGGACGCTGATCTTCCCAAGGCGGAGCTCGAAACGCGGCTGAACGGCTTGTTGCAAGCGGCGAAGGTGTCGGATTGCTTCGGCACGGCTCGTGAGCAAAGCATCGCTGCGCTCGTCGCTGCCCGCAGGAGCAAGCGGACATGACGCTCACCTTCTTCACCGCACTTATGGCCGCGCAGGCCGTACAGACGACGCCCCAGTCCGCTGCGGACGAGCCGATAGACCACGAGATCGTCGTGACGCGCGAGCGGCTGCGCAGGATCCGCATATCGCCGGGCGTGAAGATCCGCGACGGCGTGGTCACCCCCGGCACCTGCAAAGTGAAGCGTTCAAGCGGCGATGCAGCAATCGACGCGCTCGCTTGCGATGCGGTCGCCCTCTGCTCCACCCGGCCGACCCCCAGCCGCAGCCTGTTCAATACCTGCGTGATGGGCGAAGCCGAAACGTCAATCCGTACCCTTCTGGCCGAGCGGCGCGCACGAAGTAACGGCATGGAGGGCTCGCAGTGACAGCGCATACCCTCCCCACGCGCCGCGACGAGGCGTGGCGCTATGCCGATATGGACGGCGTTGCGCGGATCGGCGTCGAAGCGCTCGATCGGTGGAAAGAAATCACTCTCGCGCCCGGTGAGACCCGGCGACACGCTATGGCGGTCGGCTCCACCGCGCCCGAGCTGCACCGCATCCGCCTCACCATCGGCGAAGGCGCGCGCGCGGAGCTGTTCGTGACCAATGCAGGCGCGGATTACACCCGTGTCGAGGTGGAAGTACGGCTCGCCAAGGGTGCGCATTTCGAATTCGGCGGCGTGACCATCGGCGGAGCGGGCGTGACCCGCGAGTTCGTGACGCAAGTTCTCCATGCCGAGCCGGAGGCGACCTCCAACCAGACCATCCGCGCCGTCCACTGGGGCGGGGCAACGGGCAATTTCCTCGGCGAGATCAAGGTCGCGCGCCATGCGCAGAAGACCGACGCGGCGCAGGACTTCAAGGGGCTCCTTCTGGAAGCCGGGGCGAGCGCCAACGCCGTTCCGCAGCTCGAAATCTTCGCCGATGACGTCAAATGCGCGCATGGCGCGACGGTCGGCGCGCTCGACGAAGCGGCGCGTTTCTACATGATGGCGCGGGGCGTCGATCCGGTCACCGCTCAGCGCCTGCTGGTGCAGGCTTTCATCGGCGACGCCTTCGTGGCGCTCGAGGACGAAGCGGAGCGCGAGACATTGCTCGATGCCGCGCTGGCGGCTCTGGAAGGGGCCTCGCTGTGAACGCTCCGGCCACCTTCGCTAGCCTTTCCGATCTTCGCGCCCACTTCCCGGGCATGGTCACCCATGACGGCAAGCCGTGGCACTACCTCGACACCGCCGCCACCGCGCAGAAGCCGCGCAGCGTTATCGACGCCATGGCCCGCGCGATGGGCGAGGATTACGCGACCGTCCACCGCGGGGTCTATGCCCGCTCGGCCGAGATGACGCTGGCCTATGAAGCCGCGCGGCGCACCGTGGCGCACTTCATCGGCGGGCACGAGGACGAGCTGGTCTTCACCCGCGGCGCGACCGAGGCGATCAATCTCGTCGCGCAGACCTGGGGCCGGGCGAACCTCAAGGCGGGCGACCGGATCCTGCTTTCGCAGCTCGAGCATCACTCGAATATCGTGCCGTGGCAGATGGTGGCGGAGGAAGTGGGCGCGATCATCGACGTCTGCCCGCTCACCCACGATCACTGCATCGACCTTGATGCGGCAGAGGCGATGCTGACCGAGCGCCACAAGCTCGTCGCCTTCGGCCACGTCTCCAACGTGCTCGGCAGCCTGCTCGACGCCCTGCGCGCCGCAGCGCTGGCACACAAGGTCGGGGCAAAGCTGCTGCTCGACGGGTGCCAGAGCGCACCGCACATGGGCGTCGACGTCACCGCGCTCGGATGCGATTTCTACGTCTTCTCCGCGCACAAGCTCTACGGCCCGACCGGGATCGGCGCGCTGTGGGCTCGCAAGGACATCCTCGCTGACATGCCTCCCTATCAGGCCGGCGGAGCGATGATCGACCGTGTGACCTTCGAGCGCAGCACCTATGCCTCTGGACCGCAGCGTTTCGAGGCCGGAACCCCCGCAATCACCGAGGCGATCGCTTTTGCTGCCGCCGCCGATTACGTCGGCGCCATCGGCCCGGAGCGCATCCATGCTCACGAGCAAGCGCTCGTCGCCCGGCTGCGCCGCGAGCTCGGGGCGATGAACGACGTGACACTGTTTGGCCCCGCCGACAGCGCCGGGATCGTCAGCTTCGCGATCGACGAAATCCACCCGCACGATCTCGGCACGATCCTCGACGAAGCGAATGTCGCGATCCGCGCCGGGCACCACTGCGCCCAGCCGCTGATGGATTACCTCGGCGTTCCTGCCACCGCGCGCGCCAGCTTCGGGATCTACTCGACCGAAGCCGACGTCGATGCGCTGCTCGCCGGGATCGCCCGCACCCGCAAGATTTTTGGAAGAGGATGAGCGCGATGGAAAGCTCTGCCGATCACAACGACATGACCACCGACAAGCCGCCGCGCGCCCGGGTCCAAGACGCGGTCGATACCGAAGGCCCGCGCACCCGCGACTATCTGGAAGGCTTCCTGAGCGCCAAGCCGGCCAACGGGCCGGTGGGCGGTGAAGGGAGCGACCTTCAGGCCGACGTGATCGAGGCGCTACGCGAGATCTTCGATCCGGAAATCCCGGTCAATATCTACGATCTCGGCCTCATCTACGGCGTCGAAGTTGACGAGAACCGTGACGCCACGGTCACCATGACGCTCACCACCCCGCACTGTCCGGTCGCGGAGAGCATGCCGGGCGAGGTGGAGCTGCGCGTCTCGAGCGTGCCCGGCATTCGTGATGCCGAGGTCAACCTCGTCTGGGCCCCGCCATGGGGCCCGCACAAGATGAGCGACGAGGCCCGGCTCGAGCTGGGGATGCTGTGACGCCAATGCTCACCGACGCGCCTGCCTTGACGATCGCGCTCGCAGACTACCGCGACCCGCGGGATGCGGCGGACGTGGTGGCGTTGCTCGATGCCTATGCGCGCGACCCGATGGGCGGAGGCACACCGCTGGGCGAGGATGTGAAGGCGCGGTTGGCGGGCGATCTCGCTGCCAACCCCCAGGCCTTCTCTCTGCTGGCGCGGCTCGATGACACGGCGGTCGGCCTTGCCAACTGCTTCATGGGCTATTCGACCTTCGCCGCCGCGCCGCTGGTCAACATCCATGACGTCGCCGTGCTGCCAGATCATCGCGGCACCGGCATCGGCCGCGCCTTGCTCGCGGCCGTGGAGGCCGAGGCCTTGAAGCGCGGCGCCTGCAAGATCACATTGGAAGTACTGAGCGGCAACCCGGCGCGGCACCTGTATGCTGCCTGCGGCTTTGGCGACTATCAGCTCGACCCCGCCACCGGGCACGCGCTGTTCTGGCAGAAGAGGCTGACATGACCGAGACGACCACCACCGCCCGCCCTGCCCCCAAGGCTGCCGTGACGCTGACACCGTCCGCCGAGGCGCGGATCGCCGATCTGATGAGCAAGGCACCGGAAGGCGCGATCGGCGTCAAGCTCTCGACCCCGCGGCGCGGGTGCTCGGGCCTCGCCTACTCGGTCGATTACGTGACCACCGAAGCCAGGTTCGACGAGAAGATCGTCACACCGGGGGGCGTGTTCTACATCGACGGTGCCAGCGTGCTCTACCTCATCGGCAGCGTCATGGATTGGCGCGAGGACGATTTCACCGCCGGCTTCGTGTTCGAGAACCCCAACGCCAAGGGCGCCTGTGGCTGCGGCGAGAGCTTCATGGTGTGAGGCATGGCGAGGAGTGTGACGCTCTCGACCACGCTTTCTTGCACCCCTGACGAAGCCTGGGAACAGGTTCAGACTTCGGCGCTACTGATGCATGTCGCCGCGCCGCTTATCCGCTTCACCCCGCAGGGCGGCAGGCCGTTCCCCGAGATCTGGGTGCCGGGCGAATACCGTGCGTGGATGTGGCTGTTCGGGATTGTGCCGATCGGTTGGCAGGCCGTGGTCATCAGTCACCCTGCACCTGAGGGCGAGACACGCCATATTCGCGACAATGGCTACAGCCCTCTGATCCAGCGCTGGGATCACTGGATTGCGATTGCTCCGGGCGAAAGCGGTACAACGCATTACACCGACCGGGTCGAGATCGAGGCGGGTATCCTCACGCCGCTGATCGTGGCCTTTGCCAAGCTGTTCTACGCCCACCGCCAGCGGCGCTGGCGTGCGCTTGCCCGCAGCCGCTTTGCCGCGCGGAGAGGGTAGTACTCAGCCCTCTTCAGCAAGGCGCGCGATCAGCCGGCTTTCCAGCTCGTCGACCTCGCCGTCGGCCTCGATCATGCGATCGAGCCATTCCTTCTCGAAGTCGTCGATGGCCTCGCCCTTGACGGCGAGCGCGTCGAAATCCGTGCCCGCGGGGCGCTTCTTGCCGAACACCTTGCCGAAGTGGTTCATCACCTGCGGAGCCTCGCGCGCCATGCGGCCCATGAAGCGGCCCAGGTTCACCCGGTCATCGGCAATGAAGGCTTCGAGCTCCAGCTTGCGCGCATGGCTGAGCTGGGCGTGGGGCAGGATGAAGCCCTTGAGGTAATTGGCGACCCCATCGACGAACAGATCGTCCCAGGCGTCGGCATTCTCCTCGGCCAGAGTCGCGTCCTTGAGGCGGAACAGCATCTCGGCATCGTGGCGCGTCACGGCGGCGGGGCCGTGGCCGCCGGGGGCGAAGATCACGCGGCGGATGATCCGGCACTCGGCGGCGCTGATGTGCGTCGCCGACAGCTCGCCGCCGCAGCGGGTCGGGCCGGTGCCGGTCAGCACCGCGCGCTCGACCTCGCAGAGCACGTAGTTCTTGAGCCGGTCGGGGGTGTTCTCGGCGCGCTCGAGGATGCGCACCAGCGCTTCGAGCTCGGCCATCGAGTCGACATGCCCATCGCTGTCGACCTGCTCGATCAGCCACGCCGCCTCTTCGTCCGAACATTGCAGACGCGGCTCGGTGCCGTTGAGCACGAACTCGCCGATCGCCTCGACGAAGAAGTCGACCCAATCGCTGCTGCGTTCGTGCAAGGCGGAGTTGAGCGCGAACAGCGCCTCGGCTTCGGCGCGGGTGATGATGCCGTCGCCCCAGCCTTCGCGGCGCAGCGCCAGCAGGCCTTCGGCGGTGATCTGCCCGTCCGCGGCGGCGGCTTCGGCGATGGCGATGAATTGCGTGGTCATGCGGCGTCTGGTCCCTGCGAGTATTCCTCGGGGCAAGGCCATGGCACGAACAGGCTTAAAGCGGCGTTACCTTGATCGTCATCGCCGCTCGACCTCGCGGATGCAGTCCCCCGGATCGGCCTTGGCACCCCCCTGCCGCAGCCGCGCCTCGACGTGGGTGGCGGTCGGCTGCGCCCCGGCGCTCAGGGGATAAAGATAAATGTCGAGCACACAGGCATTCCCTGCGAACTGGAGCTTGTGCGCGTCACCCTCGACCAGATCGATGCGCGGACTTCCGAAGCGCTGGGTGAGCGCGGCGGCGGGCGCGCCGATCACGCCGCCAAGGCCTTGCGGGGACATCACCTGCGGAGACCCGGCAATCGTGCTGCGCGGCTTGCCGGCAAGCGCAATGGAGGGGCGCGCGGACGCCGAGGCCACGCGCGGCGCACCGCCGCTCGTGCATCCGCCCAGTGCGCCGCCGAGCAGCGCCATGATCGCGATTGCCCCGAACCTCATGCTCCCTGTCGTTCCTCCAGCCTGCGGAGCACCAGATGCGTGCCCGCTGCCGCGCCGATAAGGGGTGCGACGAGGTTCGCCAAGGGGACCAGCATCAGCCCTGCGATGGTTGCCCCCAGCAGCAATCGCTCCGCACGGGGAACCGGGTTTGCGGATTCCGCGCCTGCGCAGTGCCGCAGCCATGCCATGTCGGTCAGCTCGCGCCCCAGAAGCACGGCGTTGACCGCAAGCAGCACCAGCGCCGGGCCGACCGCAGTGAAAGCGAGCAGGCCCGCCACCGGCAGCGCCAGCAGGTTGTAGCCCACCGCCCGCGCCAGACCCTTCACCGAATTGGCCAGATCGCGCCGGAAGGGAAGCGGCCGCGCCTGTGCTGCAAGTGCCGGAAAGTGCCGCGCCTCCACGGCCGCGATGACCTCGTTGGCGAAGAACTGCAGGACCGCCAGCGCCACCACCCGGAAGAGCAGCCAGAAAGCCGCCACCCCCGTGACCAGCGCCGCCAGCGCCACTACCGGACCGACGAAGCCTGAGGGCAGAACCGCGGCGAGGGCCTCGCTGCGGAACAGCTGCGCAAGCCCGGCATAAAGGCCAGCGCCCAGCCCGGCGAAGATCAGCAGCGTGATCGCGATGCTCTTCAATGCGACCGCGATCACGGCACGGTCGCCGAGTTGGGCGACGGCCTTGGCAAGGGCGGTGAAGACGGCGGACATGCGCCATCCGATGCGAGGCGGGCGGCGCGAAGTCAACGCGGGCCCCCGTTTGGCACACAGAAGCTTGGCGTGGGCGGCGAAGGCGGCTAGGCGGCCTTGCATCACTCACGCCTCAAGGAAACCGCCCGTGCCCGAACCGACCCCGCCCCGCTACGACGTGATCGCCATCGGCAATGCCGTGGTCGACGTGATCGCCTCCTGCGGGGAGGAGCTGATCGAGGAACTCCAGCTCAATCGCGGCGGCATGACCCTGATCGACGAGGCACGGGCCGACGAGCTCTACGAAGCCATGCCCCCGGCGCGCGAGGTCTCCGGCGGCTCGGCGGCGAACACGCTGGCTGGCCTCGCCACGCTCGGCCTGCAATGCGCCTTCATCGGCCAGGTCGCCGACGACCAGCTCGGCAAGGTGTTCCGCCATGACATGCGCGCGACCGGCATCGATTTCGACACGCCGGGCCGCGACGGCGAGCCTGCCACTGGCCGGGTGCTGATCTTCGTCACCCCCGACGGGGAGCGCACCATGAACACCTTCCTCGGCGCGGGCCAATACCTCCCCGCCGCGGCGCTCGACGAGGAGCTGATCGCCAGCGGGGCGATCCTCTATCTCGAAGGCTACCTGTGGGACCCGGAAGAGCCGCGCCGCGCGATGCGCCGCGCCATCGAGGTCGCGCGCGATGCCGGTCGCAAGATCGCCTTCACCGCCTCGGAAAGCTTCGTGATCGAACGTCATGGCGAAGACTTCCGCCGCATGATCTCCGAGGGCGTGATCGACATCCTGTTCGTCAACGAGACGGAGCTGGCGACGCTCAGCGGCGAGGCCGATTTCGAGACCGGGCTCGCTGCGGTCGCGGCCGAAGTGCCGGTGCTGGTCGCGACCCGCTCGGAGAAGGGCGCTGTCGCCATCGCCAAGGGTGAGCGCGCCGAAGTGGCCGCAGTGCCGGTCGAGAAGGTGGTCGATACCACCGGCGCGGGCGACCAGTTCGCTGCGGGCTTCCTGTCGGGCTACGTCAAGGGCGAGCCGCTCGAGCGTTGCCTGAAGCGCGGCGCGATCTGCGCTTCGGAAGTGATCTCGCACTATGGCCCGCGTCCCGAAGCCGACATGCAGGCGCTGGTGACGGAGCGGCTTTGATCAGGCGCGCCCGCTTCGGCGGGTGCGATTGCGGCCGAGCGGTGCGGGGCGGGTGACGCAAGGGGGTTAGAGGGCACTGCTCGCCAGATGCCGTCCAGATGCCGTCCAGACCCCCTCTAGACCCCTGCCAGACCCCCGTCAGGCAGGCTCAAGCGTGGCTTTGATGGCGTGTTTCACGTGAAACACTCCAGCGAAGAAGGGCGCCATCACTTGCCGACGGAGGGGCTCAGGCAGCTGCCGCCGCGCACTTCCTAGGGAGCTTGCCGGCTTCCCAGCCGAGCCACGCCGCCCCTACCCCGGCCGCGACACCCAGCGCCAGCTTCACACCGGACGGGATCGCCGCATAGGCTGCGAAGCCTGCGGTGACCGCCGGCATGAAGGGCGCAAACCACATCACTGCGGCCTGCAAGAGCACGAAGCCCGCCGCCACCAGCCACGGCGCGCCATGCTTGCGGTTACGCGCCCACATCACCAGCGCGAAGCCCGCCACCAGGGCGTCGCTGATCGCGATGGTATCGAGAATTACGTGCGGGAAATCGCTCCCGATCACGTTCATCCACGGGAGGAAATTCCCCATCACCCGGCTGAACGGGCTCTCGAAAAGGATCAGCGGGGTCGCCAGCATGTAGCCCGCATGAAGCTTCACGTTGCGGCGGTGCTTCAGCGCCAGATAGAACAGCGTCAGATAGGCACTGATCGCGATCCCCATGCCGATCCCGAAAGCCGGCCCGAGGGCGGCGATTGCCTCGTCCTCGCGCAGCATGAAGCGGTGGGCGGCGCGATTGATGATCATCATGAAGCCGAGGATCATGAAAGGAAACAGCACGAAACTCGCCCGCCCCCACCCTCGGTGGAGGTCAATCGCCCGGCGCTGCACTGCGACCTGCTGCACGATCAGCAGCGCCAGCCAGGTCATCGACGAGATCGCATGGACGTGGAAAGCGAGCGGAATGGCTCCGTCGGACGCGAAATAACTCGCCCAGAAGCCGGTCATGATGACCAGCAGCACGAATCCCACGAAATAAGGCGCGAGGCGATACGGCATCGAGGTTCCCCCTTCTCGATTGCGACCGTCAGGGGCGTATCACGGAGCGGCGGGGCGTCAAAGCCTACTTGTCGGGGACGTAGCCCGCGTTGCGCAGGGTCACCATGTAGGCCGCGATCTGGTCGATCTGCGGTCGGGTGAGGGTGAAGTCCATGTCCTCCGGGTAGTTGTGCGCCTCGGCGAGCCAGTCGGCGAGCGACTTTTCCGATAACCCCCGCCTGTTGGCGATGGCCGCGAAGCTGGGCGAGCGCGGGTTGGGCGAGAGGAACGGCGGCTCGACCGCGTGGCACCCGCCGCAGGCCGCCTCGACGAACGCGGGCGCGCGGGCATCGGGAGAGCGAGCCGTGGACTTGCCGAGCATGGCGGGCGGGTTCTCGGACCCCGCCGTCTGGCACGCGGCGAGCACCATGAGCGGCGCGGTGAGAAGGGCGAGGGCGCGTAGGGGAAGCTGGGTCATGCCTGCCTTATCTGCCCATGCGGCACGCCCTTCCTTGATCGCGATCAATTTTGTCGCTCCGGCGGCACCATCGGTGAGCCGGGGCGTTGACAAGCCGGACCGGCCATCATGCCGCGCCAATTCCAAGGAAACCGTCGATCATGTCGCAAGCGCCGTCCGCCCTGCCTCGTCCCCTGCGTCGCTGGAGCCTCGCGCTCGCCAGCCCGCTGCTACTCGCCGGACAGCCCGCGTTCGCCTCCTCGCAGGACGACTGGGCGACCGCGAGCGATGTCGGCGTCGGCGGGCTTGTGCTTTGGTCGGTCGGCGTCCCGCTGGCCCAGAGCGACGAGCAAGGCGCGCTTCAGGCCGGGGCCTCGGGTGCCGCCGGCTTCGTCTCGGCGCAGGCTCTCAAGGAAGCCTTCCCCGAAAGGCGCCCGGATGGCAGCGGCAATGACAGCTTTCCTTCCGGCCACACCGCCACCGCTTTCGCCGCGGCGACCAGCATCCTCGAGCGGCGCGGACCGGGCGAGGGCATCCCGGCTCTGGCGCTCGCCAGCTTCGTCGGCGTGGCGCGGGTCGAGGCGGACAAGCACTATTGGTACGACGTGCTCACCGGCGCGGCGATCGGGACGGGGGCGGGCCTACTGCTCACCCATCCCAGGGCAGACGGCAAGGGTCGCGTTGCGGCGGTCATTCCATGGGGCGATGCGCACAGCATCGGGGTGAACGTCGCCGCCCGGTTCTAGGCGTTCTCGCGCGCCACCTCGCGCCAACCGATATCGCGGCGGCAGAAGCCGGTGGGGAAGGTGATCGCGTCAACCGCCTTGTAGGCGGCGCGCTGGGCCTCGGTGGCGCTCGCGCCGGTTGCCGTCACGTTGAGCACCCGCCCGCCATTCGCCACCAGCACGCCGTCCTTCAGCGCGGTTCCGGCGTGGAATACCTTGGCGGCCTCGGTGTCTCCGATCATGATCGTGCCGCCCTTCTCGGGCGTGCCGGGATAGCCCTTGGCCGCCATGACGATGGTGAGCGCGGTTTGATCGCGGAACACCGGGGTCACTCCCGCAAGCTCTCCTTGGGCGCAGGCGAGCATGATGGCGACGAGATCGCTCTCCAGCCGCATCATCAGCACCTGGCATTCGGGATCGCCGAAGCGGGCGTTGTACTCGATCAGCTTGGGCCCCTTTGCCGTGAGCATGAGGCCGGCGAAGAGCACACCCTGATAGGGGCTCCCGTCCTCGCGCATGGTCCGCACAGTGGGCTCGACGATTTCCGCCATGACGCGGGCCTGCAGTTCGGGGGTGAGCACCGGAGCGGGGGAGTAGGCGCCCATTCCGCCGGTGTTGGGGCCGGTGTCGCCATCCCCCACGCGCTTGTGGTCCTGCGCCGATCCGAAGGGGATGACCGTGCTGCCATCGGTGAGCGCGAAGAAGCTCGCCTCTTCGCCTTCCATGAATTCCTCGATCACCACCTCGGCGCCGGCGCTGCCGAACTGACCGCCGAACATGTCGGCAAGCGCCGCCTCGGCCTCGGCGAGAGTCGCGGCGATCACCACGCCTTTGCCCGCCGCAAGGCCATCGGCCTTAAGCACATAGGGCGCGGCGAAGCAGGCGAGCGCGGCGCGGGCCTCCTCGAGGCTAGCGGTGCGGACATAGCCCGCCGTCGGGATCCCGGCGCGGGCGCACAGATCCTTGGTGAAGCCTTTGGAGCCTTCGAGCTGGGCTGCCGCCTGCGAGGGACCGAACACCGGCACGCCCGCCGCCCGCAGGCTGTCCGACAGCCCGTCGACCAGCGGCGCCTCGGGGCCGATCACGACCAGCCCGATGTCATGCGCGCTGCAGAAGGCGATCACCGCAGCGTGGTTGGTCGCCTCAAGCGCGACACACTCCGCCTCCTCCGCGATGCCGGGATTGCCGGGAGCGGCGTAGAGCCGGGTGCAGGCAGGGGATTGCGCCAGCTTCCATGCCAGCGCATGTTCGCGGCCCCCAGACCCCAGAAGCAGGATATTCATGGCCCCTCCGCCGATCAGTGATGACCCAATGAGTCATGACAACGCCGGGCTGGTAGCGCGTGACCGTGCGGGCGACAATGCGCAGCCCCTCACCATCAGCGAGATATCCGCGCTGCTCAAGCGCACGGTCGAGGATCGCTTCGGCTTCGTGCGGCTGCGCGGCGAGCTGTCGGGCGTGAAGCGCGCCGCTTCGGGCCACTTCTACTGCTGCCTCAAGGACGAAGGCGCGGTGATCGACGGGGTGATGTGGAAGGGCGGGGCCCAGCGCCTCACCTTCCGCCCGGAAGACGGGCTGGAAGTGATCGCCACGGGCAAGCTCACCACCTATCCGGGGCGCTCCAAGTACCAGATCGTGATCGACAGCCTCGAACTTGCGGGCGAGGGCGCGTTGCTGGCGCTGCTCGAGAAGACCCGCGCGCGGCTCGCCGCCGAAGGCCTGTTCGCCGCCGAGCGCAAGCGCCGCCTGCCCTTCCTGCCGCAAGTGATCGGCGTGGTCACCTCACCCACCGGCGCGGTGATCCGCGACATCCTGCACCGCCTCGCCGACCGCTTCCCCAGCCATGTGCTGGTCTGGCCGGTGGTGGTGCAAGGGCAGGGCGCCGCCGAGCAGGTTGCCGCCGCCGTGCGCGGGTTCTCAGGGCTGGCCCCTGGCGGCCCGATCCCGCGCCCTGACGTGGTGATCGTCGCGCGCGGGGGCGGGTCGATCGAGGACCTGTGGAGTTTCAACGAGGAAGTCGTCGTCCGCGCCATTGCCGAATGCTCGATCCCGGTGATCAGCGCGGTAGGCCACGAAACCGACACCACGCTCGCCGACTACGCCGCCGATCGCCGCGCTCCGACACCGACCGCCGCTGCAGAAATGGCGGTGCCGGTGCGTGCCGACCTGTTGCTGACCCTCGCCGACTTCGCGGCCCGTCAGCGCCGCGCCGTCTATCGCCCCGTGGAGCTTGGCCGAGAGCGGCTCGCGGCGCGCGCGCGGATGCTGCCGCGGCCGGAGAACCTGCTTGCGGGCCAGGCGCAGAAGCTCGACGACCTGTCGGAGCGGCTGCGGCGCGCACTTGGCGACCGGTCTGCCAAGGGCCGCGAGCGGCTCGCTGGGGTGGCGGCGCGGCTTTCGCCCAGCCTGCTGTCGCGCTCTGCCGGAGAGGCGCAGCGGCGGCTCGACCGGGCGCGGCTGCCCCTCGCGCTCATCGAGCGGCCGCTGCGCCACGGCCACGACCGCCTCGGCGCGCTTGCGCGGGTGATGAGCCAGCTCCATCCGGAAAAGCCTCTGGAGCGCGGCTATGCGATCATCCGCGATGCTGCAGGCAAGGCGCTCACCACCCGCACCGAAGCGGCAGGCGAGCCTGCGCTGACCGTGCAGTTCCGCGACGGGATGCTCGGCGTAGTGCCTGCCGGAAGCGCGCCGCTGACCTCGCCGCCTGCTGCTTCGCCGCCTCGCAAACGCCCGCCTTCCCCAGCCCCCAAACAAGATGATTTGTTCGGTTAGGCGCGCTCTGCTATCACGCGCCCCATGCTGATGACTCCCTCCGACAAGGCCGCCAAGCTCTACTACGGCCCCTCCAGCTTCCGTGTGCTGCGCCCCGGCAGCCACGTGCTCTGTGCCGTCTCCGGCGAGGCGATCCCGCTTCAGGAGCTGCGCTACTGGAGCGCGGAGCGGCAGGAGGCCTATGCCTCGCCCGAGATCGCAACGCGCCGCCTGCTGGGACTCGTCTGAGCCTCGTCATTGGCGGTTGACCGCGTCACCGCCCTGCCCGATGGGCACGCGCGGATGCGGCGTCTCCTCCTTCTCGCACTGGTGATCGTCGGGCTCGCTCCCGGCACATTCCTGCGCACCCCCATAGGGTTGCGCAGCGATCCGGCGGTGGTGACGATCACCCCGCTTGCCGAACGCGCGGGCGTGTCGGGAGAGCTGGCGCTGACAGGGGCGTGGGAACTGACTTCGAAGCACGGCTGGTTCGGCGGCTTTTCGGCGCTTGCCGCGAGCACCGGAGAGAACGGCGGTCCGGCTCTCATCGCCGCAACCGACCGCGGCCTTCGGCTCGACCTCGACCTGTCCGGCGAGCAGCCCCGTGCTATCCCCGGCAGCTTCCGCTTCATCGGGATCAGCATGCGGGGGCGCCGCCAGGAATATGTCGATCTCGAAAGCCTCGCGCGCGACCCGGCTTCAGGCACGCTGTGGGCAGGCTTCGAGTTCGACAACCTGATCGTCCGCTACGCCAAGGACGGCACCCCCACCATCAGCGCGCCGCCGGCAATGGCGGAATGGTCGCTCAACAGCGGCGCAGAGACGATGGAGCGCCTCGCCGACGGGCGCTTCCTCGTGATCGCCGAGGGGGCCGAGCCGCGCAGCGACTGGCTCCACCAGGCGCTGGTCTTTCCGGGCGACCCGGCGGAGGGGGCGACGCCGGTCATGACCTGGTACCGTGCGCCGCCGGGATACGACCCGGTCGATGCCGCTGCGCTGCCGGGCGGGCGCCTGCTCATCCTGCTGCGCCGCGTCGTCTACAGCGTGCCGGCGCGCTTCGACACGATGATCGCGCTTGCCGACCTCGGCGACATCCGGCCGGGCGCGCAATGGGATGCGCTGATCGTCGAGCGGCTCGAGGGCGGGGTCTTCGCCGACAATTTCGAGGGGATCGCCTATGTCCCCTCGCGCGAGGACCCGGCCAAGGGCAGCATCTGGCTGATCGTCGACGACAATCTCTCGATCTTCCAGCGCAGCTTGCTGGTGCGTTTCGACTGGCCCGGCTGAGGCGCTCGCGGGCGATGCAGACCTCCCGCTCACAACGAAAAAGCGCCCGGGAGCCCCGAGCGCTTCATCGATTCGCAGGTTGCCCCGAGGGGCAGCCGATCAGGCGGCGGCCTGCGACTTCACCAGCTCGCGCTTCACCTTGAGCGCATTCGCCGAGAGCTTCTCGTCGCTGGTCTTGAGCAGCCAGTTGTCGAGCCCGCCATTGTGCTCGACCGAGCGAAGCCCGTGGGTCGAGACGCGGAACTTGAAGCTGCGCTCGAGCTTTTCGCTCATCAGCGTCACGTTCTGCAGGTTCGGCAGGAAGACCCGCTTGGTCTTGTTGTTGGCGTGGCTCACATTGTGGCCGACCTGGCGGCCCTTGCCGGTCAGTTCGCAGATGCGCGACATGGTGTGTCTCTTCTCGTAAAAACGGGCCCGAGCTCGGGCTCAGGCAAGGAAAGCGGCGCGCATAACGGGGCAGGCCCGAATCGTCAAGCGCGATGCACGTCGGCCGGCTTTGTCCGGCGGAGAGTGCATACTGCATTTGCGTGATGTGGGTAACCCATGTGGTGGCCGCAAACTGGCGGGCGTCGTGCAGTCGCCGGCAGACCTGACGGGGGCGCTTCCCGTGATGTCAGGCCTGCAGGAGAAAAGATAATGAAACGAATCCTCATGACCACCCTTCTCGCCCCCTTGGCAATCGGCCTTGCAGCGTGCGATGTCGACCAGACCAAGGAAGGCGATCTGCCCGAAGTTGACGTGAAGGGCGGCCAGATGCCCGAATTTGACGTCGAGACCGCGGATGTGGATGTCACCACCAAGAAGACCACGGTCGAGGTTCCCGATGTCGATGTCACAATGCCCGGCGATGCGAAGGGGACGCCCGTCACCGGCAACGAATAACCTTGCCGCGAGGCGCGGGGCATGAGCGGAAGCGAATTCCGCAGCTTCATGCCCCGCGCTCTTGCGCTGGCCCGCGCCGCGGCCGACGCGGGCGAGGTGCCGATCGGTGCGGTGGTGGTGAGGGACGGCCAAGTCATTGCGGAAGCTCACAATTCACCACGCGCCGATCACGATCCCACCGCCCATGCCGAGATCCTCGCGATCCGCCGCGCCGCGCAGGCGCTGGGTGACGAGCGCCTGACGGGCTGCGAATTGTGGGTCACGCTCGAACCCTGCGCGATGTGCGCCGGGGCCATCGCACATGCCCGGATCGCCCGCCTCTACTACGCCGCCAGCGATCCCAAGGGCGGCGCGGTGGAACATGGGGCGCGGGTCTTCGAACAGCCCCAATGCCTCCACCGCCCCGAGGTCTACACCGGCATCGGCGAAGCGGAATCGGCCGATCTGCTGCGCGGGTTCTTCAGGGACCGGCGCTGAGGCGATGTTCCACGTGAAACACTGCGTTTGACAGGGGTCTAGGCGGGGTCTGGAAGGGGTCTAGCGGGGGTCTGGACGCCGCTGGAGGGGGGTCTGGGCTTAGCTGGAGCCTGCCTCGAGCCCGCGCCATATCTTCGCTGCCGCCCCATCGCTCGTCCCCCGCCGCGACGGCGCGCAGGCCATGGGGCGGAAGCGCTTCGAATAGCACAGGCGAATCTCCTCGAGCCAGCCACGCTCCGAAAGCTCGACGGCAATCGCGCTCTGCGGCCAGCCGGGGTTGGCATCGGCAAAGGCGGCACGGATGCGGCCTGCGGTCAGGCCATCCTCGCGGCTGATGCGGTCGTAGTCGGGCAGGCGCAGGCCTTCGTAGAGGACGCGAATCACCTTGAGGTAGTTCGCCGGGCGCCGGACCATGCAGCTCCCGTGCTTGGCCCATTGCCGCGCCACCAGCCGCTCGGACGGCATCAGGCACAGCGCACCGCGCACCTCGGCCGGGGCGAGCGCGGCGCGGGCCTCGCACCACTGCGGCGAGCTTTTCCCGCCCTCGGGCCACAAGCCGTGGACGACGAGCCCGAAGCTCCCGTTCTCGCCGCCGCACTGCAAGCCTTGCGAGCGGTCACCGGCGCGGGTGCGGCAGAACTCGGGGCTCCAGCTCAGCGCGAGGGTGTAGCCGGTGATCGCGGACTGGCGGCGCGGGCCATCAGGAGCGACCTTGGGCACGCTCGTGACTGGCGGCACGCGGCACTGGTAGGCCTGCGCGTGAGCTGCGCCGGGGAGGCCGAGCGCCAGCGCCGCCAGCGGCCAAGCCCTATTCAAAGACGTCGGGGTCCATGCCGCGCGGCCCGTGCTTGAACCACGCCGCCGCATCCGGGCGGAACAGGAGCCAGACCGACGCGGCCTGCAGGACGGCCGAAACAAAGGCGACGATCAGCGAAGGCCAGGGCAGGGGCGACAGGAAGAGCGTGAAGGGCAGGCTGATCAGCCCGTAAACGGTCAGCACGGTCAGGATCCAGCGCGCCACATTGCTCGCCCGGCGCGAGACGAAGTACCAGAGCAGCAGGGAGATCGTGACGCTGAAGGCATACATCCCGATGAGCACCCCGGTTCCGTCCCACCCGAGCTGGCTGAGCCCCGGATTGGCGTTGAGCTGGGCCATCGCGCTCTCCCAATTGAGGGCGAAACCGATCAGACCGATCACGATGATGGCAAGAAAAACCTGGTCGAACCTGACGATGGATTGTGGCCGCACTGGATGATCCCCTTTTGCAAGGGCCTCAGGCTAACACTTTGAACGGGTTTGTCTATTCAAAGGCGACAGGGTCATCATTCTTGTCTCGCGCCAACCAGTCGCGGCTGCCCGGCATCAGCAGAAGCACCAGCGCGCTGCCGAGCAGCAGGGCGAGGGTGAAGCGCAGCAATTCACCTTCGCCGAACCACAGGGCGGCGAAGAGGGAGAACAGCACCCAGCCGAGCTTGGCGAGGCCGAAGGAAAAAACGAACCAGCGCGCAAAGCCCGCAGCGAAGACGTAGATCCACACCAGCGGGATCAGCGCGATGGTGAACTGCGTGAACAGGGCGATGATCGTCCGGTCGCGGTCCCAGTCGATCGAGGGCCAGAAGTCTGTGAGGATCGCCGCGGATGTGCGCAGATCGGCAAGACCCGCGATCAGGTTGATGAGCGCGAACAGGAGGAGGCACCCCGCAAAGGCGCGGATAGCCAGCGGCCGCGTGCCTCTTCGAACCTTCATACCGGCTTGAAATCCAGCCCGATATCCGCCGCCGGCGCGCTCTGGGTCAGGCGGCCGACCGAGATGAAGTCGACTCCGCTCGCGGCCTTGGCGGCGATGGTCTGGAGGTTGACCCCGCCGCTCGCCTCGGTCGGAACACGGCCCGCGACGACGGCGACCGCTTCGCGCAAGGTGGCCGGGTCCATGTTGTCGAGCAGCAGGTGATGCGCGCCTGCCGCCAATGCGGGTTCGATCTGGTCGAGGCGGTCGACCTCGCAGATGATCTTCGGCACGCCTGCCTCGCGCGCGCGGCGCACCGCTTCGCCGACCGAGCCGGCGACCGCAACGTGATTGTCCTTGATCATCGCCGCGTCCCACAGGCCCATCCGGTGGTTCTGCGCGCCGCCCATGCGGGTCGCATATTTCTCCAGGAACCGGAGGCCGGGGATGGTCTTGCGGGTGTCGAGCAGCGTGCAGGTCGCGCTGCCTTCTCGCATGGCGGCGACGTATTCGCGCGTGAGCGTCGCGACGCCGGAAAGGTGCTGGACGATGTTGAGCGCGCTGCGTTCGGCGGTGAGCAGGGCGCGGGCGCGGCCTTCGATGCGCATCAGGTCGGTGCCGGCCGCGACTTCGTCGCCATCCTGCACCAGCATTTCGATGGCGCAATCGGGATCGAGGTGCCGGAAGAAAGCCTTGGCCAGCGGCAGCCCGGCGACGGTGATCGCGTCGCGGCTGTCCATCACCCCGGTAAAGCGCGCTTCGGCAGGGATCACGCTTTCGGAGGTGACATCACGCCCGCCGCCGGGCAGACCCTCGCCGAGATCCTCGGCAAGCGTGTCGCGCACGAAGGCCGCCAGATCGAAGCCGCTCAGAATGAATTTCGTCATCCGGTCAGCGGGTTAGCTGGAAAAAAGTTGAAAGCATCGGCCAAACTCCGTAGGTTAGCTTCAGTTAGCCGTTCACCACCAGAAATGGCAAACACGGGACGCAGGATATCGAATCACGTGAATCCTCCACGCCGAGGATACCGATCAGCTATCAGCACAGGATGCAGATAGAGTTTCGGGTGATCGGCGAAAAGCCCAGCACGGCCGCAGCCTACGGCTTGTGCATTGTCCTTGGCGTCGTCGGTGCCCACCGCTTTTATCTGGGCGAAACGAAGACCGGGATCATCATGCTCGTGCTCGGCATAACGGTCGTCGGCCTTCCCGTCACCGCTGTGTGGGCGTTCGTCGATCTCTTCCTGATCCCGGGGCTGATCCGCACGCGCATGGACGAAACGCGCCAGCGGCTGACGGCAGAGGCGATCGCCGAGGTCGAGGAAGAGATGTAGGCCGTCCCTCGTCATCGCGAGGACGGGGGCGCGCAAGGCGCCCCCGCACGCATCAATGCACGAAGCGCGCCACCACGTCGCGGTAGGAACGGCTCACCTTCACCTCGGCGCCGCTGTCCAGCACCAGGAAGCATTCGCCGTTGGTGTGGGGCTTCACCTGCCGGACGAGATCGAGGTTGACGATCGTCGAACGGTGGACGCGCTGGAACTTGCGCGGGTCGAGACGGCGCTCGAGGTCCTTCATCGTCTCGCGCAGCACCAGCGAATTGTCGCCGGTGGAGATGATCATGTAATCGCCCGCAGCCTCGATGTGCTCGATCGTGTCGACCTCGACGCGGAAGATCTGGCCGCGGTCCTTGACGTTGATGAGCTTCTCGAAGCGGCCCTCGCTCTCGGTCGCGGGGGCAGCGGATTCGGCGAAGTCGGCGGCGCGCTCGGGAGCGATTTCCGACAGCACGTCGAGCAGCTGCCCGGCATCCTCGGCCGATTTCTTCTCGGCAAGACGCTGGCGGACGCGTTCGATGGTGTCGGCGAGCTTCTGTTCGTCGACCGGCTTCATGAGGTAGTTGACCGCATTGGCCTCGAAGGCGCGGATCGCGTGTTCCTCGTAAGCGGTGACGAAGACGAACAGGGGGGGTTCGATCTCCATCACGCCCTTGACGACGCTGAAGCCGTCGAAGCCGGGCATCTGGATGTCGAGGAAGACGAGGTCGGGCTTTTCGGTCTTGATCTTGCGGATCGCTTCGCGGCCGTTGGCGCAGGTGTCGATGATCTCGACGTCCTCGAACGGCTGGAGGCGCAGCTGAAGGCCCTGGATGGCGAGCTTTTCGTCGTCGACGAGGATGGTTCTGATGGTCATGCGGGGGTTCCGATGGTTCGTTGGGGGGGGTTGAGCGGAATGATGTTGTCGCTCCCGCTCGTCGCAGTCCCGATGGCTGCCGAAGCGGGCGGTGCCACTTCCTGGGCGCTCGCGGCCCGAGTGAAGGGGATCTCGATCAGTACGGTGAAGCCGCCCCCAGCTTCCGATCGTGTTTCGAACAAGTGGTTGTCTCCATAGGCCTGGGCCAGGCGGTTACGGATGTTGGCCAGGCCGACGCCGGTGGATACCGGTCTGGCAGCCATAGGGTTCCCTGCGTCGGGCGCGTAATGGCGCGGGGCATCATCGATCCCCGGCCCGGTGTCCTCGACGGTGAGCCGCAGCCGCTCGCCGATCACCCGCGCGGTGAGTGCGATCTGCGCGCCTTCCTCCTGCGTGCTGACGGCATATTTGATCGCGTTCTCGACCAGCGGCTGGAGCAGCATCGCCGGAAGCTGCGCGGTGAGCGCCGCGTCGTCGATCTCGAAGTGGGTGCGCAGCCGTTCCTCGAAGCGCATCCGTTCGATGTCGAGGTAGAGCTGGAGCGTCTCGATCTCCTGCGCGAGCGTCACCTGGCTGCCGGGCTCGGCCACCAGGGTGTGCCGCAGGAAGCCCGAAAGGCGCGTGAGCATCGCGTTGGCGGGCTCGGTCTGCTTGAGCAGCACCAGCGTGGAGATCGAGTTCAGCGTGTTGAACAGGAAGTGCGGGTTGAGCTGGTAGCGCAGCATCGCAAGCTGCGCGGCAGTGGCCTGCGCCTCCAGCCGCTCGAGCCGGTCGGCCTGCGTTTCGATCGTGAGGAAGAAATTGATCGCGTAGTACAGCGCGCTCCACCCGCCGAGCAGGGTCAGCGGCAGGTAGAGGAGCCCGATCAGCCGCTGCGCGAAGGTCGTCTCGCGGGTGCCGGCGTAATAGACGCCCTGCACCCAGGCGTCGATCGAGGCGTGCAGCAGCACCGCAAACACCAGCACCACCGCCGTCAGGCCCCAGGTGACGAGCGGCTGCTGGTTGATCAGGCTACGGTAGATGACCGAGAGGATCAGGCTGATCGAAAAGCCCGTGATGGTGGTGACGAGGATCAGCGCGAGGAGGTCGAAGGGCTGCTGATTGGCCAGCGCGGAGACCGCGCGCAGCAGGAAAGCCGCGCCCCAGCCAGCGAGCTGGAGGTTCCAGAACGCCCGGTTCTTGCTGGCGAAGAACGGCGCCGCCTGGATCTGGAGCACTGCCATAGGGGCAACGGTCTACCGCATTTCGTCGCAAACGGCACTGCAATTCGGTCGCGTTGCCCCGGGAGCGCAACGGCTCGGCGCAAGAAGCGGTCGGCTGCGATCAGCGGCCCGCCTTGCGCAGCAGGCCGCCCGCGGGGTCGATCTCGCGCCGGAAATGCGCCGCCCAGTCGGCGCGGCCCTCGCGGGCCATCAGGTCCTTCACCTGCGCCACCTCAAGCGCGATCGCCTCTGCACGTTCGTCCCAGCCGTCGTGCCCCATGCGAAAGCGCAGGCCCGAATCGTGCTTGGATCCCCAGCGCGTCATGAAGGTTACCGCGGCCTCGGGGTCATAGCCCGCATTGGCGAGCAGCCAGGGGATCAGCCGGTCGGCCTCGCGCTCGATCCGGCGCACGTTCTTGCCCTGCCGCCCGTTGCGGTCGAGCCAGGCGTCGTGGCCGAGCACGTTGTGGGCAAGCTCGTGCGCGACCACCGCGGCGAACACCGGCTCTTCGGCATAGGAGAAGGCCGGAAAGCCGATGCCGATCACCACCCGCGCGCCGTCCGCCACCGCCTTGCCGCCGTCACCCATCAGTTCGAAGCGGGTGGCGCAGACCTGGGCCGGTTGGACCCGCGCCGCGCTGCCGCCGTCGGCAAAGGCAATGGCGATGCCACCGTGCTCGGTCAGCATCGCCTCGATGTGGTCGTGCGCGCGCACGAGCCGCTGCCACTCCATGGCCGCGCCTGCGGGCCATTCATTGGGATCGAACCGCTCCAGCAGCGCGATTTCGCGATTGCGGGTGAAGGCGCCCGCCAACGCGGCAGGCGAACCGCGCGCGGCAGTCTGCACCGCGAAGTCGCCCTTCAGCCCGAGCGCCCGCCGCGCCACCGCAGGCGCGCCGTAGCTCGCCATGTCCTGCAATTGCAGCCCGATCGAAGGCACCACCTTGGGGCAGAAGCCGGCGTTCCCCCGCGCCAGCGTCCAGCCCACGTCCTGCAAGCGCTGGTCGGCGTCCTGATAGCGGGCGATCGCCGCACGCTCGGCGGCGTAATCGATGCGCGCCGGCGGCGCGTCCTGAGCCGCGAGCGGCGCCCCGGCGAGCAGCAATGCGGCCAGCACCGGAAGGCGCATCAGCCTGCCTTGTCGGCCTCGCCCAGCGCGGCCTTCAGCTTGTCGAAGCCGACCGCGCCGCCGAACGGATTGCGGCCCGCGATCCATGCCGGCGTTCCGGTGAAGCCGAGCGCGCGGGCATGTTCCAGATTGCGCGCGATCTCGGTCGAGACCGCGTCCGATGCGGCGTCACGCGCGGCGCGTTCCATGTCGAGGCCGGCTGCCCGCGCCGCGGTTTCGACGTCCTTGGTCGCGAACATCGTGTCGTGGAAGGCGCGGTACTTGCCCTGCAATCCTGCCGCCAAGGCCATGCGCGAGGCAACGTCGCTGCCTTCGAAGATCGGCCATTCGCGGATCACGACCTTGAGCTCCGGGTCCTCGGCGATCAGCCGGTTCACGTCCTTCAGGCTCGCCTCGCAATAGGGGCAGTTATAGTCGGTGAACTCGACCAGCACGCGTTTGCCGTTGGGGTTGCCGAGCACCACGCCGGGGAAGGGTTCGAACACCTGCCCGCCCATCTGCGCGAGCCGCTTGCCGGCCTCCTGCTCCTCGTAAGCCTGCGCCATCTGCGGCAGGATGTCGGGATTGCCCATCAGGAAGCTGCGGGTGCGGTTGTCGGCCAGCCCGGAATAGGACCACGCCGCGGCGCCGAGAAAGCCGAAGGTCAGCGCCAGCAGCGCGGTCAACAGCGTGTGGCGGAGGGCGGAAGGGGCGGCGGCTTCAGGCGGGTTCGAGGACATGGGCGCTTTCTGGCAGGTTTCCGCCACGTGCCTAGCGTTTCTTCTTCATCCGTTCCAGTTCGCCGCGCGCCTCGAGCGCAACATCCTGGGCGCGGATCCAGTCCGCCGAGCCATAGGGCAGCCCGGCCTCGGCCGCCTGTGCGTTGCGCAGCGCCTCGGGGTAGAGCCGGTTCATCACCTGCTGCTCGGCGCTTGCCAGCTGCGCGCGCGGCATATCACCGCGCTCGGCATAGACCACGCCGAGCTGATACCACGCGAAGGGATTGTAGCGATCGCGCTGCACCGAAGCGCGCAGCACCGTCTCGGCCTCGGCGAAGTTGGCAGGCTTCTCGGTCGCGATCAGCGCATGGCCGAGCAGGCCCGCGATCAGCGGGTGGGCGTTGGTCAGTTCGGTGGCGCGGCGCAGCGGGACCAGCGCGTCGACCGGACGACCGGATTCGAGCAGCACCTGGCCCTTCAGCTCGAGGAACCACGGATTGTCGGGCTCCATCGCCAACAGCGCATCGGTCTCTGCAAGGGCAAGATCGACCCGCGCGTCCTTGTGATAGGCATAGGCGCGGGCGTAGTGCGCCGGGATGCTCTGGTCGGAAAGCGGGAAGGTCTGCAGGGTGCGGGCGGGCGTGTTGAGGAAGCCGTAAAGCTTGGCCTTGGCGCGCACGAAGCGTTGCTGGATGTCGGGATCGGGCGGGCTGTCCCAGCCGGGGTTCTTGTCGACCAGCCCGCGCAGCACCTGGATACGATCGCCGGTCAGCGGGTGGGTGCGCGCATAGGCGGCCTCGGCGGACTGGCTGTAGCCGGCGCGGATCTCGTTGCCGCGCAGCTTCTCGAAGAAGGTGATCATGCCCTTGCCGCTGATCCCCGCGCCCGCAAGATAGCGCGCCCCGGCAAGGTCGGTCGCGGCTTCCTGATCGCGGTTGAAGGACAGGTAGCTGCCCATGGCGGCCTGCTGTCCGGCAGCGATCACCCCCATCGCGGCATCCCCTGCACCCGCCAGCGCCGCGCCGACGCCGAGCAGCAGCGAGAGGATCGAGATCTTGTTGGCGACCTTGCCCCGCTCCTCGAAGCGCACCGCGTGCCCGGCGGTGATGTGGCCAAGCTCGTGGGCGAGCACGCCCTGCACCTCGTTGGCGGTATCGGCAGCGCTCAGCAGGCCGGAGTGGACGTAGATCGCCTGACCGCCGGCTACGAAGGCATTGATCGATTCGTCATTGATGAGCGCAACCTCGACATTGCCGCGCTCGAGCTCGCTCGCCTCGACGAGGGGATCGAGCATGTCCTTGAGCAGCTGCTCGGTCTCGGCATCGCGCAGGATCGACTGCGCCGCCACCGGCTGGCTCGCGACGACGACGCTCGCCAGCAAGGCGAAGACATAGGCGAAGATTTGGGTGCGACCGCGCATGGCCGGCGATCCTACGACAATTGCGCCTGAACGCAATGTGAAGTCGGGGGCTGGCGCGCGGCGCGGCCGGACGTCAGCCTACCAGCTTGCGCGCGGCGCGTTCGATCTGAGCGAGGTCTTCGGGAAGCTCGGCGAGGATCTCAGCGCAGCCGATCTCGTCGCGGCGCACCAGCACCAGCGCGAATTCCGGGCCGGCTCCGTCGAGTTCCTCGAGCGTGATCGCCTCCAGCGCCCGCAGCGCCTGCGCGAGCGCCTCGCGCACGGCGCCTGCATCCTCGACCGGCTTGCCCTGCGCTTCGCGGCGCAGGCGGCGTTCGGCCTTGACGATCGCCTTCACCCCGCCCTCGGTTTCGGCGAGATAGGTGGCAAGGCTCCCGCGGGTCAGTTGCAGGCGGTGCGCGTGGGTCAGCACCGCGGCATATTCGGTGAGGCGCGTCTTGTCGTAGTCGTGCCCGAAGACGAGCTTGACCACCGGAGTCATCGGCGCGCGGTCCTGCACGGCGAGGCCGGCGTCGGCGATCAGCTCGGCGTAGTCGTCCGGCGCGGCTTGCGCCATCAGCGAGAAATCATAGGCGCGGCTCACCGCGGCATAGAGCGCGCTGCGGCTGCGGTCCTCGGTGCTGTCGGCGGCGCGGGCGAGTTCGCGCGCGGCGGCGAGGCAATCGTAAAGGCCGGCGTCCTCGGGGAGATCGTCCGCGAAGGCGAGATCGGCCGCATATTCCGGTTCCGGCCCGTATTCGGGCGCTTCGGGGACCATCGGCTCGTAGGCTTCCGGTTCTTCCGGCGTGGCCGCGACCGGCTCCTCCTCGGGGGCGGCGTAGGCATATTCGGGCTCGAAGGCCGGTTCGAAGGCCGCTTCCGGCTCGGCGTAGGCCACCGGCTCGGCGTAGGCGGCCGGCTCGGCAAGGTCCTCGTCGAGAGGCACGGGCTCGAAGGCGGTCAGGTCGATGGCCTTCTTGGCAGGCGCCTCGGTGTAGCTGGCGAGGCTGGCGAAGCTGTAATTGGCGCCGTCGTCGTCGCCGTCACCCTCGTCCTCGTCATACTCCTCGTCGTCGTCGTCGAGCGCGTACTGGCTGAAATCGGGGAGGGTGTCGCCGGGTTCGAGCGGACCGTCGAACGCACCATCCAGCACGGAGTCGAGGCGGGCGAAGGCGTTGGTGTAAGGCTCGGCGTAGGGCGCGTCGTCCTCTTCGCTTTCGTGCGCGGGCGAATCCGCCCAGTCGGTGACCGGCTCGGCGATCCGCGGGGCGGGTTCGTCCTCCAGCTCCAGCGCGCCATCGAGTTCGAGCGCCTGGTCGATCTCGAGCAGCAGCTCGTCGGCGGTCAGCTGGTCGGCCATCTCCTTCCAGTTGATGACCCCGTAGATGTAGTCGATCGAGGCATCGTCGCTCGAATAGGGCAGCAGGATTCCGCGATAGAGGATCGCGACGCCCGCGTGATTCACGAACTCGGCCTCGAACCCGATCGGCGCCTGGTTGGCGAGAATCTGCATGTAGTGATCGGTGATGCGCGACAGGAGCGAGCGCGGCGGCACGTCCGAAAGACGGGTGATGACGCTTGGCGGCGAGCATTCCTTCGCCAGCTTCTCGCCGAGGAAGCGCACCGCCGGATTCTCGATCCCGTCGGTGAAATCGAGCAGCACCGAGTGGGGGCCGAAATCGGGAAGATCGGCCGGATCGAGGTCGGCGATGTTGGGGAACATCCGCTCGCCCAGCAAGCTCGCCCAGTGATTATAGGCGCGCACCTGCATGCGCCGCTCGTCGCGGCCGATCGATTCGGGCGGCAAGTCGCGCGCGTGCGCAGCCTCTGCGCTGTCCTCTTCGGAGGCGTCCCAGCTTCGATCCGCAATAGCGTCAGGATCGAAGGTGCCGCGCAGAGTGTCCATGGCTATCAATCCGCCCCTTGGTGAACCTTGTCAGGCGGTTGTGGCGGGGCGTGGTAAACATCACGTAAACGGAGAGTCTTTGTTTCGCGGGCACCTTCGTCGCCGGCCACCTGACAGTGGCGCAGGCATCGCGCGTCAGCGCGATCGCAGAATCAGAGAAAATACCGCATCTTGATCGTCACCCGGCTGGTGCCCTCGCCGAAGGGAAACACCGCGTCGGAAAACTTGGGCGGCGCCATCTTGACCGGGGCGTCGCGGGAGAAGCCGTAGCCTTCCTTGGGCATCATGCCCATCGCTCGGTCGGCCTTCCCGTTGCCGTTCTCGTCATGAAGCAGCGCGATCGCATATTGCCCGGGCTTGACCCCGGTGAAGCGGATTTCGACCTTGCCGCTCGCCGGGACGACCGCGCGGAAGGCGGCGGGGTCCTTGATGCACTTGGGAAAGATGTCGGCCCGGGTGGTCATGCAGGCCCGCACCACGCCCTTGCCCGACCTCAGATCCGTAACGGTGATGACCACCTCGCCGGGCTTTGCGGCGGGAGGTGCCGCTGCGAGACCCGCCCCGATACCAGCTAACGCCAGCACGCCTGCGCTCAGCGCGCGGGCACCTGCGGGCCATGCCCGGCTTCGGCCACGATCCGCGCGGACAGCCCCTTGTCGGTCCCGCAGACCCGATCCCAGATCCGGAAATAGAGCCCGTAGTTGCATCTGTATTCCTCGTGGTGACGCTCGTGGTGACTCGCCGTTATCAGCCAATTGCCCAACGGCGAGTGAACAAGCCAGCGCGGAAACATCTCCCAGCCCATGTGATTGGTGACGCCCATTATCGTCGCGGCGGTCAGCACCAGCCCGAGCATCGCGATGTGGATCGGGACGAGGAACACCAGCACCGGCACCACCACCGCCCCCGTCACCGCCTCGACCGGGTGAAAGCTCATCGCCGTCCACGCCGTCGGCGGGCGGCTTTCGTGATGGACCGCATGGGCGATCCTGAACCACTTGGGCCGGTGCATCCAGCGGTGGCTCCAGTAGAAACAGGTGTCCTGCACGAACAGGTAGATCAGCACCGAAAGCGGGTGATACCACAAGGGCAGCGCGCTCCAGTCGGCGGTCAGTAGCGTCCAGCCGTGCTGGCGCCAGCCCCACAGCACGATCCCCGCAGGCGTGCCGTAGATCGCCGCCGAGAGCAGCGACCAGCGCACCTCGCGGCGAATCTGCTCGGAGCGGCCCTCGTAGAGACCCGGGCGCATCTTCGAGGTGGCGAAGGCGAACAGCCCGCTGGTCAGCACATAGCGCAAGCCGACGATCGCGGTGACGACGATGCTGACGATCAGCAGCGCCAGCGGAACAGGGGTATCGGCGGGGATCATCTCGGGACCGGCTATGCCGCAATTATGCGCCGCAAAACAGGGCCAAATCAGGTCAATGCGTCGGGCGCCCTGCACAGCGGGTCGAGGAGCGCCATGTGCCGCCGCATCGCGATCCGCGCGAGATGCTCGACCTGAGTCTTGCGGCGCGCCGCCGCGAGCGGTTCGAGGGCAGCGGGGCGCAGGATCTCGGCATCGTAACCATCGGCGACGATCACCCCGCAGGTCTGGGGGCGATAGGCGTCGCTTTCCAGCGGAGCGCGGTCGAGATGGGGGGGCAGGCCCCAGTAGAACCGGTCGCAGAAATCGAGGTAATCGGGCCACTTGGCGTCGCCGAGCAGGTCGGCGCGCGCGACCTTGATCTCGACGATCACGATCAGGCCCTTGGCATCGATCCCCATGAGATCGGCGCGGCGGCCGTTCTTCAGCGGCACCTCGGCGAGGCACCAGATGTCGTTGCGCGCGAACAGCCGCCCGATGCCGCGCGCGACCTCCCCGGCGGCAAGCGCCTGCGAATCGGTCGGGGAAAGCGGGGCACTCGACATGGCCGAGCGTTGGAACGGATGGGGAACGCAGTCAAGCCCGCGCGGGGCTGGAGTTCAGGCAGGCTCGCCCGCGAGCACCGCGACCATCGCCGCGCGCGCCGCGTGGAACTCGCGCCACAGCACCAGTGCGGGCGCGGAGGCGTCCTGTCCCCGGCGCGACAATGTGCCGAGCGCGGTCAGGCCGGTATCGAGCATCGCCGTGCAATCGCCGATGGTCTGCGCCGCCAGCATGCGCTGTTCGGGCCGGGCCCGGGCGATCACCGCCCCGATCTCGCCGCGGATCTCGGTCGGCTCGGGGGCGAGCCGCGCGAGCAGCGCCACCGCCGCTGCCTTGCCGTGAAGCCCGACCAGCGCCTCGGCGAGCGCCTCGGGCGCAATATCTCCCACCGCCGTGGTCGGAGCGGCAGCAAGAATCGGCGTGGGAGGGAGGGTTGCCATGCAGCGGAGCCTATGGAGCTATGCTTGCCGAAAGGTTAAACCGCCCCCCGCGTGGCCTGCGGGGCGCTCGGCCATGCGCGCCTGCGGGTGGGCGCGGAGGGGAACAATTGACTGGCGCGGCACACCGCCTCTTGCTAAGCGCCGCGCCGCACGCGACAATGTGCACCGCATGGCACCATGCACCCGTAGCTCAGCTGGATAGAGTGCTGCCCTCCGAAGGCAGAGGTCACAGGTTCGAATCCTGTCGGGTGCGCCATGACGGAGCAGTCAATCGCGCCGCTGGCGGCAGCGATAGCCCTCCCCGAGGATCCCAGGCGGATAGCTGCCGTTTTCGCCGACGAAGTCCCAGCCGTCCTTGCAGACTTTCACCTCGTACTTGATCTGATTGTATTCAAACCATTCGCGCTCATCCCTGGTCGCATTCGCGCCCAGTGTGGTCCCCAGCCAGCCGATCCCCGGGCACTTGCTGCCCGCGACATGCAGGTCGAAGTTGGGGCTCGGAGATCCGTCCGCGCGGTCAAATGCGATGCACATCAGGATCTTGAGCGAGTAGGGGCACGAATTCGCCAGGACATAGTGACCATAGGCCATGGCACTTCCCGTCCCGGACGGTGCGCGAGGTTCCACCGACACGCAGTCTCCATGATCGGTGTCGTCATAGATGTAACCATCGGCATCCGCCCGCCTGCCGGCCCCGCCCTGTCCTGCATCGACGCCCGAATCCGATCCGTCATCGCCTGCTCCCGCCGACTTCGGCGCTCCTCCCAGTTCGGCGAGTTTCTTCTCGAAGAAGCAGTTGATGGCTGCCCGTTCCACACGGTTCACCCGAGCTATGTCAGGGTCGGTTTCCGGAGACTCCGGGCTATTCCGGTAGGCCTCGGCGTTCGCCGCCAGATCCCCTGCCTCGGCGGGCTGGAAAGAGTCGATGAATTCCATGTTGATCGCCCCGGTGCTGAACAATCTAGCCTGCTCTTCCCGCGAGTATTCCTCGCCGAAGGTATAGTCGGCAGCTTCGATGAAGGCACTGACCTCGTTCGCGCAGCTGTCCCGGTCGATGGCGTAAGCCGGAGCAGAGAGCAAGGTCACCGCTGCCGCGACCATCAGGCCCGCAAAGGACCGGAGATAGGGTGTTGCGCTAGCAAAGCTCGCCGGGCTGTCGGTACACGATGCCCGGCGCGCAGATACAGATAGAGCCACTCGCCCCCCATGATTCCGCGCCCCTGTGTGCGTGTAACGCGGCAGCAGAGCAATGGCCAGCCACCCGCTGCGACGAAGTCGAAGAGAGCGCGGTTCAGCACGGCTTCTGCCCCGCGATAAACTTGTAGGCGCGGCATTCGAGGATCGCGTGCGACTGCAATCCGCTGGCATCGACAATTCGTGCAAAGCACTTGATGCCAAGCCTGCACCGCCACGAAATTTGACACTGCGCATACACAATTGTATTTTAAACCCCTTGTCAGCCAGCTTTTCGCGTTCTGATGACCCGCTTGCTGATGCCTGCAAGCAGTTGATCCGGTTCTGGCCGGAACCGGCCGACATGCGTGCGAACCGACAAGGGGGGGATGGTACTCGAGATGGGATCTGAGGGCGCGAAGCTTCAAAAGTCGATCTCCGCCCCGCAATATTTCGCCGTCAGCTTCGGCAGTATCGTCGGCGTCGCCTGGATCATCATCATGGGCGATGCGGTGGCGAATGCCGGGGCCGTGGGGACCGCAATCGCGCTCGCCATCGGAGCAGGCGGCGTGCTGCTGGTCGCGCTGTGCTACGCCGAGATGGCGGCGCGCCTGCCGGCCGCCGGCGGCGAGATCGTCTATGCTCAGGCGCTCGGCGGGTCGGGTGCGGCCTATCTGACCGGCTGGACGCTCGCCCTCGTGTACACCGCGGCCTGCGCCTTTCAGGCGATTTCCATCGGCCAGCTTTTCGGGCTGCTCTTCCCGGGGATCGAGGGGCCGGTTGCCTACACCATGCTGGGATCTGACGTGCGCCTCGGCAGCCTGCTGATTGGCGCGGCATTGACCATCGGGTTCAGCCTTCTGGCCCTGCGCGGCGTGCGCGGCGCGGCGGTGGTGCAGGAATGGGTGACCTATCTGCGGATCGCCCTGATGGTCGGGTTTCTCGCGATCGCGATGATCTATGCAGACCCCGCCAATCTGCAGCCGCTCATCCCCGGCGAGACATCCGCGCTCAAGTTCGCGGCCGTGCTCTCGATGCTGGGCACCGCGCCGTTCTGGTTCGCAGGGTTCAATGCCGCGGCGACCGCGGCGGAGGAATGCTCGACCTCGATGGCAGCTGCGGGCCGGGCGCTCATCCTGGCGGTTGTCGGCGCGGCGGTGTTCTACATTCTGCTGGTCCTTTCGGTCAGTGCGCTGGTGCCGGTCGCGACACTGAAAGAGCTGCCGCTTCCCGCCGCGCAGGCTTTCGAGCTGGCCATGGGCTCGCCGATCGTCGCCAAGCTGGTGCTGATCACGGCAGTGCTCGGCAGCATGACGGCCTGGAACGCGCTGCTGCTGGCCGGGAGCCGGGTCTACTTCGCGCTCGGCAGGGCGCATCTTTCGCCCGCAAGTTTCGCCAGCCTCAACGCGCGCGGTGCGCCGACCATCGCGATCCTGACGGTGACGGCGGCCACGCTGGCCGCGCTCACGCTGGGGCGAGGGTTCATCCTGCCGATCGTCAACATCGTGTCCGCTTCCTTCGGGATCATCTATGTCGCCACCTGCCTTGCCGTTCTCAAGATGCGTGCGACCGGCGAGAACGCGAGCTTCACCGCCCCCGGCGGCAAGCCGCTGGTGGTCTGCGGCGTGGTCTTCTCGGTCATCATCGCAATCGTCGCGCTCGTGCAGCCCTGGTTCGCGGCTGACGGCAATATCCCGCCCGAATGGCTGACGCTGGGATGCTGGGGCCTGATCAGCGGCGCCGTGTGGTTCGGTGCGCGCTCGCGCATCATGGCGCTGTCAGACGAACAGCGCATGGCGCTGCTCAAGGGTGACGCCGCGGACTGATCGGGTTTTCGCTGCCGCCGGATCGTGCAGGAAATCGGAAACCCGGCCGCCGATAGGCGTTGGAAACGACGAGAGCCCTATGGTAAGGCAAATGCATGAAGCAGGCCCGCACGCCGAAAACTCCCGTCTCAGCCTGGATTGACGAAGCCCGCGCCGCCTTGATCGAAGAAGGGATCGGCGGCGTCAAAGTCGATCGTCTGGCCGCTCGCCTCGGCGTGACGCGGGGCGGGTTCTACCACAATTTCGAAGACCGTGAGGCGCTGCTGGCGGCCCTGCTCGACCTCTGGAAGGAAAGCTGCCGGTTCCTGCCCCCGCTGGACCCGAACCTGTCGGCGGGCGAGGCTGTCGCCTGGATCGAGATGGCCGCGACCCGCATGATCGAAGAGCGGGAGTATGACAGCCGTTTCGACATGGCCGTGCGCGAATGGGCACGGTCCGACGAGCGGGCTGCCGCTGCGGTCAAGGCGTCCGATGAGGACCGCCTTGCGACCTTGCGGCAGTTCTTCGAATTGCTGGGCCACGAACCGGCCGAGGCCGCGATCCGCGCCAACACCTTCTATTTCCACCAGATCGGCTACTACGCAATCGGCATCAAGGGCACCAATGCCGAACGCATGGAAGCCGCCGGCACCTATCTCAAGATCCTGTGCGGCCAGCGCGCGCTCGAAGCGGCCCGCGCCGGAGCGAAGTCGACATCACAGGAACCAAGGGTAAGATTGATCGCATAACAAAGCTGTTGTGGCATACACTTGTGTATGTTAGCCTCGGCGACAATGCGCTATTCGTTACTCTCACTCGCCCGGAAAGCAGCGCAAGGGCATCGCGACTGGCCGCAGGCCTGGCGTTCTCCCGAGCCCAAGCCGCACTACGACGTCGTCATCGTGGGCGGCGGCGGTCACGGGCTAGCGACGGCCTATTATCTGGCGAAGAACCACGGCGTCACCAATGTCGCGGTGCTCGAAAAGGGCTGGATCGGCGGCGGCAACACCGGGCGCAACACGACTGTGGTGCGATCCAACTACCTCTTTCCGGAAAGCGCGGCGTTCTACGACCATTCGGTCAAGCTCTACGAGGGGCTTTCGAAGGAGCTGAACTACAACATCATGTTCTCGCAGCGGGGCATGATCACCCTCGCGCACACCCGGCACGATCTCGAGGCTCAGCGGCGCTGGGCGAACGCGATGCGCATGAACGGGGTCGACAGCGACCTGCTGAGCCTCGAGGAAATGCGCGAGCAGGTTCCCGCACTCGACTACTCGCCCTCGGCGCGTTTTCCGGTCATCGGCGGCTTCATCCAGCGGCGCGGCGGCACCGCGCGCCATGACGCGGTCGCCTGGGGCTATGCCCGCGCCGCCGATGCGCTGGGCGTGGACATCATCCAGAACTGCGAGGTCACCGGCTTCGATTACGACGCGGACGGCGTGCAGGCGGTGCGCACGTCCCGGGGCACGATCGGCGCAGGAAGGGTCGGCCTGACGGCTTCGGGCCATTCCACGGTGCTCGCCGATCGGCTCGGTTTCCGCCTGCCGATCACCTCTTACGCATTGCAGGCCTTCGTGTCGGAGCCGGTCAAGCCGGTGCTCGACAAGGTGGTCCTGTCGCCGGCCACCGGGGTCTATCTCAGCCAGTCGGACAAGGGCGAACTGGTCATCGGCGGCGGGCTCGATCTCTATGCGTCCTATGCCCAGCGGGGCAATCTGCCGACGGTGGAAACGGTGGTGGCCGGGATGCTGACGATGTTCCCCTCCTTCTCGCGGATGCGGATGCTGCGCCAATGGGCCGGCATCGTCGATGTGGTGCACGATTCCACACCCGTGTTCGGCCCCGCCCCCGTCAAGCGCGTCTATCTCAACTGCGGCTGGGGCACCGGCGGATTCAAGGCGATCCCGGCTGGCGGCTGGTGCATGGCGCACATGATCGCCAAGGACGAACCGCACCCGCTCACTGCCGCCTTCGGTCTCGATCGCTTCGCCAAGGGCGCGTTGATCGACGAAGCGGCCGCCTCGGGGATCGCGCACTGATGCTGCTGATCCACTGCCCCCATTGCGGCCCGCGCGACGAGGGCGAATTCACCTGCGGCGGCGAAAGCCACATCCAGCGCCCCGCGCTTTCGGCCAGCGCCGAGGACTGGGCCGAATACCTGTTCCTGCGCCACAATCCGGCAGGCGTCACCTATGAACGCTGGCGCCACACCTTCGGCTGCGAGCGGTGGTTCAATGTCGCCCGTTGCACGGTGAGCCACAGGATCGAAGCGGTTTATGCGATGACCGAAGCAAAGCCGGATATCGCATGACGAGACTGCCGACAGGGGGGCTGATCGACCGGTCGAAAGCCGTGCGCTTCCGTTTCAACGGGCGCGACTATGCCGGGCATCCCGGCGACACGCTGGCATCGGCGCTGCTCGCCAACGGCGTCCGGCTGATCGGGCGCAGCTTCAAGTATCACCGCCCGCGCGGCATCATGGCGGCAGGTGCGGAGGAGGCCAATGCGCTGGTCCAGCTGGGCAGCGGGAGCAGCGCCGAGCCCAATCTCAAGGCAACCCAGGTGCCGCTCCGCGACGGTCTGGAGGCAACCAGCGTCAATTGCTGGCCCGGCCCACGCTTCGATCTGCGCGGAATTAACCAGCTCGCATCCCCGCTGCTGATCGCGGGTTTCTACTACAAGACCTTCATGTGGCCCAGCTGGCACCTGTTCGAAGGTCCGATCCGGCGGGCGGCGGGGCTGGGCCTTGCGCCCGAAGGCCCGGATCCCGACCGCTACGTCCACGCCCATGCGCGCCATGACGTGATCGTCGTCGGCGGCGGCCCGGCGGGGCTTGCAGCTGCGCATGACGCGGCCTTGGCCGGCGGCAGCGTGCTCCTCGTCGAGAGCGATTTCGAGCTTGGCGGCTCGGCCCTCTGGCGCCCGGAAGTCGAGGTCGCTCCTGCCATCGCGGCGCTGCGGGCGATGGCGAACGTCACCATCCTCACCCGCACCGAAGTCTTCGGCTATTACGACCACAATAGCCTTGCCGCCGTGGAAACCGTGATGGCTGGCGACGGGCCGCGCCAGCGGCTCTGGAAGCTGAGGGCGGGCAAGGTGATCATCGCCACCGGCGCAATCGAGCGCCCGCTGGTGTTCGCGGGCAACGACCGGCCCGGCGTCATGCTGGCCTCCGCCGCGCAGGCCTATGTCCAGCGCTACGGGGTGCTCCCCGGACACCGCATCGTGATCGCGACCAACAACGACAGCACGAAGGAAGTCGCATCGGTCCTGACGGCTGCGGGCGCGTCGGTCGACGTTGTCGATAGCCGGCGCGGTTTGTCCGTCACACATGCGAAGGGAGCCTTGGGCGTCAAGGCCGCAAGGCTCAGCGACGGCCGGACATTGCCGTGCGATCTGCTGCTGATGTCGGGCGGATGGTCGCCGGTCGTCCACCTCTTTTCGCAGAGCGGCGGATCGCTGCGCTATGACGACACGATCGCCGCCTTCGTCCCGGCCGTGGCGCGCCAGCCGGTCGAATGCGTCGGCGGAGCGGCCGGAGACCTCGGCGATCTCAACATCGAACCCGAATGGGAGACGCCCGGCAGCGGCAAAAAGTTCGTCGACTTCGCGAACGACGTGACCGCCCGCGACATCGCTATCGCCGCTTCGGAGAACTATCGCTCGGTCGAGCACCTCAAGCGCTACACGACGCTCGGCATGGGCTCGGATCAGGGCAAGACCTCGAACGTCAACGGCCTCGCGCTGATGGGCGAGCTCACCGGACGCGCACCCGGCAATGTCGGCACGACCAAATTCCGCCCGCCCTACAATCCGGTGACGTTCGGCGCGCTCGCCGGGCCGCTGGTGGGCACGCTGCATACGCCGATCAAGTGCCTGCCGGCCCACGCCTGGCATGCCGAACAGGGCGCCGTGTTCGAGGAGCATGGCCGCTGGATCCGTCCGACCGCCTATCCGCGCAGCGGCGAGAGCTGGGAGGCCGCCGCCCAGCGCGAAGCCCTGGAGGCGCGAACATCCGCGGTGCTTTTCGACGGCTCGCCGCTCGGCAAGATCGAGGTGTGCGGACCGGACGCGGCCGTGTTCCTCGACCGCATCTATGTCGGCACCGCCTCCACCCTCAAACCGGGGCGCTCGCGCTACGGGCTGATGCTCAGCGAGCATGGCGTGATCGTCGATGACGGCATCTTCGTGCGGCTGGCCGAGGACCGCTTCCTCGTCCACACCACCAGCGGCGGGGCCGACCGGATCGCGCTGGCTATGGAGGAATGGCTCCAGTGCGAATGGACCGATCTCAGGGTCGCAATCCTGCCGGCAACGTCGCAGTGGGCCGTCATGACTGTCAGCGGGCCGGGTGCGCGGCAGATGATCGCCGATGTCGGCACGGACATCGACCTCGCCGATTTTCCGCACATGGCTTTTCGCGAAGGCACGGTCGCGGGCTTTGCGGCGCGGGTGCTGCGAGCGAGTTTCACCGGTGAGGCGAGCTACGAGATCAGCGTCGCGGCTCGTCACGCGACAGCGCTGGCGCAACGGTTCGGCCGCGCAGGCGCGGTGCCGATCGGGGTCGAGGCGCTGAATATCCTGCGCACCGAGAAAGGCTATCTGCACATCGGCGTCGATACCGACGGCACCACCCTGCCTGACGACGTCGGCATGGCCGGACCTATCGCCAAGAAGGCGTCGGACTTCGTCGGGCGCCGCTCGCTGCTCAGGGATGACGCCGCCCGCGAGGATCGGCTCCAGCTGGTCGGCCTGCTCAGCGACGGCCCGATGCTCACCGTCGGCTCGCAGGTTCTGGCCCCCGGCGGAACCGTGCCGGGGCCGAGCGACGGGCATGTTACGTCTGCCGTGTTCAGCCCCACGCTCGGGCGGCCGATCGCGATGGGGCTGGTGCGCCGGGGGCGCTCGCGCAAGGGCGAGGTGGTCGAGCTCTACGACATGGGCACGCGCCTCAAGGCGACTATCGTCGATCCGGTTTTCGTCGACAAGGCAGGTGAGAAGCTCAATGGCTGATCTTGCGGCATGGCCTTCGATGCATGGCAGCGAGGTGACCTGGGACGGGGCGGCCATCGCCGCGCGGCCGGTTGAAGGTTTCCGCCTGTTCCGCGTCAAGTTTGCAGGCGAAAGCGAGGAAGGCGCCAAGGCGCTCGGCCTGCCCGATTGCGGCCATGCGACTCCGAGCGCACTCGCCATCGGCCCGGGCGACTGGCTGCTCATCCACCCTGAAGCCGATGCCGATGCCGCAGCAGCACGCGTGACGACCGCGGGCGGATATGCCATCGAGGTGAGCGACGCGCTGATCGTGCTCGATCTGAAAGATGCGACTCAGGTCCTGAGCAGGCTGACCGGCCTCGGCATCGCCTGCTTCGAGCCAGGTCGGACCGCGCGGACAAGGCTGGCGGGCATTGCGGTCGTGCTGGCGGGGCTCGACATGGGGGGAGTACGGATGATCTTCGACAGGAGCTATGCGCGGCACATGCGGCGCTATCTGGATCTTGCGGCATGACCACCCGCTACATTCTGACGACGATCTGTCACGATGCGCCCGGCATCAGCGCCGCGGTGACCACCTGTCTGGCCGAAGCCGGCGGCTTCATCCTCGAAAGCCAGCAGCATGGTGACCCGGACACCGGGAGCTTCTTCCTGCGCATCGCATTCAGCGCCGATCTGGCGAAAGCAGAGATCGAGGCGCGCTTCGCCCCGGTGGCCGATCGTTTCGCGATGAACTGGGCGATCAGCGATGCCGACCACCGCCCCAAGGTCCTGATCGGCGTGTCGAAGTTCGGCCACTGCCTCAACGACCTGCTGCATCGCTGGCGTACCGGAATCCTGCCGGTCGACATTATCGGCGTGTTCTCCAACCACGACGACATGCGATCGATCTGCGAATGGCACGGGATCGCCTATCACCACCTGCCCGTCACCGCTCAGACGAGGGCCGCGCAGGAAGCCGAGCTGATGCGCCTCGGCGCGGATGCCGACCTCGTCGTGCTGGCGCGCTACATGCAGATCCTGTCGGACGAGCTGAGCGCCGCATGGAGCTGGCGCTGCATCAACATCCACCACAGCTTCCTGCCGAGCTTCAAGGGCGCCAAGCCCTATCACCAGGCCTATGCGCGGGGGGTCAAGATCATCGGCGCGACGGCCCATTTCGTGACCACCGACCTCGACGAAGGCCCGATCATCGAGCAGGATGTCGAACGCGTATCGCACGCCAGTTCGCCCGATACGCTGGTGCGGATCGGGCAGGACATCGAAGCCCGCGTCCTCGCCCGCGCCGTCCGCCTCGTCGCCGAAAAGCGCGTTCTTCCCAACGCGAGCAAGACAGTCGTCTTCGCCTGACGCGGAAGAGAAAGTGCCCGTTCAGGCGGTGAGGCGCGCCTTCCCTATCCCGCCAGCACCATGCCCGCGGGCGCCGTATCGCCAGCCATCGGGGCGCGCGGCGGAGGGTTGAGGAAGGCATCCTCTGCCGCCTCCAGCGCCTCCCTATAGCGCGCCACTGAAGCCTCCTTGACCGGCCCGAACCCGCGGATGGCATCCGCCATCCCGAGGAGCCGTGCCGCTTCGGCGACATTGTCCTTCGTAACGGCGCCCATCACCCTTTCCACCAGCGCCTCGTATTCGGCGATCAAAGCGCGCTCCATGCGGCGCTCGCCGGTGTGGCCGAAGGGATCGGCCCACGTCCCGCGCAGGCTCTTGAACCGGGCGAGCAGCGCGAAACACGGCAGGATCCACGGGCCGAAAGCGCGTTTGGCGGGACGCCCGTTCCTCCCCTTCTTGGCGAGGAGCGGCGGCGCCAGATTGAACGACAGGCGTGCGTTTGGCTCGAAGGCCTGCGCGATCTCCTCGCGCAGCGCGGGTGCGGAGAGGAGCCGCGCCACTTCGTATTCGTCCTTGTAGGCGAGCAATCTTGCGTAGGTCTTGCCCACTGCTAGGGCCATCGCGTCGCTGCCCGGGACGAGCGCCTGCTCGGCCTGTCGCACCCGGCTCACAAGGGCGCGATACCGCTCGGCGAGCCGTTCGTCCTGATAGGCGGCGAGATGATGGGCGCGGTGCGCGATCAGCTCGTCCAGAGCCATGGGCGCGGCCCTGTCCTGCTCCGAAGAAGCGCCCTCGAGCAACCGGTCCGGCTCGACTGCGAACAGGCGCCCGAAGGCAAAGGCACGCCAGTTGAAGCCTGTCGCCACGCCGTTGAGCGCGATCGCGCGCTCGATAGCCGATATGCTCAGCGGCAGCATCCCGCGCTGGGCGAGGAAGCCGACGACGAACAGGTTGGCGCCGATGCTGTCGCCCAGCAGCTTCGTGGCAATGGCCGTCGCCGCGACCGTATCGACCGACCCTTCGCCCGCAGACCGGCGGAGCTCATTGATGAGCGCGGCCGCGTCGAGCGCAAAGTCGCGGTCGAACTGGAACGCTACCGTCGTGGCGACATCGGCGTTCACGACCACATGGGTCCTGCCCTGCGCCAGGGTATCGAGCGCTTCGGGAGAGACGGCGGCGACCGCATCGAAGGCGATCATCAGATCGGCCTGACCGCAGGCGATCCGCTGGGTGGTGATCTCGCGAGGGCTCCGGGCGATGCGCAGGTGGCTGAACACCGCGCCGTTCTTCTGGCTCAGCCCGGTCATGTCGAAGGACGACATCGCGAGGCCATCGATATGCGCCGCCATGCCCAGCAGCGCGCCCACCGTGACGACGCCGGTGCCGCCGATACCGGCGATGATGATGTTGAACCCGTCACCCACGGGCGCGCGCTCGGGGGCGGGGAGCGCGGCGATCAGGCTCGCGTCCACCTCGACGCCGGCCGGTTTGCGCGGGGCTGCGCCCTCGATCGTCACGAAGGACGGGCAGAAGCCGTCGATGCAGCTGTAGTCCTTGTTGCAGCTCGACTGGTCGATGGCCCGCTTGGCTCCGAACTCGGTGGGGACCGGTGTCAGGCTCACGCAGGTGGACTGCTCGGAACAGTCGCCGCAGTTTTCGCAGACCGATTTGGCGATGAACAGCCGCTTGGCCGGATCCGGGAACGTGCCCCGCTTGCGCCGCCGCCGCTTCTCCGCCGCGCAGGTCTGTTCGTAGATGATGACCGTGCAGCCGGGCGTTTCGCGCAGACGTCGTTGCACCTCGTCGAGAACATCACGGTGCCCGATCTCCACCGCTTCCGGAAAGTCCGTGCGGGCATGGCGGGACGGATCGTCGCTGAGGAGGACAACGTGCCCCACGCCCTCGGCAAGCACCTGCCTCGCGATCTCGGCGACAGAGATCGGACCGTCGACCGGCTGGCCTCCCGTCATCGCCACGGCATCATTGTAGAGGATCTTGTAGGTGATGTTCACCTTGGCCGCGACGGCAGCGCGGATGGCCAGCAGGCCAGAGTGGTAATAGGTCCCGTCGCCCATGTTCTGAAAGATGTGCGGGGTATCGGTGAACGGCGCGAGGCCGAGCCAGTTTCCGCCTTCGCCGCCCATCTGCGTCGGCAGCAAGGCGACATCGGGGCGCACGAAATTGGCCATGGTGTGGCACCCTATGCCGGTCATGCTGATGCTGCCATCAGGAACGCGGGTGGACCGGTTGTGCGGGCATCCCGAGCAGAAATACGGGGCGCGCTTGGGGGCCGGGCCCCGCGCCGGCCCTTCGCCTTGCTGCTGCCGGATGCGGGCAAGCGGCGCTGCGGCTTCGGGCGGCAGGCAGCCGAACCGGTCGAGCTGCGTAGCGATCACCTCTGCCAGCATGACCGGATCGAATGGATCGACGGCGGAAAGGAGCGGTTGACCGGCCTCGTCCTGCTTCCCGACGAGCAGCGGCCTGTCCGCCCGGTTCACCAGGATCTGCGCGGCCTGCATCTCGATGAAGGAGCGCTTCTCCTCGACCACGAGAAGCACCTGGTGGCCCACCGCGAAATCGGTCAGCCCTTGCGGTTCGAGCGGCCAGATACACCCCGGCTTGTAGAGCGACACGCCCGCGCGCGCGGCCGCTTCATCCGGCAGGCCGAGCAGGGCCAGCGCGGCCCGCACATCGTTGAAGGACTTTCCCGCAGCAACGATCCCGAGCTTCGCTTCGGCCGCCCTGAACATGGTCCGGTCAAGGCCGTTGGCGCGGACGAAGGCATGCACGAGCGGTAAGCGCTGATCGACGACCACGCGTTCATCGCCGAGGGGATTGTATGGACTGCCCGGCCTGATGTTGACTGCTACCGCAACGCCCTCGGCGCGGTCGGGCCGAACGGGCGCGAAGTCGCCGAACCGCAGATCGACCGTCGCCGTCTGCTCGGCCACTTCGTTGACGCACTTCACCGCTATCCATAGCCCGCTGTAGCGCGACAGCGCATAGGCCATCAGCCCGAAGGTCAGCACTTCGCCGACATCGGCCGGATAGAGCGACGGGATCAGGCTCGCCGCGACCGCCGCCTCGCTGGCATGGGCGACCGTCGAGGACTTTCCCGCGTGATCGTCGCCATAGAACAGCACCACCCCGCCGTTGCGATGGGTGCCCGCGACATTGCCGTGCTTGAAGGCGTCGCCGGCGCGGTCAACGCCCGGTCCCTTGGCGTACCAGGCCGCAAACACACCGTCATAGCGCGCGCCGCCCACAGCCTCGATCTGCTGCGTGCCCCGCAGCGCGGTGGCGGCGATATCCTCGTTCAGACCCGGCTGGAAGACGATGTCGCTCGCACGCAGCCGCTCTCCGATCGACCACAGCATGGTGTCGACATTGCCAAGCGGCGATCCCCGATAGCCAGTGATGTAGCCTGCCGTGTTGAGGCCGGCCCGCGCATCGATCTGCTTCTGCAAAAGCAGGACGCGGCCGATCGCCTGCGTGCCGGTGATCACGACCCGGCCATCGGTCTGCGTCCATTTGTCGTCGAGACTGACTTCCACAAGAACCTCTTTGCAGGCGTCACCCTGCGCTCGTTAACCGGCACCTGGCAACCCTAAGGCTGCCCGCGAGACACTGTCGTCTCGCGGGCAGCAGGGGCATTGGTCGTTCTGGCACCGATCGAGCGAAGGGCTAGCGATCAGAAGCTCTTGCTGATCGTGACGCCGAACGTGCGCGGCTGGGCCACCGCCGCCTGGGCGCTGGTGAATGCACCGGTTACCGCGTCGGTGCCCTTGCTCACGGCCGAGAGGATCGCACGCTTGTCGGTCAGGTTGGTGATGCGCGCAGCAATCTCGAAGCTGCCGAGCGTGAGCGCCGCGCGCAGATCGATGATGTTGTAGGACGGCATCAGCGCGTTGACGTTGCCGCCCGGATCGCCGCCCGGAAGGCCCGAGAAGTAGGTCGTCCGGTTACCGACATGCCGTGCCGCAGCGCCCAGAGCGAGCGAGCGGTCCTCGCCGAGATCGATCTCGTAATCGACCGTCCCCGACAGCTGGAAGCGCGGCGTATAGGGAATGCGCTCACCCGCGCTTCCGCCGAGGCCCGGAGCATTGTCTTCCAGCTGGGCATCGGTGTAGCCCCCGGTGAGCCCGAAGGTCAGCGCCGGCGTGGGGCTGTAGCGCGCGGCGAAATCAAAGCCCTTGCTGCTTGCGGAACCGGCGTTCGCAATCAGCGAGCGGCGCAAGGTGGAGCCGTTGACGACCAACGTGACGGTCTGGAGCAGCTGGATGTCGCTCCAGTCGATGTAGAAGACGTTGGCCTCGAGCGAGAGCTTGCGGTCATCGCTGTCGAACTTGGCACCCGCTTCATAGTTCTTCGTCGTGTCCGGCGCGAAGCTCTCCGGCAGGCCCGGCAGGCTCGACACCTGCGGTCCGCCCGGACGATAGCCGTTCGCCGTCTTCACATAGAGAAGCGTGCGCGAATCAGGCCGGTATTCGATCGCTGCGGAATAGGTCCACACGGCGTCCTTGTCTTTGCCCTGCGAATTTGCACCGGCCCCGGCGAACAGCGCGCCGGCGCGGGTATAGGCAAAGCGCTGACGGTTCTCGCTCAGCCGCGCACCGCCGTTCAGGCTCAGCTTGTCGGTGACCTTGAAAGTGCCGTTCAGGAAGCCGGCGACTTCGGTGTAGCGGATCGTCCCGTCGAAGTCCGCGAGCAGCAGCGGCGTGGGTGCAAACGTCGTCGGGTTGAGCGCCCGGCTGTCGATGGTCCAGTCGCTATCCTGACGGGTGTAGAAGAGACCGCCGAGCCACTGGAAGGTGGCGTTGCTGTCGGTCGAACCGAGCCGCAATTCCTGCGTGTAGTTTTCAAGGCCATTGCTCGTGCCGAACGGGATGATCAGGCCGATGGGCAACTGGATCGATTCATCGGCCAGCTGCCGCATCCGGTACTTGCCGAAGCTCGAAACGCTGGTCAGCGCGGCGCCGCCGAAGTCGTAGTCCAGCTTCGCGCTGTAGATCTGGTACTTCAGCTTCGCGTTGGGCTGAATGCGGTTGGCCGCCGTCTTCAGGTCTCCGATGATCGGACGAAGGGTCGTCTCGTCAACATCGACCTCGTTGAGGCCGTTCGAGTCGACCTCCTGATAGATCCCGGTCAGCTCGAAGCTGAACGGGGAGTCGGGCGCATAGAGCGCCGTGATACGGCCGCCGATCGCGTCCTGGGTGTTCTGGTTGTTCCTGCGGTTGGTGGGCACGACATTGTCGACGAAGCCCGCGTCCCGCCGGTAGCTGAAGGTCGAACGGATCGCGAAATCATCCCCGACCGGCAGGTTGATCATGGCGTTGCCGGAATAGCCTTCGCCGCCGAACCTCACGGTGTTGGCGTCGGCAACCACCCGCGCCTCGAGCTTGCCGATCTTGGCCGGATTGTAGACCGTCTTGATCAGGCCGCCGAGAGTGCTGGCACCATAGAGCGTCCCCTGCGGACCCTTGAGCACCTCGACCCGCTGCACGTCGAAGGTGTTCGGGTCGGCCCCGAAGGTCCCGCCGATCGCGAGGCCGCCGGCAGAGCCGAACGGCACTTCGCCGATGTAGAAGCCGACTGCGGCGTTGGTCTGCGACACGCCGGTGGAGATCCCGCGCAGCGAAACGATCAGGCGGCCGGGAGCGGCTCCGACGACAGCTGCAAGGCCGGGCACCTTGTCGAAGTATTGCGAGAATTGCACCGCTGCGGCCTTCTCGAGGTCCTCGCCGCTCAGCACCGAGATAGATGCGGCAACGTCCTGAAGCCGCTCTTCACGCTTGTTGGCGGTGACGACGATTTCGTTCAGACCCGCCGAGGGCTGGGCTGTTTCTGTCGTATTGTCAGAGGTTTGTGCAACACTCGGACTTGCCGTCGCGATGGCGCCGATCGCGCAACTTACCAGCCACTTGTTCATTGGTTTCCCCTTCCCAGATCAATGTGCGCAGCTAAACATACAGTGATGTATTTTGTCAAGGCCAATCGATTTTTGCTCAATCCGACCAGTTTTGAGTTTCGCTCAGGGTCGGGCGGGGGAGCAGAAACACCGAAGGGCTTCTGCGGCGATGGCAGGCGTTCCGGTGACCTACCGGCTGGCCTCGGCATACTCTTGGCGGAGCGCCGACTTGTCGACCTTGCCGATCGGGAGAAGGGGCAGATCCGCACGCACGAAAACCCGCTTGGGAATCTTGTAGTTCGCAAGCCGGGTGCGGCAGTGGTCGATGATCATGTCTGCATCGACGGTCTCGTCTGCGATGACGAATGCGACACCCACTTCCTGCCACAAGGGATCGGTCACTCCGATCACTGCGGCGAGCGAAACGCCCGGGATCGATTCGAGCACCACTTCGACTTCCCGCGGGTAGACGTTGTAGCCGCCCGACTTGTACATCTCCTTGATGCGGCCGACGATGCGATAGCTGCCATCCTCGGCCCGGGCTGCAAGGTCACCGGTGCGCAGCCAGCCGTACCCGATCGTGTCGGCAGTCGCTTGCGGGTTGTTCCAGTATCCCAGCATGTTAAAGTCGCTGCGCGACTGGATCTCGCCTTCCCCCGCACCGACGACCACGTTTCCGTCGAGATCGACCAGCCGCACCTCGACGCCGGCATTCGGGAATCCGACCGATCCGCCCAGCACGTCCACGTCCGCCGTCGGCGGTAGCACGGTCACCGCGCCGACCGATTCCGTCAGGCTGTAATTGGTGGCGAGCCGGTCGCACCAGCCGAGCAGGCGCACGATCATCTCGCGCGGCATGGCGGCGCCCTCCCAGATGATCAGTTCGACCGATGACAGCGCCTGCGGATCGAAATCGGGATGGTCGAGCTGCATCTGGTAGACACTGGGGACGCTGAGCAGGCACGTGACCCGCTCTTGCGCGATCAGGCGCAGGCTCTCGGCGGTATCGTATTTCTCGAGGAAGACGATGCAGCCGCCGGCGGTCAGGGTCGGGCATGTCACGTCGGAAACGCAGCCGACATGGTTGATCGGGAAGTAATTGAGCGTGCGCAGGTCCGCGACCGGCCAGATCCGGTTCTGCTCGGTGCTCGTGCCGACGAGGGCCCGGTGGCTGAGCACCGCACCCTTCGGCGTTCCCGTGCTCCCCGAGGTGTAGACGATCAGGCACGCGTCGCCTGGCGCCGCACTGTCGCGCGCCGCGGCGAAGTCCGCATCGGAGACCCGCTCCCCCTGCGCCAGGAACTCGTCGACCGCAGTCGTGCCCGGAACCTGTCCATCCATGCCGACGATCACGCGGATCGAGGCGATCTCGGCGGCGATCCCCGCGATCTCGGAGGCAAAGGAGCGCGCGTTGATCCGGGTGCGCGCAAACATCATGCAGGGAGTGGAATCGCGCAGCACGACCAGCAGCTCGCGCAGCTGGTAGACGGGGTTGAGCCCGATCCAGATCGCACCGACCGAAATCGCCGCGAGGAAGGTGATCAGATAGTCGGGTCCTGGCGGCGCCAACGTGGCGACGCGGTCCCCCTTTGTCAGGCCTTGCGCGACCATCGCCCGGGCATAGGAACGCACCGCGGCGTCGAGTTCGCCGTAACTGAGCCGCCGGTCACCTGAAACGGCAGCCGGACGATCCGGGTCCTGCCCGGCATAGAATGACACATAGTCGCTGATGCGATCGAGCTGCGGAACCGCCGTCACGGACGGACCCAGATCGCGAGCCATTTGCCGACCAGCGCGGGCCGCTCTTCGCCTTCGATCTCGATGGTCACGTCGAACGTAACGATGATCCGCTGCTTTTCATCGATGCGCACATCGCCGACGCCGAAATGGCCTCGGATGCGGCTGCCGACAGGCACCGGGTTGATGAGCCTCAGCCGGTCGATGCCGTAGTTGAGGTAATAGCCTTCGCGCGCCGGAATTCGCGCCGGTTCGGTTCCGCTCGCAGAGTGGAACAGGTGCGTGAGCATCGACATGGTCCAGAACCCGAAGGCGATGGTGCCGCCGAAGGGCCCGGCGTCCTTCGCCCACTGCGGATCGAGGTGCATCGGATCATCGTCGATCGTCGCGATGCCGAATTGATCGATCAGCTGCTGGTCTACCAGAACCCAGTGCGAATACCCGATCACGTCACCGGGTTTGTGCAAGGAAAATCCCTGCTCCGTCAGCGCTTCTGCCATGATGCCCTCCGCTCGCAATCCCGCGCCCGCCTTGGAAAACGGCGCCGGACCGGCTTAGCATACACTACTGTATATTCAATCCTGATCTGGTCGGGCGGGAAGGGCGGGTTCGTCCCCCGACCAGCGATGCAGCAGATTGCGCAGCAGCTGCGATATGCTGCTCTGCCGCTCGTCGACCAGCAATGCCCCGCAGAAGGTGATCGACCCCGCGGCGAACACCGCGCCGCCCGATGGCGTGTCGAAATAGACCATGTCGGCCCTCACGAGGTCGTCAGGCGAGCCGTATGCACCCGAAAGGCCGGGGGCGAGCACGTCTTCCGGCGCCGGCAAGAAGGTTTCGTACAGCTCACCGGCGGAGGTGGCGAGGATCGCCGCGTTCTCGGGCGTGCCGAGGGCCGGGTCGGCACGGTCAATCTCGTATCCCGCAGCACCCCCGCAGGTGAGGCCCCGTGCGCCGATCAGTTCCTCTCCGATGCCCTCGAACAACCACGCGAAGCGATCCTCGTAGGTCGCAGCGCAGCGGCGATAGGGTTTGGCCTCGTAGCCGCCGAGCGCGCTGAAGCCGACCCCGACGAGCTGCTGCGGCGGGCGTCCGCATCGTCGCCACAACCCGCCATAGGTGCCGTCGGTGGCATGGTAGGATTCGCCGGGCTGCGTTTCCCATGCCCTCACGCCACCCTCGGCGCGGCGCAATTCGATGAGATGCGGCCGCTCGGCGGAGCGCGCGACGCGCCAGTAGAAACCGTTCCCGCCCAGATAGGCGAGCCTGCCCCCGCGCTGCTTGAAAGCTTCCAGCGCGTCGAGCGTGCCGGCCGTGTGATATTCCGGATGAGTCCCGGTGAGGACGATGTCATGCCCGTCGAGCGCCGCAATGCCCTCGTCGTCCAGATCCTCGTCGGTCAGGATCTCGCAGGCGAACCCCTCCCGGTCGAGCCAGTCGATCAGGTGCATGTCGGCCACGAAGTGCCGCACACCGGAGCCATTGCTGTCGAAGATGTGCAGCGCTCCGGGACGGAAGTTGAGGATCGGGCGCAGCCGCGAGGATATGGCGATGCCGCTGCCGTCGCCATGCTGGTTGTACATCGAGCGGCCGAATTCGGGATGATCGTCGGCATGGACCCGGTTCGCAGCCCAGCGCGCGACCCGGTCCTTGTATTCCGCCTTGGCGGAATGCCCGAAGGACACGTTGGCATAGGCCATGTAGGTGAAGGTCGGCATCAGGAAGGCAATCCGCCGCCTTGCCGCATGCCGCGGACTCCGCACGACGAAGGGCACGATATCCTCAATCCCCTGCGCGCGGAGCCGGGCGCCATAGATGCCGGGGGCGCAATTGCCGGGGATCGACAGCCGCAGGCTTTCCGGCCAGCCGCAATCGGCAAGATCGTCTGTGTGGAAGCGGATCGCGGCGTAATGCTCGGGGAGGTGCCGCCAGCACATCTCCTCGCCGGTCCAGTGCATTCCGGTCACGGCGCGTAGAGGCGCGTTGATCAACTTGCCGTGCAGCCCGAGCGGCCCTGTATCCTCGGCGCGGTCGGAGCTGATCCCGCGGGAGAAATCCCACCGTGCGACATCCGACCACTCGCCCGCACTATGCTGCCAGATAAACGGAGCCTCGATCTTGCCGTCGAAACAGCCCCCGCCTTGCGAGCCGGCGACGCGAAACTCGCCGAAGCGAAGCGCACGGCCGATCGGCAGCGCCGTGCCGCTAACCTCGTGCGATCCGTTGAGCCGGACCTCGCCCGTCTGGGTCAGCAGCCGCGCTTCGATACTGGTCCACCGGCGGAGCGTCGGCGTTATCGGCATCGCCACCTGCGCGCTCTCAAGATCCTTGCCGACTTCGAGCACCAGCGCATTGCGCGTCATGCCAAGAGCGATGGCGGTGCCCGCACCCTCGATGCGGATGATCCAGCTCGGCGTCTCGTCAAGCATCGTCGGCCAGACCGTCGCACCGAGGATGATCTCGTCTATGTCCTCGAGGACCAGATCGTGCTCGGCCAGCATGTACGACCCTGACAAGACGGGCCGACGACACCCCTCGATCATCGCTGGCGTAAAGCCCGGAGCAGGCTCCATGCGAAGGCCGGGGCCCTCGGGGTTCGGGTCTGCCTGAAAGATGCGGACCACGTCGACGGCGACTTCGGGTGCAGCCGAACTGACGTGCAGGCCAAGCGTCTCTCCGGCGCGGGCGGAGAAGCGTTCCGGGTAGGCGAAGAGATGGCCTGGCGAGGTGGGCTGCGTCATCGCCGAACCGGAACTCAGCTTTCGCCTTCGTGGGGAAGCCGGTTCCCGGCGTGCCACAGTGCCAGCGCGCAAGGCACGAACAGGCTGAGCGTCGCCAGCAGCGCAATCCTCAACCCCTCCCCTTGGCCCCGCCCGACTGCCAGAAAATCGCTCGCCGCGCCGGTCAGCACCGGGCCCAGGCCGAGACCGATGAGATTGGCGAAGAAGAACATGATCGCGACCGCCGTGGCGCGTCTTTGCGACCCGCACACGTAGTGCAGGGCGGCGAAGATCGGCGGAAGCGCGCCACCCGTCAGGGCGCTGGCCAGCAGCAAGGTCACCCACAAGCCGTAGATGTTGGTGGTCGTCAGGAAGCTGACCAGCACCGGCAGGCATGCCCACAGGAAAAGCGACGGCAGGCGCAGGAACCAGCGGGGGTCCTTCGGAGCCAGCCGACTTGCGACCACGCCGGACAGATAGGTCCCGACCAGACCCCCGACTGCGTTCGTTATGCCGAAGATCGCGCCCGCCTGCGTCAGCGAAAGGCCGTGCGTGCGGACCAGATAGGACGGGAAGAACACGAAGGCCCCGTAGGCGAGGACGAAATAGAGGATCACGCCGATCACCATCCAGCGGTAGCTGGCCTTGCGCCACAGCAGCCGCAGCGAGTTGCCGAAAGGCTCGATCGACGCGGCAGCGACGTGCGATCGCGGCTCGTCGAGAAACAGCAGCACGATGCCCACGATGATCAGGCCGGGCGCCGAGATGGCGATGAACGCGGCCCGCCAGCTGTAATTCTCCGCGATCCACGGCCCGCAGACCGTTGCGACCAGCAGGCCTATGGTGGAGCTCATCATGTAGATCGACAGCGCCTTGGCACGCTCCTCGGGCGGGTAGGCATCGGCGATCAGCCCTTGCGACGCGGGGACGGCGCCGGCCTCGCCCGCGCCGACCCCGATCCGCGCCAGGGCAAGCTGCCAGAAGGTCGTGGCAAGACCGCACATTATGCTCATCACGCTCCACACAGCGATCATGGCTGCGATGATGCGCGGGCGGTTGACGCGGTCCGACAATCGCGCGACCGGAACCCCGAGGGTGGCATAGAACAGCGCGAAGGCGACCCCGGTCAGCAGCCCGAGCGTGGTGTCGGATGCCTTGAATTCCGCCTTGATCGGCTCGAGCAGCACGCTGAGCAGCGTCCGGTCCGCGTAGTTCAGCACGCCCACCACGAAGAGCACGGCCAGCAACCGCGAACGCTGAGCCTTGGTCAGGTTGGTAGCCGGTGGCGGCGTGGTCACGCCGCGCCGATCTTCGCGGTTTCAGCGCGCAGCCGGTCGGCAAGGACCGGCAGGGGCAAGGCCCCCGGCTTGAGGACCGCGTTGTGGAAGGCGGGCAGGCTGAACCTTTCACCGAGCACCGCCCGCATCCGCTCCCGCTCGGCCAAAATGAACTCGTCGCCGAGCTTATAGGCCAGCGATTGCCCCGGTATGTCGCAGGAATAGCGGATCGTTTCGGTGCGGATTTCCTGCTCGGGCATGAAGGCGTGTTCGCGCACGTAGTCGCGTGCCTGTTCGAGCGACCATCCGAAGGCGTTCATCCCGGTGTCGACCACCAGCCGGCAGGTGAGGAACGCGTCCATCATCAGCCGCCCGAATTGCTCTTCCGGCTCCCGGTACATCCCGACCTCGCCGGCCAGCGTCGCGGCATACTCGGCCCAGCCTTCGTTGAAGGCGTTGACGAAGCTGTGCTGGCGGATCGGGTGCAGCGACGTGTTCTCGCGCTGCGAGGCTTCATGGAAATGATGCCCGGGAACAAGCTCGTGATAATTGAGCGCGGCGATATTGGGCAACGGTCCAGCCGTCAGGTTGCGCGCGTTGAACAGGTACAGGCCCTTATCCTGCTGGCCGTTGGGCGAGGAATAGAAGCCGAAGGACATGGATCCTTCGAGCGCTTCGGGCAGCGGGGCGGCGTCGTAGCCCGCCGCAGGCCTGAAATCGAAACAGGCGTCGATCATTGGATCGAGCCGGTCGATATAGCGCCGGAACATCGCCTGCAGGGCCGTAGCGTCCCTTGCCCGCCAGCGCGGGTCTTTGCCGAGCGCGTCGAGATATTCCGCCGCCGTTCCGGTGAAGCCGATGCGCGCGAACAGCGCGGCCATGTCCCGTGCGACCTCGTCCATACGGCTGAGCCCGCGGTCGTGGACCTGCTGCGGCGTCATATCGAGCGTGGTGTGCAGGCGGACAAGGCTGGCATAGACCTCCGCCCCGCCGGGATACTGGCCGATGCCGACAGACTCGGGTGCGAGATCGCGGTAGGCGGGGCCATGAAGCGCGGCGATGAAGCTATCGTATTCGCAGGCGACCTCATCAGTGATCCGCCGCTCGACCGCGCTGCGGAAATCAGGTGGCAGCGATGGATCGCCAGGCGCCAGTTCCTCTACTGCGCGCTTGCGGAACGCGTTCAGCAACTCGATCGACTGGATCAATTGCGGCTGCGGAATGCGGATGCCGCGCTCGGCCTGGCCCAGTGTCCGCTCGTGCAGCTGGCGCAGCAGTATGGCGTAGCCGGAAAGCAGTTCCAGGTAGCGCGCCCGGCCCTCCTCTTGCGAAACATCGACCGCCTTCAGGGTGCCGTGCACTTCGTTGAGCAGGAAGCCGCCGGCATAGGCGGTGGGTGCGAACAGGGCGTAGAAGCCCACGCCCATCGGATCGAAGACCAGCCAGTACCAGTTCGCCTCTTCCGCCCACGCCGAGGCCCTGAAGCGCGCGACTTCGAGCGTCAGGCGTAGCTCGTCCTCGAGCGGCGCATCGGCAAGCGCGGCGCAGCGGCCGAGCACTTCGGCGCCCAAGGCGGCGCGGCGCTGCGCCTCGCGCTCGCTTATTTCCGGGAAGCGATCGATCGCCAGGCCAAGCTCGCGCTGGACGAAGGGCGAGCGCTGCATCTCCTGCCAGACGCTCTCGATGATCTGCTGCGCCTCGCCGACCGAGTTGTCGTTCATCTGCATGCTCCGCGACCCGTTCCGGACCTCACCATTCCCCGCGCTGCTTGACGACTGCGCCGCCCTTGACGACCAGCGCGATGTTGTCCTCGTCCTTGAACACATCGATGTCTTCGAGCGGATTGCCGCGCAGCAAAACCATGTCCGCAAAAGCGCCTTCGCGGATGACGCCGATTGTCCCCTCGGCGCGCAGGATGCGGGCATTGATCGAGGTCGCCTGCATCATGATTTCCGCAGGACTGTAGACCGGTGCGCGCAAGGTCAGCTCGTTGAGCTGATCGGATTCGAGCGGCCCGAGCAGATCGCTCCCCAGACCCACGGTGACGCCCGCTTCCTTGAGAATGGCGAGCGCCTCGATCATCCTGTGCCGCACATCTTCGAGCTTGGCGGCGCTGTTGGGATGGAGGCCCGCCTCGGCGCTGCGGTTGGCATAAGAATCGACCACCGCCAGCGTCGCGACCACGAAGGTGCCCCGCTCCGCCAGGAACCGCGCCGTTTCGGGCGTGACCATGCTGGCATGTTCGAGACAATGCACCCCCAGTTCGACCGCGCGGCGGATGCCCTTGTCGGTGTGGACGTGCGCGGTGCAATAGGTGCCGTAGCGTTCGCATTCGGCAACGATCGTGGAGACTTCCTCGTCGCTGAATTCGAGAGCCTCGAGCCGGCTGCCGGCGGTGGTGACATCGCCCGAAGCGATGAACTTGATGAAGGATGCGCCCCGGCGGAAGTTCTCGCGGATAGCGACGCGGATCGGATCGATCCCGTCGACCACGGCGGCAAAGTTGCTGAAGCGGCCGCAACCGCAGCTGCCTTCGCTGGCCGGGAACCGCGCATCATGCGGATCGCGCAGGTCGAAGCCGCCGCCGGTCTGCGACAGGGCGCGGCCGCAATAGATCAGGCGCGGTCCGCGGATGAACCCGCGTTCGAGCGCCTGCGCCAGACCGAAATCGCCGCCGCCCACGTCGCGCACGGTCGTGAAGCCGCGATCGAGCATCCGGCCGAGCATAAAGCCCGCCCAACCGGTCAGCAGCGTATCGGGTGCCTTGTCGACCGTTTCGGGATGGGCGGCGATGCCGAGGGCATGGACATGCGCGTCGATCATGCCGGGGATCAGCGTCAAACCGCCGCAATCGATTACCTGCCCGTCAGCCGCGGTGATCTTGCGGCCCGAAAGCTCGGTGATCTTCCCCTCGGCGGTGAAGACGTTGAGACCATCGGCAAGGTGAGGCTCGACGCCATCGAAGATCCGCGCATTCGTCAGGACTGTCATATTCACCACCGCGCCTTGCCGAGATCAGCATCGCAAGATGCACGCAACAAATGCCCGCCTGGCCCCTCGGTTTGCGACCGGGCAGGTTCCGTTAGAAGGCGACAGCGTCGCTGTTGCTCCGGTTGTGCGAGGCGGCGTGCAGCAGCCTGGTCTCGGGATCGCGACTGATCGCGACCCACTTACCCTCGCCGCCCGGTCGCGCCTCGCTCATCGGCAGTTCCTTCCAGGCATAGCCGGTCGCATCCAGAACCGCTTCGTCGAACCGCCCGCGCGGGACGTGGATGGTCTGCTCCATCGTCTTCATATCGAGCCCGGGCGCGAAGAAGTCGGCGGTGTTGATCGCCTGTTCGACGCTCATGCCATAGGCCGTGACGTTCTGGAGGCACTGGAAGGTGCGGTGGTGGAGCCCGGCGCCCATCGAGGCGAACCCGATGACCGGGCGTCCGCCCTTCATCAGGATGCCGGTTTCGGTGATCGCGGGCAGGCGCTTGCCCGGACCGGTGGACGCGATCGCTTCCTGCTGGAATGATCCGGGGTCGCCGATCGTGATCCCGTCAATGGTGATCGCGGTCTTGCCCCAGATCAGCGAATTGATCGAATGGGTGATGGCCGCGATATTGCCGTCCTTGTCGATGGCAACGACGTCGTCGGAATGCCGCACCGTCGGCTTGGCGAAAGGGATCAGCACGTTGCGAGACTTGATGCGCGCCCACAATTGTTCGGCATGCTTCATCGTCACCCGCGACTCCGGCGAGGTGTCGATCCCCGGCAGAGCGGCGGCGATCACGGCGGCCGGCAGTTCGCTGATGTAGCCGTAGGTGCAGATGTCCAGAGCGGTGCGCAGGGCATCGCCGTCAGTGGTCCAGTGCGGCCCGTCCGACAGGCCGGAGACCGCAGCGAGATTCTGCGCCTCGATCAGCGCGGTCCCGCCCGAATTTGGCCAGGGGTTGGTGAACACGGTGTAGCCGCCGGCCAGAGGCGCCGAGATGGGATCCGCCCAGATCACCGCGTAGGCGCGCAGATCGTCAAGGGTCATGTTGCCGCCATTGGCACGCACGGCATCCACCAGCTTGCGCCCCCAGGGTCCGCCGTAGATGTAGTCCGTACCGGCCTCGGCGACGTTGCGCAGGGTCTGCGCCAGCGCCGGTTGCCGGAAGATCTCGCCCGCCAGATAAGGCGACCCGTCGGGCTTCAGGAAGGTGGCACGCGTTTCGGGAAGGCGGGCGAGGTCGTTCTTGCGGAACTGGAACTGGCCGGCGAGTTCGGTCGAGACCGGCATGCCGTCCTCGGCGATGAAGATCGCGGGATCGAACAGGCTGGCAAAGGGCAGCTTGCCGAACCGCCGGTGCGCCGCCTCGACACCCTTCAGGAAGCCGCCGACCAGCGCCGTGCGCCCGCTCGTCGCCCCGCTCCCGCGGCGCCCTTCCTCGGTGGACAGATCGATGCCGCCGGGGATGGAGCGCGGATCGCGTTCCTCCACGACCGTGTTCCACTCGGCGTTCATGGTGTAGACCTTGCCGGTCTTCGCCTCGTAGTAGACCAGCGACTGGATGCCGAAGTAGCTGACCGGCGCGCCTGCTGTCAGCGCGATCTGGGTCAGGGCCGTGGTCATCGCCGCATCGACCGCCGACCCGCCCTGCTTGAGCGCCTCCAGCCCGGCGCGTGCGGCCATCGCATTGTAGGAGACCGTGACCGCGCCGCCCGTGCCCATGGCCGATCCCGCCGCCGTCCGGTCATGCAACTGCGCGCGCATGAACTTCTTGTATTCGCCCGGAGGCCAGGCGGCTGGAGAGAGGTTCGGGCGTCCGACCACCTTGGCGGCGGAAGCGGAGCCCGAGGTTGCCAGCGCCGCGATCGATCCAGCCAGCAGGAACGTGGCGTTACGGCGATTCATGTCCATCGTGATGCTCCCGATATTCCGACCAACGCGTGGAAGGGCCACCACTCCGTGACGATCGTTCTGTGGCAGAGATTCCGGCAAGCCATGAAGCCCCCGCCTGCGCACTTTTGCAACCGTCAGAACCTGCCTCTCCCGTAAACATACATTACTGTATTCTAGAGGCAGGTCAATCCCTGATGGACGACTTCGCGGCGAGCACCGGTGCGCCCAGCGACCCAGTCGCGCAGGGGGCGGTGCAAGAGATCGCATTGGGCTGCAGTTATTGAAGACGTTGGCTTTTTCGGCAGTCAGTCCGCAAAGGAGAGGTAGGCCTCGATTGGCACCATTGCCGAAAAATACCCAATGTTCGGTTCGCAAATTGTCTATCTCATCGAGCAGTTTTGACAACCAACAAGACTAGGTATATTTATTTTGCCTCGAATACTGATAGCAAAGCAAACTCACTGATAGCATTCACTTTATTTGTAGGTCGGGGGCTTGGTAGATTCGCCACGAGGATTTGGGCGAAATTGGGGGGGAACTTATGAAAATCAAGGCAATTACCGCTGGGCTGGTTATGGCTGGCGCTTCGCTGAGCTTGTGGAGCACCATCGCTCTGTCCCAAACAGCTGCTGATGCAGCAGGTCAGGCGACAGCTGCTCGATCTGTCCGTGCCGTGTGCTGTAAATGCACCGACGGAACCAAGCAGACGGCCTCAATTTCGACGGGAAGTGCGCCGTGGCGCTCAACCTCCGCGCCGACCGGCACTGCGCTCTCGCCAGTGGTTGCGGCAGGTAATGGAGCGTGGACGCCTGTCCCCGGAGGGAGCTGGGTTGGCCCCGCAGGCGCGCCGACGCTGGCAGGCAATTACACGTACGAGCTCAGGATCGAAGTTCCCCGCTGCGTCGTCTCGCCCAGAGCATTGTCGATCGAAGGCCGGTTTGCCGCCGACAACTCGGCGACAGTATACTTCGACAACAATCAGGTTGCCGTATCCCAAGGGCCTGCGAACCTTGCGTTCCAGGCGGCAGGGGTCACCCCGTTCACGATTACAGGAGTGACGCCGGGCGTTCACATCCTGAAGATAGTTGTGAGCAACGCGGGCTCAGTCACCGGACTGAACGTTTCCGGGCAAGTGACTACGGCCTGTCCTGCGAACGCCGAAGTAACGCCCAACTGAAACTGGCCTTTCGAGCCAGACTCGCAACTGGCTCGGCTTGCCAAGGCAGTCTCAGGCTCTGGGAACCTAGCGCTGGACGGTTCCGGTTCGGACTGATCGCTGCAACCGCAGGGATCGGTCCGAACCGGTCGTCGTTTCCCGAGTTCAGCCGAGCGGCAGATCCAGCGCCTCGGCGACGGCGGAGTGCGTGATCCTGCCACCCGCGACGTTGAGCCCGGCGGCAAGGTGCGGGTCGGCGGCCATTGCGGCCTCGGCCCCCATGTTGGCGAGCTTCAGCACGAAGGGCAGCGTCACGTTGCCGAGCGCCATGGTCGAAGTGCGCGCCACCGCGCCGGGCATGTTCGCGACGCAGTAGTGGATCACACCGTCGACCACGAACACCGGATCCTCGTGCGTCGTCGGGTGCGAGGTCTCGAAGCACCCGCCCTGATCGATGGCGATATCGACCAGCACCGCGCCGCGGCGCATGGTGCCGATCATCGCGCGGGTGACGAGCTTGGGTGCCGCAGCGCCCGGTACCAGCACCGCGCCGATCACGAGGTCCGACTCGCGCACCGCATCGGCGATAGCGGCGGAGGAGGCAAAGGCGGTCTTGAGGCTGCCGCCGAACAGAGCGTCGATCTCGGCGAGGCGGCGGCTGGAGATGTCGAAGATCGTCACGTCGGCGCGCAGGCCGACCGCCATTTGCGCGGCATTCAATCCGGCCACTCCGCCCCCGAGAATCACCACCTTGCCAGGCTCGACGCCCGGCACGCCGCCCAGCAGCACCCCGCGCCCGCCCTGGTGCTTCTCGAGATAGTGCGCTCCGCATTGCACCGACATGCGCCCGGCCACTTCGGACATGGGCTTCAGGAGCGGCAGCGAGCCATCGGAGGCGGTGACGGTCTCGTAAGCGATGCACGTCGCACCGCTCGCCATCAGCCCCTCGGCCTGCGGCTTGTCGGCGGCGAGGTGGAGGTAGGTGAAGAGCAGGTGATCCGGGCGCAGCATGGCGATTTCGGAAGCCTGCGGCTCCTTCACCTTCACGATCATGTCGGCCGCCGCGAAGACCGCAGGCGCATCGGGGAGAATGGTCGCGCCAGCGCTCTCGTAAGCGGCATCGGCGAAATCGACGCCCAGACCCGCGCCAGTTTGTACCACGACCTCGTGGCCTGCACGGGTCAGCTCTGCCACCGCCGCAGGGGTCAGCCCGACGCGGTATTCGTTGTTCTTGATCTCGGTGGGAACGCCGACGCGCATGGGTCTCTCCTGCTCTGTTCTCTGGCGCGCGGTTTAGCAGGAGAGCCGCAGGCGATCTTCGCAATGATCGTCATGGCAGTCTCTGTGTGCGGGAGATTCTTGCACCTGGGATTAGTTTCGCGCATCGGCTTTGCACATGGACCGGATAGACCGAAAGATTCTCGCCATCCTCGCCGAAGAGTCGCGCCTTACGGGCGAGCTGCTTGGCGAACGCGTCGGGCTCTCGCCGTCGGCCGCGCACCGGCGTGTAAAGGCTCTGGAAGAGAGCGGGGCCATCCTCGGCTACCGCGCGAGGCTCTCCAGGGCGGCGCGCGGCAATCCTTCGACTGTGTTCGTGCAGGTCACCCTCACCGACCAGCGGCAGGCGACCATGCTGGCTTTCGAGGACGCTCTTGCCCGGACCGAACAGGTTGCCGAGGCCTACCTGATGAGCGGGCCCTCCGATTATCTCGTCAAGGTGCTGGTGCCGGACAGCGACAGCTACGAGCGCATCCACCGCGAGATCCTGTCGGCGTTGCCGGGAGTGCACAGGCTTGTCAGCCAGTTCACCATCCGTACATTGGAAAGCGACGAATAGCTTTCCCGCGCCGCCGATCTCGCGAAAATAAGGCATAAAAAAGGCACTCGTCGCACGGATGGCATCCTTCGTCGCGTCGCGCTTGCCTTTGCGTGGTGGGCGATGATGTGGGATAGTGGGGCCGTAGCATTCGCCCGCGACGAACACGGAAGAAACGGACTCTGGCGGGAAGTATAGGACGCGCATGCCCAGCTCGATCTACGAATTCGCGCAGATCCCGCGCGTTGACCCCGCCGAGAAGCGCGGCCGTGCATCCAAGGCACTCAGTGCCCGTGACGCAGGCCGGGTGCCGAGCGTCGGAGTGATCTACAACCCGCGTAGCCACCGCAACCTCGGCGCGGATTTCAACTGCGGTGTGAGTCCGCATGTCTACATCGCCCAGCCGCAGGCACGCACGCAGCTGCCGGCTGCGCTCGCGGAAATGGCCGAGCGAGGCATTGACCTGCTCGTCATCAACGGGGGCGACGGGACCGTGCGCGATGTGCTGAGCTGCGGACAGGCGATTTTCGGCGACGATTGGCCCGCGCTGGCCGTGCTGCCCAAGGGCAAAACCAACGCCCTGACCGTCGACCTCGGGGTACCCGACGACTGGACGCTGCAGGACGCGATCGACGCGCTCGATCATGGTGGCCGGGTGTGGCGCCGCCCGATGACGGTCACGCCGGTGGAGGCTGCGACAGGCAAGGAGCCCGTGAAAACGGAAGCAGCCCCGAGTGCCATGGGCTTCGTGCTGGGCGCTGGCGCCTTCACCAAGGCAACGCAGGCCGGACAGAGCGCGCACAAGCTGGGCGCCTTCAATTCGATGGTCGTCGCGGTGACGGGGACGTGGGCGCTGCTGCAATCGCTGTTCGCCGGGCGCTCCAATCCGTGGCGGCGCGGCGCGAAAATGCAGATTGGCCTCGGCGCGAGCGACGCACCGATGGCGCACAGCGGCCGCGGCGATCCGGCGATGCGCCAGCTGCTGTTCGCCTCGACGCTCGAGCGGCTGCCGGCCGGGATCAAGCCGTTCGGTGCCCTCAAGAGCGGGCTGAAGCTCGTTGCGGTCGACCAGATCTCGCGGCGCACCACCGCGCTCGTCCCGCTGATCCTGCTCGGCAAGGTGCGCGGGCCCCTGCGCGAACGCGGCATTCACCAACTGGCCGCCACCCAGTTCAGCCTGTCGATCGAGGATCAGTTCATCCTCGATGGGGAGGCCTTTCCGGCGGGCGATTACCGGATCGAGCAGGGCCCGGAGCTCGTCTTCGTCACTCCATGAGTCCCGCGCCATGAACGCTGCCACCTCGGCGCTGGCCGAGCGGATCGCCGCGCGCCTCGCAGCCCCTGTCGATCCTGCTGTCGCCGACTTCGCAGGCGCCCTGGCCGAGGCTTCGGGCGCGCGGGCCGTGCTGTTCTACGGATCGAACCTGCGCACCGGATCCCTCGACGGCGTGCTCGATTTCTACATCCTCCTGGCCGGATCCAAGGAGGAGACGATCTGGCCGCGCGTGAGCTATCATGAGCGACCGCATGACAACCTGACGCTGCGCGCGAAGGTCGCGACCATGCGCCTTGCCACCTTTGCGCGTGCTGCCGGGGGCGAGACTGTCGACACCACCATCTGGGCACGCTTCGTCCAGCCTAGCGCGCTGGTCTGGACGGCGGACGCCGGCGCACGCGCGGAGGTGATCGCGGCATTGATGGCCGCCTCGGCCACCGCCGCGAGGCTCGCTGCGGCGCTCGGTCCTGCAAGCGGTACGGCAGAGGATTACTGGCGCGCCTTGTTCCGCGCGACCTACCAGGCCGAGTTCCGGGTCGAGAAACGCGGGCGCGAGGATGACATCCTCTCGGTCAATGCCGCGCATTTCGCAGGGCTCCTGCCGCTTGCGTTGACGGCGGCGGGAATTGCGCCCGGTCAGGACGGCGCGATGCTCAGCCCGCAGCTGCCCGACGCCGAACGGGCGCGCATCCACACGTGGTGGAGCAAGCGGCGACGGCTCGGCAAACCGCTGAACCTGCTCCGCCTGCTCAAGGCGAGCACCACCTTCGAAGGCGCCGCGCGCTACGCCACCTGGAAGATCGAGCGGCATACCGGGATGGCCATCGAACTCACGCCGCTGCGCGAACGCTTCCCGCTGCTCGCCGCGCCGGCTGTGCTGTGGAACCTCAGTCGGCACCGCCGTCGCCAGAAGCGGGGCAGCTGACCTTCCGCTTACTGGTACTGCACCGCGATGCTCATCCGGGTGATGCCCGCTCCGGCGCTGAAGCGGGCCTTGTCGACCCCCGGGGGACGCGGGATCACGCCGAGGAAATTCCCGAATTTGACGTTGTTCGAGACCCCCGCCCCGTCCGTCGAGAAGTCGGTGTCGCGGTTGCCGTTGGCGTCGTGCTGCACGGTGATCGCGTAGTCCCCGGCGGCGGGAAGCGGGATGCACACGCTGGTGGTGCCCTTCCTCGGCCGCACCTCGATGCGGTGGATGTAGCGCTTGCTCTTCAGCCAGTCGCCGCTGCGTGCGTAATAGGTGCGCACGAACAGGTTGCCGTCGGCGGACTTCAGGCCCGTCACATCGAGCCGGACCGCCGGACCCTTGCCTGCAGCGCACCGGCTCATGTCGTTGCCGATCTTGCTGCCGAGGGCCACTGGCGCGGCGGCCGCAGTGGAAGTGACCAGTCCGGCGAGCGCGGAGCCGGTCAGCGCGAGCGCAAGGGTGCCGCGGCGGCGATGGTCGGGGAAGAGGGCGTTTCGAAGCATGGTGGTCCTCGGGGGGTAAAGGGAGAGGGAGAGGCGCGCAAGCCGGGCGCTAGGCTCTTCGAGGCCTGCGGGAATGGTGCCCCATTGGCCCAGGCGGGCTGAATTGCGGCTTAATTGACGTGGCAACTGCCGTTCACGGTGGAAAAGCGGGCTCCCGCGCCTTGTCCCTTGATTCGCCGAGGACCTATGGCGTTTTGCACCCGTCTTCAGTTGGGTGTCGCAAGAAGGGCCTCCCGAAGCGCCATGCCTGCACCTTTGATCTCCCCTTCGATCCTCTCAGCCGATTTCGCGCGTCTGGGAGAAGAGGTGCGCGCGATCGACGCGGCGGGCGCCGACTGGATCCACATCGACGTGATGGACGGGCACTTCGTGCCGAACATCACGATCGGCCCCGCGGTGATCAAGGCCCTCCGCCCGCACACCGCCAAGCCCTTCGACGTCCACCTGATGATCGCGCCGGTCGATCCCTATCTCGAGGCCTTCGCCGAGGCCGGGGCCGACATCATAACCGTCCACCCCGAGGCCGGCCCGCACATCCACCGCACGCTTCAGGCGATCAAGGCGCTGGGCAAGAAGGCGGGCGTGGTGATCAATCCGGGCACCCCGGTCGAAGTGCTCGACAACCTCATGGACCTTGCCGACCTGATCCTGGTGATGAGCGTCAACCCGGGCTTCGGCGGGCAGAGCTTCATCGCCTCGCAGCTCGACAAGATCGCGCGCATCCGGTCGATGATCACCCGCTCGGGCCGCGCCATCCACCTCGAGGTCGACGGCGGCGTCAATGTCGAGACCGCCCGGATGTGCATCGAGGCGGGGGCCGACGTGCTGGTCGCGGGCTCGGCGACCTTCAAGGGCGGGCCCGATGCCTATGCCGCGAACATCGCCGCGCTGAAGGGCAACAGGTAATGGCGACGCTGCTTCGCACTCCGGCCTCGGCCCGCGCCGAAGCGCTGGTGGAGCGGATCGGCGATGCGCCGCTGCTGGCCCTTTCGAGCGGATCGGAACCGGGCGCACGTCCCGAGACACCCCCGGCGCCCCCCGCGGAGCCGCAACTCGCCGAGCCTTCGCGGGCGCTGGCGCTGTCCGATGTCATCGCCGTCAAGTCCGGCCCCGGCGAGGCGCTGATCCGGCTGGCCTATCGCTTGGGCATACCCGGCCATGCACTGAGCCAGCCATTCCGCCGCCCGCAGGCCCTGCGCCTTCTGGCGACCGCCAACAGCCCCAATCGCGGCGACCGCGCTGCAGGGACGGCTCTGCGCGCCGGGCACTTCCTCGTCCACGGAGCGCGCCTGCCGATCGCGAGCTTCGATTTCTCCCCCGCCGCACACCATGCCCCCGGCATCGAGCGGGTGGTGCATTCCTTCAGCTGGCTCGCCGACCTCGCGACGAGCGCCGGACGCGCCAACGGGGCCGGAGTGGCCGAGCGGATCGCCAACCAGTGGCTGCGCGCCAATCCGGCTCCCGGCAAGGGACCGGCATGGGAGCCGGAGCTGGCGGGCCTCAGGCTGCTCGCCTGGCTGGTCCACGCGCCGCTGGTGCTCGGCGGGCAGGATAAGGGCCTGCGGACACGGTTGCTCGCCGCCATGGCCGAAACGGCAAACTGGCTCGACAAACGCGCCCCCAAGGAGCCCGCTGGCTTCGGACAAGTGGCCGCATGGGCAGGCGTGGTCACGGCCGGACTGCTCCTTCCCCACGGCAAGCCGCGGCGGCTCCATGGCGAGGCGGGTCTCGTCACGGCCCTCGGTGACATGGTCGGCGAGGACGGCGGCGTGCTGTCGCGCTGCCCCGCCGCGCAATTGGACGCAATCGGCCTGCTTACCGATCTTCTCGCCTGCTATGAGGCGACCGGCATCGCTCCGCCCCCCGCTCTGGGCGTCATGCGCGAACTGCTCGTCCCGCCGCTGCTGGCGCTGCGCCACGGCGACGGCGCGCTGGGGAGCTGGCAGGGGCAGGGCGCGATTCCCGCGGACCGCGTCAACGCCGTGATCGAGGCATCGGGCGTGCGGACCCGCCCGCTCGCGCAAGCGGCAGGCTGGGGTTACAGCCGCGTCAAGGCGGGCGACACGCTCCTCCAGTTCGACACCGCCCCGCCGCCGCGCGCGAAACACGCCCGCACCGGCTGCGCCTCGACCCTCGCCTTCGAGCTTTCCGACGGGCCGCAGCGGATCGTCGTCAACTGCGGCGGCGCGGCACTTGCCGGCGGCCAGGTGCCTGCGCGCATCGGGCAAGGCCTGCGCGCTTCGGCTGCCTTCTCGACACTGGTGCTGGACAACGCCAACTCCACCGCCGTCCTGCTTCACGGTCAGCTCGGCAAGGGCGTGGAGACCGTCGAGTTCGAGCGCCGCATGATCCCGGGCAAGGGACGCGAGGCGACGCGGATCGAGGCCGCGCATGACGGCTATGCCGGTCGCTTCGGCCTTACCCACCGGCGCATCCTGACCCTTTCCGCCGACGGCACCGAGCTCGCCGGCGAGGATATCCTCGTGCCCACTGCGAAGAACGGCAAGCGCGGCAAGATCGGCTTTGCGATCCGTTTCCACCTCGGGCGCGGGGTCGAGGTCCAGCTCTCCGGCGACAAGCGCGGTGCGAGCCTGTTGCTCCCGGATGGACGGCTCTGGCAATTCCGGCTCGGCGGAGATAGGGCGGGCGCCGGCGAGATCACCCTGTCTGCCGAGGACAGCCTGTGGGTCGACGGCGACGGCCGGCCCCATGCCACCGAGCAGTTGGTGATCGAGGGACTGGCAATGCGCAGCGGAGGGCAATTCTCCTGGCTGCTGAGAAAAACGGGATAGATTCCATCATGACCGACGGTGTGATCAAGCGGGCGCTGCTGTCAGTGTCCGACAAGACCGGTTTGGCTGACCTTGGCTCGGCCTTGGCCGCAAGAGGCGTCGAGCTGGTCAGCACCGGCGGCACCGCCAAGGCTCTGCGGGACGCCGGCCTGACGGTTAAGGACGTTTCCGACCTCACCGGCTTTCCCGAGATGATGGACGGGCGGGTGAAGACGCTTCACCCCAAGGTCCACGGCGGGCTGCTCGCGCTGCGCGACAACGCCGAGCACGTGGCGGCGATGCAGGCGCATGGGATAGGCGCGATCGATCTCGTGGTGGTCAACCTCTACCCCTTCGAAGCAACCGTCGCCAAGGGTGCAAGCCGCGAAGAGATCATTGAGAACATCGACATCGGCGGGCCCTCGATGGTGCGTTCGGCGGCGAAGAACCACGGCTTCGTGACGATCCTCACCGACCCGGCCGATTATGCGGGTCTGCTCGAGGAACTGGACGCCAACGACGGCGCGACCACGCAGGGCTTCCGCACCCGCATGGCGGGCAAGGCCTATGCCCGCACCGCCGCCTATGACAGCGCGATCGCCAGCTGGTTCGCTTTCGGCGATCCGGAGGGCGAGACGACCCCGTTTCCCGAAACGCTCCCTGTGGCCCTCAAGCGAGCCGACACGCTGCGCTATGGCGAGAACCCGCACCAGTCTGCGGCGATCTATGTGCCGCAGGTCGTTGGCACCAAGGGCGTGCCGCAGGCGACCCAGCTTCAGGGCAAGGAACTGAGCTACAACAACCTCAACGACGCGGATGCCGCGCTGGAACTGGCGGCGGAATTCGCCGGGCAGGAGCCTGCGGTCGTCATCGTCAAGCATGCCAACCCTTGCGGTGTTGCGCAGGGCGGATCCTTGCTTTCGGCGTGGGAAGCGGCGCTGGCCTGTGATTCTGTCTCTGCCTTCGGGGGTATCGTCGCGGTCAACACCGAGCTGGATGCCGCCACTGCCGAGGCCATCTCCGCGATCTTCACCGAGGTGGTGATCGCGCCGTCTGTCAGCGCCGAAGCGCGCGCGATCTTCGCGAAGAAGAAGAACCTGCGCCTCCTCGAATGCGGCCAGCTGCCCGATCCGCGCCGCAGCGGCCTTGCGATGAAGACGATCGCCGGGGGCGTGCTGATCCAGTCGCGCGATGCTGGAGCGATTAGCGCCGCCGACCTCAAGGTCGTCACCAAGCGCGCTCCGACGGAGCAAGAGCTGAAGGACTGCCTGTTCGCCTGGACCGTGGCGCGGCACGTCAAGTCCAACGCGATTGTCTACGCCAAGGACGGCGCGACTGCCGGCATCGGCGCCGGACAGATGAACCGCCGTGATTCAGCGCGCATCGCGGCGATCAAGGCCAGGGAAGCTGCCGAGACCTACGGCTGGGCCGCCCCGCGCACGCAGGGCAGCGCGGTCGCCTCGGACGCCTTCTTCCCCTTCGCCGACGGTTTGATCTCGGCTGCCGAGGCTGGAGCGACGGCGGTGATCCAGCCGGGCGGCTCGATCCGCGACGACGAGGTGATCGCCGCCGCCGACGCAGCGGGCCTCGCGATGGTCTTCACCGGGATGCGGCATTTCCGGCACTGATCGTGTTGCGCTCGCCTCGAGGGCGAGTGTTCTTCGACCGCCTCTGTGCCTGAGGGGCGCAGAAGACCGGCGCCTTTCAGGAATTCCCGCATCTCGTCGCAAGGCGCGAACGGCCTGCCCCAAAGCTCCCTTAATTGCCGTTTTTGTTCAGCCGTTAGGTAACCAGTTTAGGGCAGCAGCCCAATACGGCCTTGCGACCTTGTTCATCCGACCGCAATTCGGCGTCGGGCAGAGGGGCGCGATACACACGTGATCAACGAGCCTCTCATGCGCCTCTTCTCCCCTGACCTGTTCCGCAATTTCGGCATCGGCTTCTTTCTCGGAGCGATCCTGATCATCGGTGCGAACGCGGCGGACGGACGTGGGGCAGTGGCGTCGCCCGCTCAGGCGGCGGAACTCATCAAGGCCCCCGCCCCCACGGCAGAGTTCGTGATCGCGCCCGTCGAAGGCTGATCTCATGATTAAATTCGTCACTCTCCTCGCCGCCGGTTCGCTGGCGCTGAGCGCCTGTGCCGATCCTGCGATTGCCGAGGAGCCGGTCAACGCGCCCGCGGCCACGAAGGTCGCCAAGGAAGCCAAGGGCCTCAAGACCGCGATCTTTGCGGGCGGATGCTTCTGGGGGGTCGAAGGCGTGTTCAGCCACGTCAAGGGCGTGACTGGCGCAGTTTCCGGCTACCATGGCGGCAACAAGGCAAGCGCCAACTACGAGCTCGTGTCGAGCGGCATGACCGATCATGCCGAAGCGGTGAAAGTCACTTACGATCCCGCCGTGGTGCGTTACGACCAGCTGCTGCGGATCTTCTTCTCGGTGGTCACCGACCCCACGCTCAAGAACCGGCAGGGGCCGGACGTGGGCACCCAATATCGCAGCGCCATCGTTCCAACCAGCGCCGAACAAGCGACCGTCGCCAAGGCCTACCTCGCGCAGCTCGGCAAGGCCGGGCTGTGGAAGAAGCCGATCGTCACCGGGATCGAGAGCTACAAGGCCTTCTACCCGGCCGAAGGCTATCATCAGGACTTCATGCTCAACAACCCCAAGCACGGTTACATCCTTCGCTGGGACGCCCCCAAGGTGGCCGCGCTCAAGGTAATGTTCCCGGCGATGTACAAGGCAGGCTTCCTGAAGGACGCAGGCTAACCTGCCAACTCAAGCTGGCTTTGCTATCGGCCCGCGCACCCCTATATCAGGGGCCATGGGACAGCACGCGCACAGCCACCAAGAACACTCCGGCTCCGACCTCGTCGCCGAGGCGGCGCGCGCGCTGGTCGAGGCGGGCGAGCAGTGGACGGCGATGCGCGAGGCTGTCTTCGCCGAGCTTGCCCGGCACGAGCGCCCTGTCTCGGCTTACGACATCGCAGACAACCTCTCCGCCGCGCGGGGCAAGCGGGTTGCGCCCAATTCGGTGTACCGCATTCTCGACGTGTTCGTGGCGAACAACCTCGCGATGCGGGTCGAAAGCGCCAATGCCTATCTCGCCAACACGCACCCGGGTTGCGCGCACGATTGCATCTTCCTCGTTTGCGACGAATGCGGTGAGGCCGCCCATGTCGATGACGAGGAGGTGAGCCGCGCGGTGCGCGCCATCGCCATCTCGCGCGACTTCAAGGCGGAGCGTCCGGTGCTAGAGATTCGGGGCCTCTGCAAGGCTTGCGCCTGACCGGGCACGGCGGGGGACGGGGGGAACCAAACCGGGACCCTGCGAATTGATCTGCCTCAACCCTTCATCGACACGCCCGATTTGCGAGTGTAAGGCTGAGGGTTATGACACAACCGCCTTACACACCTCTGCTCGATCAGGTTGACACTCCTGACGACCTGCGCCGCCTCAAGCCCGAACAGCTCCGCCAACTCGCCGACGAACTGCGTTCCGAGATGATCGACGCGGTGAGCGTCTCCGGCGGGCACCTGGGTTCGGGCCTCGGCGTGGTCGAACTGACCGTCGCGATCCACTATGTCTTCAACACGCCCGAGGACAAGCTGGTCTGGGACGTGGGGCACCAGTGCTATCCGCACAAGATCATCACCGGCCGCCGTGACCGGATCCGCACCTTGCGTCAGGGCGGCGGCCTCAGCGGCTTCACCAAACGTTCCGAAAGCGAATACGATCCCTTCGGCGCGGCGCACTCGTCGACGTCGATCTCGGCGGCGCTCGGCTTTGCCATTGCCAACAAACTTCAGGGCAAGACGGGCCGCGGCATCGCCGTGATCGGCGACGGCTCGATGAGTGCCGGCATGGCCTACGAGGCGATGAACAACGCGGCGCAGGCGGGCAACCGGCTGATCGTCATCCTTAACGACAACGACATGTCGATCGCCCCGCCCGTCGGCGGCCTCTCGGCCTATCTGGCGCGCATGGTGTCTTCGAGCGAATATCTCGGCATCCGCAGCCTCGCCAGCCGCGCCGTCAAGAAGATGAGCCGTCGCCTGCACGACACCATCGGCAAGGCCGAGGAATTCACCCGCGGCATGGTCACGGGCGGCACGCTCTTCGAGGAGCTAGGCTTCTACTATGTCGGCCCGATCGACGGGCACAATCTCGACCACCTCCTGCCGGTACTGGAAAACGTGCGCGACACGAGCGAAGGCCCGGTGCTGATCCACGTCGTGACCGAGAAGGGCAAGGGCTACGCGCCCGCCGAAAACTCGGCCGACAAGTATCACGGCGTGCCCAAGTTCAACGTTGTCACCGGCGAGAAGTCGAAGGCAGCCGCCGGGCCGCCGGCCTATCAGGACGTGTTCGGCCTGACGCTGGCAAAGCTTGCCGAAACCGACGACCGGATCTGCGCGATCACCGCCGCCATGCCCTCGGGCACCGGCGTCGACAAGTTCGCCAAGGCGCACCCCTCGCGCACCTTCGATGTCGGCATCGCGGAACAGCACGCAGTGACGTTTGCGGCCGGTCTCGCGGCGGAAGGCATGCGGCCCTTTGCCGCGATCTATTCGACCTTCCTCCAGCGCGCCTATGATCAGGTCGTGCACGACGTGTGCATCCAGAACCTGCCCGTGCGCTTCGCCATCGACCGCGCCGGACTGGTCGGCGCCGACGGGGCCACCCACGCGGGGAGCTTCGACATCACCTACCTCGCCACCTTGCCCAACATGGTGGTGATGGCCGCTGCCGACGAAGCGGAACTGGTCCACATGACCTACACCGCCGCCGAGTACGACGACGGCCCGATCGCCTTCCGCTATCCGCGCGGGAACGGGACGGGGGTTCCGCTCCCGGAGGTTCCGGTGAAGCTCGAAATCGGCAAAGGCCGCCTCGTCCGCGAAGGCACCAAGGTCGCAATCCTCTCGCTCGGCGCGCGCCTCGGCGAAGCTCTGAAGGCCGCCGACACGCTCGAGGCCAAGGGGCTCTCGACCACCGTAGCCGACCTGCGCTTTGCCAAGCCACTCGACGAAGACCTGATCGCGAAGCTGATGCGCACCCACGAGGTGATCGTCACAGTCGAGGAAGGCGCGATCGGCGGTCTCGGCGCGCACGTGCTGACCTTTGCGAGCGACGAGGGCCTGACCGACAACGGCCTGAAAGTGCGCACGCTGCGCCTGCCCGATACCTTCATCGATCACGACGATCCGATGAAGCAGTATGACGAGGCGGGCCTCAACGCCCCCCAGATCGTGGACACCGTGCTCAAGGCACTGAAGCACAACAGCGCGGGGATCACGGGCGAAGAAGCACGGGCCTGATCGGGCGCACAAGCTAGCGCCTGGCAATACCGCCCGGCAAGAGGCGCCGAGACCCTAGCGCGGGCGGGTAATGCCGATCGCTTCGGGGTTCGCGGGCGCGTCTGCGGCGGCTGCGCCATCCGCGGGAGCCGCTATTGCGGCGGGCGCGTTGAGCTCTTCGGTCCAGCGGTTGTCCTCCTCCGGCACCGTCTCGCCCTTCAGCGCGGCAATCTCGCGGCGGCGCCGTTCGAGGTAAGTCTGGCGGCGCATGAGGTAGGGATCATCCGATGCCTCGATCTTGGCCAGCTCCTCGTCGAACGCGATCCGCTGGTCGAGGCCGTTGACCACGAAATAGGTCGCTGCATAGGCGGGCTTGTTGAAGGGCTTGCCCACCGCGAATGGCAGCAGCGCCTGATCGAGCGTGCTGCCGATCAGGTCGCGGACCGTCGTCGCCCCGGTGATCGGCAGGTAGAGATAGGGCCCCGGCCCGACGCCATAATAGCCGAAGGTGTTGGCAAAGCCGTTGCGGCGGTAGGGCAGCTTGGCGCGCTTGCCGGCCACGTCGAACAGCCCGCCCACGCCGATCGTGGTGTTGATCGCCATCCGCCCCAAGGTTTCGAAGGCTTTGCCGACCTTGCCCTGCAACAGAAAATTGAGCGCATTGCTCGGCTCGCCCAGGTTGCGCACGACATTGCCGAGCCCGTCACGGATCGGCTCGGGGAGCCCATCGCGATAGGCATCGGCGACCGGCTCGACCACCGCGCTGTCGACCGCCTGAGTGATCCGGTAGCTGTCTTCGTTGATGCTCTCGAGCGGGTCGCTCTTGGGCGGTCCGACTTCACCTTCGACCACGATCTCGTTCTGCGGCTGCCCGTCTTGGTCGGGCTGCGGCGCGGGGTCTTGCAGAGGAACCTGGGCGGGCTCGGATTGCGGCGGCGGGATCTGCGAGGGCGGAACCTGCTCGGCTGCGGACAGGCTCCACACCTTCCCGTCCACCGCGAGCGGCGGCTGCGGCTCGGGGGCGGCGACGGCGAGCGCGGCGCTCAGCAGCGAAGGCGAGGCGGCAAAGAGCGCGAGCGTCGACATGGCGTTCCTTCTTTTGCCTCCCTATCGTTTATGCGCGAGCGGTCGCGCGATGTTGCCGTTTAGACCAGCCACCTTTAGGCAAGCTGAATCCCAGAGACGATAAGGCGCAAACACCCCATGTCCCTGATCCAGATTACCCAGGAAGGCCCCGTCACGATCCTGACGCTCGACCGGGCCGAGAGCATGAACCCGCTCGGCGCGCCCGGCGACGGGGACGAGTTTGTCCGTGTTTCCAATGCGATCAACCGTGACATGAATTGCCGGGTGGTGATCCTCACCGGCGCGGGCCGAGCGTTCAGCGCCGGCGGCGACGTCAAGGCGATGCGGGACAAGACCGGGACCTTCGGCGGCACGACCCCGGCGATTTCTGACGGCTACCGCGACAACATCCACCTGATGCTGCGCGCGCTCTATGGCCTGCGCGTCCCCGTGATCGCCGCGGTCAACGGCCCGGCGATCGGCCTGGGCTGCGACGTCGCCTGCCTCGCCGACATTCGCATCGCTTCGACAAGCGCCAAGTTCGGCGTGACCTTCCTCAAGCTCGGGATCATCCCCGGCGACGGGGGCACGTGGATCCTCCCCCGCATGATCGGGATGAGCCGCGCGGCCGAGCTGTTCTACACCGGCGACGTGATCGACGCCGCGACAGCCAAGGACTGGGGCCTCGTCAGTCGCGTGGTCGCACCCGAGGCGCTGATGGACGAGGCGCGGGCGCTGGCTGCGAAGATTGCGCTGCTCCCCCCGCATTCGCTGCGTCACACCAAGAACCTGCTGCGGCAGGGCCAGCAGACGAGCTACGACACGGCGCTGGAGCTCGCCGCCAACACGCAGGCGATGATGCACACCACCGCCGATCATGCCGAGGGCGTCGCGGCGCTGATCGAGAAGCGCGCCGCGGTCTTCAAAGGCGAGTAGCTAGGCCAGCCACTTCCACACGCCCGCCGGGATGCCTGCCAGCCACAGGTGGAGCCATGTGCCGACGAGCCACAGCACCGTGCCGGCGATGAGCGGCACCGTGCCGACGCGCAGGAGCTGGCTCCAGCGCGGCCAGTAGCTTGTCTTCGACGACCACTCCGCCCATGCGTCACCCATCAACGCGGCCTTCTTGCCGTCCTGAAGCTTCGCGCCGACCAGCGCGAGAACGCCCATCGCCAAGGCGGTGATCATTGTTCGCAGGCTCCAGAACAGCACGAGGTGGGAGAGCGCCCAGAGGCCGATCGCCCACATCATCGGGTGACGCGTGACGCGGAACACGCCGCGCGGGGTCGCGCGGGCCTGCGCCTCGGCGAGCGGCGTGGGCAAAGCGGGGTTGCCGATGAAGGAACCGGCCAACAGGATCATCGCGGGCATCGTGATGAGGCTGGCAGCGATCCAGCCGATATCTCCCGACCCCGGCAGGTCGGCAGGCGGCGCGGCGATAAAGGCCAGATAGACCCATGCGAGGGTGGCAAAGCTCACCACCGTGTAGGCGATCTGGAAGCCTCCCGCCCCCAGCACCCGCACCATCGGCCCGCGCAAGGGATGCGACATGGCGAAATGCGAGCCGACGAAAGCGGCATTCGCCGCCACCAGTGTGATCAAGTCTCCGCCCATGTTGTGCCCCCCTATTGGACCAAGACTAGCCCCCGATCGCGATCAGCTCCACCTTGAATAGCAGCGTCGCATTGCCCGGGATCGGCCCCCGCCCAACCGGCCCGTAGGCGAGGTCGGCGGGGATGGCGATCTCGATCGTCTCGCCCACGCCCATGTTCGGTATGGCGAGCTGCCAGCCCTTGACCAGCCGGGCGAGCGGGAAGGTCGCAGGCTGACCGCGCGCATAGGAGCTGTCGAACACCGTCCCGTCGAGCAGGCGCCCTTCGTAGTGGACGGTGACCACATCGGTGATCGTAGGCTTGCGGTCCGCTGCGAGATACTTGATCCAGCGCCAGCGAACCCCGCCATCCACGAAATGCCAGCCGTCTTCAGCGGTCAGGCCGAGCAGATAGAGCTGCTGCTGCGCATGCCACGCGGGGCTTTGCGCATCCCGCGCCGCCTCGGCCTCGCCCGGCCCATCCTGTGCATGGGCCGACGATGGCAGGGCGAGCAAAAGCGACCCGGCAAAGGCCGCGGCGATCGTCTTCACAGGCCACCGCCTCACCAGTCGTAGGCCTTGGGCCGGTCGCTCTCGTCGAGGTCCATGTAGCGGTCGCGCAGGCGGGTCTGGTGGTTGGTGAGATCCTGCTGGACCCCTCCGATGAACACCCGTGTCGGCACCGTGCCCAGTTCGAGCGGATCGCCATCCCAGATCACCACGTCGCCCAATGCGCCTGCTTTCAGTACGCCGGCCTTGCCGCCCATGCCGCTGATGTCGGCAGGAACCGAGCTGATCGCCGCGAAGGCCTGATCCCAAGTCAGGCCCGCCGCGCCCGGCAGCCGGGTGAGCGCCACGAGATTGCCCGCCACCTGCGGCAGGCGACGCGCGTTCTGATCGGCTGCGGCGTTGATCGCGACCTTGACCCCGGCGCGCTGCATACGACCGATGTTGGACTGCGTCGCGCCCAATTGCTCGAAGCTTTCGGGCAGATCGACAAGACCGTTGGCGATCACCGGTACGCCGGCAGCCGCGATGTCATTTGCGACCAGCCAGCCCTCGGTCGCGCCGACCAGCACGAGATCGAGCTTGGGGAACTCCTGCTTCAGGGCCAGCGTGGCGCGGATGTCGGCCATGCGGTCGGCGGCGACGTAGAGCTTCTGCTTGCCCGTCACCACCGGCACCAGCGCTTCGGCATCGAAGCGGCTGAGGTAAACCTCGTCGCCCTTGTCGATCGCGGTGGTTTCCGGAATACCGGTCTTGCCGACCAGCGCCTGCGCCTCGCGCAAGCTCGCGCGCAGCAGCACGTGCGCCGCCGCCCGGCTGCCGCCCGATGCCGCCGCCCCGGCCTCGCCGAGCACCACCATCTGGAAGGCGCGCGGCTGGACAATCGGGTTGGGATCGCCATCGAGGTCGATGATCGCGCCTTGCCCTGCAAAGATCGAGCCGCCCGGCTGCATCGTCGTGGCGGCGCGGGTGATCCCAGCCGCCTTGTGGACGAGGATGTGCTGCGAAGTCGGATTGATCGCCCTGGAGGCATCGAGCGAGGCGCTGAACGGCGCCTTGTCGGCGGAAGCGTCATTCGACTGGCTGACCGCCCCGACGTCGGCGAGGCCGAGCGTTGTGATGGTCGCGAAGATGCCGGGGGTTACGTAGGCGCCCTTGGCATCGAGAGTGGCCCCGCCCGCAGGCGCGCCTGCCGCCGGACCTGCATAGACGATCTGGCCGGCCTTGACGACCACGGTGCCGCCCTCGATCGGGGCCGAACCGTCGCCGATGACGAGCTTCGCATTGGTGATCGTGACGTCCTGCGCCAGCGCGGGGCTGGCTGCGAGGCCAAGCGCCAGCGCGAGCGTGTTGGCCGCGCCGAAGGTGGGGAGCCGCTTCATTTCACATCTCCTTCACCGGGCTGGCCGAGCTCGAAATCGCTCACCGGGCGCGTCTTGGGGTTCATTGCATCGAACATCAGCGCACCGTCGATCCACACCTTCTCGGGGCGCGAATAGACCGAGAGCGGATCGCCGTTCCACAGCACCACGTCGGCCATCTTGCCCTTCTCGAGGCTGCCGGTCTTGTCGGCAATGCCCATCGCCTTGGCCGCGTTGTAGGTGATCCACTGGATCACCGTTGCGTCGGAGATGTTGATGCCGACCCGCAGACCAGCCTTCTGCGCCTTGCGCGCTTCCTGATTGAGCCGCTGGATATCGTTCTGGTCGTCCGAATGGATCACCACGCAGGCGCCCTCCCTCTGGAGGAAGGCGGCGTTCTCGCGGATGCCGTCGTAGCTTTCCATCTTGAAGCCGTACCAGTCGGCCCAGATCGCGCTGCACACGTCGTTCTCCTTGAGGAGATCGCCGATCTTGTAAGCCTCGACCGCGTGGTGAAAGGCGGCGACCTTGTAGCCCATCTCCTTGGCCATATCGAGCACCAGCGCCATTTCGTCGGCGCGGTAGCAGTGGTTCTGGATCAGGATCTCGCCCTTGAGCACGCCAACCAGCGTTTCCTTGCCGAGGTCGCGCTTGGCTTTCGGATCATTCGCGTAGTCGATCGCGGAGAGCCAGGTCTCGCGATTAACTGCAAGGTTGCCCATCCGGGTCGATGGCATCCGCCCGCGGCTGCCATAGACCCGCTTGGGGTTCTCGCCGCAGGCCATCTTCATCGAATAGGGCGCGCCGGGGAACTTCATCCCCTGCGTGGTGCGCGCCGGCACGTTCTTGAGCGTCACCGAGCGTCCGCCCATCAGGTTCGCCGAGCCGGGGAGGATCTGCAAGGACGTGATCCCGCCATTCGCGAGCGCGCGGCTGAAACCGGGGTCCTGCGGCCAGACCGAGTGTTCGGCCCAGACTTCAGGCGTAGTCGGGGCGGTCGCCTCGTTGCCGTCCGAATTCGCCTCTACACCGGGCGAGGGATAGTCGCCGAGGTGCGAGTGGATGTCGATGATCCCGGGGGTGACGAACTTGCCCGTGCCGTCGAGCACATTGATATCGGCGGGGATCGGAGTGTCGGGGCCGCCGACCGCGACGATTGCGCCGCCGGACATGAACACGACGCCCCCTTCAATGCGCCCGCCGCGCCCGTCATAGACGGTCGCGCCGCGGATCGCGGTGGCAACGCCGGGATAGGGTTTGTAGGTCGAGGCATAGACCGGCTCGCCCGCCGGGGTGGCGGCAAAGGTCTCGTCCGATTTGGCAGGCTTGGCCGAGGCGCTGGCGGCATCGCCCGACCCCCCGGTGGTGGCGCAGGCGGCGAGCGCGAGTGCGCTCGCCAGCGTGGCAAGCGCGCCCATGCGCGCTCGCGGCAATTCGTATGACTTCATCGAAACCCCTTCCGTTTCCCGGTCACGAATGTGACGGGAAACGGGAAGGTTGTCCATGTCGTTTGACGACTACCGCGTCAGGCGGAGTTTACTCGGCAGGGCGGGCAGCGACGGGATAGGCCTCGTCTGCGCCTTGCTGATCGTCGCCCGGCGTGTCGTCGCGCAAGGTGTCTAGGTGCATCAGCTTCTTGATCAGCGGGCTGACCGCCAGCACGCCGACGCCCACCGCGATCGCCACCCAGCCGATCTGGCTGTAGACGCCGAGCACGGTCTCCTTCGCCGCGCCCTCGCCAGAGGCCGCTTCCGAACCGGTCGCAGCAGCGATGAGGCCTGCGGCGAAGTTGCCGGTCGCCGAGGCGAAGAACCAGGTGCCCATGATCAACGAGGCCATGTGCGCCGGTGCCAGCCGGTTCATAGCGCTGAGGCCGACCGGGCTGAGGCACAGCTCGCCGGTGGTGTGGAGCAGGTAGATGAGGAAGATGAACAGCACGGGAGTCATCTCGCCCGTCGCCGCGCCCCACACCAGCACCAGGAAGCCCGCACCCAGCTGCATCAGCGCCAGACCGAACTTGGCCGGGGCCGAGGGCTCGAGCCCGCGCCGACCCAGCCACGTCCACAGCGCCGCGAACAGCGGCGCGAGGAGCACGATGTAGATCGCGTTGATCGACTGGAACATCGAGGCGGGCACGCCCGCACGGTCGACATAACGATCGGTGTAGAGGTTCAGCGAGGAGCCTGCCTGCTCGAAAAGCGCCCAGAACAGGATCGAGCCGAGGATCAGGAACATCGCCGCGAAGATCCGGTCGCGGTCGTGCGGTTCGAGCTTCACCACCGCCGTGTAGAGCACATAGGCAACCAGTGCCGCTCCCGAGATGCCCAGCAGGGTGCCGACGACCGCCTGATTCTGCACCATCCACCAGCACGCGATCACCGCAACAAGGCCGATCGCATAGAGCCCCCATTCGAGCCCCTTGGTCAGGCCCGCCGGCGGCTCGCCGCGGCCGAGCAGCAGCGGCTTGAACACCGTGAACACGACGAGGCCGAGCAACATCCCGAAGCCGGCCGCCCCGAAGCCGTAGGACCAGCCGTAGGTCTGGCCAAGGTAACCGCAGAGCAGCGAACCGAGTGCCGCGCCCAAGTTAATTCCCATGTAGAAGATCGTGTAGGCGCCATCCCGCCGCACGTCCGTGCGCGGGTAAAGCTGGCCGACGATCACCGAGATGTTCGCCTTCAGGAAGCCCGAGCCGACGATGATGAAAGCCAGCGCCAGCCAGAAGAGGTTGAGAGCCGCCGGGTCCTGCCCGCCATTGCCCTCGAAGCCCATCAGGAAGTGGCCGAAGGTCAGCAGCACTGCTCCGTAGGCCACAGCCTTCCTCTGGCCGAGATACTTGTCCGCCAGATAGCCGCCGAGCACCGGGGTGATGTAAACCAGCGCAGTATAGGCGCCGTATATCACCCCCGCCTGACTGTCGTTGAACAGCCAGTGCTGGGTGAGATAGAAGATCAGCAGCGCCCGCATCCCGTAGTAGGAGAAACGCTCCCACATCTCGGCAAAGAAGAGGACGAACAGACCCTTGGGGTGGCCGAGGAACGTCCCGGCGCTATCCCCGTGCGGAAGCTCAGCTGTGGCCATGAAAAAGAATATCCTACGAAGTGCGCCTCTCTCCGGCGCGGTCCCATGGGCGCGCACCCTAGCGCGTGTTTCAGTTGTGTGAAGGGTGCAATTGCCGGTGCCTGAATGGCGGCACCGACTGTGGCGGCGGCACCGCGCTTGCTTGACCGCATGGCTGTATTATGGCACTGATGCACCTCGCAAGGGACAGCAAGCCATGAACCCCAATCGCCCCAGCAACAACAGGCCCGTCTATCTCAAGCTGCGCGACCAGATCGCGGCGGCGATCATCGACGGGATCTATGCGGAAGGCGCGATGCTTCCCTCGGTGCGGGCGCTCGCGGCGGAGCAGGGGGCGAACCCCCTCACTGTCGCCAAAGCCTACCAGCAGTTCCAGAATGACGGGCTCGTCGAAGTGCAGCGCGGCGTGGGCATGTACGTGGTGCGCGGCGCGGCGGAACGTCTGCGGGCGACCGAGCGCGAGTCCTTCCTGCGCGAGGAATGGCCCGAGATCCGCAGCCGGATGGAGAGGCTCGGCCTCGATCCTGCCGCGCTAACGCTTACGTCATAAGCGGCAGGTCCCTGACATTAATGCACATTGCGCAACATCCCGCTTTGTGACACTGTGCCCAAGATCGTTTTCGACGGGATTGCACAAGCGCCCGCGCTGCGATTAAAGGGGCAGCCTCGCGGGTCGGAGGCATAACAGGAAACGACGGGGTAACCCGCAATGCGGCGCGACTTGGCGGCACGACCGTCTGCCTGCGCCGGGAGATCGCAATGATCAGATCCGAATTGTTGCAGGAACTGCACAGGGACAATCCCGAACTGCGTGCCGACGAGATCGAGCAGGTCGTGGACATCTTCTTCGACGAGATAGCGCAGCGATTGGCCGAAGGCGGCCGGGTCGAACTGCGCGGCTTCGGCGCCTTCTCCACGCGCGAGCGCGAGGCCCGCAGCGGGCGCAACCCGCGCACCGGGGAGACGGTGGACGTGCCGGAAAAGCGCGTGCCCTACTTCAAGGCCGGCAAGGAAATCCGCGAGCGACTGAATAAGTAGCTTGGCTCACCGGCCTCCGCCGGTGCGTCCTCGGTGCATTTTTGTGTTCCGCATCGCTGCGGGCGGGCGTTCGGCCTTGCGGTCGATCCCCGCATGATAGTCCGCGTGTGCCGCTGATCGGCCCAGCAGGGCCGCGAGCGCACGGCGCGAGCCGCAGGGGCTCGTAGCGAAGCGAAGGAACAGCCCCGAGGACGAGGGCGCGCAGGCGCCCTCGAAAAACGGATTACGCCGCGCGCGGCAGGTCGTCGCGGGCGAGGAGCGGGACCGGCAGTTCGCGCTCGGCGCCCAGCGCGCTGAACACCAGCTCGACCATCCGCTCGGCCCCGCCGCTCAGGCTCATATCGACCGGCACGAGGCCAAGCGCGCCCATCTCCTCGATCGAATCTGCGCCCTCGAGGGCGATGATCCGCGGCAGGCCCGGCATCCGTTGCTCGGCCAGCGGGGTCAGTTCGCGCGAGACGGCGGTGTCGCCGGTCGCGATCACCAGAACCTGCCGCCGCTCCATGCCGATCGCGTCCCAGCTGCGCGGATCGCCCGGATTGGCGCGATGGACGTGGTAGCCGTCGGCGAGCGCCATCTGGAAGCGGCCGTGATCGGCCTCGAGAGCCAGGTAGGCGATGTCGTTGAAGGTCAGCGCATCCGCGACAGCGCGGCCCGCCGCCGTCATGCCGACGATCAGCACCGGCGCATCGTCGCCCGCCAGCTTCTTGTCGGGCGGGCCTGCGCGCAGGCGTCCGGCGAGCTTGCGGCCGATGGTCGAGACAGGCGGCGTGACCGCGAGGCTGATGGCGATGGCGGTGACCATCGCCGAGACCAGCCGGCTCTCCGCCAGTCCGGCCACCGCCGGCAGCGCCAGCAGCACCAGCGTGAACTCGCTCCCCTGCCCGAGCAGGAAGCCAAGCTGGATCGAGCCCGGCACCGACCAGCGGTTGAGGAGGGCTGCAACCACGTTGAAGGCGCATTTGAGCACGATCAGCCCCGCCGCGACGCCCAGTACCAGCAGCCAGTCCTGCGCCAGCAGTGCGGGATCGATCGCCAGGCCGACCGAGATGAAGAAGAAGCTCATGAATAGGCCGCGGAAGGCGTCGATCTCGGTCTGGACGAGGATGCGGTAGCGCGAATCCGCAACCGCCATGCCGCCGAGGAACGCGCCCAGCGTCAGCGAGAGGCCCGCCATGCCCGTCGCCCAGCCCGCGGCGAGCGCGATGAACAGCGCGGTTGCGGTGTAGACCTCGGTGGTGCCAGCGCGGGCAATGAGACCGAACAGCGGCTCGGTCAGGAACCGGGCGAACAGCACCGCGATGGCGAAGGCGGCGAGCGCCTTGGCCCCCGCGATGCCGAGCGCGGGCGCCAGCGCACCGCCGCTAGCCAGCGCGCCAGCCGTGACCAGCAGGAGGATCGCGGCGATGTCCTGAAAGATCAGGATCGATTGCGCGGCGCGGCCGACCGGGCAATCTTCCTGGCCGCGTTCGCGCACGAGGCCGATGACCACGGCAGTGGACGAGAGGCCCATGCCGAAACCCGCGATCACCGCAAAGGCGGGCGGCAGCCCGATGGCCCAGAACAGCGCGGCAAAGCCTCCGCCCGCGACCAGCATCTGCAAGCTGCCGAAGCCGAAGATGTTGCCCGCCTCGGCGCGGATCCGCCCCAAGGAGAAGTGCAGGCCGAGGTTGAACAGCAGGAACATCACCCCCGCCTCGGCCATCGCCGCCACGACGGGGCCGCTCACGCTCTCTGCCATGCCGAGGCTCGAGAGGCCTAGCCCCAGCCCGAGATAGCCGACGATGGGGTTGAGCCGCAGCGCGCGGCTTGCCAGCGCCGCCGCGATCCCAAGCCCCAGCAGGGTGATCGCCGGCTGGATCGTCGCCACCACCGAATGCGCGTTTGCCGCTTCGCCTGCCATGTCCGCCCTGTTTCTTGCCGAGTTCCTGCCCGAGATGGGCAATTGCGCAAGGTCTGGCAAGCAGTTGGGGCAAGCGGGCACACGCGGCACTGGTCTTGCCGCAGCATTCTGTGGCAAGGGCTGCCGCGTAAGCGGGCGTGGCGGAATGGTAGACGCCGGGGACTTAAAATCCCCTGATCCTCGATCGTGTGGGTTCGAGTCCCACCGCCCGCACCATCATTCTCCCGCGCCCTCCCGTTATCCTGCCCTTAACGCCTTAACCCTAAGGCTCTTTCTGTGAGCATGGGGCATTCGCGCCCCGTCTTGCGCGTCTCGCCAGTGCCAGGACCAGGGGCTGTCGGGTTGGGACACGAAATATGGACCTTGCGAAGACCCCGGCGCTGCCGGAACCGATCCCCGATGCGCCGGATTCCGACGGCGCCGAGCAGCGCGCCGCGCCGCGCTTCACCCTGCTGATCCGCGCGGCCAAGCTGGTTTCGGCGCAGGGTGAATTCGTGTGCGTGATCCGCGACGTCTCGGAGACCGGTGTCAGCGTGCGCCTGTTCCATACGCTCCCCGCGTGCCCCTCCTTCGCGCTGCACATGCCTGCCGGTGCAGTCTATGAAGCCAACCCGGTGTGGAAGCGCGACAACGAGGCCGGCTTCAGCTTCACCGAGACAGTCGAAGTCGAGCGGCTGATCAACGAGGCGAGCGAATATCCCAAGCGCGGCCTCAGGCTCGGCCTGTGCTTCCCGGTCACGGTCAACACGCTGGGCATGGTCTTCGAAGCGATGGTCGAGAACCTTTCGCAGCAGGGCGCGCGGCTGTCGTGTGACCGCCTGCTGGCGATCGATCAGGCGGTACGGATCGAACTGCCCGACATCGAGGGGCGCCCGCGAGAGGTGCGCGCCAAGGTGCGCTGGCGCCGCGACCTGCATTACGGGGTGGTGTTCGACGACACCTTCGCGCTCGGTGAATTCGCCCGCCTCGCTGCGCGGCTTCAGGCGCCGGCTCTGCTCGAAGAATAACTACGCCGGCACGAATTTCAGCGCCACCCCGTTGATGCAGTGACGCTTGCCGGTGGGCTGCGGACCGTCCCCGAAGATGTGCCCCAGGTGCCCGCCGCAATCGGCGCAGTGCACTTCGGTGCGCGGATAGCCGAGCAGGTAGTCGGTCGAGGTGCCCACGGCGCCCTTGTCGATCGCCTGCCAGAAACTCGGCCAACCGGTGCCGCTGTCGTACTTCGTCGCCGAGGCATAGAGCCGGTTCGCGCAGCCCGCGCAGAAGAAGGTGCCCTTGCGCTTTTCCTTGTTCAGCGGCGAGGTGAAGGCACGCTCGGTTCCGGCCTCACGCAACACGTAGAATTGGTCGCGGGTGAGCAGCTTCTTCCACTCCGCCTCGGTCTTGCCCTTGGGGAAGGACTTGGCGGCCTGTGCGGGCTCGGCCCCGCAGGCGCTGACGAAAGGCAGGGCTGCGGCCGTGGAGACGCTGGCGGCGAGCAGGCGGCGACGGTTCAGCAGGGGCAGGCGCATCGGGGTGTCTCCGGATCGGGGGGCGTAACGCCCGCCCTCTCTCTATACGTCGCCATTGCCCGCGAAGTTTCAACCGCCCGCAGGCGCGCGTCAGACCTCTCCTTCAGAACGAGGTGATCTCGACCTCGAGCTTGCGGAAGCCGTGGACGAAGTTCGCCCGCACCCGCTCGACATCGCCCGCGACGTGCACGCGCATGCGGCGCTTGTGCAGCTCCTCTAGCAGCACCTTCAATTGCAGTTCGGCAAGCCGTGCGCCGACGCAGCGGTGGATGCCGTAGCCGAAGGCGAGGTGGCGGCGGGCGTTCTCGCGCGCGATATCCAGCTTGTCGGGGTTGTCGAAGACCTCCTCGTCGCGGTTGGCGCTGATGTACCACAGCACCACCTTGTCACCCTTCTTGATCTGCTGGCCGAACACCTCGGTGTCCTCGGTGCAGGTGCGGCGCATGTGGGCGAGCGGCGTCTGCATCCGCAGCATCTCCTGCACCGCGTTGGGGATCAGCTCGGGTTGTTCCTCAAAGAGTTTGCGCTGGTCGGGGAACTTGTCCATCCCGTGGATGATGCCGCTCATGGTGTTGCGGGTGGTGTCGTTGCCGCCGACGATCAGCAGCACGAGGTTGCCCATGAACTCCTCGGGCCGCATCTGGTTCATGGCTTCGGAATGGATCATCATCGAGATGAGATCGTTGCCCGGCTCCTTGTCCATCGTGCGCTCGATCCACAGCGACTGGAAGTAGGCTGCCATCTCCTGCATCAGCCCCCAGCGCAGCTCGTCGAGCTCGCGCACGGTGGCGAGTTCGGTGTCGCCCGCCCAGTCGGACCAGAAGGTCAGCAACCGGCGATCTTCCCAGGGGAAGCCGAACAGGATCGCAAGCATCCCGGTGGTGAGCTCGATGGAAACCTTGTCCACCCAGTCGAACACCTCGCCGCGCGGGAGCGAATCCAGCAGCTCGCCTGTGCGGGCGCGGATCTCGGTCTCCATGTCGGTGATCGCGGACGGCGTGAACTTGGGCGCGACGGTGCGGCGCTGGCCGGTGTGCTGCGGGCGGTCCATCGCGATGAACATCGGCAACTCGCGCCGTTCAACGCCCGAGGTGGCAAGCTCCTCGTCCGACAGACGGTTGAGGATGGTGATGCCGCCATATTCCCAGCTCGACGAGAACGTCTCGGGCAGGGCTTCGATGTGCTGGATGGCCTTGTGGCCGACCACCGCCCAATAGGGGCCGAAGGGGCTTTCCGGGATCCAGTGGAGCTGACCTGCGGCGCGCATCTCGGCGAAGATCGGCTGCCAGCGGTCTTCGGAATAGATGTCCGAGCGGCTGACGTCCCAGGGGTGCGAATGCTGGAGCCGCTCCTCGGGGTGGGCGGCCCAATGCGCTTTCAGCGCCTCGTAGGAATTGGGCTCGCGGCGGACTTGCGGGCGCTGCGGGGGGGCAATCGTGGCCATGTCTGTCTCCCGTCGGGCAGCCTCTGTCACGGGCCGCTCCATACGAGTCGCAGTCTGCCCTAACTGACAGCCATGTCAATAGTCGGTTGCGATTCGGGACTGATGTCGCTGTCAGGCCGTGCGCAGGCCCTTTTTCGCCTTGTCGCGCCCGGCCCCGCCGGACTTCATCACCCGCTTGCGGAACAAGAGCGAGCCGCCCTTGACCAGCACGATCACCGCACCGGCCTGCCAGGCGAGCGCCAGGGCGTGGGTCCACAGCTCCGGCTCCATCGCCGCACGCGCCAGCATCGCGAAGGGCGAAGACAGCGGGAAGGCGATCGCCGCCAGCTCCAGCGCCGAGCCGGGCTGCTTGATCACATAGGCGGCAAGGAAGAACACCATCAGCTGGAGCATGGTGACCGGCATCGAGAGCGTCTGCACCTCGCGCACCGAGCTCGCCATCGAACCGATGGTGAGGAACAGCGCGCCCAGCAGCAGATAGGCCATCGCGAAGTAGATCACGCCCAGAACCAGGAACAGCGGCCAGCCGACCGCAGGGGCGGGCAGGTTTGCCGGATTGAAGCCGGTCGCCTGCGTGATCGCGTCCCCGCCCAGCGCCCACAGGCCGAAGGCGGCGCTTGCCCACACCGCGATGCCGACAAAGGACACCGCGAGCATCGCGAAGAGCTTGCCCATGAACACCGCGTCCATCGGGATCGCGGCGGCGAGGATCTCGATGATCTTGTTCGCCTTCTCCTCGACGAGGTTGGAGAGCACCATGCCGGCGAGCAGCATGGTCAGCAGGAACAACAGCATCTGCGCGATCTGCGCGGTCTGCACGCGGCTCGATTTCTCGGAGGCCGCGCTGGTGGCGACGAGATCGGCAGAAACCTGCGGGAAGGCAGCAGGCTCGGCCTGCATGGCGTTGCCGGCGATGAGGGCGACAGGGCCCTGCCAGCGCGCGACCTGGCCCTCGGTGCCTACCAGCGTCGGCTTGGCGAGCGATCCGGTGAGGATCGCGGCATAGTTTCCGCGCCGCGCTTCCATGAAGGCGCGCGCGTCGAAAGCGGGGTCGCCCTGGGCCTCGGGAACGTCGGTGAGAACCGGGATCGCGCCGCCCAATTGGGGGGCAAGGCTGTTCGCCGCGGCGACCATCTTCGCGTTGTCGTTGGCGCTCATCGCAAGGCCGACCTCGACGCTCACCGCATCGCGCTGAACTTCGCCGCCGATGCTACCGGCGAGCCCGCCGACAATCACCGGGAAGAGCGGCCCGAGCAGGAAGAACAGGAAGGCGCGGCTGAACAGCACCGCGACGAAATCGCGCCGGGCAATGACCCAGGCGGCCTCGAGCGCGGAAAGCCGCGGGCGGAGCGGAAGGTCGGTCATGCGCGGGCTCCTTGAGCATCGGCTTCGAGCTGGCGGGCGGCAGCCTCGCCGGCGATGGCGACGAAGGCATCGTGCAGCCCGGCACGCTCAATGGAGAGCGAGAGGATGCCCGCCTCGCCCTCGATCAGCTGCTTGAGCAAGGGTTCGATCCCGCTCTCTGGGAGAGCGAAGTGGAAGAAATCGCCGTTGCGACGGGTCTCGGCGGGCAGCGCGGCGAGCCATGCGCCTTCGCGCGCACGGGTCTCCAGACGCACCTGCGCAGGAATACGGTCGCGCGCCGCCTCGACGCTCCCGGCATAGGGCACCTTGCCCCCGGCGATGATCGCGACGCCTTCGCACAGGCGTTCGGCATGGTGGATGACGTGGGTCGAGAAGATCACGGTCACGCCGTCTTCCGCCAGCGCGCGGATCATCATCTCGAGCTTGCCCTGATTGATCGCGTCAAGGCCCGAGAAGGGCTCGTCGAGCACCACAATGCGCGGGCGATGCACCAGCGTGCCGAGCAGCTGAACGGTCTGCGCCATGCCCTTGGAAAGCTGGCGGATCTGGCGGTCGGCGGCATGGCCGAGGCCGTGACGTTCGAGCAGTTCGACGGCGCGGGCGCGGCCTTCCTTGAGTGGCAAGCCCCGCAGCGCGCCCATGAAGGCGATGGCCTCGATGCACTTCATCGAGGGGTAAAGCCCGCGCTCCTCGGGAAGGTAGCCGATCAGCCGGCCGATATCGTGCGGGCGATCATGCCCGAACACGCGGCGCACGCCTTCGTCCGGGTCGATGATGCCGAGCAGCATACGCAAGGTCGTGGTCTTCCCCGCGCCGTTGGGGCCGAGGATGCCGTAGATCGCGCCTTCGGGGACCGAAATGTCCACCCCGTCCACCGCCCGCGTGCCGTCAAAGCTCTTGACCAGCCCGCGCGCTTCGATTGCCAGAGGGCGTGCATCGGCGGGAATGGCGCTGAAGCCGTCCGTTTGATTGCCCGACAGGTTGTGTTCGCTTACCGCCATATCCATAGCCTACGCGGTTAGCAGGCAGGATTAAACGGGAGCCTCTCCGAACATGGTTAACGGCCCGGCAAGAGATGATCTTGCGGCACGGATTGCCGGAGAGGCGGCGGCGCTGGGCTTTGCCGTGTGCGGATTTACCACGGCGGGCGAGGACCCGCTGCGAGCCGAGCGTCTGGAGCAGTGGCTGGGCGAGGGCAACCACGGCTCGATGGAGTGGATGGAGGCCCGTGCAGAGCACCGCCGATCCCCGCAAGGGCTGTGGCCCGAGGCAAAGAGCGTCATCGCTCTGGGCATGAGCTACGCTCCGGCCCACGATCCGCTCGCGCTGGAGGGATCGGACCGGCACGCGCGCATTTCGGTCTACGCGCAGGGCAAGGACTATCACGATGTGGTGAAGAAGCGCCTCAAGGCCCTCGCCCGCTGGCTGGTGGCCGAGGTGCCGCAGGCGGAAGTGAAGGTCTTCGTCGACACCGCACCGGTGATGGAAAAGCCGCTGGGCGAGGCGGCCGGGATCGGCTGGCAGGGCAAGCACACGAACCTCGTCAGCCCCACCCACGGCAGCTGGCTGTTCCTCGGCGCGATCTACACGACCCTGGAGCTGGCCCCCGCCGATCCGCACCGTGATCATTGCGGAAGCTGCCGTGCCTGCCTCGATGCCTGTCCGACGGGCGCCTTCCCCGCGCCCTACACACTCGATGCGCGGCGCTGCATTTCCTACCTCACCATCGAACACAAAGGCCCGATCGCAGAGGAATTCCGCGCGGGCCTCGGCAACCGCATCTACGGCTGCGACGATTGCCTGGCGGTGTGCCCTTGGAACAAGTTCGCGAGCGAGGCCCAGGCGATCCGGGAATTCCTCCCCCGCGCCGAACTCGTCGCGCCGCGACTCGCCGAGCTATTGGCGCTCGACGATGCCGGGTTCCGCGCGCTGTTCTCCGGTTCGCCGATCAAGCGCATCGGGCGCGACAGGTTCGTCCGCAACTGCCTCTACGCCGCGGGCAACAGCGGCAACCCGGAGCTGGCCGCTCAAGTCGAAGCCTTAACCGCCGATCCCGATCCGGTGGTCGCCGAAGCTGCCACCTGGGCCTTGCGCCAGCTTACATGAGGTCCTTGAGCGGCACGTCCGGATCGGCCAGCAGCGCCGGATCGATCCGCCCCACCTTGCTCTCCAGCAGCTTTCGCGCCTGCACATAGTCCTTCATCGTCCCGACGCAGTCGAAGGCGATCGGCACCCCGCCCTTCAGGTAGACGACGGTGAACTTCCGCGTGGCCGGATCGCCGCGCAGCACGGTGGCATCGAAACCGAGGCTTAGGCCGGCCGTCTGGAGCTTCAGATCATACTGGTTCGACCAGAACCACGGCAGCGCATGGTAGGCTTCCTTCTCGCCCATGATCGCGCGGGCAACGGTGTTCGCCATGTCATGCGCGTTCTGCACGGATTCGAGCCGGATCACCGCGCCGTCTGCAAAGTCGTTGGCGTGAGCGGCGCAGTCGCCGATGGCATAGACGTCATCAAGTGTGGTGCGGCAGCAGAAATCGACATCGACCCCGTTGGAGCCAGCCGCCCCGGCCGCGATCAAGGGCGCGACCGCGGGCACCACCCCGATGCCGACAATCACCATGTCGCAGGCCACTTCCTCGCCCGAATCGAGCCTTACGCCGGTCACCCGTCCCGCCGTCTCGCCGAGCACCGAATGGACCCCCGTGCCGAGCCGCACGTCCACGCCCTGGCGGCGGTGCTCCTCGGCGTAGAAGTCGGAGAGCTCTTCCCCCGCCACCCGCGCAAGCAGGCGGGGGAGCATTTCGACCAGCACGACCTCGCAGCCGAGCTTGCGCAGCACGGCCGCCGCCTCGAGCCCGATATAGCCGCCGCCGATCACCACGGCGCGCTTGGCCCCGTCGGAGAGCGACGCCATCATCGCGTCGGCATCGGCCTTGTCGCGCACGTAGAACACTTGGGGCAGCACCGCTCCGGGCACGGGCAAACGGCGCGGATCGCCGCCGCCTGACCAGATGAGCTTGCGATAGGTCACCTGCCCGCCGTCGCTCAGGGTCAGGCTGTGCGCCGCAGCGTCGATCGCGGTTACCGCCGCGCCCAGACGCAGCGCGATATCCTTCTCCACCCAGAACTTCTCGGGCCGGATCATGATCCGCTCGAAGCCCTTGTCGCCGGCGAGATATTCCTTGGAGAGCGGCGGGCGCTCGTAGGGCGGCGCATTGTCGCGCCCGATCATCAGGATCGAGCCTTCGAACCCGTGCTGGCGCAAGGCGATTGCCGCCTGCGCCCCGCCGTGGCCGGTGCCGACGATCACGACGTCCGCGTGCGTCGGGACTTGTTGCGTGGTGGCTGTCATTCTTGTCGCTATGCCCTTGCGCTGACCCTCGGCCCTTGATGTGGCGCAATTGGCCGGGGGGTCAAGCTAGCGGTTTGGCAGTCGCCACTCACCGCTCCAGCAAGTTGCGCGCCTGGCTGGCGATCTGCGCGAGCATCGCCGCGCCGACCGGCGGGCGGGCCTGCGCGCGGGCGATCATCGCGCGGAACTGGGCGACGCCCTGCCGGTTGCGCTCCGCCCAATCGGCGACCGCGCCGCGCGGGTCGGCCTTGCCGGTCTTGGTCGCAATCTGCCGCCGCAGGAATTCGATGCGCATCTGCTGGATATCGCGCGCAAGGCCAGAAACCAGCAGCCGCTCCCAGACGTCGGAAGGGCTCATGTAGGCCGCCGTCCCCTGTGCCCAGTCGAGGCCGAGCAGGGTGCCGATATCGGTGAAGGCGTGGGTAAGGAGGCAGGGCTCGACCCCCGTCGCCTGCGCCGCCTGCGCGAGGCCGACCGCGCCATCGAAATCGAACAACGCCGCCACGCGCCCTGCCAGCCCCTCGTGCGCGCCGAGGGCGACGAAGCTCGCCTGCAGCGCCTTCGAGCGCGCGCGCGGTTCGTCGGTGAGCAGCTCCTCGCGGCCCGCGACCAGCGTCGTGACGTCCTTCTGCAGCGCTTCGATCATGGTGCCCGCAGCGACCTTGCCGGCAGCGGTGCGCAGCACGTCGCTCATCAGGTTGCCGACCGCGGCGGCGAGCCGGTCGAAAAGCGCGAGGCGCGCGGCCTCGGGGATTTCGGCCACCTCGAGATCGCGCCACAGGGCTCCCAGCCCGAACAGGCGCTCGGCGACGACGAAGGCCGCGGCGACTTCGGCGAGGCCCACACCCTCTTCTTCGGCGAGCTCGAAGGGATGGACCATGCCGAGGCGGTTGACGATGCGGTTGGAGAGGCTCGTCGCGATCATCTCGCGCCGCAGCCGGTGGCCGCGAATTTCGTCGGCATAGGTCTTGCGCATCGCTACCGGGAAGCGCGCGAGCAGCACGTCTTCCAGCACCGGATCGTCGGGCAGGTCGCTATGCTCGATCGCCTCCTGCAAGGCGAGCTTGGCCGAGGACAGCAGCACGGCGAGCTCGGGGCGGGTCAGCCCCATGCCGTCGGACGCGCGGCGGGTCAGCACCTCGCCGTCCGCGAGACCTTCTGTGCGGCGGTCGAAGTCGCTGACTTCCTCCAATCGCTCGATCAGGCGCACATAGGCCGGGGTGGCCCCCGCGCCGCCGCTCTCGGCGATCGATAGCGCGAGCGCCTGCAACCGGTTGTCCTCGAGCACCAACGCGGCGACGTCGTCGGTCATCGATGCGAGCAGCGTGTTGCGCTTCTTCGGGCTGAGCTTGCCCGAAGCGGTCGCCGCCGCGAGCGCGATCTTGATGTTGACCTCGTTGTCCGAGCAATCGACCCCGGCGGAATTGTCGATGAAGTCGGTGTTGATGCGGCCTCCGCCCAGGGCAAAGGCAATGCGACCCGCCTGCGTCACGCCAAGGTTCGCGCCCTCCCCGATCACCTTGGCGCGCACCTCGGTGCCGTCGATGCGCAAGCTGTCGTTGGCCGGATCGCCGACCTGGATATGGTTCTCCTGCGGGGCCTTCACATAGGTGCCGATGCCGCCGAACCAGAGCAGGTCGACCGGCGCCTTGAGGATCGCGGTGATCAGCGCTTCGGGCTCGATCTCCTTCGCGTCGAGACCGAGTGCCTGGCGGGCCTGCTTCGACAGCTTGATCGACTTGGCAGTGCGCGGGAACACGCCGCCACCCTTGGAGATCAGCGACTTGTCGTAATCGTCCCAGCTCGAGCGGGGGAGCGCGAACATCCGGTTGCGCTCTTTCCAGCTGCTCATCGGATCGGGCGTCGGGTCGATGAAGATGTGGCGGTGATCAAAGGCCGCGACAAGCTTCAGCGCCTTCGAGAGCAGCAGGCCGTTGCCGAAAACGTCGCCCGACATGTCGCCGCAGCCGGCGACGGTCACCGTCTCGGTCTGCACGTCAATGCCCATCTCGCGGAAGTGGCGCTGGACCGAGACCCAGGCGCCGCGCGCGGTGATGCCCATCGCCTTGTGGTCGTAGCCGTTCGAGCCGCCGCTGGCGAAGGCGTCGTCGAGCCAGAAGTCGCGGCTCTGCGCGATGCCGTTGGCGATGTCGGAGAAGGTCGCGGTACCCTTGTCGGCGGCGACCACGAAATAGGGGTCCTCGCCGTCGAGCACGGTCACGCTGTCGGGGTGAACGACCTTGCCGCCCGCGATATTGTCGGTCACCGACAGCAGCGTGCGGATGAAGATCTCATAGGCCGCGCGGCCCTCGGCGGCCCAGCCCTCGCGGTCGAGGGCGGGATTGGGGAGCTGCTTGGGATAGAACCCGCCCTTGGCGCCCGTCGGCACGATTACCGCGTTCTTGACGCGCTGCGCCTTCATCAGGCCGAGCACCTCGGTACGGAAGTCGTCGCGCCGGTCGGACCAGCGCAAGCCCCCGCGCGCCACCGCGCCCGCGCGCAGGTGGATGCCTTCGACCCGGCGCGAATAGACGAAGATCTCGCGCCACGGCAGCGGCTTGGGGAGGCCGGGCACGAGGCTGGAATCCAGCTTGAAGGCGAGCGCCTCGGCAGCAGCCGGCGCGAAGGCGTTGGTGCGCAGCACCGCGCCCAGCACCGCGCGGTAGAGGCGGAGCAAACGGTCGTCGTTGATGGCGGTGACCTTGGCCAGCCCGCGGGTGAAGGCGGCCCCGGCGGCAGCGATGGCTTCGTCGCGGTTGCCCTTGAAAGCCGGGTCGTGACGCGCCTCGAACAGCTCGATCATCGCCCGCGTGACCTGCGGCGCGGCGACCAGCGCGTCGACCACGGTGGTGATCGTGAAGCTCACCCCGGTCTGGCGCAGATAACGATAGATCGCGCGCATCCAGTTCGCCTCGCGCGGGACCAGCCCGGCAGCGGCGATCAGGCGGTTGAAGGGATCATCCTCGGCCGCCGCATTCAGCACCGCGGCGAGCGCGTCCTCGATCAGCGCGGCGCGTTCGAGCAGCGCGCCCGCATCGCGTCCGGCAGGCAAGGCCAGCAGGAACTCGTCAATCGCGCCCAGCGAGGCATCGGTGAGGAAAGTCGGCACCTCGGACAGCACCCGGAAGCCGAAATTCTCGAGCGCCGGGACCGCGTCGGACAGCGCCAGCGTGCCCTTGAGCACGTAGACCTTGAGCCGCAGCGTTTGCGGGCCATCGGCGGGCAGGCGATAGAGCCGCACCACGCGCTCTGCCCGCTCGCCCTCGCCCTCGCCGAGCGCCAGCGTGCGCAGACGGGCGATGTCGCGGGCGGCTTCCTGCGGGCCGTAGCTGAGGCGGTAGCCGGTCGGGAAAGCGGGCGCATAGCGCGCGGCGAGCGCGGCGGCGCGGCCTTCCTCCTCGAATGCGGCAAGGTGCGTCGCGACCGCCTCGTTCCAGCCGCGCAGCAGATCGACGAGTTGCGCCTCGATCCCCGCATCGTCGGGCAGCGTGTCGCAACCGCGCACATCGACGAGGAAGCGCAGCATCGCCAGCGTGCTGCTTTCGACCGCAAGACTCCAGTCGAGCAGCACCGCTCCGGGCGAACGCAGCAGCATCGCCTGGATCTGCAAGCGCACCTCGGTCGAAAGCTGGTCGCGCGGCAGCCACACAAAGGCGTAGACATGCCGTTCGAGCGTCGCACGTGCCATGATGACACGCGGGCGCGGCCGATCGATCAGCGCCATCTTGGCGGTGACGAGGTCAGCGACCTGCCTCGGTTCGAAGGCGGTCAGCAAGTCGTTGGGCAGCGAGGTGAAGGCGTGCACCAGCGCCTTGCCGTTATGGCCTTGGCGGTCGAAGCCGAGCCGGTCGGTGATGTCGTTCACCATCGCGCGCAGCACCGGCACTTCCTGCGGCCGCTCGTTCATCGCCGCGCTGGTCCACAGCCCGGCGTGGATCGAAAGCGCGGTGATCCTGCCTTCTTCGCGGACCGGCACGATGAACAGGTCGAGCGGACTCGCCCGGTGGACCCGCGACTGGACGTTGGACTTGATCGCCAGCAGTGGCCGGGGCGTGCCCGCCTTCTCCTCGTCATCGAACCACGCGAAAGCGCGCTCGTAGCTGATCTCGGCGAGGAGGTCGCTCGCCGAGGCGCGGCAGATGCCGAGCCGGTCGGCAATGCTCCCGTCGCGGCGGCGGGTGAGGTGGCCGAGCTGGGTCAGCATCCCGTCACCCAGCCATGCGAGCAGCGCGCCCTTTTCCGCATCGAGCGCGCCGACTGCCGCGGCATCAGCGGCGATGGCGGTCTGCATCTGCGGCCAGTCGGCGACCGCGGCGTGCACATCGGCGAGTGTCGTCTGCAGCGCCTCGAGCAGTTCACGGCGCTGGCGGGCGTCGACCCGTTCGGTCTCGATGTAGATGAGCGATTCGCGGCGGGCCTGATCGGCGGCCGTCTTGCCTAGGCCGGTGATCGCGCCCTTGGCATCACGCTCGACCGGCACGACCGGGTGGAGCAGCAGGTCGATACCCACCCCCTGCGCCGCGATCGTCGCCGCGAGCGAATCGACGAGGAAGGGCTTGTCGTCGTTGATGATGGCGATCCGCAGGTGACGCCGCTCGCCGCCTGCGGATTCGAGCTGGACGAGCGACTGGCCGGGGGCGCGGATCGCGGCGGCCGCGAGGAGGTAGGCGGCCGCCTCGTCGAGCGCGCTCTTCATCGTCGCGGCATCTGCGGCGGCGTCGCCGGGGATCAGCGAGGCCTCCAGATGGAGGCGCAAACCCTTGATCAGCGCGCGTGACGGCGCGGCAGCGGCGGACTTCGACCCCATGAAAGGCTCCTGCTCATCCTGCGGACCGGCTGCGCTTGAGCGCAATTATGTTGTGCCGGGTTGTTCTATTCGTGTCTCTCGCACTACCCGCTTTTGCCTGCGGGGCCAAGCCGCATCGTCGCTTATGTCACGCCGCCGCGACGGTCTGACAGGCTTCCATCGTCAGTTCGAGGCTGCGGACCCGTGCGTCCGGGTCAAAGGTCGCGCCGCACAGCATGATCTCGTCCGCGCCGGTGCGCTGCACGAAGGCAGTGATGCCTTCGCGCACCTGCGCGGGCGTGCCGACCGCGGCCGCCTGGCCGATATGCGCGAGCATCGCCTGCGCGCTGGCGGGCAGGGTGTCGAGGTAGCCTTCGATGGGCGGCGGGAGCTTGCCGGGCTGGCCGGTGCGCAGCCGCACGTAGCTCTGCTGCTGGCTGGAAGCAAGCAGGTGCGCCTCGGCTGGCGTTTCGGCGGCGAAGACGTTCATCGCGACCATCACATGCGGGCGGTCCAGCGCTTCGGAAGGCTGGAAGTCGCGGCGATAGACCGCGAGCGCCGCGTCGAGGTGGTCGGGCGCGAAATGCGCGGCGAAGGCGTAGGGCAGGCCGAGCTTGGCGGCGAGGCTCGCCCCGAACAGGCTCGATCCGAGCATCCACAGCTCGACTTTGGCGCCGTAACCCGGCGTCGCCTTGATCGGCAGGTCGTACTCCCCGGTGAGCAAGGCGCGCAGTTCGACCACGTCCTGCGGGAAGTATTCCGCGGCCTGGTTGAGGTTCTTGCGCAGCGCCCGTTGCAGCTCCGGCCCGGCGCCCGGGGCGCGGCCCAGCCCCAAGTCGATGCGGCCGGGGAACAGCGCATCCAGAGTGCCGAACTGTTCGGCGATCTGGAACGGCGTGTGGTTGGGCAGCATGATCCCGCCCGATCCGATGCGGATGCGGCTCGTGGCGTTGCCGATATGGGCGAGCACGACCGAGGTCGCGCCGCCCGCGATGCCATCCATCGCGTGGTGCTCGGCGACCCAGAAGCGGTCGCACCCGGCGCGTTCGGCGGCGCGGGCGAGGTCGACGGTGTCGGCGAAGGCTTCGGCGAGCGTCCCGCCTTCGCGGACGGGCACCAGGTCGAGAACGGAGAAACGGGTCATCGCGGCTGCTCCTGTGGCGCCGGCTGCGGCGCGGGAGGGGTCGGGGGGGCAGCTTCGGTCGTGTCGCCGAGCTGTGCAAGATAGTTGCGGGCGGTGGTGGCAGCGGGACTGCCGGGCGCGAGGTCGATGACCGATCGCCAGCTCGCCCTTGCGGCATCCTCGCGGCCCGCCAGCACCGCGATCACCCCGGCCTCGAGGCCCACGTCGGTGTCCTTGGGGGCGAGGCTAGCGGCACGCTCGATCGCGGTCTGCGCCTCGGGAAGCTTTTCCAGACGGCGCAGCAGGGTGGCCTTGAGCAGCCAGCCTTCGGAGCGATCGGGGGCGAGGGTGGTGGCGGATTCGAGCACGGGGAGCGCCTCCTCGCCGCGGCCCAGCGCGACCAGCGCGCGGGCGCGGTCGGTGGCGGCAATGGCTTCGAGCGTCGCGGCCTTGGCACTGCGGGCCTCGCTCTCGGCCAGCGTCAGGAGCTCCTCGGCGCCGGTCGGGTCACCGCCGGCCAGCGCGGCACTGCCGGCAAGCGCGGCGAACCGCGAGCGGGCGCGGATCTCGTCTTCGGGCGTGTCGGCGCGGGCAGCCACGAAGGCGGCGCGGGCATCGTCCCACAGCCCCATCCGGCTCGCCGCGGTGCCGAGGCACAGATTGGCGAGCACCCGGTCGGCGCCCTTCGTTTCGGAACGGCGGATCTGGGCCATGGCATGCGCGCGCGCCGGGTCCTCATCGACCTGCTGGAGACAGGATTCGAACCACGCGCTGGTCAGGCCCGCGTCCTTCGCCGCCGCCCCGTCGCTCCGCGGCGGGCGATCGCGCACGAGTTCGTCACCCGCCATCCCCCCGGCCGTGGGGTTGGGGCCGACTTGCATGGCGAGAGCGAGGAGCAGCGACATGAGGGTTCTATCCGTAGAACTCGGCCACGACGGCCTTCAGGCATTCGATATCGCTGTCACGCGACAGGCGATGGTCCCCATCCTCTACCAGAGTCACCTGAACGTCGTCCGACCGCAGGGCGGCCTTGAGCCGAAGCGAGATGTCCCACGGCACGTCCGCGTCTGCCTTGCCGTGGATCAGGCGCACCGGACAGGCGAGGTCGATCATGCTTTCGAGCCGCAGGTGGCACTCGGCGTCGGCGAAGAAGGCGGGGTGAGTCGGGGTCGCCTCGGGGCCATAGGGGTTGTGTTCGAGGATGGTCTCCCCGGCGCCGAGGCGCGCGCGCTGTTCCTCGGTGTAACCCCACCGGGTGAAATCGGGCGCAGGCGCGATGCCGACGAGGCCCGCGACCCGGTGCTTCAGATGCTCGGCGACCAGCAGCATCAGCCACCCGCCCATCGACGAGCCGACCAGCAGCACCGGCCCGCTGACATAGCTCGCGACCAGCGCCAGCACCTCGTCGCGCCACTTCGAGAGCATCCCGTCGGCGAAGTCGCCGTCACTCGCCCCGCAGCCCGAATAGTCGAGGAGGAGGCAGGCGCGGCCCTTAGCTTGCGCCTCGGCGAACAGCGCGGTCGCCTTGCTGCCGCTCATGTCCGACATGTAGCCGGGGAGAAACACGAGGCAGGGGCCGGTTCCGTGCGTGTAGCGGAAGGCAACGCGCCGGCCATCGTAGAGGGTGTGGTAGAGAATATCGCTCATCGGACCGTCATGCCTTGCGCGAACCCCGCGGCGCAAGCATTGTCACGTTAGCGCAACCGGAGGGGGATAGGCGCCAGCCCATGATAAAGACCGAACCCGCGGGCCAGCCCGCTTCCACCGCCCTTACCCGCCGCAGCCTGTTCGCCCTCGCCGGGGCAGGGGCCGCGCTCGCCGCGAGCCCTGCCGCCGCGCGAGGTTTCGGCACCGGCTTCACCCACGCCGTCGCGAGCGGCGAGCCCGCGGCGAAGTCCGTGCTGTTGTGGACCCGCTATGTCGCCGAAGCCGATACCGCGCTGACCTGGCAGGTGAGCGAGAGCGAGGACTTCACCCGTCCCGTCGCCGAGGGCAGCGTCACCGCCTCGGCAAGCCGCGACTGGTGCGCCAAGGGCATCGCCACCGGACTTTCGCCCGATTGCTGGTACTTCTTCCGCTTCCTTGCGCCCACCGGCGAGGCCTCGCCTACGGGTCGCACCCGCACCCTGCCGGAGGGGCCGACCGCAGGCTTCCGCCTCGCTGTGTTCTCCTGCTCGAACTTCGGTTTCGGCTGGTTCAACGCCTATGGCCACGCGGCAGAAGCGAACGACTGCGACCTTGCGGTGCACCTCGGCGACTATCTCTACGAATATGCGCCGGGCATCTATCCCTCGGCGGCGCAGACGAATCCCGAACGCATCGTCGCGCCCGCCAACGAGCTCGTCGCCCTCACCGATTACCGCCTGCGCTATGCCACCTACCGCGCCGATCCCGATTGTCAGCGGCTCCATCAGGTCCTCCCAATGATCAGCGTCTGGGACGACCACGAAAGCGCCAATGACAGCTGGAAGGACGGGGCCGAGAACCACCAATCCGCCACCGAAGGCGACTGGCAGGTGCGCAAGGCTGCCGCAAAGCGCGCCTACCGCGAGTGGATGCCGGTCGCTGACGAGGTCTACACCACCTATCAGGTCGGCGACCTCGCCACCCTGTTCAAGCTCGACACGCGGCTGGAGGGACGCGAACAGCAGTTCAACCTTTCCGAGGTGATGGCCGGCAAGACCGATCCGCAGGCACTGAACGCGGCGCTGACGGAGTTCCGCGACGGTAAATGGGCCGACGCCGATCGCCAGCTGCTCGGCACAGCGCAGGAGAGCTGGCTTACCCAAGGGCTCGCCGCCTCGGCCGCCACGGGCACCCAGTGGCAGGTGCTGGTGCAGCAGGTGCTGATGGGCAACCTGAAGACCCCGAAGAACTTTGCCGAGGCCGCCGGAGCGGGGCTGCCGGACTTCGTGCGCCAGCGTCTCGTCGCAGCCGCCGCGGCGAGCCAGGTTGGCCTGCCTTCGAGCATGGATTCGTGGGACGGCTACCCCGCCGCGCGCGAGCGGGTGTTCGAGGCCGCCCTCAATGCCGACGCCAACCTCGTGGTGCTGGCGGGCGACAGCCACAATGCCTGGGCCTTCGATCTCGCTCACGAAGGTCAGCCGGTGGGCGTGGAATTCGGCGGCCATTCGGTGAGTTCGCCCGGCTTCGAAAGCTACCTCACCTTCATGAAGCCGCAGGACCTCTCCGGCGCATTGATCGCCGAGAATTCCCAGCTCAAATGGGCCGAGACTTCGCAGCGCGGTTACATGATGGTCGAACTGACCCCGGCGCGGGTGGCGACGGAATACCGCTTCGTGGCCGGGGTGAAGCAGCGTTCGACCCGGCTCGCCGCGACCAAGCGTATCACCAGCGAGAAGGGCTCGGGCAAGCTCGCCGTCTGAGCGACCCTGCTTGCCGCGCTTCGAGCGCGAACAAGCAAAGCGTTAAGCACTGCCGCTTATCCTCTGCACACGTGTTCGTGCAGAGTGGGGGGCGCCATGCGTGGAATGTTGATGGTCGGCGGTGCGACGTTGCTCGGCGGCGGAGCCTATGTGAGCGGCGCCTTCGACCGCGGCGAATATTATCCGATGGACCACGCGACGGTCGAATCCCGGCTGGCCGGGCTGAACTTCGGGCCCGAATCCAAGGGCGCGCAGGCAACCCTCGTGCTGCGCAGCCGGGGTCCGGCGGTGGTGCGCTGGGACCTGATGATGGACGGCCAGCGGATCGCCGACGTGCGCGCCCACATGACGCCCGAAGCCCCCGGCACGCGGGTGAACGTTAGCTTCGACTTCACCAAGGGCGGCGCGCTGATGGGGCTGGAAGAAGACCCCTTCCTCAACCAGGTCGCCGAGATCGCCATGACGGAGAAGGTCGATTCGACCCTCGACGGCCGCGCCTTCGACGAGCGTGTGGTGGGGGTCAAGCTGGCCGCGGCGGTCGCCTCCAATCCGCAGGCCTTCGCCAACATGCAGATGTCGATGCAGCAGAACATCGCGGCGGAGGTGAAGCGCGTCGAGGACGACGACTATTACGGCCGGGCCGACCATCCCCGCACGGAAAACGGCATCTCCGGCAAGCCGACAGCTTCCACCAAGCCGATGACCTCCGCCAAGCCGCAGCGCCCCATCGACTTCAGCAAGACCCACGAAGACGGGGGCTGGGGCGACAACTAGGGGCTGCGCCTGTCCTAGTCCTTCAGCGCCTCCCTCAGTGCTTTCTCGAAGGCCTCGGGCTGGTCAAACATGATGAAATGGTAGCTGTCGTCGATCACGGTCAGCTTCATGTCGGGAAGGCCGGCATAGGCGGCGGTGTAGAGCGGCTCGATGCGTGCGCGCGGCGCAAAGGCGTTCGCAGCGGCGATCACCCGGACCGGGGCTTTCACCCCGCCAAGGCGCGGGCGCAGGTCGGTGGTCATCAGCGCGTGGATGGCGGCGGCGAAGCTGGCGCGGTCGCTGAGGATCGTCCAGCCGGCGACCTTCTCCTGCCAGGCGGGGCTCTGCACCAGTGACCGCACCCCGCCGCGCTGGCTCGCGGCAAAGCCCGCATCGTCCTGCGCCATGATCTGCGCGCGCATCGCCTCGGCTTGCGGCGCGGCGAGGGCGGGTGTGGCGGCGGGACTGTAGATCAGCGGGAAGAAGGGAAGCGAATCCACCACCACGACGCGGGAAATCCGGTCGGGGTGGTCGGCGGCGAGCATCAGCCCGAGGAAGCCGCCCATCGAATGCCCCGCATAGGCGGCGCTTTTGACCTTCCGGCAATCGAGATGACGGATGATCTCGGCCTCGGTGCGCTCGAGGAGCGTGGCGGGATCGCCGTTCGCGGGCCGGCCGGCGAACCCAGCGACATGGACGAGGTGGAGGCGGTAATCCTTGGCAAGGCTCGCCTTCACGAGATCCCACGTCTCCGGCGAGGAACCGAGGCCCGGGACGAGCACGAGATCGGGGCCGGAGCCGACCACCTCGAAGGGCGGGCAGGGCTCCTGCGCGAGCGCAGCGGCGGGAAGGAGCAGCGCGGCGAGGGCGGCAAGGATGGCGCGGGTCATGGCCAAAGTCATTGCGGGTCTCCGTCTTTCAGAAAGATCGCCTCGATGGGCAGGCCGAACACGTCGGCGATGGAAAAGGCGAGCGGGAGCGAGGGGTCGTAGCGGCCCTTCTCGATGGCGTTGACGCTCTGGCGGGAGACGCCGAGCCGGTCGGCAAGGTCCTGCTGGCTCCAGCCGTGTTCGGCCCGCAACACGCGGAGGCGGTTGTTCATGCCTCCTCGCCCGCATCGCGGTTGGTGAGCGCGTTCCACAGCCCGCCGATGCCGAGGCCCATGAACCAGAAGAACGCCGCGCCGAAGCCGCCGTTGCCGGGAGGGAGGATCTCGTAGTTCTGGAGGAACTCCCAGACCGTCATGATGCTGAGGCAGAAGGCGGTGGCGAACAGCGCCTGGCGGACGAACATCAGGCGCAGGTATTCGTCGGTCTCCTCGGCGAGCAGGCGGAAGATCGTCCAGAAGGTGCCGAGGATCGGGAGCGCGGGGAGCACCGCGACGGCCCAGGCGAGCGCGCCCTCGGGCGGAGCATGGCGGAACACGTACCCGGCCGCGAAGATCAGCACGACATAGACCGACATGCACACAGCGAGCCGCCGGATGTAGCGTCGCATCGCCGGGGATGTGTTGGACGGCATGGAAAGCTCCTTTGGCATAATGACAAGGATACTTTACTTATGGGCTAAGGCGGTGTCAAGGTAGCTTTCCATTGACGGCGTGAGAAGCCCTCCCCACCGCCTGTCTTATCAACTTGCGCGTGACATTTTGCTCTCGGACGCCTACGTCCGCCGCAATGGACAAGCTGTTCACCATCACCCGCACGACCACGACCCGGACTACCATCCGGGGGCGGCGGCGCGCGGGCTGACACCTGCCATCCGCCGCCCGGTCCGGGGCGGCGCGGTGTTCTCCCCAGACCGGTTCACGCACAACACCGCTCTTCCGGTGCGCTGCCCTTTGTCCTAAGGGCCGCCCAAACGAGACGGACCCGCAACGATGACCGAACTGCTCAAGATCAGCCTGCCCGACGGATCGGTGCGCGAAGTGCCGCAGGGCTCGACCCCCGCGGACATCGCCGCCGCGATCGGCCCCGGCCTCGCCAAGGCGGCGCTCGCCGCGCGGGTGAACGGCGAACTGCGCGACCTCGCCCGTCCCTTCGAGGGTGATGCCGAGCTGGCGCTGGTCACGGCGCGCGACGAGGCCGATGCGCTGGAACTCGCGCGTCACGACTATGCCCACATCCTCGCCGAGGCGGTGCAGGCGCTGTGGCCCGGCACGCAGATCACCTTCGGCCCTTCAACCGACGACGGGTTCTACTATGACGTGAAGGCGCCCGAAAGCCGCGAGCCGTTCAGCATGGACGACCTCCCCGCCATCGAGGACAAGATGCGCGAGCTCATCCGCGCGGACAAGCCGCTGCGCCGCGAAGTGTGGAGCCGCGAAGACCTCATCGCCAAGTGGGCGGGCGAGGGCGAGACCTTCAAGGCCGAGTGGGCCAAGGAACTGCCCGAGGGCGAGGAGCTGACGGTTTACTGGAGCGGCAATGACTGGCTCGACATGTGCCGCGGCCCGCACCTGCCCTCCACCGGCAAACTCGATCCCGACGCCTTCAAGCTGATGCGCGTCGCCGGAGCCTATTGGCGCGGCGACCAGAACAATGCGCAGCTGACGCGCATCTACGGCACCGGCTGGCTCAACAAGAAGCAGCTTCAGGCGCATCTGACGCGCCTCGAAGAAGCCGCCAAGCGCGATCACCGCAAGCTGGGCCGCGAGATGGACCTGTTCCACTTGCAGGAAGAGGCCCACGGCTCGGTCTTCTGGCACCCCAAGGGCTACCGCATCTGGCGCGAGCTGGAGGCCTATATGCGCCGCAAGATGGACGGCGCGGGCTACCGCGAGATCAAGACCCCGCAGCTGATGGACGTGCGCCAGTGGACCCAGTCGGGCCATTGGGGGAAGTACGCGCAGAACATGTTCGCCGTCCCGGACATCGTGCCGGATGTGGATGAGGAAAGCGGCGCGGCGTCCCCCAAGGTGGCGGACGACGCCGAGTGGCTGGCGATCAAGCCGATGAACTGCCCGGCGCATGTCATGGTCTTCAAGCAGGGCATCACCTCGTACCGCGATCTGCCGATCCGGCTGGGCGAGATGGGCTGCTGCCACCGCAATGAACCCCACGGCGCGCTCCACGGGCTGATGCGCGTGCGCCAGTTCACGCAGGACGACGCGCACATCTTCTGCACCGAAAGCCAGGTGGTCGCCGAGGTGCAGGCCTTCATCGCGCTCGCCGACCAGGTCTATCGCGATTTCGGCTTCACCTATGACATCAAGCTCGCCCTGCGCCCCGAAAAGCGGTTCGGTTCGGACGCGGATTGGGACAAGGCCGAGCAGGAACTGCGCGATGCGGTCGCGGCGAACGGTCTCGAGTGCGAGGAGCTTCCGGGCGAAGGCGCGTTCTATGCGCCCAAGCTCGAATGGCACCTCACCGACGCGATCGGGCGGACCTGGCAGGTCGGCACGATCCAGTCGGACCGTGTGCTGCCCGAGCGTCTGGACGCCAACTACATCGGCGAGGACGGCGAGAAGCACCGCCCGGTGATGCTCCACCGCGCGATCTTCGGAAGCTATGAACGCTTCATCGGCATCCTGATCGAGCACTTCGCCGGACGCCTGCCAGCGTGGCTCGCGCCGGTGCAGGCAGTGGTGGCGACGATCGTTTCCGATGCGGACCCCTATGCCGAGGACGTGGCCGCCCAACTGCGCGCCGCCGGGATCCGGGTCGAGACCGACACCCGCAACGAGAAGATCAACTACAAGGTCCGCGAACACTCGCTGGCCAAGGTTCCGCAGCTGCTGGTGGTCGGCAAGCGCGAGGCCGAGGAGGGCACCGTCGCCGTCCGCACGCTGGGCGCGGAGCACCAGAAGGTGATGCCGCTGGCCGAGGCCATCGCGATGCTCAAGAGTGAGGCCACCCCGCCCGATCTGGCGTAAGGCGGCGCGGGCTTAGGCGATCCAGCGCGCGGCGAGCACCTTGCCACCGCCGGGCTGACGCAGGACGAGCGCATAGCGATCAGCGCCCGGCACCTTGAGCCGGCTGGCGGCGAGCGCAAGGCGCGCGCTCCCGCCCGCCCAGTCGGCGACCTTGGCCTGTGCGCGCAGCACGTTGGGATAGGTGACGCGGCGCCCGCCGTTCTCGCCGTTGCCGATCCCGACCGTGACCTTGCGGGTGACCGCCAGCAGCACCAGCTCGGCCTTGCCCCCACCGTCGGCGGCGCCCGTGCCCGAGAGGTTCACCGCGTAGCCCCCGCCCGCGCCCGGCGTCACGCGGATCGCGGCATCGCTTGTGCTGCCATAGGTCTTCACTCCGGCAGCGACTTCATCCGCGCGCGAGCCGACGACGCCATAGGCCCCGTCCACCACCAGCTGCGGCGTGTAGACCCCGTTGCGGCCCGCCAGCCCCCGGCGCGCGTAATCCTGCTGAAGCACGGTGTTTTCCTCGCGGGCCAGCGTATCCTTCCACCCGAGCCGGTCCCAATAGGTCACGGGCCGTGCGATGACGACGAGATCGGGATTGGCGGCAAGCCTCTCGGCCAGTGCATCGGCGGGCGGGCAGGAGGAGCAGCCCTGACTGGTGAACAGCTCGAGCAGCACCGGCTCGCCCGACACGGCGATGGCAGGCGCGCTGTGCGGCGCGGCGGCTGGCGCACCCTGCGAAAGGCCAAGACTGGCGGCACCAAGCACGGCAAGAGTGCCGAGGGTGGCAATGAGCGGGCGGCTGATGGTCATGGGGTCATCCTCGTTCGCGATCGAGGATGGGTTCGCGGCAACCGGGCGTCCGGTTACCCTTGCAGGTCAGAACGGCAGCGCGCGGCCCGCGAGGATCAGCGACACCGCGCAGCCGATCACCACCAGCTGGCGCAGCACCTCGGCCGCATCGAAGCGGTTGGCGGCGGCAAGCGGCAGGGCCAGAGCAAGAGCGCGGTTCATGCTCCGCACTCTGGCCGCAAATCCCTAACGAAGTGTTAACTTGTGTGCCTCGGCGCCGGCATCTGCTGGCTGGCGCAGTGGAAGCCCCCGCCGCCGGCCAGCACCGCATCGCCGGGCAGGCCGATGCAATCCCGGTCAGGGAACAGCGCGGCGATTGCGGCGACACCCTCGGCATCGTGGGGCGAACCGAAGGTTGGGACCACGACGAGGTGCGAGGTGATCGCGAAGTTCACGTAGCTGGCAGGCTCCACGCGGCCATCGCGCTCGATCCGTCCGGGCGAGGGGATGCGCACCACCTCCACACCGGCGGCAACCGCGCGCGCCGCGGCATCGGCGTAGATCGCGGCGTTGGGATCGTCCTTGCCGGTGGCTTCGGGCACAACGAGCCGGTTCGGCGCCACGAAGCGCGCGAGGTTGTCGACATGGCCGTCGGTATGGTCGTTGACGAGCCCCTCGCCGAGCCACAGAACGCGGGTGAAGCCGAGCCTTGCGGCGAGCTCCGCTTCGATCTCGGCCCGGCTCATCTGTGGGTTGCGGTTGGGGTTGAGGAGGCACTGCTCGGTGGTCGCCACCAGGCCCGTGCCGTCGCCGTCCACCGCCCCGCCCTCAAGGATCATCGCGGCCGTCTCGATCGTTAGCCCCGCATCACGCGCCAACTCGGCGCCGATCTCCATGTCGCCCGGCATCAGGTACTTGCCGCCCCAGCCGTTGAAGCCGAACCTGCGGGCGGTGCGGCCCTGCTCCTCGTGCACCACCAGCGGCCCGGTGTCGCGCAGCCAGACATCGCCGTAGACCCGTTGCTCGAGCGTCACCTTCTCACTCACGAGCTGGCGTGCGCGGGCCGCGTTGGCCTCGTCACGCACCAGCAGGCGGACCTCCTGCCCGCTCTCCGCGACGGCGCTGGCAAAATCCGCCATCTGCTCCTGCGCGGGCTCGAGCCAGCCCGGCCACTCCTCGTCGAGGTGCGGAAAGCCGATCCAGATCCAGTCCTGCGGCGCCCACTCCGGCGGCATGATCATCGACATGGCTAAGGTCAGCAGCCCTTTGCGCCAGCCGCGCAGCTGGTGTCGCGAATGGCGCGGAACTCGTCGCCCGGGACCCAGTTCGGCCAGCTGGTGCTTGTCGCCATCATCCGGCCGAGGCGGTAGTAGAGCTGCAGATCGGCCATCACGCCCGACCAGTCCCAGGTCGGATCATATTCGTCCTTGGGACCGTGGTAGCGCTTCTCGGTATAGTCCTTCGCGACCGCCGCCCCGGCCGCGCGCCCGCCGTTCACGAGGTCCTCGCCGGCGTCGATGTAGAGCATCGGCACGCCGCGCTTGGCGAAGGCGAAGTGGTCGGACCGGTAGTAGTAGCCCGCCTCGGGTTTCGCGTCGGGGGTGATCGTCCTGCCGTCAGCCTTGAGCGCCGTCGCGAGAAAGCGGTCGAGGTCCGACTTGCCGAGGCCGACTACGGTCACGTCCCTCGCTGGCCCCGCCATCTGCAACGCGTCCATGTTCACCCCGCCGACGGTTTGGGCGAGCGGGAACACCGGGTTCTGCGCATAGTAGTCCGCGCCGAGCAGGCCGGATTCCTCCGCCGTCACCGCCATGAACACAAGCGTGCGGGGCGGCGGACCGGCCTTGACGTTGGCTTCGGCGAGCGCAACCAGCGCCGCCGTGCCCGTGGCATTGTCGATCGCGCCGTTGCAGATGTCGTCTCCGTCCGGCGCCGGGGTGCAGCGCCCGAGGTGATCCCAGTGCGCGGTGTGGAACACGTATTCGTCGGGCTTCTCGGTGCCCGGCAGCATCCCGATCACATTGCGCGACTTGAAGCTGCGGACGTCGCTCGCGAAGCTGGTCGACAGCTGGAGGCCGAGCGGCACGGGCTTGAAGCCCTTGACCTGCGCGGCCTTGACGAGCGCGTCCAAGTCCTGCCCTGCCGCGCTCAACAGCTTGCGCGCCGAAGCCTCGGTCACCCAGCCGTTCATCTGCGTGAGCGGCGGAGCGTTCGGCCCGCGCTGGGCATAGGCCTGCGGACCGGTCCACGAGCTTTCGACGACGTTCCAGCCATAGGCGGCAGGCTCGGTCTGGTGGACGATCAGCGCGCCCGCCGCCCCCTGCCGGCCGGCCTCCTCGAACTTGTAGGTCCAGCGCCCGTAATAGGTCATCGCCTTGCCGTTGAAAGTGCCTTCCAGCCCGGGGGTCTGCCAGTCGGGATCGTTGACGAGGATCACCACCGTCTTGCCCTTCACATCGAGCCCGGCGTAGTCGTTCCACCCGCGTTCGGGAGCGTTGATGCCGTAGCCGACGAACACCAGCTCGCTGTCCTTGAGCGTCGTCTGGGCCTGTTCGCGGTAGGTCACCCCGACCCAGTCCTTGGCGAAGTCGAAGCTGAGAGCACCACCGGCCTTGGCCCCGGTGATGGTCAACGGCGCGTAGTCCTTGCCGGTGATCTCCACCAGCGGCACGTCCTGCACCCACGAACCGTTGTTGCCCGGCTTGAGCCCGGCTGCCTTGAACCTCTCGGTGAGGTAGGCGACCGTCTTCTCTTCGCCGGCCGACCCGGGCGCGCGGCCTTCGAAGGCATCGCTCGACAGGATGCGCACCGCATCCTTCATGGTCGCCTCGGAGATTTGCCCCGCCGGGACGTCAGGAATGTCGAGCGCGGCGCTGGCGCTGGCGACCTCGGGCGGATTGTTGCACCCGGCGAGCGCGAGTGTGCCAGCCAGCAATGCGCCGAGCGCGGTGTGAATGCGTGCCATGCCAAGTCTCTCCCAGGGTCGCTGCGTCAGTAGGGCGCATCCCATCGCAGAGCCGCGGGCCGGCTGCAAGCGCGCCGCCCTCAAGCTGCGGAGCGGTAGGGCAACAAAGACTCCTTCCTTGCAGCCCATCGCAAGCCCCGTCACAGAGGCGAGCGATGGGAGAGAACCGGAAACCCGACTGGGAAAGCGCGCTGCACCGCGCCCGCACCCATGCGCCGTTCCTCGGACGGGCGCTGGAGCGCAACCCCGAGCTTGCCGCCCTGCTGGCGCGCGGCGAGGGGGAGGCGGCGCTCGTCTGGGCGCGCGAGCAAGGCGCGAACCCCGATCCCGAGGTGGCGCTGCGGCGCGAGCGGCTCGCTTTGGCCGCGGCGCTGGCGGTCGGCGATCTGGCAGGCGCTTTTCCGCTGTCGCGCGTCGTCGGCGAGCTCACCGCCTTCGCCGACCGGGCGCTCGACCGCGCGATCCGCACCGCGATCACCGAACGCACCGGCAGCGACTCGGCCGACGGCTTCATCGCGCTGGCACTCGGCAAGCAGGGGGCGGGCGAGCTCAACTACTCCTCGGACATCGACCCGATCCTGCTGTTCGACCGCGAGCGCCTGCCGCGCCGCGCATCGGACGACCCGGGCGAAGCGGCGCAGCGTTACGCGCGGCGGGTGGTGGCCCTGCTCGCCGGCAACACGGCGGATGGCTACGTCCTGCGGGTCGACCTGCGCCTGCGCCCCGCCAGCGAGATCAGCCCGCTCGCGGTTCCGGTGGGATCGGCGCTGACCCATTATCAGGGCCAGGCGCTCGCATGGGAGCGCGCCGCCTTCATTCGCGCCCGCGCCGCAGCCGGCGACATCCTGGCGGGCGAGGATTTCCTGACACAGATCCGCCCTTTCGTGTGGCGCAGCCAGCTCGATTTCGGCGCGATCGAGGAGATCAGCGCGCTCACCCACCGCATCCGCGACAGCCATGCGGGCCCGCCCGCGCCCGGCCCCGGCTTCGATGTGAAGCGCGGGCGCGGGGGCATTCGCGAGATCGAGTTCTACGCCCAGACCCTCCAGCTGATCCACGGCGGGCGCGACACCTCGCTGAGGGTGAGAGGCACCCACCCCGCGCTCGACGCGCTGGCCGCCGCGGGGTGGATCGCGCCCGAGAATGCGGTCACTCTGGGGGAGGCCTACGACAGGCTGCGGCAGGTCGAACACCGGCTACAGATGGTCAACGACCGCCAGACCCATACCCTGCCGGACGGCGAAGCGATGGACAATGTCGCGCGGCTCGACGGGCTGGCCGATGGCGTGGCGCTGATCGCCGAACTGACCGCGGTCACGGCGCGCAGCGCGCGGCTTTACGAGGAGCTGATCGGCCGCTCCGAACCTGCCCCCGCGCCGGTTCCCATGCCGGTCAGCGCCTTCGCCCGCCAGCTCGGCGAATGGGGCTTCCCCGACCCGGACGTCCTTGCCGAGAGGGTCGAGGGCTGGCGCGACGGGCGCTATGCCGCGATCCGCTCGCCTCAGGCGCTGGCGGCGTGGGACCGGCTCGCCCCGGCCCTGCTCGAGGCGATGGCGCACAGCGACGACCCGATGCGCGCCGTCACCCGCTGGGAGCGCATCCTCGAGAGCGTTCCTAGCGCGATCACCACCTTCCGCCTGCTGGGCGCCCGTCCCGACCTGATCCGGCGTCTGGTGGCCGCGCTCACCCTCGCCCCGGTGCTTTCGGACGAGCTGGCGCGCAAGCCCGAGCTGCTCGACACGATGATCGATCACGATGCGCTCGACCTGCCCGGCGACGTCGCGCAGATCATGGCGCGGATGAAGGGCGCGGCGATCCGCGACGACTACGAATCGCTGCTCGACGCGATCCGCATCGTCACCGGCGAGGTCCGCTTCGCGCTCGGCATCCAGCTGATCGAGGGCCTCGCCGACCCGCTCGACATCGCCCGCGCCCTGTCGCGCACCGCCGAAGCCGCGCTGCGGCTGGCGGCTGACGCAACCGTGGAGGAATTCGCGGCCAAGCACGGGCGCATCGCGGGGAGCGAATTGCTGATCCTCGGGCTGGGGCGGCTGGGCGGCGGGGCGCTGACCCATGCCTCGGACCTCGACATCGTCTACCTCTTCTCCGGCGATTTTTCCGCCCAGTCCGACGGCGTGCGCCCGCTCGGCGCGACGACCTATTACAACCGCCTCGCCAGCCGCGTCGGCGCGGCGCTTTCGGTGCCGACGGCGCAAGGCGCGCTCTACGAGGTCGACACGCGCCTTCGGCCGCAGGGCAATCAGGGCCCGCTGGCGGTGAGCTGCGAGGCTTTCGGCAAGTACCAGCGCGAGGCGGCGTGGACCTGGGAGCACATGGCGCTCGCCCGCGCGCGGGTGCTGTACGGCTCCCCGGCAATGCGAGCCGAGCTCGAGGCGGTGCTCGCCGAGGTGCTCCACGCCCGCCGCGACAAGGCCGCCTTGCGCGAAGCGGTGCTGGCGATGCGCGCCGAGATGGCCAAGCACAAGCCGCAGAGCGGGCCGATCGACGCCAAGCTCGCCCGGGGCGGGCTCGTGGATATCGAGTTCCTCGTCCACTACCTGCAATTGAAGAACGAGGCGGCGGACGGCAGCCCGCTTGCCGGTGCGGCCGCGCAGTCGCTCTCTCCCGATCTGGAAGTGGCCCTCGGCGGGCTCGCGGCGGCGGGCCTCATCCCCGTCGATCTGGCCGCGCCCCATGCGCTGATGAGCCGCATGCTGGTCGCCGGACGCCTGCTCGCCCCCGACGGGCGCGAGCCGCCGCCCTCGGGCGCACGGGCGCTGGCGCGGGCCTGCGGACACGCCACCTATGCCGAGCTGCTGGACGCCTTCGCCGCCGCAAGGCAGAGCGTCGCGCGAGCGTGGAAACAAATCCTCGGCACCGACATTCTCCCCTCGCAACAGGAGACCCAAACATGAGCAACTTCCCCGGCGTCGGCGACGCCATCCCCGATATCGCCATGGAAACGCCCGAGGGCGGCACGGTGAAGCCTTCCGACTTTGCCGGTTCGAAGCTGGTGATCTTCTTCTATCCCAAGGATGACACACCGGGCTGCACGACCGAAAACAAGGACTTCTCTGCCCTCAGGGACGAGTTCGAGGCGGCGGGCACCAAGCTCCTCGGCGTCTCCAAGGATCCCGCCAAGAAGCACGCCAAGTTCATCGCCAAGCACGGCCTCACCGCGCCGCTCGCCACCGATGCCGAAGAGGGCGGGCTGTCCGACGCGCTCGGCGTCTGGGCGGAAAAGCAGATGTACGGCAAGACCTACATGGGCATGGTCCGCGCCACCTACCTCGTCGGTGCCGACGGCAGGATCGCGCGCATTTGGGACAAGGTGAAGGTCGCCGGCCACGCCGAGGAAGTCCTCGCCGCCGCCCAAGCGCTCTGATTCGCGCATGACCACCGTCGCCCGCGCCATCCGCGCCGCGCTGCTCACCCCCGAGCCGCGCGCCAAGTGCTTCGCCACGCGCGAAGTGGCTAGGGCGTGGCGGCGAGGGAGCCTGGCCTTCGAATTCGACGTCGCCATGCCCGACCAGCCAGCCTGGCCCGAGGCGCCCGAGTTGCTCGCGCCCAGCCAGATGCCCAAGCGCGGCAAGGGCGGATCGGAACGCGGGCGGATCGCCTTGTGGCACAGCCTCGCCCACATCGAATTCGTCGCGATCGACCTCGCGCTCGACATGGCGGGGCGATTCGGCGGCGCAATGGGCGAGGAGTTCGTGAGCGATTTCCTCGCCGTCGCCGCCGACGAGGCGATGCACTTCGCGCTGCTGGCGCGCAAACTCCAGAGCCTCGGCAGCCACTACGGCGCTCTCCCGGCGCATGCGGGCCTGTGGGAGGCGGCGTACGAGACCAGGGGCGACGTCGCGGCGCGACTTGCCGTGGTTCCGATGGTGCTCGAGGCGCGCGGTCTCGACGTGACGCCGGCGACGCTGGAGCGGGTCCGCGCGGCCGGCGACGAGCACGGGGCGCGCATCCTGACGCGCATACTTGACGACGAAATCCGCCACGTCGCTGCGGGCACCAAGCACTTTTTGCGCTGTGCCGAACTGGCGCAGTCCGAGCCCGAATCCCTATGGCAGAACCTCGTAAAACGGCACTTTCGCGGGCACGTTAAGCCACCGTTCAACGACTCGGCGCGTCTTGCAGCCGGTTTGTCGCGCAGTTTTTATGAAGAGATTGCGCTTTAACGACTCACCCGGATAACCAGCATCCAGCCAAGGCGCGCAGAAGACGTGTCGGATTACTCCTCGGCCATGAGCCGCAATCGGGAACCGGGTCGCATATGAAACTTGCCTTGCAAAACGTGCTGAAGCTCGCTGCCTCTGCCTGCACAGCCGTTCTGGTTTCCACCGCCGCTCCGGCCTTCGCAAACTCCGCCAATTCCGCCGCCAGCACCACCAGCGCCGACATGACGCAGCCGGTGCGTGAGGCGCAGGGCGACGTCGTCGACAACGGCGATACCCGCTTCAAGTCGCTGTTCGCCAGCTGGACCGCGATCGAGCGTACTGCTCCGGCTTCGGGGCCGGGCACCGGCAGCGGCGCTGCCGCCACCTATTCCTCGCCGATCCAGCACCGCGGCATTTCGGTGCCTTCGCGCATGCCGCTCGAAGGCGCCGCGCTGACCAGCAGCTTCGGCATGCGCTATCACCCGGTTCTCGGCGGTCGCCGCCAGCACACCGGCATCGACCTCGCCGCGCCGACCGGCACGCCGGTCTATGCCACGGCCGATGGCATCGTCGGCCGCGCAGACCTCTATTCGAGCTACGGCCTGTACATCAGCATCAACCACGGTGCGGCGATGGAAACCCGCTACGCCCACCTGTCGCGCCTTGCGGTTGCCGCGGGCGACACGGTGAAGAAGGGCGACCTCATCGGCTATGTCGGTTCGACCGGCAGTTCGACCGGTCCGCACCTGCATTACGAAGTTCGCGTGGACGGGCTTGCAGTCAATCCGATTCCGTATATGGTGGAGAGCGAAGCACAGCTGGCCTACGCCCGCGATGCTCGCCTGACCGGCCAGGGTGGCCAATAAGTCGGGCGACTAGGCTTCACGAGCTTGCCCGTGAAAACGGGCCGGACATTGGAGAGGGTGTCCGAACATGGCGGCGGGTTATCCCGCCGCCTTTTTTCTTGTCCGCGGCCTGCGTGCCGTGCCTCTCCGATCGGTAGCATAACCCATACCGTTTTTGCTTGCGGGTCGGCGCGCCTCGCGTAATTTCCTGCCCAAGCCGCACACCGTCTTGAAGACGGGGCGGCATGGGAGAGAAAACCGCAATGTCCATGCACCCGATCGCGCACGCCGCGACCCGCCCCGATCATCCCGCCGTCATCATGACCGGCTCGGGCAAGCAGATCACCTATCGCGAGATGGAGGCGGAATCGAACCGCTTCGCCCACCTGCTGCGCGCCCACGGCATCGGTCAGGGCGATGCCTTCGCGGTGCTGCTGGAAAACCGGATCGAGTATTTCACGCTGATCTGGGGCTCGCAGCGGGCGGGCACGATGCTGGTGCCGATCTCCTCGCGCCTCACCGCGCCCGAGGCCGCCTACATCATCCGCGACGCGCAGGCGAAGCTGCTGATCACCTCCGGCTATTTCGCGGACGTGCTCGAGGGCATCCGCGCCGAATGTCCGGACCTCACCGTGCTTCTCATGGATGCGGACGGGCCCGAGAATTTCGCCGCCGCGCTCGCCGCGCAGCCGGAAAGCCCCATCCCCGACCAGCGCGCCGGGATGGTGATGCTCTATTCCTCCGGCACCACGGGCCGCCCCAAGGGCATTCGTCCCGCCCCGCCGGAGGACCCCGATCCCGCCGCGCCCGTGCCGCTGCTCGGCCTGGCGACGATGGGCGCCGGGATGCCGGCGGACGGTTCGATGGTCTACCTCTCCCCCGCCCCGCTCTATCACGCGGCGCCCATCGGCTGGTGCTCGATCGTCCACCGGCTCGGCGGGACGGTGGTGATGATGGAGAAGTTCGATCCCGAGGAGGCCCTGAAGGCCATCGAGCGCTACAAGGTGACCGACAGCCAGTGGGTGCCGACCCACTTCGTGCGCTTCCTCAAGCTCGATCCGGCGGTGCGCAGCCGTTACGATCTTTCGAGCCACAAGCGCGCCCTCCACGCCGCCGCGCCCTGCCCGGTGCCGATCAAGCGCGACATGATCGCCTGGTGGGGCCCGATCGTGAACGAGTACTACGCCGGCTCCGAGATGATCGGCATGACGCTGGTCAAGTCCGAACACTGGCTCGCCAAGCCCGGCACCGTCGGCGTGGCGGTGCACGGCAAGGTCCACGTCTGCGGGCCGGACGGCGAGGAGCTTCCTGCGGGGCAGGACGGGCTGATCTTCTTCGAGAACGTCAACCTCCCCACCTACCACAATGACCCCGCGAAGACCGCCGAGGCGATGCACCCCAAGGGCTGGATGACGCTCGGCGATATCGGGCACCTCGACAGCGACGGCTTCCTGTTCCTGACCGACCGCAAGAGCCACATGATCATCAGCGGGGGCGTCAACATCTACCCGCAGGAGATCGAGAACCTGCTCGTCACCCACCCCAAGGTGATGGACGCGGCGGTGATCGGTGCGCCCTGTCCCGACCTCGGCGAGAAGGTCGTCGCGGTCGTGCAGCCCAGGGACATGGCGGCGGCCGGTCCGGAGCTGGAGGCGGAGTTGCGCGATTTCCTCGCGCCCAGCCTCTCCAAGATCAAGATGCCCAAGCTGTTCGACTTCCGCCCCGATCTGCCGCGCGAGGCGAACGGCAAGCTCTACAAGCGCGAGTTGCGCGATGAATATGCCGCCAAGGCGACGGAGGTCGCGGCTTGAGCGCGGACCGAAACGGGGAGGCAATTCTCCCCGGCGACGTCGCGCGCCGGGTCATCGACCCGCACGCCTATGCCGAGTGGGACGGACTGCTCGACACCTTCGATGCCATTCGCGCCGCGACGCCGGTGGCGAAGGTGCAGCCCGACACGCCGGGGCTGTTCGATCCCTTCTGGCTCGTCACCTCCTATGACGACGTGATGCGCATCTCGAAGGACAATGCCGCCTTCCTCAACAACCCGCGCCCGGTGGTGTTCAGCTTCAATCAGGCGATCGAGTTCAGCCGCGCGGCGACGGGCTCGAACATGCTGGTGGATTCGCTGGTGGTGTTCGACGCGCCGATCCACCCCAAGTACCGCAAGCTGACCCAGGAATGGTTCATGCCGAGGAATCTCGCGCGGCTCGAGGACGAGCTGCGCGCGCTGGCGGCGCGGACGGTCGACCGCATGCTCGAGCAAGGTACCGAGGTCGATTTCGTTAGGCACGTCTCCGGTCCCTATCCCTTGCGTGTCGTCATGCAGATCCTCGGGGTGCCGCCGGAGGACGAGTTCCGGATGCAGATGCTCACCCAGCAATTGTTCGGCGGGCAGGACAAGGACCTCTCGGGCTCCGGCATGGACCAGATGACGCCCGAACAGGTGGTGCAGATCGTCGCCGGCGCGGTGAAGACCTTCGAGGATTACTTCGCCGCCCTCGCCGAGGACCGCCGCCGCAATCCGACTGAGGACGTCGCCAGCGTCATCGCCAATGCGCTGGTCGACGGCGAGCCGCTCCCGCCGCGCGACATGGCGGGTTACTACATCATCGTCGCCACCGCAGGGCATGACACCACCAGTGCGAGCACGGCAGGCGCGATGCAGGCACTCGCCCGCGACCCTGAACAATATGTGCGCGTGCGCGCCGACCGCTCGCTGCTCCCCGGCATCGTCGAGGAGGCGATCCGCTGGACCAGCCCCGTGCAGCACTTCATGCGCACCGCCGCAGAGGATTGCGAGCTCGGCGGGCAGCGCATCGCCAAGGGCGACTGGCTGATGATCAACTACGTCGCGGCCAACCACGACCCCGCGCAATTCCCCGATCCGCGCCGTTTCGACGCGGCACGCTCCCCCAACCGCCACCTTGCCTTCGGGGCGGGGGCGCACCAGTGCCTCGGCCTGCATCTGGCGCGGTTGGAGATGAAGATCCTGTTCGAGGCGATCCTCGACCGGGTGGCGGCGGTGGAGCCGGCGGGCGAGGCCAAGCGGGCAAGCAGCACCTTCGTCGGCGGGCTGAAAACCCTGCCGCTCAGGGTGACGCCTGCCTGAAAATCGGCAGTCGCCGGTCCGATTTTTCTATTAGCCTGCCGCAGTTTGATCTAGATTTCCCGCATGGGATTTCGTCTTCGCCTCGATCCTGCGGGGAGGGCCGCGTGAGCCTGCTTGCGGCGCATAACCTGCCGTTTCTGCTCGCGCTGGTCGGCCTGGCGGTGCTGGCGATCGTGCAGGTCACCGGCGTCGGCGATGCGATCGACGGGGCGGGGGATTTCGACGCTGCCGACGGGCTCGACCTTGGCGGTTTCGGCGATGCGCTGACCGCGCTGCTCGGGCTTGGGCGGGTGCCGCTGCTGATCTGGCTGGCGAGCCTGCTGCTGGTCTTCGGCGGGATCGGCCTGATCGGACAGGCGTGGATCGCGGCCCTGCTGGGCGCGCCGCTTTCGGCCGGATGGGCGAGCCTCGCTGCCGGCGCGGCCGCGCTGCCGGTCAACAGCCTCGCCATGCGCCCCTTGGGCGCGCTGATGCCGAGGGACGAGACCACCGCCGTCGAGCTCGACGAGCTGGTGCGGCGCGATGCCGAAATCCAGATCGGCACCGCCCGCACCCGATCCCCCGCCCGCGCCAAGGTGATCGACCGCCACGGGCAGGCCCATTTCGTGATGGTCGAACCCCATGACGAGGGCCAGCAATTTACCGCAGGCGACACCGTCCTGCTGGTGCGCCGCGAGGGGCAGACTTTCTACGGCGTGCAATATGAAAGCCCGTTGCTCGGGCTGGATAGCTAAAAGGGAACGCACATGTCTTTGACGACGACGACAGGAACCGGGGACGTCACCACCACCGGCGATCTCGCCACCTCCACCGGCGGCCTCATCACCTATGGCGTGGTCGGCGTGAGCGCCTTGCTGTTCGTCGTGGTGTTCTTCGCCTTCCTGATCCGCCTCTACCGCCGCGCGACGAAGGAAACCGCCTTCGTGCGCACCGGTCTGGGCGGCGAGAAGGTGGTGATGAACGGCGGCGCGCTGGTCTTCCCGGTGTTCCACGAGGCGATGCCGGTGAACATGAACACGCTGGTGCTCCCCGTGGTGCGGCGCGATACCGAGGCGCTGATCACGCTCGACCGGCTGCGGATCGACGTGAAGGCGGAGTTCGATGTCCGCGTCCGGGCCGATGACGCCGCCATCGCCATGGCCGCGCAGACGCTCGGCCAACGCACGATGCAGCCCGAACTGCTCAAGGACCTCGTCGAGGGCAAGTTCGTCGACGCGCTGCGCTCGGTCGCGGCGGGGATGACGATGAATGAGCTGCACGAACAGCGTGCCGACTTCGTGCAGAAGGTGCAGCAGGTTTCGTCCAACGATCTGGCAATGAACGGGCTCGAGCTCGAATCGGTGTCGCTCACCGGGCTCGACCAGACCAGCATCGAACACTTCAACGCCAACAACGCCTTCGACGCCGAAGGTCTCACCAAGCTGACCGAGCAGATCGAGGCGCGCAAGAAGCTGCGCAATGACATCGAACAGGACACCCGCGTCCAGATCGAGACGAAGAACCTCGAAGCCAGCAAGCGCAGCTTCGAGATCAGCCGCGATCAGGAATATGCCCGCCTCGAACAGGAACGCGAGGTCGAGGTGCGGCGCGCCGCGCAGGCGGCCGAGATCGCCCGCGAGCAGGCCGAACGCAACCGCGAGGCGGAAGCGGCGCGGATCGAGGCCAAGAAGCAGGTCGATGCCCAGCAGATCGAGGCCGACCGTCTCGTCGAGGAAGCGCGCATCATCCAGCAGCGCGCGCTCGAGATCGCCCGGCAGGAGCAGCAGATCGCGGTGCAGAACAAGAGCCGCGAGGAAAGCCAGGCCAAGGCCGAAGCCGACGACGCCCGCGCCAAGGCGGTCGAGGCCGAGGAACGTGTCGCCACCGCGCGTGAACGCGAGATCGCCGAGCGTCAGAAGACCATCGAACTGATCGAAGCCGCCAAGCAGGCCGAACGCGACGCGATCGGGGTGAAGGTGCAGGCCGAAGCGGAAAAGGACGCCGCCACCAACCGCGCCGAAGCGCTCAAGCTCGAAGCGCAGGGCGAGGCCGAGGCCGAAAAGCTGCGCGCCGAAGCCGCAGCGGTGCGCTTCGAAGTGGAGGCTGCCGGTCAGCGCGCGATCAACGAGGCGGCCAACATCCTGTCGAGCGACCAGATCAGCCTCCAGACCAAGCTGGCGCTGCTCAAGGTGCTGCCCGAGGTCATCCGCGAGAGCGCCAAGCCGATGGAAGCGATCGATTCGATCAAGATCGTGCAGGTCGACGGCCTCACCGGCGGCGGCCGCGCGGCGAACGATGGCGGCTCGGGAGGCTCCGGCGGCGGCTCGGGGTCGGGCAACCTTGCTGGCGATGCCGTGGCCGCGGCGCTTGCCTACCGCGCGCAGGCGCCGGTGCTCGACGGGCTGATGAAGGAACTGGGGCTCGACGGCTCCTCGCTCTCGGGACTCGTCAAGGGAGCTGCTGAGGCGGAGGCCACTCCGGCCCCGGCCAAGCCCGCGCCGCGCAAAGCCATCGCCCGCGACAATGACGCGGACGACGCGCCCACGGGCGAAGCGGCGGAGTGAAAACACCCCGTTCGTCCTGAGCCTGTCGAAGGACTGCCTTTCTTCTGACCATGCGGAAGGAAGAAGTGCAGGGCTTCGACAAGCTCAGCCCGAACGGTTTTCGGGGTCTATTTCAGCAGATCCAGCGCAATCGCGCGCACCTCGGCGCCCATGTCGGGGCGGGCCAGCGCGATCGCCAGCGTCGCCTCGACGAAGCCGACCTTGCTGCCGCAATCGTAGCGGTTGCCGTCGAAGGTCACGGCGTGGAACGGCTGGGTGCCGATCATCTTCGCCATCGCGTCGGTCAGCTGGATCTCTCCCCCTGCGCCCTTGCCCTGGTTTTCGAGCACCCGCATCACCTCGGGCTGGAGAATGTAGCGGCCCGAGACGATCTTGTTCGACGGCGCTTCGGCCCGAGGGGGCTTTTCCACCAGCCCGCGCACTTCGGTCAGGGCCCCGCGCACTTCGCCCGGATCGATCACGCCATAGGACGAGACCTGCTCCATCGGCACCTCGAGCACCGAGATGAGGTTGCCGCCGACCTCATTATAGGCCTCCACCATCTGCTTCATGCAGCCGGTGCCGCCGGCCCGCGCGACCATCAGTTCGTCGGGCAGGAAGATCGCGAAAGGCTCGTCGCCGACGATGGCGCGCGCGCACCAGATCGCATGGCCGAGCCCCAGCGGCACCTGCTGGCGCACCGCGATCACGTCGCCGGGGGTGGCGCGGGCGCAATCGAGCACCGAGAGGTCCTTGCCGCGCTCGGTCATGGTCTGTTCGAGCTCGAAGGCGATGTCGAAATGCTCGACGATCCCGGTCTTGCCGCGGCCCGTGACGAAGATCATCTGCTCGATCCCCGCCTCGCGCGCCTCGTCCACGGCGTACTGGATCAGCGGACGGTCGACGACCGGCAGAAGTTCCTTCGGGACGACCTTGGTGGCAGGCAGGAAGCGGGTGCCGAGACCGGCGACGGGAAACACGGCTTTACGAATCGGCTTGAAAGACATTGACGGCTCTCGCTTCGATTGACGGGACGGCCTGCGCGTCGTCTGTGCCCGTGCCTTGCGCCATAACGCAGGTCAATGACTGTTCTGATCAGGCGGCTCGAGCCCGCGCGCGAGTTGCGCGTGATGCACTTTTCGCTAAGGCAAAGGCATGGACAAGCTGATCATCAAGGGCGGTAACCGCCTCCAGGGCACGATCCCGATCTCCGGCGCGAAGAACGCGGCACTGACGCTCATACCCTGCGCGCTGCTGACCGAGGAACCGCTGACGCTGCGCAACCTGCCGCGGCTGGCGGATATCGACGGGTTCCAGCACCTGATGAACCAGTTCGGCGTCACCACGGTGATCCAGGGCACCCGGCCCGAGGACTTCGGCCGGGTGATGAGCCTCGAGGCGACCCGCATCACCTCGAACGTCGCGCCCTATGACCTGGTGCGCAAGATGCGCGCCTCGATCCTCGTGCTCGGCCCGATGCTGGCGCGCAGCGGCGAGGCGACCGTCTCGATGCCCGGCGGCTGCGCGATCGGCAACCGCCCGATCGACCTGCATCTGAAGGCACTGGAAGCCTTCGGCGCGAAGATCGAGCTGGCCGCGGGCTATGTGCGTGCGACCCAGCCGGATGGCGGGATGCGCGGCGGCGACTTCGACTTCCCGGTGGTCAGCGTCGGCGCGACCGAGAACGCGCTGATGGCCGCCGTGCTGGCGAACGGCACCTGCCGGTTGTTCAACGCCGCGCGCGAGCCGGAAATCGTCGACCTGTGCAACATGCTGGTGGCGATGGGCGCGGAGATCGAGGGCATTGGCACCTCGAACCTGACCATCCACGGCGTCAAGCGCCTGCACGGCGCGACCTACCGCGTCATGCCCGACCGCATCGAGGCGGGCTCCTATGCCTGCGCCGCCGCGATCACCGGCGGCGAGGTCCGTCTGGAAGGGGCCAAGGCCGAGGACATGATGGCGACGATCCACGCGCTGCAAGCCATCGGCTGCGAAGTGACGTGGGACGCCAAGAGCATCACCGTGAAAGCCGACGGTCCGCTCAAGGCGACCAACCTCACCACCGCGCCTTACCCCGGCCTTGCCACCGACATGCAGGCGCAGCTGATGGCGCTGCTGTGCAAGGCGGAAGGCGCGAGCGTCCTCAAGGAGACGATCTTCGAGAACCGCTTCATGCACGTGCCCGAACTGGCGCGCATGGGCGCGGACATCACCACCGAGGGCCGCACCGCAATCGTCAAGGGCGTGAACCTGCTGACCGGCGCCGAAGTCATGGCGACCGACCTGCGCGCCTCGATGAGCCTCGTCATCGCCGCGCTCGCCGCCGAGGGCGAGACGACCGTGCGGCGGCTCTATCACCTCGATCGCGGATATGAGCGGCTGGAAGAGAAGCTCCAGCTGGTCGGGGCGGACATCGAGCGGGTGGACGACTAGGGGCCTGTTTGCGCGGGCCAGACCTTGCTTCAACGCGGTCCAGACCCGGCTTAGGCCCGCTCCAGACCCCTTCCAGACCGGTGCTTGCTCGCCTGCGTTTCAATGTTTCACGTGAAACATTGGCTAGGCGGCATGAACCACCAGCCACACCCGGATCGCACTGGCGAGTCCCGGCGGCGTGGGTGACTTGATGCGCTCGGCATCGATCCGGGCGACAAGGGCGGCAATCGCCACCCCCTCGCGCGCGGCGGCGTTGCGGAGCATGTCCCAGAACAGTGGTTCCAGGCTGATCGAGGTCTTGTGACCCGCGATCGCCAGGCTGCGCTTCACCGGTGGATGATAGGGGGAGTCCATGCGGCTCCCCTAGCAGCTAGGCCGCTTCGAAGTCGTCCACATATTCGGGGAGGAACACCGGCTCGCGCTCCGACCAGCCGGGCGCGGTGGCGGCGGCTTCGCTCAAGGATTGCAGCAGCAGCTTGCGGCGCGCAGGAGCGATGGAGGGCAGGGCGCTCGCGGCGCAGAAGGCGGCGGGCAGATAGGGCCGCGCGCTCGCGCCGAGCAGGCGTTCATAGAGGAAGCGGTAGGCCGAGAAGCTCTTGAGCCGCTCCTGTTCGAGATCGAAGGCGGTGAGGCGCACCAGCTTGCCGAGGAAGCGTTCCACCTCGAAGGGCGTACCGTCCTGCGGGACCAGAGCGCGCAGGGCCTTGAGGTCCTGATAGGCGACATATTGCCGGCGGATCGCGACGTTCTCCGCTTCGCTGCGCCCCCAGCGCCGGAAGGCGTCGGTGCGGGCAAGGCCGATATCCAGACTGAGCTTGATGTAACGCTGCTCGGCGGGAGCGAACCCGGCAAATTCGCGCATCTCGGCAATCGGCATCATCATGGCGCATGTCTCCTTAGGACAAGGAGAAATGTCGCATCCTATGGTAAATGAATCATTATCAATTCTAACTCAGATTACTCAACTGAGCCTGTTTTGATCAGATAAGTCCCGCCAGAGGGCTGGACGGATCGGCATACATGCGCCGCGCCATGCGTCCGGCGAGGTAGGCTTCGCGGCCCGCCTCCACGGCAAGCTTCATGGCGCGGGCCATGCGAATCGGGTCCTTGGCCTCGGCGATGGCGGTGTTCATCAGGATGCCGTCGCAGCCCAGCTCCATGCCGACCGCCGCATCCGAGGCCGTGCCCACGCCCGCGTCGACCAGCACCGGCACCTTGGCGCCCTCGACGATGAGGCGAATCATCACCCGGTTCTGGATGCCGAGGCCCGATCCGATCGGCGCGCCCAGCGGCATGATCGCCACCGCGCCCGCGTCTTCCAGCTGCCTGGCCGCGATCGGATCGTCGGCGCAGTAGACCATCGGCAAGAAGCCTTCCTTCGCCAGCACCTCGGTCGCCTTCAGCGTCTCGCGCATGTCGGGATAGAGCGTGCGCGCCTCGCCCAGCACCTCGAGCTTCACGAGTTCCCACCCGCCGGCCTCACGGGCCAGCCGCAAGGTCCGCACCGCGTCCTCGCCGGTGAAGCAGCCCGCGGTATTGGGGAGGTAAGTGACCTTCTTGGGGTCGATGTAGTCGGTGAGCATCGGCGCCTTGGGATCGCTGACATTCACGCGGCGCACAGCGACGGTGACAATCTCCGCGCCCGAAGCCGCGACGGCAGCGGCGTTCTGCTCGAAGCTCTTGTACTTGCCGGTGCCGACGATCAGACGCGACCGGAAGGTGCGGCCCGCGACGGTCCAAGTGTCCTCGCCAGCCGCCTGGTGATCGCCCCCGCCGACGAAGTGCACGATCTCGAGCGTGTCGCCTTCGGCAAGCGGGGCCTCGGCCAGCGTCGAACGCGGGACGATCGCGCCATTGCGCTCGACTGCGACTTTCTCGGGGGCAAGTTCGAGCTCGCGCACAAGGTCGGCGATGGTGGCGGCCGCGGACCGGTGCGGCGCGCCGTTCAGGGTGATGCTCTTCGTCATGGCGCGAGACATAGGGGCTCGAACGAAGGGTGCAACCGCGCGTTTAGCGAGGCGCCGCCTCAGTGCGCGGTGCGCAAGTTCAGCAGATGGCCCAGCGAGACCAGCGCCACGCCTGCGAGCGTCAGGAGAAATTCGTTGGCGCCGTGCGGTACCGCCAGCGCGACTGCCATCAATGCCAGCCCGCCCACCGCGATCACGAAGGGCAGCACGCGGCCATGGCGCAGCACGCCCCAGCCGATCGCCACCGCCGCAATGGCGAGCGCCAGCGCGAGGCCGATCCGGTGGATGTTCTCGTCGAACAGGAAGAAATGCCCGCCAAGGCCCAGCGCCGAGATCACCACCAGCGTCGCAAGGCAGTGCACGGCGCAAAGGCCGGCCAGCCCAAGCCCGATCTGGTCGAGTCGGCGCCGAAGCGAGGGGCGGAGCGAGGGCCGACTCGCAGGAGGCAGGGTTTCCAGGGGCATGTTCGCCATCGCCCATATGTGATAATGTAACATTGTGCAAGGCTGTCTTGCGCGCCCCGCATGGCAGTTTGCGCCAAACGGGCTTGCACAAGGGACGGCGCGGGGACACATAGCCCGCCATCATGGCCACCTCCGCCTCCGTGTCGAACCTGTTCCGACCCGCCTCGAACGCCCGGGTCCGCCCGCTGGCCATCGCCCTCTGGCTCGAGATCGTGGCGACGATGGTCGTGATGATCGTGGTGGTCGGCGGAATCACCCGGCTGACCGAAAGCGGGCTGTCGATCACCGAGTGGAACGTCGTCAGCGGCATTCTCCCGCCGCTCAGCCAATCCGCATGGGAAGTCGAGTTCGCCAAGTACCAGGCGACCAGCCAGTTCCGCGTCGAAAGCGGCCCGGCGGGCATGGACCTCGCCGCATTCAAGTTCATCTTCTTCTGGGAATGGTTCCACCGCATTCTCGGGCGGCTGATCGGCATGGCCTACCTGCTGCCGCTGCTCGTCTTCGCGATGCGCCGTTCGATCCCGCAGGGCTACGGCTGGCGGCTGGCGGCGATGTTCGGCCTGATCTGCGGGCAGGGCGCGCTCGGGTGGTACATGGTCTCATCAGGCGTCGGCACCGATCTGACGAGCGTGAGCCACTTCCGCCTGTCGGCCCATCTCCTGACCGCGCTGTTCCTGCTCGCCGGACTGGTGTGGACCGCGCGCGATCTGCGGCGGCTGGCAGGCGATCCCGGGGCACGGCCGTCCCGGCTGACGGCTGGCTCCGCAGCGGTGGCAGGCGTGCTGTTCGTCCAACTGCTGCTCGGCGCATGGGTCGCCGGGCTGGATGCCGGTCTTGCGGCCTCCGACTGGCCGCTGATGAACGGGCGGCTGGTGCCGGAGATCAACTGGACCGGCGGCGTGATCTGGACGCTGAGTCACGATCCCTTCCTGCTCCACTTCATGCACCGCTGGTGGGCGTGGGTGACGGTTGGCGCGCTCGTATGGCTCTCCCGCCGCGTGCGAAAGACCGACCGGTTCGCGAGTATTGCGGTCCACACCGCCTTCGGCACGATGGTGCTGCTCGGCATTGCGACGGTGATGAGCGGCGTGTCGCTGTGGATCGCTGCCGCGCACCAGCTGGTCGGCGCGCTGACGGTCGCGGCGACGGTGCGGGCCATGCACAGCGACGGGCTCGCCCGGAAGGCCGCGTGATGTCCGGTGCCGCACTGGTGTGGTGCCCCTTCCCCGATGCCGAGAGCGCCCGCGCGGCAGCCGGCGCGCTGCTCGACGAGGGCCTGATCGCCTGCGCCAACATCCTTGGCCCCATCGAGTCGCACTTCGTGTGGGAGGGCGCGCGCGCCTCCGGCAGCGAAGTGGGGGTGCTGTTCAAGACCACGGCGGAGCGGCTCGAAGCCGTGGTCGAACGGCTCGGCGAGCTTCACTCCTATGACACGCCAGCCATCATGGGCTGGCGTGTCAATGAAGCACATCCGGCGACGCTGGCATGGCTGATCGGGGCCGTTTCAGACTAACGGTATTATTTTACCGCATCGCAAAACGGCGCTTTTGCTTGACTTCGAGGCCCCTCGGCGACATTTGCGCCCCACTTCTCCGCTGGCCTGCGTGCCGTGCGGGGGCGATTCTCCCGGATATCCTCTGGAAGACAGTTTCGAACCAAGGACACATGCCATGAAGGCGCTCAGCAAGCAGACCCGGTCGATCAAACCGGCCGAGGTCGAAAAGAACTGGCACATCATCGACGCCGACGGTCTCGTCGTCGGTCGTCTCGCCGCGATCATCGCCAACATCCTGCGCGGCAAGACCAAGCCGATCTACACCCCGCACGTCGATTGCGGCGATCACGTGATCGTCATCAACGTCGAGAAGGTGAAGTTCACCGGCAACAAGATGGGCGACAAGATCTATTACAAGCACACCGGCCACCCCGGCGGCATCAAGGAAACCACCCCCAACAAGGTGCTGGGCGGCCGTTTCCCGGAGCGCGTGCTCGAAAAGGCCGTGGAGCGCATGATTCCGCGCGGTCCGCTGGGCCGTCAGCAGATGAAGGCGCTGCACCTCTATGTCGGCACCGAGCATCCCCATGACGGCCAGAAGCCGCAGGTGCTCGACGTCGCTTCCATGAACCGCAAGAACAAGGTGGCCGCATAATGTCTGACGAAACCGCCACTGTCTCGGATCTCGCCGATCTGAAGGACATCGCTGCTGGCGTTCCCCAGGGTGACGCTGCCGAAATCGCCCGCGTCGCCGCTCCGCTGCGTGATCGTGAGATCGACGCGCAGGGCCGCTCCTACGCCACCGGCCGCCGCAAGGACGCGGTTGCCCGCGTGTGGGTCAAGCCCGGCACCGGCAAGATCACCATCAACGGCCGCGATCAGGAAACCTATTTCGCGCGTCCGACCCTGCGTCTGGTGATCAACCAGCCCTTCACCATCACCGATCGCACCGGCGCCTATGACGTCATCGCCACCGTGCGCGGCGGCGGCTTGTCGGG
>JAIYAM010000043.1 GCA_027489065.1 Erythrobacteraceae bacterium | reverse complement strand
GCGGGCGGATGCACAGCGAACTGCTGAGCCACCTGCACTTCTGGACCTTCTTCGTCGGCGTGAACGTGATCTTCTTCCCGCAGCACTTCCTGGGGATGCAGGGCATGCCGCGCCGCTATCCGGACTACGCCGAGGCGTTCCACTTCTGGCACCAGATCAGCACCTACGGGTACTACATCATGGCCGGCTCGATGGTGTTCTTCTTCGTCAACATTGCCTACGCCTTCCTGGCCGGCAAGAAGGCCGCGGCGAACCCCTGGGGCGAAGGCGCGACGACGCTCGAATGGACCCTGCCGAGCCCGCCGCCCTACCACCAATTCGAAACGCTGCCGGTGATCACCGACGCGAACGACTACCACGATCACCGTCCAGCGACGGCCTGAGGGCAGGGGCGTGATCGGCTCCTGACGGGGCATGAAACAAACGGGGGAGCGCGGCTGATGGTCGCGCTCCTTCGCAATGGAACCGACCTGACGATGGCAAGCACTGCACCTACCACTGCCGCCACCATGCCGACGGAATGGCGCGATTTCTTCGCGCTGACCAAGCCGCGGGTGATGACGCTGGTGATCTTCACCGCGATCTGCGGCATGCTGGCTGCGCCGGGCGCCATTCACCCGGTCATCGCCTTCACCGCGATCCTCGCCATCGCCATGGGCGCGGGCGGATCGGCGGCACTGAACTGCTGGTGGGAAGCCGACATCGACGCCGGCATGAAGCGCACCATGAGCCGTCCGCTGCCGGGCGGCCGGATGCGCCGCGATGACGCGCGCGACTTCGGGATCTTCCTGTCGGGCGTTTCGATCATGCTGATGGGGCTCGCGGTGGGCTGGCTCGCCGCTGCGCTGCTGCTGGGCGCGATCATCTATTACGCGGTCATCTACACCATGTGGCTGAAGCCGCGCACGCCGCAGAACATCGTGATCGGCGGAGGCGCTGGCGCCTTTCCGCCGCTGATCGGCTGGGTCGCGGTCACCGGCGACATCACCGCCATGCCGATCCTGCTGTTCGCGATCATCTTCTTCTGGACCCCGCCGCACTTCTGGGCGCTCGCGCTGTTCGTGCAGTCGGACTACGCCAAGGTCGGGATCCCGATGCTGCCCGTGGTGTCAGGCGAGAAAGTGACGCGCCGGCAGATCATGTTCTACACCCTGCTGCTCGCGCCGATCGCCATCGCGCCGTGGTATATCGGCGGCACCGGCTGGATCTACGGCTCGGTTGCGGTGGTGCTCTCGGCGCTGTTCGTGGTGCTGGCGATGCCGGTCTTCACCCGGATGCGCGCCGAGGTCGATGCGATGACGCCGGAGAAGACACTCTTCAAGTTCTCGATCGTCTACCTCTTCGTGCTGTTCGCCGCGCTCGTGCTCGACCGCGTTGCCGCCTATCAGGGGTGGATCGCATGACCCCCGAAGAGGAACGCGAATTCATCCGCCGCCGCAAGGCGCGCAACTGGGTGGTGCTGGGCACGCTGATCTTCTTCGTGGTGCTGTTCTACGCGATCACCATCGTGCGCATCGGCGGGCAGGTGAACTGATGGCGAGCATCGCGCCCCGCAGCGACGACCAGAACCGGCGCAACCTGCGCACCGGGTTGATGGCGCTTGCGGGCGCGCTGGCGATGCTCGGGCTCGGCTATGCCTCGGTGCCGCTCTACCGCCTGTTCTGCCAGGTCACCGGCTTCGGCGGCACGACCATGGTCGCCAGCGAGACCCAGGCCGCGCGCGCTGCTGCGGCGGCGACAGGGCAGACAATCTCGATCCGCTTCGATGCCTCGGCCGAGGCGGGACTGCCCTGGACCTTCCGCCCTTCGCAGGCGACCGACACCATCACCATCGGCGAGCGCGACATCGCCACCTATGTCGCCCGCAACAACAGCGACAAGCCCGTCACCGGTATCGCGACCTTCAACGTCACGCCCGAAACGGCCGGCAAGTATTTCAACAAGATCCAGTGCTTCTGCTTCACCGAACAGACGCTCGCGCCGGGGCAGGAAGTCGTGATGCCGGTGCTCTACTTCGTCGATCCCGCGATGCTCGAGGATCCGAACATGAAGGGCGTCGAGCAGATCACATTGAGCTACACTTTCCACCGCGCTCGGGCGCCGCTACCAGCGGCACCGGGGCGCACGAATTGATCCGCTAAACCCAGGGACGGGAACGACCACGATGGCTGGCAAGGCAAACCACGATTACCACATTCTCGAACCCGATATCTGGCCGCTCGTCGGCTCGATCTCGGCGCTGACCTTCACCAGCGGGCTGGTGCTGCACATGCACCCCGACGTGTTCGGCAATGCCGCCGGCTTCGTCATGTATGCGGGCCTCGCCGGGCTCATCGCCACCTTCTTCATGTGGTTCAGGAACATCGTGATCGAGGCCCAGCGCGGCGATCACACCCCCGTGGTGCAGCTCCACATGCGCTACGGCATGATCCTGTTCATCGCTTCGGAAGTGATGTTCTTCGTCGGCTGGTTCTGGAGCTTCTTCGACTTCGCGCTGTTCCCGACCGCGCTGCAATTCGACGAGGCGACCGGTGCGACCACGAGCCTGTTCGGCACCGAGGGTGCGCTGGCCTCCTTCGTGCCGGAAGGCATGATGGTGCTCGATCCCTTCGCCCTGCCGCTGCTCAACACGCTGATCCTGCTGTGCTCGGGCACCACGGTGACCTGGGCGCACCACGCGCTGATCCACGGTGACCGCAAGGGTCTGAAGCAGGGCCTCTGGGCAACGATCCTGCTCGGCCTGCTGTTCAGCTCGATCCAGGCCTACGAATATTCGGCGGCGCCCTTCGGCTTCGGCGGCAACACCTATTCCTCGGCCTTCTACATGGCGACCGGCTTCCACGGTTTCCACGTGATCGTCGGGACGATCTTCCTCGCGGTCTGCCTCTATCGCAGCTACCTCGGCCACTTCACCCCGCGCCAGCACTTCGGCTTCGAAGCGGCGGCGTGGTACTGGCACTTCGTCGACGTGGTGTGGCTGTTCCTGTTCGTCGCCATCTACGTGTGGGGCGGCTGGGGCGCGCATTACCACTGATGGGCACGGACCCTGCCGGTCCGAGTGAACATAAGGGGCAGCCGGGACTCGTCTCGGCTGCCCTTTCCGGTTTGTGCCCCCGCTGCGGCGCGAAGACCCTCTTCGCTGCGCCCGCCGCGCTGGCCGAGGAATGCGGCGCCTGCGGGCTCGACATCTTCGCGCTCGAAAGGGGGGGCCGGTTCGTGGGCGTGGTGACGATGCTGCTGGCACTGGTGCTGATCCTCGCCGCGCTCGGGATCGACGAGTGGCTGCGACCGCCGCTGTGGCTCTCGTTCCTCGTCTGGGCGCCGGTGACGGTCGGCGGGGTCCTGTTCGCTTTGCGCTTCTACAAGACCATGTGGGTCTATCACCAATACGAGGAACGCGCAGAATGACCCGCCGCATACCGATCTTCTCTACGATCGTCGTTCTGGCAGCGGTCGCCACGATGATCGGGCTGGGCATCTGGCAGCTCGGGCGGCTGAAGGAGAAGGAAGCGCTGATCGCGCGCTATGAGGCGGCTGCGGGGAACAACGCCCGCGTCCCGTTCCCGCTCGAAGGCAAAGGCGAAGCGGAGCTGTTCCGGCGCAGCGAGCTCCAGTGCAACGCAGTGGCGAGCATCGATCCGGTTGCAGGCACCGCGGCGAATGGTGCGAAGGGCTGGGTGCAGCGCGCGCAGTGTGTCGTCACCCTCGAGAAAACCGTGCCCGTCGACCTCGGCTTCACCCGCGATCTGAACAAGGTGGCTTGGCAGGGAGGCATCGTCACCGGCGTGATCGCCTCCGGCCCCCGGCTCGTCGCCGACCCGCCGGTCGCGGGGCTGCAACCCATGGCCAAGCCCGATCCGGGCGACCTGCCCAACAACCACCTCGCCTATGCCGGGCAGTGGTTCTTCTTCGCCCTGACCGCGCTGGTCATCTACGTGCTGGCGTTAAGGCGGCGAGGGCGCTAACCGCCTTCGCATATGCAATACGTCTCGACACGCGGCAGCGCACCGGCGCTCGATTTCGAAGGGGTGACGCTGGCCGGCCTCGCCAGTGACGGCGGGCTGTATGTCCCCGTAGAGTGGCCGAGCTTCAGCGAGGCCGAGATCCGTGCCTTGCGGGGCAAGCCCTATTGGCAGGTCGCCGTCACCGTAATGCGCCCCTTCATCGGCGATGCCCTGACCGAGGATGAGCTGACCACGATCTGCCGGCAGGTCTATGGCGAGGCTTTCCACCATGCCGCCGTGACCCCGCTGGTTCAGCTCGACGAACGCAACTGGCTGCTCGAACTGTTCCACGGGCCGACACTCGCCTTCAAGGACGTCGCGCTGCAATTGCTCGGCCGCCTGTTCGAGACCTTCCTCGAACGCCGCGATCAGCGCCTCACCATCGTCGGAGCGACCAGCGGCGACACCGGCTCGGCGGCAATTCATGCCGTGGCCGGGCGCAAGCGCACCGAGATCTTCATGCTCCACCCCAAGGGCCGGGTGAGCGACGTGCAGCGCCGCCAGATGACCACGGTGCTTAGCCCCAACGTCCACAACCTTGCCATCGAGGGCAGCTTCGACGACGCGCAGGCGCATGTGAAGCGGATGTTCAACGACCGCGACGTGACCGCCACGCTCAATCTCGGTGCGGTCAATTCGATCAACTGGGCGCGGCTGATGGCGCAGGTGGTCTATTACTTCACGAGCGCGCTCCAGCTGGGAGCGCCCGATCGCAAGGTCGCCTATTCGGTGCCGACCGGTAATTTCGGCGACGTGTTCGCGGGCTATGTCGCCCACCGGATGGGCCTGCCGATCGAGCGCCTGATCGTCGCCACCAACGTCAACGACATCCTCCACCGCGCATTGTCCTCGGGCGATTACTCCGCCGGCGGGGTGACGCCGACGATCACGCCTTCGATGGACATCCAGGTCTCCTCCAACTTCGAGCGCCTGCTGTTCGACGCCGGCGGGCGTGATGGCGCCGCGATAGCCGAGCAGATGCGCGCTTTCGAAGCGAGCAAGGCCATGCAGCTCACCAACGCGCAGGCGCAAGGCGCAGCCACGCTGTTCGCCAGCTGTGCCGTCGACCAGATCGAGACCGCGCGGGCGGTGCAGCTTGCCTATCAGGGCTCGCAGCAGATCATCGATCCGCACACCGCCGTCGGCCTCGGCGCGGCGCATGCGCTGGCCGGGGCGGGCACGATCGACCCGCAGGTTCCCGTCGTCACCCTCGCCACCGCGCACCCCGCCAAGTTCCCCGACGCCGTCGAGCGCGCCATCGGCGTGCGTCCGGCGCTTCCCGCCAGGGTCGGCGACCTGTTCGGGCGCGAAGAGAGCTTTGTCGAGCTGGCGGGCGATTATGCCACCGCCCGCGATTACGTGCTGGAGCACGCAGCCGCCTCCGGCACCTCCTGATGGCGCACCTTGTCCAGCAGCCGCTGGTGATGGAATGCACCGGGTGGGACTCCTACCGCCTGCTCGACAGCGGAGCAGGGCGCAAGTGGGAGGCGTTCGGCCCGCACTCCTTCATCCGCCCCGAGCCGCAGGCCCTGTGGCAGCCGCGCATCGACAACTGGCAGGCGGACGGTGAGTTCATTCCCGGTTCGGACGAGGACGGCGGCGGGCGCTGGCAGTTCAACGGGCGCCTGCCTGACGAGGGCTGGGAGCTCGCGTGGAACGAGGTGGGCTTCACCGCCCGGCCCACGCCCTTCCGCCATCTGCAGTTCTTCCCCGACATGGCCCCGGTGTGGGGCTGGATGCGCGAGCAGCTCGGCGAAATGACCGAGGCGGAGACCTTGAACCTGTTCGGCTACACCGGGCTCGGCTCGCTGGCCTTGTCGCGGCACGGCAGGGTGACCCATGTCGATGCCTCGAAGAAGTCGGTCGCTCAGGCGCGCGAGAACGCCGCGCTGTCGGGAATGGCCGAGCGCCCGATCCGCTGGCTCACCGACGACGCCGCCAAGTTCACCGCGCGCGAGGTGCGGCGCGAGAAGCGCTATGACGGGATCATCCTCGATCCGCCCAAGTTCGGGCGCGGCCCCGATGGCGAGGTCTGGCGGCTCGAGGACCACCTGCCCGGCCTCGTCGCCGATTGCGCAAGGTTGCTGGACGGCGACAGCCGCTTCCTGTTCCTGACCGTCTACGCTGTGCGCATGAGCAGCCTCGCCATCGCGGGCTTGCTGGAGGAAGCGCTCGGCGCGCTGCCGGGCACGATCGAGCACGGCGACCTTGCCGTGCGCGAAGAGGGAGATCGGGGCAGGCTGCTGCCGACCGCGATCTTCGCCAGATGGAGCAATCCGGTCTAAAGGCGCTCCCCATGACCGATTCGCTTATCCTCGAAGTCAACGATCTCGTCGTCGACGTCCTCACCGGCATCTATTCCGAAGAGACCGGCAAGCCCCAGCCGCTGCGCATCTCCGTCGCCGCGCGTTACGAGGTGGCGGATCGCTACGATCCCGACACGCCGCTCGATGCCAGCAAGAACTACATGGACCTGAAGTTTGCCGCCTCCGGGGCCTTGCCCAAAGGCGTGCACTTCAAGCTGATCGAAGCGGTCGCCGACCACATCTGCGAGACGCTGTTCGTGCAGGACGCCCGCGTGCAGGCGGTGACCGTCAAGATCGTCAAGCTCGCCATTGCCGAGGCGGACGAGCAGATCGGCATAACGCTTCACCGCGAACGCCGCCCGGAGCACGGGGGCTGATCGGGTGATGCGCCAGCTCGAGGTCGGCCTGCTCCCGGACGGCGCGCTCGACGCTGCGGGGGCCTTCATGGCGTTCCACCTCGAAGCTGCCCGCGCGATCCTCGCCGCGCCGGACACCGCCGCGCTCGCCATCATCCTGCCGCCTGCGCCCCACGATCACCGCGACTGGCGCCTCGCGCTCGCCCGCGATCTGGCGCGCGAGGTGACGCCCAAGCGGGTCAATGTCGTCGCCGGATCGCCGGGAGAGGCACGCGAGGCGACCTTACGCTTTTTGGCAGATGCGCCCGGGGTGACAGGGCAGTATCTGGTGTGCCATGAATGATGCCGTGTCGCCGCCCGCACCCCCTTCAGCGCCCCGCAAGCCGGACCTGATCCTGCTCAAGGACCCGGCCGAGGCACGGCCGCTGGTCGACGCCTTCATGCGGCGCATCACCTATCTGCGCCTCTCGGTCACCGATCGCTGCGATTTGAGGTGCTCCTACTGCATGCCCGAGCGCATGACCTTCCTCCCCAAGAAGGAAGTGCTGAGCCTCGAGGAGCTCTACGATCTCGCCACCGGCTTCATTGCGCGGGGCGTGACCAAGATCCGCATCACCGGCGGCGAACCGCTGGTGCGGCGTGACATCGTCGACCTGTTCACCGCGCTGGGCCGCAGGCTGGGGCACGACCTTGCCGAGTTGACGCTGACCACCAACGGCACCCAGCTTGCCGAACACGCCGAGGCGCTGGCCAAGGCCGGGGTGCGGCGGGTGAACGTCTCGCTGGATACTCTCGACCGGGCAAAGTTCGCCGAACTCACCCGGCGCGACATGCTGCCGCAGGTGCTCGAGGGGATCGCGGCGGCCAAGGCGGCGGGTATCAGGGTCAAGCTCAACGCCGTGGCGCTGAAGGGCGTCAACGAGGAGGAACTGCCCGATCTCATCGCCTGGGGACACGTGCAAGGCCATGACGTGACGCTGATCGAGGTCATGCCGCTCGGCGATGTCGAGGAGGAACGGCTCAACCAGTATCTCCCGCTCGATGCCGTGCGGGCGCGCCTTCAGGAGCGCTGGACGCTCACCGACAGCCATTACAAGACCGGCGGGCCGTCGCACTATGTCGACATCGCCGAGACCGGCGGGCGGCTCGGCTTCATCACCCCGCACACCAGCAACTTCTGCGCGGGCTGCAACCGCCTGCGGGTGACCGCGACCGGCCAGCTCTACCCTTGTCTCGGCGGGGGCGAGCAGGTCGATCTGCGCGCAGCCTTGCGGTCGGACGATCCCGAAACGAACCTCGCCGCGGCGCTGGACGAGGCGCTGCGGATCAAGCCCGAAAAGCACAATTTCCGCATGGACGCCCGCGGCGCCGCCCCGGCGCTGGCGCGGCACATGTCGATGACGGGCGGCTAGGCGCATGATTACCGTCGTCCTGCTCGGCAAGCTCGCCGACCTCGGCGGCGCGCCGTCCCTCAGCCTTGGAGCGCCGCTCGACTGGGCAGGCTTGAAGGCCGCGCTGCCCGAGACGCTTGCCGCTGTGCTCGACGAACCGCGCAACCGCGTGGCGCTCAACGGTGTGCTGCTCGCCGACAAGGCCTTGCTGCAAGCAGGCGAGGGCGACGAGATCGCGCTGCTGCCGCCGGTCTCGGGCGGATGATGCGCGACATCCGCCTGCTCGATGCGCCTTTCAACCCCGGCGCGCTGGTCGGCCCCTTCACCAACGCCAATCCGGGCCTCGGCGGCGTGTGCACCTTCGTGGGCGAAGTGCGGCCCGATGCCGCGGTCGAGGCGCTCGAACTGACGCATTACGAGCCGCTCACATTGCCCGGAATGCACGCGCTGGCCGATCGTGCCTTCGATCGCTTCGACCTCATGGGCCTCCTCATGGTTCACCGCGTCGGGTTGATGCACCCCGGCGAGCCGATCGTCTGCGTCTCGGCCGCCGCGCTCCATCGCCGCGATGCGATCGACGCGGTCGACTTCTGCATGGACCACCTCAAGAGCGCCGCATGGTTCTGGAAGCGCGAGCGCCGTGCCGGAGCGTGGCATTGGATCGAGCCGCGCGCACAGGACGCAACTGATCTTGCGCGCTGGCAAGGCTGATTTGATCCCCGTCAAAGCAGGGGGCCGCCGCGCTCGCTAATCCTCCTTCCAACATCAAGGAGGATCACCCATGAGCCACATCGCCCATGACATTATCGCCCGCGGCGAGGCACGCGTTGTCGCCCAGCCCGAAGCCGAAACCGCCGTCCGCCACCAGGTCGAGGCCGACCGCAATTTCGGTCTGCCCAAGGCGCTCTACGGGGCCACTGTGGCCTGCTATCTGGGCTTTCTGCTCGTGGTCGGGAGCGCTTTTGCCAGCCCGATGCTGGCGATCCCGATGGCGATCTTCGTGTTCTTCATCGTTGCCGGCTTCGGCGTCCCGGCAATCTGGACGCGCCTTGCGGGCAACGCCAGCGAGCCGCAGAGCATGGGCGAGTTCCAGCTCAAGGGCATCATGACCAACACCGGACGCCTCGCGCCCAAGGACGCGACCATTCAGATGCTGATCCTGCCGGTGCTGCTGGTTGTCTGGGGCCTGACGGTGGCCGTGATCGCCGCGATCGTGGCCTGAGTTTCCCTCGGGGCGGCGGCGCTCCCCTGTCGTCGCCCCAAACCTTGCCCCGGCTTTCCGGGCAACCGGCCTCACGCCCTGTCTCTCCATCCGTCCGCCAAGTGTACCATCGGGGTATGGCGGCCGGGTGGGGAGACAGGGCGGGAGGTTCGCGTTCTAGCGCCCTGAAATCTCGTGCAGCAGTTCCGGGTTCAGCAGCGCGATGCCGCGTTTGCCCTCGCGCTTGATCGCCCCCATGTCCTCGAGCTCGCCCAGCTTGCGGCTGACCGTCTCGATGGTGAGACCGAGCATGTTGCCGATCTCGCCGCGGGTCAGCGGGAGCTCGAAACGCGGCGCGATGTGGCACGAGCTGTCGCTCGCGGCGGCGCCGAAATCGTGGAGCAGGGCGGCGAGCCGCGCCTCGGCGCTGGCATGGCCGGTGAGTTCGAGCAGGCCCCGCGTGGCGAGCAGGTCCGCCTGGCTGCGGCGCAGCAGCGCGCGGGCGAGGGCCGGGTAGTCCTCGATGGCGCGCTCGATGTCCGCGCGCGCGAAGGTGCACAAGCGGCTGTCGGTCAGCGCCACCACATCGTGATGGGCAAAGGGCGCGAAGAGCTCGCCGATGAAGCCTGCCGGGTGGACGAGAGCGAGGATCTGCTCGTTGCCGTCGACGTCGATCGCCGAAACCTTGAGCGCGCCCGTCAGCAGAGTCGCGCAGGCCGCATCCTCGTCACCGGCAGCGAACAGCATCTCGCCGCGTTTCAGCGTGCGGGTGCGGCCTGCGGCGGCCATCGCGTCGCGCTCCTCGGGGGTGAGCACCGCGCAGGCGGCGGTTTCCTTGACTGGGCAGGTGCTGCACGCAAGGTTCATGATCCCATTATCTCCCAGAGCCGGGCAACCGCCGCGTCCTGGCGGGCGAGCTGGCCGGCGACGTCGCTCTGCATCGCGCTCACCCCGGGATCGGCGCTGAGCGCGGTGGCAGCCTCTGCGGCGAGGCTGTCGAGCGCGGCGAGCGTTCCGGCGGTGGCGGCACGTTTCGAGTCGAGGTCGGCCATGGCCACCATCGCGGCGGCGCGCGCGTCGCTCTCGAAGGGCTGGCCGGCGGCAGCGCGGGCGAGTCGCGCGGCCTCGGGTTCGCGGGCGGCAAAGGCGGCGGCGGACGAAGCGGCCGCAGCGCGCAGTTCGGCCAGACGCGCAGGCGAGGTCGCAGGACGAATCGGGCCAGGATCCGGCTCGGGTCCGGTCGCGGCGGCACCGGACTCGAAAGGCCGCACGGCCAGAGAGGGATAGGTCTCCCCCCCCGAGGCACAGGCCGAAAGCGCCGCGAGCAGCGCCGAAAGTCCCATCAGATATGTCCCGCTGCGTCGCATAATGATCCCCTGTCCGCTTACCATGACACCTGTGCTTGGCAAAGCATCCTGACGGCTCGGCTCGTCCGACTTTTTGACAAGGGCACGTCCGCAGGGGCGTTGACTTGGCGGCGCCTTTCACCTAACGGCGTGCCTCTTTCCGGGGCTGCACCTTCGCAAGCCTCGCATTGCCGTTCGGTCGATGGCTTGTTCTCTTCGAGCACAAGCTGCTTTGCCGGACACCGCACAGACAAGAGAGTTTAGAGCCAATGTTCGCTGTAGTGCGCACGGGCGGCAAGCAATATCGGGTTGCCGCCGGAGACAAGATTGCCGTTGAGAAGCTCGCAGGCGAAGCCGGCGACACGATCACGCTGGG
>JAIYAM010000047.1 GCA_027489065.1 Erythrobacteraceae bacterium | reverse complement strand
GCCCAGATGGCGGAATTGGTAGACGCACCGTCTTCAGGTGGCGGCGCTCGCAAGGGCGTGGAGGTTCGAGTCCTCTTCTGGGCACCAAAACTCCTGCGGGAGTGGCATCAAAAACCTTGGAAAAACCGCAGAATTCTGCCATTTTTGGCTGGATTTTGATGCCGCGTGTTTCACGCTGTTTCAGGCCGTGCCCCCACAATCAGGGGCATGGAGCGGGGCATATGCCCCCACATGCCCCTTTCTGGCGAAAGGTCATGCCCCCAAATGTCACTGACAGCCTTGCAAATCCGAGCTTTTTCGCCCGGTGCTACCGCTTACAAGCGCGCCGATGAGCGCGGTCTATACCTCGAAATTTTCCCCAACGGCTCGAAGCTTTGGCGGCTGAAGTATTACGTAGGCGGCAAAGAAAAGAGGATCGCTCTTGGTGCCTGGCCCGAAGTTAGTCTTCAGGCCGCCCGCCTCGAACGCGACGAACTCAGGCTGCGTATTGCCAAGGGCGAAGACCCTGCTTTGACGCGAAAGAAGAACAAGGCGACGGCCAAGATCAGCGCCGCCAACACCTTCGAGTCGGTTGCCCGCGAGTACATCGAGAAAAAGATGGTCGGCGAAGGCCGCGCCGAGGCTACCCTGCTCAAGGCCCGCTGGTTCCTCGATCTGCTCAAGCCCGCGATCGGACATATGCCGATTTCGGATGTCGACCCGCAGATGATGCTCGCCCCGCTTAAGAAGCTTGAAGCACGCGGCAATCGGGAGACTGCCAAAAAGTGCCGCTCCTTCGCTAGCCGGGTGTTCCGCTATGGCGCTGCTACTGGCCGCTGCACCACAGACCCTACTGCCATCCTTAAGGGCGCGCTCCTGACCCCGCAAGCACGTCACTATGCGGCCATCCTCGAGCCGGAGAAGCTGGGCGAGCTGCTGCGCGCTATCGACGCGTTCGAATGCTACCCGATCACCAAGCTGGCGTTGAAGGTTGCTCCGCACATTTTCGTCCGACCGGGTGAGATGCGGCACGGCGAGTGGCAGGAAATCGACTTCGAGAAGGCAATCTGGACGATCCCCGCAGGCAAGATGAAGGCGCGCCGCACCCACGCCGTGCCCCTGTCGCGCCAGGTGCTTGAACTGCTCACAGAGCTGAAGGCGATCACCGGGGGCCAAGGCTACATCTTCCCAGCCTTCCACACCCGGCTTCGCCCAATGAGCGAGAACACGATCAACTCGTCGTTTCGCCGCATGGGCTACAGCAAAGATGACATGACCGCGCACGGATTCCGATCGACGGCTTCGACCCTGCTCAACGAGAGCGGTCTCTGGCACCCCGATGCGATCGAACGCGCGCTGGCCCACGGCGACAGCAATGCCATTCGTGGCACCTACAACCGAGGCCAGTACTGGGATGAGCGCGTCAAGATGGCGCAGTGGTGGAGCGACTATCTCGATGATCTAAGGGCGGTCAAAGCCGTCAATTAGGCGACAATCCGGAGCGGCACTACGGGGCCTCTGGTGAGGCGACGCGGGACCGCTCCAAGGCGCCGACCTGCCCTGAAGCTGGAGTGTTGCTGATCGGCCAACTCCGACCAAACCCAGCCTCTTGCATCGGTAGCGTTGAACGTCGTTGTTATTCGAAAGCGGTCATTTGCGGTGGCCGAAGCGGAAGGTCAGCAAAGTGCCCCAATCTCGGTCATTCAAGTTCCGGTGCCGATCGTCTGAAATCGGACGTCGAAGCGCCTCGACATGATGGCCAAGGCGTTAGTCCGGTTCAGTCGGCACGATTGGTGCACATTTCCTGCATCCACGCAAGCGGATGGGGAAGCCAAGGCTCTCGGCTACATCATCGAGACATAAGGATCGCTGGCGGCTTCACTGGTCGTGTGAGGCCGCAGAATGCCGCCACCTGGCCGACGGCGATGCCCCCGAGCCCGGCCTCTATGATATTTGCGATCCGCCCGAAAAGTAGGGCTGACTGGAGCAGGTTGATGCCCGTTCAACGCCTGCGATGTGGATGTCGCTTATTACCATACCAGAGCGACGCCATACGATCGGCGCACACGAAGTCATCGACTGCATCGCTGCTGGTGGCGAGGTCGGTGCTGTCGCCGTCCTCGCTGTCTCCGGCTTCGTCGCTTAGCGGCTCGGGCACTACAAAGGCCTTGGCGGTCTCATGCCATACCGCTTCGACACGCTCCTTACAAAGCGCAGCGATCGGCGCGGCGAGCCGAGGCTCCTGCCATGCGTCATCCTCGAAGCCCGAATGCAGAAAATGTGCCGGATCGATGATGCGCTCGTGCCAGCCTTTGCACACCGATGCCGACCGATAGATCATCCGCTCACACGAGGCGGCGGGATAGGCCGCGGGAATGATCAGCGTCGTGCGGATCGCCTCCATTGCTTCTTTAAGACTGGTGGTCGCGGCATGCCAAGCGGAGAAGCGCGAGCAAAGTTGCTCGGCCATCTGGCTAGCCCCGCAGCTCGTCTGCGCGTCGAACAGTAGCCGCAAAGTCATCGGCTCGCCCACCGTTGGATCAAGGTCAGCGCGTAGCACCTTGCTGAGATGCGTATGCGTGGCGACATTCGACCATTTGGGCACCACCGTATGCGCGCGCTCCCAGATCATCGCATCGCAATCATAAGCCGACGCCTGCGCGGCTCCACCATGCAGCACGATCACGCCATGAGCGACGCTGCCCTGCTCAAGCAGCTTAGTCTCGTTCAGAGACACATGCACCGACAGATCGACCAGCATGCGCACCACGCTGCCGATACCGCCCATGCCAATCACGCCGACGGCGACATGCATCAGCCGCGCTCGGATCGCATCATCAAGCGCATCGAACGCCGAGGGGTTGTCTTTGATGGTGAGGATCTTGAGTGCGCGCGCGCCTTGGCTACGCGCGTTGTTCAGCTTGTCGTTGGTCATCTAAAGACCTCCCGGACCGCTTGCCGCGATCTCCGTGCAGATCGGACGCACCTCGCCGTCGATGTCGAGCATCAGCCGGTGCAGCCGTTCGGTTCCGCGCAACGCCTGTTGCCGGGTGTTCTTGAACTTCTCCTTGGCAACGAGCCCATAGGCTTCCGCCGCCTTGATAATGCCCTGGATTTTCTTTTCCTGCCGATCGACGTCGTTCGCATCCGCTGCCATGCGCTTGGCAAGATTATGGCAGTTGATTGGTGCGCAGTCCGATCCGATCCTGCTCACCCCTGCCGCATCGATCGCATGATCGCAGACATGCTCGCTGTCTTTCCACACGATCATCAGAATGCGCATCGCTTGCTCACTGAGTAGCCGACGCTGGAAAGTGACGCGATTAGTGCCATGTTCGATGACCGTCTCGGGAAAGACCGTGTCAATAAGCAGCCCTTGCCAGACCCCGGCCATGTCGACCATGCCGGTAACTGTCACTAGCGCGCTGACGGTCTCGGTCGCGATGGCCGTGTTATTTGATGGCGGCGTCATCGCCGCCGCCGCAGTCGATACAGCCGGATTGGAGGGAGCGGCCGAATTGCCGGCGCTCGCGACACTGAGTTTGGCCATCGGCATCTGGTCCTTTCGCGAGTTGATCATGCCGCATCTTAGGTGGACTCGCCATCAGACATTTTCTCCGACGTAAAGCGCCGGAGCGTTTGTCCGGAACGCCTGGCCGGACGGGTTGATCGGCGCCCTGGATCGGCAGCATTGTCCCGTGGACGGCGATAAGAAGTGGCATCAGATGTTTGCGCGAAGGGAGCATCCCAATGCGTGAAAAGTCGTCGATCAAGTTCGAGATCCCGGTCCCCTGGGCGACCAGGCCTGCCTGCATTGAGGCGAAGGGCGGTCATGCCGTACTGGTTGCTGGCATCGTTGCGTTCATTCTCATCGCAGCAATCACGCTGAGCTGAGAGTTACGCGGTTCCGCATTCAATCCGCACCAACTTTAAAGCGCTAGAGGCTAGGGGCCTGATAGACCCATTCAGGGGCCGCGTTGAACGATGTCCGCTCTCGCAGCAGCGTGATCGGCAGCCTTCTGACATCAGCCGGCCCGGTTGTGGGCGCAATTCCTAGCCAGTGGAGCGCTCGTCGTATGTCGGGTTTTGGCAATGGACCTGCCGCTGAACCAGCCGCGCGGGAATGACGGCTTCGCCCCACAATGCGGCGTTTGGATTCGGCGGCAGTCGACCAGTTCACGCCATTAATCGATCGGTGGGGGGACGGCCGCTCTGGCCAAGACTAGCCATTCGGCAGCCGTGATGCAGCCGGACAGAAGTGCGCCCCATTGACGCCGTTAAATGGTCGGGTCGTCGTTCCGGGAAGCTGCCATTCATTCAGGTGCCTAGCACAAGGGAGACGCAACGGCGCGGAATGAAGATAGATTTCTATCGCCCACCGGCCTAGTTCGGTAACGTGAGACCAAATGAGGTTGGAGAAACGACGCTTATGGCGGAAGCGCCTAAGATCATAAGTGAATACGAAGCCGCGGCACTTGTCGCGATGTCCCCCGACCTACTCCGTTGGCTGACGAGTTACGCACCTAAGACTGGCATCAAGACCAAGCTGAAGGTCGCGCGGAAGGAAGATGACTGCGTCTTCTACGACCGTGAGGAGCTACTGTCCTTCGACGCGTTCCTGCGTCAGCCTTGGCCGGGCAAGTCTGGTAAGCGACCCGGAATCCCGACCAAGATCCGAGAGGAGATCAAGTTCGAGGCCAACGGGGAATGCGCGATCTGCTGCCAGCACGGCAACAAATGCGAGGCGGCCCATCTCGAGCCCGTGGCGAAGACCCAGAGCAATCACCCGGAGAACCTGCTCTGGTTGTGCGCCAATCACCACACCGCTTACGACAAGGGGCATTATGGGCCCAGATCGGAGGACGCAGATTTCGTCGTCGATCACAAGCGGATCCTGCGCAAGTTCAGGGTGAGACAGTGGAGGATGCAGGCAAAGCTCAGCGTCAAGCTGCTGGGGGTGCTAGAGAGTTGCGACATGCTCTCGAAACAGCTCGAGAAGGCTAGTAGCTCGGAGCAGATCGAGGCCGTTGAAGCCCTCGCGGTGAAAATCCTCGCGGACCTTCCATCGTTGGCGCCGGTCTCGGAAGCCGACAAGCACTTTGCACAGTTCCAGAAAATCTCGACTGATGTCGCCGACCTGTCGTCGAGCAGCGCCTCCGTTCGGACGCGCTTGAACCGGGCCGCCGCAGTTCGAGTCGAATATGTTGCCGCCATGGGCATGGTCGCGTGCCCGCTGTGTGAGGCGACCGGCATCTACAACGGTGGAGACTGTCCCGTCTGCGATGGCGACCGGGAGGTAGCGCTCGAGGTTCGGGATCGCGTCGACCTGAGTCAGTTCCGGATCGTCAAATGCCCCCTCTGCGAAGGGGAGGGCACGCATGATGGCGAACCCTGCACGGCTTGCGGCGGAGATGGACGCATGGAGCAGCGGCACGCCGATTGGATCGATGTCCGGGACTATTCCAACGTCACCTGCCCGATCTGCGAGGGAGCGCGGACCTATTTCGGTGAGGAGTGCCGGGCATGCTACGGCGAGGGTGCGATGGAGCGCCGCTACGCCGACATGCTCGATCACCGAGAGTATCAGGTAGTCAATTGTCCACTTTGTGGTGGATCAGGCAGACACGACGGCTCTGACTGCCTCGCCTGCCACGGCGAACGCAAGATGCTAAGGCGCGACGCGGACGAGATCGACCTGCGCGACTACAATCTCGTCGACTGCCCGGTGTGCAAGGGTAGCCGACGGCTTCGAGGTGATGACTGTCCCGCGTGCAATGGCGAAGGCAGCTTCGAGCGGAGATTTCTCGATCGGATCGACATCAGTGAATACGCGCTAGTGGATTGCCCGGTTTGCGAGAACGACGTCAATCATCGTGACGAGTGCAGGGCCTGCGGAGGCGAGGGCGAGATGGAGCGCAGGTTCGCCGATCAGGTCGATCCGCGGGAATATCGATGACCAAGCTAACTGCGGGGCAAGGTAGCAGAGGCTGGAAGAAGGACTTCGAAATCCCGGAGGACTTCTTCGATTTCGATGGTGATCGCCCTGAATGGTGGCCGGATCATCCCGATGTCCGCCGAGCCGTCGAATGGCTTCGAGGTTATATCAAACCTGCAGAGTGGCGTCAGCGTCGTCTCGCTGCTGCGCAGCGTGTCTATCAGCTTATCATCAACGGTGCTGAGCCGGGGACGACCGGCAGGTTCTTCGATGCACGGGATAGCTTCGCCTATCACCTGTTCCTGGCGGAAGCCTCCATCGACCATGTGTGGAACTACGATCCGGTTTTCGGCTCTAGGATTGTGCCGGTGTTCGCTGCGATAGGCCGCAATCTCGACCTGCTCCAAGCAGTGGGCGGCATCGAGGAGCGAGTCGCGCGGATGGTCGGCTCCGAACGGGCGCAACCGAATGGACCGTTCTTCGAACTGCTCGTTGCAGCGGCCTACGCCCGGGCCGGTGGCAAGGTTGTCTTCGTCCCCGAACAACGAGGTGGCCCGCGCACGCACGACATGGACGTCACCCTGCACGGTCGCGACTACGCGGTCGAGTGCAAGCGTATGGAGGTGAGCGAGTTCGGCGAGCGCGAGCGCGGTCGCGTCCGCACCCTCTGGGGGCCTTCAAGCGCGCACTTGGCGAGCATCCTGTGCAGCACGTTTGCCCAGATCGAGTTTCTGGTGCCGGTAGCTGATGTGCCGGACGACTATCTCACGCGCAAGACGCAGGCTTGGCAGCTCGCTCCCGATCAGGTCTTCGAATGGGGGGACGAGAAAGGTCGGGGGCGCATCGGACGGCTTGACCTGGGACCGCTCCAGAAGGAGCTCGAGTATAGCATGGTGCTGAACGGAAGCACGCGCCTCGCAGAACTCCTCACAGGGAGATACAAGCGGCACCAGAGCATGATCAGCTCGATGCGGATTAAGTATGCAGACAACCCCCGGTATGTAGCGGAGTGCGACTACGCGACGATCCTGGAGTGGACGCCGTTGGCGCCGACATCAATCTCGGGGCGGGCCCGCGATGTGCTGCGGAAGGTCGCGGATGGAATCGGCCAACTACCCCTCGACCGTCCCGGTATCATTCATGTGGGCTTCGAGGCCGTCGAGGGTGACGCCGTGGAGGAACTGCGGCATCAGCGCATTGTGGCCTCGATGAGCGAATTCGATCCGGGCCAAACGCCGCTGGAATACGTCTATTCCCACTTTCTCGCACCGGAGAGCCCCCCTGATCAGGGCTGGGCCTTCGATGAGACCACCGACTTCCGCGGCATCCTGCCGACTGCTCCTCCGCCGCTCATCCAGCCGTTTCTTGTGTTAGAAGCCGACGCACAGCAGCGCCTCGGCGGCCATTGGAAGGCTTAGCCCATAGGTGCTGCAACCGCCCACGACTCGAATTCGCCGCTAGTTAGCGCCGCTGGCTAGGGCCGGCTTGCGCGCATCTCGGCCCCAAATGGGGCATCCACGGCAAGCCTCGCCCCATTCGCTAATGCCCGCTTCTGTCGATTGCGGCCTTTCAATCGAGCGAGGGTGAACGTCGGCAGAGTCCCAGATTTCGCCATTCCGCCGGCAACGCAGTCATTCCGATCACGATACGGCTGCCGACACTGCATCCGACATCTGACCACCGGCATCGCCGGGCGCTAAGCGCCCGGCTGCCCCTCCCTCGCCTCATCGTCGAGCGGCGTGCGCAGGACGATCCGGCCATTGATCGGGACGACCTCGAGCTCGAGCGACAGGCCCCTGCGGTCACGGTGGAACCAGGCGGCTCCGACCTTGGTCCAGAAAGCTTTGTCGCCGCGATTGCTGACATGCCAGGCAATGAAATCCGGAGCCTTGGGCTCGGTCGCGGTGGCGGGTGCGGATGCTTGGGTAGTGCGGGCCATGGGATGTTCCTTTCGTGTTGGTGGCTCGTTGCACCAGACAGGAAGGCCGCGCGGCGAAGGACGCGGGGTCATGTCCAACACGGGAGACTGCAAGGAACCGGCGCGGGCCGGACATTGACCCTCGATCGCGCGCGGCCAGTGCGGGTGCTCAAAACGAAGCCGCCAGACCGAAGGGCATCAGGGCCACCCCCTTGATCCCCCGCTTGCACACCGCCGTGCTCTGCCCCAAACCCTTGTCATGGCAATGGAAGGCACCGCGCGAAAACGCTGGAGCGAAGAGGAGACGGTGCTCGCGCTCTACCTCTATTTCCAGCTGCCGTTCGGGAAACTGCACTCGGGCAATCCTGAAATCCAGACGCTGGCCGCCGCCATTGACCGGTCGAGCAGCTCGGTGGCGATGAAGCTATGCAACTTTGCCAGCCTAGATCCGAAGATTACCGAAAGCGGGCGCAAGGGGCTGGAAGGTGCATCGAAGCTCGACCGCGCCACCTATGCCGAATTCGGGCAGGATTGGTCAGGCCTTGTGGCGCGGGCCGAAGAGCTGTGGTCCAGCCAGGTCGACCGCCAGATTGCATCGGCACAATCGGTGCCTCCCATCAGCCAGCGCCTCCACGACAACCGCAGCGAATTCAGATTCGAACCGTGGCAAGGCGAGTCCACCACGCAGGCGATAGTGAACCAGCGGGTCGGCCAGGACTTCTTCCGGCGCGCAGTGCTGGCAAATTACGAAGAGGCGTGCTGCATCACCGGCATTGCGGACCCCCGCCTGCTGACCGCCAGCCATATCAAGCCGTGGGGCAAGGACAGCCAGAACCGCCACAATCCTGCCAGTGGCTTGCTGCTGTCAGCGACGCTCGACCGCGCCTTCGATCGCGGGCTTATCACAGTGGACCGCGCCCGCCGCATCCATGTCTCCCGGCAGCTGCGCGACAGCCGCAGCCGCGAGACCCGCGACTATTTCCAGCAATTCGAGAAAGCGACGCTGCGCCAAGCAGCGCGGTTCGATCCGGAGCCAGCCTTTCTCGACTGGCACAATGAACACTGCTTTGTGGATCACCGCGCCGCCTGACGTGTCAGGCGGCGCGCCCGGCCATCACATCAGAACAGGGACAGCTGCGACTCTTCGCCCGCCACGAAGGTGACGGGCGGACCGGCCATCACAAGCTCCCGTCCGCTGTGACGAACGACGATGCCGTCATAAAAGCCCGCCCGATCGCCCCGCGCGCGATCACCATCGCGGCACCGATCATGATAGCTGTGCGGCGTGCCGCTGTAGAGAGATGGGTGCACAAGCCGGTAGGCCTCGGCTCCGGCTAGGCCTGTGCCGACACAGACCCAGAGCTCATCACTGTATCGAAATGGCTTACGGATAGGCTGACCCATGCCGATGCGGTCGGCGCTGTAGCTGGCACGAATATCGCCTTCGCCAAGATGCTTGTCGGTGTCGTGGCACCACACACCGAAAGCAAGGCGCGAGGGTTCCACCGTGTGGGAGCGGGCAGCCATATCAATACTCGCTCGCCAACATGATGGTCAGCACCCGCCGGGTCACGGCGGGATCGGCGGGGTCCTCGCTACCAAACCGCAACGCGCGGTCATAAGCATCGATCTTCCAGAACACGGTCACCGCGACATCGACGGGTCGCGAAGTCGACCAGACGCCGTCCGCCCCCTGATAAATCGCGCCAAAGTCGCGCTCGCCATAGGGATCATTGTCGGGCGTGAAGGCATCGAAGGTCTCGACCAGTTCGCGCAGCCGCGACTGGTCCGCCTCGGACAAGGCCCGAACACCCTCGGTCGCCACCACGACGCAGGCAATGCCCATGGCGCGGCACGCCAGATCATTGAGCCGCGCAATCCGCTCGGCGCGGGACAGCACCGCGCCGCTCATGATGCAAGGCTCCCGCCGCACTCGCACAGGCGGACCAGCTCGCCAAAATCCTCGCGCTCGCCCAGCTCGTCCGCCAGCTGCTGCACCGCCACAAGCGGCAAGCCATTGTCGTGCGCCAGCATCCGCAGCCAGTCCTCCCGGCACTCGGCTCCGCAAGCGCGGTAATTCAAGATCAGGTCACCCATGGTTCTAACTCCATCCGGCAAAGCCGCATCCGTCACGCGGCATGCGGCTCTGCCTTCCGGCGAGGATGGGAGGGGGAGGGAAAACCCCAATCGATGCCCTGGCGCGGGCCAGCGGGCACAGCCCGCCACACGGGGGTGTCGATTGAGGTTTGGGAACGAGAGGGCAAAGCCCTTGGTGTTACCCAACAAGGATCGCAGCCGCGATCCGCACAAGAACGGCGCCCTTGTACGGCGCGAAGCCGCCGGACGCCCTGCGCGCGGGCCAAGTGGGCCAGCGGGCGTCCGGCAATGAGAGAGGCAAGAGCGCCTGCGGGTCAGCTCAGGAACGCCGCGCCCTCAGGAGCATGGCCACAAGCCATGCGGGACAGAGCGCGCCCTCCAGAAACTCCCGCTCCGCTTGCACCCGCTCCTGATCGTCACCCGTATGGGCCGGGACTACAGGCCCGGTCCGCACCAGCGGATAGAGCAGGTCGCCCGAAGGGCAGCGCTCTGCGCCTAGTTTGCGTATCGCCATATGATGGTTCACTGGACACTGGTCACACAATTGTCGGCTTTCTAATTCAGCGATGAACGAGAGCTCAATGTGGCTCTCTTGGAACACCAAATTAAAGGCCAAAAACAGGTGCAGGATAAATCATCCGGCAACGGGTATCTCCGGCACACCCAAATAGTCGAATACCTCACCAAGCAAAGTGCCAAGCCGTTCAAACTCTGACCGGGTAAGCGCTTCTTCGAGCCCGGCCACGTAATTTGCAACATCGATTTTAGTCCCTGTGCGGAACTGCTTAGTAACGTACAACCTGTATGCCTCATCGACCTCGACATTCGCGGCACCGCCTTTCAAAATTTCCTCGACCATCGCAGCCGGATAGGTGTCGGCAAGCAACCGATCCTCAAGCAGTCCGCGTGCTTCCGCCCACTGCCAAACATCGAGGCTGTAAAGCACCTCCAAGGTGACAGGCAGGCGGAAGCCGGCCTTGAGCGCTGCGACTGCATGATTTGGCTTGGGGTAACAGAAGCATTTTGCCGACGCTGTATTCCCGCTGCCCGCGTTCCATTCATTCTTCAATTGAACCGCGTCTACGTCCAGAATGCCGGCAGCTCGAGGACCATTTTGGTCGTGTTTGTGCTGGCAACGCCAGCCATTCAGCATATCGATGACGTAGCTGTGTCCCCCGCCTTTACGTTTGGTTTCAAAATCCACAAATCCCACCCGCTCCGGATGAAAGACCCTTGCGCAGTGCGCGAGCACGATCCTGTCACTTTCTCCCTCGACGAAGATCTTTGGCCGGTTCTGTTGGGCAAGAATTTCAGCAGCATGCTTGGCTTCCACCTGCTCCCGAACGTCATGTACGAGATGCTTCACACGAGGTGCTAGGAGGGCCATGGTCCCCATTTTCTCGTCAACAGCGCAGCCGTTCTCGCTGACCGCCGTGCCTTCTTCGTCCGTATCCCGATAGACATGCGCGCAGACGACGCCCTCCGGACACGTTTCCCCAAGGTCGTAAAAAACAGGCGAGTGGGTGGTGAGAAGGATCTGAGCTACGCCACGCGAGGCAAAGTCAGCAAGCTGTACGGCAAGCTCGACGGCGCTTGCAAACTCGAGGTTGTTTTCAGGCTCTTCATAAGCCCAGATGAAACTGAAGGGTGCCGCCCCTCGCACCTGCAATGATTGCTTCTTCTCGGCCATGAACTTGAGAATCAGTGGGATATGCCGGGTTTTGATCCCATCGCCCCTGTGATCGAGCGAAATACCTTTCGCACCGCTTAGGAAGTCGAGCCGCTGGAATATGTGGCTGAGATCACGCGGCAGCGCGAGGCGGGTTTCAAAGCCGAGGCTGCTTCCGATACCCGTTGTAAGGTCTGCCAAATGTTCTCCGATCGAGTCCTCAAACGCGGTACTTGAGGTTCGGAAGGTCCGGGTCGCAACTTCAGCAATGATGCTGTAGATCCGTCCGCGAAGGTCATCGAAGTAGCTCGAGTCTTTGATTGCCGGCACATATTCGAATTCAATTTGCCTTAGTAGGCCATGCGCGTTCGACCTTTCCGGTATATCGACCTGCGTCCGTACTTCCCGTCCGCGACGGTTCGTCGACAGGCGATAGCCCCAGTAACGATCGGAATGCAGCCCGCCACTTCTCCATCGTTTTTCCCAAGCTATGATCTCGCCATTCGTCGCGTGGTACGACGCAGGTATATTGAGCTCCAAACGAACAACTACCTCCTTCGCCGTCTTTGCCCGCTCCGGAACGAAAAGATTGTAGTCGTCCTCGAAGTCAAATGCCTTGCCGGGGTTAGTCACGCCGTTGAAGAACAGGTTGAGTGCGCGAAGGATATTGGATTTGCCGCTGTCATTTTTGCCTACGAAGACCGAAAGCTTCTCTGCCGGTATCGTCAGACGTTGGATGGAGCGAAAGTTCTCAATGTGAATCTGGCGAACGGTCACGCTCATTTAGACCCCCCTTGCTGCGGCGACCTTTGCCGCAAAAACTGACCGCTTATCATATATTTCGCCCCGGCCAAGATGCTCCCCATCGCACGATCAACACTTATGTCTCGCGCCTACACCCAGTTCCGAAAGACAGCGCCGCCAAGAGCATTGCCACAGGCCACGCAGGACCGAGCGCACCACTAGAAGCTCTCTTTCCGTTTGGAACGCTCCTGATAGTCGCCGACGATATTGAATGGGCAAGGTCGGCTCGGGGCCGCTTTAGCTCGTTGCAAGCGCAGCAATCTCTGATTGCCAGTTCGTCGCTGGATTGAAGTGCGAAACACGGGAGGGCAATTGCAGATCAAAGCTGACGCTTCCGGGAATGGCGAATGTTTGGTCGAGGACCTCGCTCGTTAAGAGACGCATCTCCGGATCGTCGACCGAATACAATCTTGCAAATGTGATGGCGTAGCGTGCCTGGTACACGCTCCATCCGCACATTGTGTCATGATCGTAGCCCGGTGAACCGCCGCCGCCATACTGCTGAACCATCATCAAAAACTGATCGCGAACGGCACGCGGGGTTGGGCTATCATAGTCAAGCAACGACGCTATGTATTCGACCAGTTCAGGTAGACATTGTCCGCCCTCGTTAACCTCGGCTAGGCCAAAGCTCATAAGGTGCAGCACTTCAAGATTGCCGTCAGATAGAGGTTGCGGCTCGAGTTGATGCACGCCGCTGAACGAATGACGCGACACTTCGCCTAGCGTAGCCTTGACCTCGATCGAATGCCTTCCGAACACGAAATCGCGACCCTGCATCCATCCGCGCCATCCCATCAGGGCCATCTGCCTCTCGGTTGGTGCTGTGCTTAGCAATGCGACGCGAAGAACCTGAAGTTCAGCTATTAGGCCAATTAGAGTTTCGGTCGAAAGTGCGCCGCGTCGGATCGCCATCTCAATGATAGGTTCGACTTCGCTGAAGGCGGCTTGCATGGCTTCGTCAGTTGCAAGCTCAAACCTCGCTAATTCGATGGCGATGAGCGCTGCCATTGCGGCGAAATGGGGCGCCGAACCAAGCATCACTCTGGTCGCTGAGAAGTCTGCGCCGCCGTCGCTCGGTTCCCAACTATCATGCTGCAAATGCTTGGCGACAACCGGCGAAGTCGCCACCAATTCAGGACCCGCGAGGAAAATCTCGAATGAGCCGCGGGCCGTGATCGCTGCTCCAAGGCGATTTGGAACCACCCATACAAGTCGGCGTGCATGCCCTTCAGGGACATCCAGAGCGGAGAGTTTGTCGCGCAACGTTTCAAAGACCATGTCGCCCACTTCCATGAGAGACTCAACGCCTCAACGCAGCGATATGGTCAGGACCACCGTGGGGTAACCCCAAACCCAGTGTCACTAGGTCGGGGCCTCCTTGATCATCTTGAATCACGTGGAAGAGCGCCAAGCCTGGATGGCCGCGTGGTCGCCAAGTGTCGACGCCTTGTAAGCTCGGTACTGGTCTTCGTTTATGGTAATGGTAGTCGATAAATTGATCGCCGTAGTAGCCAGTATTGTCATACCCGCGGCTACCCCAAAGCGTGTTTAGGCGATCCTTTGGTCCGATCGCTCGGATCATTGCTCCAACCCCGATCTTCCGAAGTTCTGGCTCCGTGGAGTGTTTTTCCCCAGTTCGGACAGCGATAAAAAAACTTGGCGCGACGCGCCCATCCAATTGTGACCAAGGCAGATCTGGCTTGTCCGTCGCATGAAAGCCGGGCGCGTGGCGTCCGCTCGTAAGCGAATGCCAAAGCCTCAGGTATGCTGCAATTGCATAAGGGCAGGATTGCGGGCGCACCGAATAAGGCTTCGGATCCACTCCGGGAGGGCGAAAGAGTGGCTCAGGCAGTCCGAGGCCGTGTTGAAGGCTGACCCATCGGCGGCTCAATTCATCGTCGAGAGCCGGATCGTGGTGCGAGTAGCGCAGGCTGTCCAATAGATCAGCCAACTCAAGCAGGCTAATCGGCTCACTTCGGATGAAACCAACTTTCCGGGTTGGATCAATCGGATCCCAGAATCCATGGCTTAAGGCCTGGAACAACAATTGCCTATTGTGCCGCGCAAAATCAGAATTCGAGCGCTCGACGAGCCTGATTTGTGGGCTTGGACCTGGGCTCAGCGGAACTTTACGGGTTTCGATTTTACTCGTCGCGACGAACTGCAAGCCCTCAAGCACGAGCGTCCCGACGGACGCCTCCACTTCCGGCATAGCCATACGTTGAATTACCAATGATTTCAGCGCTTTGTCACGCACATTATATTGCCGAAACAAATTCAACTGATCCTCTAGGAGGAATACCCGACAGAACGGCAAATAGTCCCCGCGATAGCCAAACCAGCGCTGCATCTGCATCTGTGTATCCGCGGACGGCTCAGCACTGCTACGCAAAAACAAGCTCGTTGCTAGGCCCTCCACAGTCAATCCGCGCGACAAAATGTTGCCAGCGACGAAGATGGTGAGAAGGTCAATTGGAACTCGATAACCTCCATCTACTTCAATAGGATCGAAGCAAGGTCGGTCGTCTGCCACTGGATCGCTGTTTAAAACGCGCAACGCCACATTTGGAAACACTTCGTCTACAAGTAGCGCGCGAACTTCGTCCCAATGTGACGCATCAAGCCGCGGATAGGCTGCCATCGGGAAGCTGGCCAACGCGGACCGTGAGGCTTCGAAACTTAAGAGGCAAGCGCGCCATTCCTCTTCTTCCACCTCGAGGCGTGCAGCCAATCCTGCAGGATCGAGCGTTGTGACAGGCTCGCCGTACTGATCTTCGATCAATTCGACTTCACGTTCATGGCCTGGTAGAGCGCGTGACCACCGCGCGATGTCCTCGGCAGCAGCAAAATGGGCATCTTTGCGCGCTGATGGATGGAACATCATCGTATGTGCGGGCGGCATGACCGCATTCAATGCGCCTTTGCTAGGAAAAGTGCGGGCTATGACATTCGAGTAGCGGCGACCGTGGATCAGCAGCCTCGCCGCGGCCCCCACAAGATAGCTGCGCAGAGCGGCCGAGATCATCTCCCATCGGAGTTGCTCCCGCCGTTCGGCAAGCTCACTCTCGCTTTCGTCCTGCCGCTGCACAGGGTACGGCCAAGATACTGCGAGCGGACCTGACAGATAGGTTGTCGCATCGTAGTAGAAATCGCCGCCGCAATAATAACTGCCAATACCTCTAGGCTCACGATATGTGAGCGAGCGAGGCATCACCTCACCTTCTTGTCCTGGCACGCGCAGCGCAGCGCTGAACTGCCTTGGTGCAAGAGGGTTGTGAGTTTCCTGAAGGCAGTTTGCCTGCGGCGTTGCGGTGTATGCAATATAGGACGCATGCAGGTACGCATGGCGAGAGGCTGAACGGTGATGGTCGCCGCTCCAAAGCGCGGCAATGAAGCGCGGGGTAATTTTTTCGGAGGTCGCGCTGTCGAGAACTGAGGCATCGTCGGCCTCGTCGTCGAGCACCAGCATCGTCGTAGATCTGCCGCGATTCTCGAGCACGGGGCTAGTAAATACGTTGCGCAGCATCCGTGAAAGGTAAAGCAGATGCTCATCAAGTTTCGGTACAACAATGATAATAGGCAAGCCCCGTCGAACTGCGATAGTTGCCTTCGACTCCTTGAGATAGCTCGTCGGACCAAGTCGATCCGGATAAAGGACATCTTCAGGCTGTGGTAAGATAAGGCGCTCATCGCTGCGAGCATAAGCTGTATCGCGTGTGCTACCGTCGAGTTGGTTGAGCATCCGCTCGTAGGTTTGGAGCCATAATCCAACCCTCGTGCCAGCAAGCAAAATGACAATGTCAACGCCCCGGTCTAGCGCAAGACTAGCGACCGCCAACATGCTCGCAGTTTTCCCGGACTGAACCGAACCGATTACCAATCCAGTTCGAAGGCCGTCTTCAGTCCATGCACTAGGGTCGAAAGAGTTGCCGACCACTGGCAACGCTCTTTCGACAATGAAGCGCGCGTCAGCTTCCAAAATTTCGAGTGCTGTCGTTGAAAGTTGACGTCCGGCGTTTGACTTGTAGCGATCCCACCATCCCAAAAAAGGCTGCTCCGCGCCGGGCTGTGGCGGCCGAGCCGGAACAACTGTGATGGCGCTTGAGTCCGAGTCAGTCATCCGCAGGAGCTAACATGCGTAACTCGCCCAAGCCGTCGATGGCTGACGTACCGAACCGCTCCTCCAAAGCTCGCTGAACTTCGTCTGGGTAAATTTCGAGTGCTTCAAGAATGCTCAGCAATGAATCCGAAATGTGCCCCCACTGGGTCTTGTTCTGCGTACTCTCCGGTCCCTTTTTTTCCTTTGTAACCGCTCGGACTGCATCAGCGGCCTGAATTAACTGATCCGCCTTATCAAGCATAACGACCACGAAGCATGCCGCGAGGCTCGCGACTGCGCCAAGTTCTTCCCACTTTGTTCCGGCCTCGCGCTTACTGCGAAAACGGGGATGCCACGCACGGTCGGCCTCTGCGTGAAGCTCAATCGCTGCGACCAGATCGCGGGCGAGTGTTGTCAGGACTTGTGTTGCTCGAAGTCGCGGCAGTCGCTTGTCGATTGCATCAAGGAAGCTGTCGATGTGGCTAGCCGTGGAAGGGGTTCGATAACTGCCAGGCGTTCCGGTTGGATGCAGGAGCGTAGCAAGCATCCAAAGCAGGACTTTGGTGCGGCGAAACCGAGCTATACTAAACCCCATGTCAGCGATGATAGTATATGCAAACGCAGGGTCAATTTCTGCATCAACAGCATATTGAGCCATGCTTGACTCAGCTCGGTCGCCGCCGATCCAAAGCATCAATTGAACAATCTTCAAATGATTGTAGACGGCGTTACGAATTTCTTCCGCGTTTAGTTTGACGCCCTGTTGATTATAGATACGAAATACTTGATGAATGTCACGTACAGCTGTGTCTTCGTAACGAAGAATGGGAATTCGATAGGGCGAAGAACTAGAGTCGAAGAGTTTCCTGACAGCGACCTGTTTGCCACCAATTGATGTCTGGACTTCCCTTATTTCATCATAAAATTTGCCAGACAAAGGCCGAAGAGGATCAGATTTATCATACGTCTTGGTTTTGAAAGGCAAATAGTGCTTTCGAACATCATCCGGGGTGAGGGCGTATTTCTTGGAGAATTTTCGAAAGTTGGTCTGAAAAAGATCAAGATCGCCCTTTTCTTTGGCAAAGGCAACAGCAGACGGGTGCGCCCCAACGAAGCGAAGGATTGAAGTTAAGCGCTGCTTCCCATCGACGATCTGAAGCTTATCGTCATCGGCGACAGTCGCCAAGATGATTGAAGGCAATGGAATGCCACGCAAGATGGACTCGATAAGCTTTTGCGAGTCAGGGTTCGACCAGATGTACTCACGTTGGTAAGGCGGATTGAGATCCAATTCGTTTTCTCGAGCGTGGCCGACGAACTCGACGATCGGGAGAGTATCCACGGTCGCCTTTATGTTCGGCGGCTCTCTAGCCTCAGGCTCCTCCCACGCCTCCTCCCAGTCAGCCGATGCCGCGCTTCGCAAGCCGTCTTCTTCGAGAGCTTCCGTAAAGCGCGCACTGCGCTCGTCGGCGCGCGCAAGCCGCGCCTCCAACACTTCTACGCCTTGCTCGGTCATCAGCACGACGCCATTCGTGACGTTGAAGAGTATCTCGTCAGCTTCAGGCGCCAACTGATTGAATAACTTAGCGGCGATCGCAGTCTCAGGCTCGTCGGCGCTCAATCCATCGTCGAGGCGAAGCCAGGCCTGCACCTCTACCACGCGCGCGAGCCAACTATTGTCATCAAACCTGACGTCTGCCGGAGAAAACTCAATCGGTGCTTTCGCCTGGACGTGATCAGGAAGCTGCCCCCTGCCCGAAAGTTCGCTCAAAAACCTTGCGATCTCGCCGTAGTCGAATTCGTCCACGATTCCCCCTAAGACGCCAAAGGACATCCCGACGCTTGATCATCTTTGCCAGTGGCGTGCGGTCGTCGGAAGGATAGATTAGAATTTACCGCATGTACACAAGGCATTAAGTTCTGAAACGATTAATCAGGAAGGGCCTCAGGCAAGCTGAGCGAGACCCTCGTGCCTCAAGGGCCGAAGGGCTGAGAACGAGGGCAAAGCATCAGAGTTTGCTCGCCTGGAAACAGGTCCAAAGAGCGCGCCGGCGACGGCTTCAATGACGTCGACGTTCACGGCATTGCCCAAAGCCTTGTATGCTGCGGTTCGAGCGCTCGGCAAATACTTCAGGTCGCCCATGCTTTGAAGTCGGGCGCATTCCCGCATGGTCATGTAGCGACACTCCCAGGCGATGACGGGCACTTGGCTTGTCGTCAGCGCCACCAGTGACGGAGCAACTGTAGGGCGCTTAACACGAATTCCAGAGGCTCGAAATTGTATGATAGATTCCCAAAGGCTGCGTGGACCACCCTTCCAGTTCCACTCCAATTTCTGGAAGCTTGGGGGGAAATCTTTGATCATAGGAAGCCACGGATCAATTATATCTTTGTGCGCACGATAAAACTGGCGATTTTGCTCTATGAATTGAATTTTCCAGGGCGGAAATTTCTTTTCTCGATCGCGCGCATAGGCTGGAAGGGCCGCCAAGACCTCATCATTGGACAAACCCTTCAGCGGGCGGCCAAATGCCCCACGAAACGAGCCAATTTCATCGAGCCCATGACCAATGGGCGAACCTGTACGAGCGGGGTAGGTCGCCCCAAACTCCATAGCCCAGATTGGAAAGGACGGAAGGTCCACCCCTATCGGCAAGACATCAAGCAGCTTTTGCCATGCAGCAAGGTACTGAACGAGATGCTCGGGCAAAGGGCGCGCACCGACCGGATTTTCATCTAGGATTGGTCGAATGCTGAGTTCCGCACCAAGATGGGTAGGTTCAGGCCACTTGAACGAGCCCAAACCATTGCGCGAGCCCACAATAATGGCTCGCTCACGAGTTTGCGGGACCCCGAACATGTGCGGAGATAGCCTCTGAGCATCGACTTCATACCCGAGGTCAATCAGGCAATTATACACCCTTTGCCATGTCCTGCCATTGTTGTGCCGAAGCAGGTTGGGCACGTTCTCCAGGATCACATAAGTCGGTTTATGTCGCTCAAGGATCCTGAGCACGTAGTCGAATAGGTCACCCCTCTGCGGGCAATCAAAGCCAAGCTGATCCCCAGCTTTCGAAAATGGCTGACAGGGAAAACCAGCACACAAGATGTCGTGCGACGGCACCTCTGAAAAAGCGACTTTTATGTCACCCTTGGGCTCTAGACCAAAGTTATCCCTGTAAAGCCCCGCAAGCTCGATATCAATCTCTGAAGCAAAGACACACTCGTGACCCAAGCGCGTCAATGCCTGATGAAACCCGCCTAGGCCAGCGAACAGATCTATAAATCTCATTGCCTATGACCAACTGGCAGGAGAACAAGATTTATTGCAACCATGACCTTCAAAATAGCCCTTTATTAGTAACCGCATCACATTATTATTTAAAAATAATCGACATAAATAGCATGAAAGGTTTGAGAAATTCGCGCTTTATTTGGCATTGCGTGATCGCAACGAGCCCTCCCCCCCCCGAGCGTCGCGTATGGAAAGATGATCGCACCATCAACATGCACGAGGCCCGTGCAGGTGTCGAGCTCAATTGAAAGGGTATCATCAGATTTTTGCAGCCCGTCCAAGTGCTTCGATTTGCCTCTTCTCTCGATCCAAAGCGCGAACGGCACTATGGCGAAATGCTCAATCACTACGCCGTCTCCGATAAGCTGTGCGGTGGCAGATTTGTAACCCGTTCCTATCATCGCTTCCTATCCCCCAACCACTCCGCCGCCTTCGCCGCCGCGCTGGCGGCGGTGAAGATCGCCCGGTTGTCGCCCTTGAGCACCTTGAGCCAGCTGGCAAGGTAGCAGGCATGGTCCGGACGCGGGGTGACCGACAGGCCAAGATCGCCGCACAGGAAGGCTGAGCCAAGCTCGGCGACCAATTCTTCCATGGCATAGGCCTCGTCACCGAACCGCTTGCCGAAGGTGCGGGCGAGGCGGTGATCGGCCCCGGTCCAGTGGACCAGCTCGTGGAGCAGGATCGCATACCAGTTCTGCCCGGCGCTGGCGGTGTCGGTGGCGAAGAACCGCTCGCGGTCGGGCATGGAGATCATGTCGGTGGAAGGGGTGTAGTAAGCGCTGTCGCCCTGAGTGCGGATGGCAGCGCCGGTGGCGGCGATAAAGGCTTCGACATCAGGGATGGGATCGAAGGTCTCGGCGTCCGGCACCTCTGGCAAAGCGTCGCCCTCGACCTGCGCAATGTTGAACACATGCGAGCCCTGCGCGAAGATCCGGCCAGCGCCCTCGCGCGCCTCGTCTTCGCTGCCCTCGGGCTTGTCCAGGACCTTGTAGAACACGATCGGAGAGGCTTTCTCGCCCTTGCGCACCTGCGCGCCGAGCGACTGCCACTGGCGATAGCTCGCCCAGAGACCATGCCCAAAATCCTGCGCCTCGGCGCTGGCCCAGAGGGCGAGGACATTTACGCCGCGATAGGCCTTGCGGGTGACCGCATTGATGGGCCGGGTCAGCGGCGCGCTGCTGCGGTGCCAGGGAAGGGTGTAGTCACCCGTGCCGCGCTCCAGCGCGGCGATGATCTGGTTGGTGATGGTGTCGTAGATGCTGGCGTTTGCGGTGCTGGCCATGGTGGTAAATCCTTCGTCCTCTCGTTGGGAACGCAGATGAAGGGACGGGCCGGATGGCCGGGCGGGTCAGCGCGAAGCGCGGAACAGACAACACGGGAGGGCAAAGCCCGAATGGAGCGGGCAGGCTGTTGATCACGTCTGGCACGGGCCGTCACAAAGGAGCAGTTCATTCCAATGGCAGGGCGAAGGATGCCATGGCCCAGTAATCACGCGTCACACGATCAGCCGAGACCAGCCCCCAGAGACTTCGCCTTGGACGCTTCTGGCGCACTGACTTCCATGGCGGTCTGCTTCTCGCCCGCGCGCTCATGGATCGCACGGATCAGCCGCGCCTTGTCGTCGGTGACCACGATGGCTTCGGACTTCGCGCGCGAGAGCGCGACGTAGAGCATCTTCTGATCGACCAAATTGGCGGAGCGGCTGTCGGCGTGGATCAGGACCCGCTCGGCGGTCTGGCCCTGCGCAGCGTGGGCGGTCTGGACATAGGCATGGCGCAGATGGGCGTCGCGGGGATCGGCAAGATCGAGCCGCTGCTCACGGCCATTCGCCAGCGCTATGGTCGCCTGCTGCCGCTCGGGATCGATGCCGGTGATGGTGCCGCGCAGCCCGTTGATGCGACCGGCCTCGCGGTCATTGCGGGTGAACTGCACGCGGTCGCCCGCCTGCAGCTCCATCTGCTTTGGCTCGAACACCTCAACCTTGCCCGCGCCCCACTGGCGCAGACGCCAGTCGACGGCTGAGCCGTTGGCTGACTTGAGCGATATCGCGGCCTTATCCGGATCAATGCGCTCGACCCGGTAGGCCGCGCCGCGTGTGACGCCCTTGTCGGCATAGTCACGGGCGAAGCGCACAACATCGCCAATGGCATAGCTTGCGGCCTGCCGGGTTTCAGAGCGAGTCAGGCCCTTGGCTTCGAGAGCCTCGAACCGGAGGGCCGCCAATGAGAGATCGCCTCGCTGCGCCAGCTGCTGCCGGATCATAGTAGTGAGCGTATCGCGCCCTTCGCGGGAGGGCTCGATCACGAGGGTCCGCGCGCGCTCGGCAGGACTGAGGGCAACAAAGCGCTGTGCCATCGTCGCAAGGCGCGCATCGCGGTCTGCGCCTTCGATCACCTCGCCGCCGCCGCGCTCCAGCGCAGCCAAAGCCTTGCCGGCATGGCCCTCGATTGACGCCATGACGGCCTCGCGAGTGTCGGCATTGGTCTGGCGTACGACGTTGGCGAGCTTGGCCGTAGTCATGCCCGCCTGCTGCAGCTGGGCAAAAGCTGCGCCTGCACCGACTGAGCCGAGCTGCCTGACATCGCCGACCAGCACAAGCCGGGCACCAGCCTTGTCGGCGCTTGCCATGAGCGCTGCCATGTCGCGCGCGGACAGCATCGAGGCTTCATCGACGATCCAGACCGCGTCCTTGCCGAGCCGTTTGGCCTCGGGCGACACAAGATGGCGTGCGACCGTATCGCCGCGCAGGCCGAGCGCCTCTCCCAGAACGGTCGCCGCCGACGCAGTCGGCGCGAGCGCAGTCACAGCTAACCCGCTCTTCGCCGCCTCGCGCGCATAGGTCGCCAACACGGTCGTGGTCTTGGCAGTCCCGGCATAGCCCTGGACCGCCGCCACACGGTCGCGCGAGGTAAGCAATGCAGAGGTCGCGCGCTTCTGATCATCAGTCCAGGCAAAGCCCGCGCGTGCGGATTGCCGCGCGGCCCGCTCGACCGTGCGCGCAGCGGCGAGCGGCGAAGCCAGCGGCACGGCCACGCCGCGCCCGGCGGCTTCAAGGCGCAGCATGGTCTGCTCGGTCGCGATAGCCTCGGGCGTGGTGAAGCCCGCAAATTCTGCACCGCGCCGATCGAGATAGGCGCGCGGGACCAGCGCGCCGCGCTCGCCCGCTTCGGCAATGGCCGCGCTGATGGCGTTGTGGCTGAGCCTGCCAAAGGCATAGTCGCCCGCCTCACGCGCCAGCGTGCTGGCCGCGAACACGGCCTGACGCTCTGAGAGCTTGGCGGCAGCCCAGGCGACCGCCCGGGCGGCGAGGATCTCAGGGCTCGCGGACAATTGGCCTTCCCTCGCCCGCTGCTCGGCCTCAGCAATGACACGCGCCTGCTCGGCCTCGCCAAAGCCCTTGGCTTCTGCCGTCGCGCGCCAATCGGCCCGCAAGGTCTTGTGATCCGCATGGCTCTTGGCCTCGCGGGTATCGAGCGCGGCGATCTGCTTCTCGGCCGCGCTGGCCTCCTCGCGGCTGGTCCCGCGCTCGGCAAGGCGCGCATCGATGGCAGCCGTGCGCTGGCTGAGGGCGTCGATCACCCTCTCAGGCACGCCCGCAATCTCGAACATGGCGTCTTTGCCAGCCTCGATCCGGTACCCCAGCTCGGCCGCGCCATGCGCCAGCTCCTGGCGGTAGATCGCCCCGATCTCCTTTTGCAGCTGGTAGAAGGCGCGGGGCTCCAGACTGCGCCAGTTGCCATCCTTGTCCTGTGTTGCATTGAGGATCACGGCATGAGTGTGGAGCTGCGGGTCCTGCGCGCGGCTCGTGGCATGGCGGAAGGTGGCGATGGCGAGGTTGCCGGTTTCCTCGCGCTGCACCTCGCCGCCCTCGCGCACCCGTGTTGCCGCCATGTGCTGCTCGACATGGCCAAGCGCGACTTTGATCGCTGCGGTATGCGCAGCGATCAGCCGCTTGTCGCCGGCAACTTCGGCCATGATCGAGACCGACTTGGGCGCGGAGAAGGTGATGTCCCAGCCCGGACGGTGCTCGACCTTGCCATCGCGGGTGGTGCCGAGCTGCTGTCCGGCCACGCGGCCTTCGAGCATTTCCGCAAACTGCGTGCGGTCCACTTCGCCGGACAAGCCGAGCGCGGCGGCTGCCTCACCAAACCACTCCGAGGGAGCAAGGCCTCCCTCGGCATAATAGTCATCAGCTTCGTAGTAGCTTGCTGCCTGACCGGCACTGGTGAGGGCTGAGACCGAGGCCACCATCAGACCGGTCCCGCTTCGGGGCCATTCTTTGAGCCTCTATCGGGTTCGGCATCATCAGGCGCAGCAATGCCGCTGACCCGGCTCCACAGAGTGCTCGCCGGATCGCCCGCGACAAAGGCAGGCTGGCGCGGCGAACCGCGCCGCATGATATGATCGGCGGTAAGCCCGATCCGCGCCACCGGCAGGCCATCGGGCAGCAGCAGAAAGCCCTGATGCGGGGTAAGCCGGAGCTCGCTTTCGAGCACGGCAGCGCGGAACTGGCGCTGGGTGGCAATGGTGGTGCGAGGCACCTCCTTGCCGATCATCAGCGTGTCGGTTGCGACACGCATTTCGACTTCGCACTGGCCAATGGTCTCGCTCGCCCATTGGCGGGTTTCGCGGTCGACGGTCTGGAGGAACAGCTTGGTGTTGCAGCAGGCGAGCATGGCTTCGGCGATGTTGTCGCCGTAGCGGTGGCGCATCTGCCCCAGCGCCTGAAAGGTGAGCACGATCGCGGCGCCGAACTTGCGGCCCTCAGGCAAAAGGCGCGCGAGATTTTCGACGCGGGGGAGGTCCGCAAGCTCGTCGAGCACGAACCAGATGCGGCGCTCCGGCGATGGCGAAAGCCCGAGCACGGCGCTCGCAGCACATTCCAGCCAACAGGCCATCAGGGGTTTTGCGGCCTCGAAATAGTCCTCCTTGCGCGGCACGAAGATCCAGGGCTTTGCCCCCTCAATCTTGTCGAGCCCGACGATGAAATCGCGGAACGCAAAGCGGGCCGCATTCTCCTGTTCGACCTTCAGGAACTGGATCAGGTTGGCGGCCTTGGCGAGCATGAAGAGTACGCTGCCGGTGGCGCGGTCAGCGTCATCGGCAAAGGTGCGGGCGGAGGATGTATGCCCCAGCCAGGCCTTCAGCTGCTCCTTGCTCTTGACCTGCAAGGCATCGAGCAGGGCTTCAAGGCTGCCGTTCTTTTCGGCCCATAGCGAGCGCATCATGTTGGCCACCAGAATCCGACTGGTTTCGAGCCAGACATCGTCATCCTGACTGCCGGTTTCGGAGACCAGCTGGCGCGCTATGCGGTCGGCATCGGCGGGGTGCGATATCTCGTCGAATGGGGACCAGAAGGCGCAGCGCGCATCGAAGGGATTGAGGATGATGTCGCCGCGCGCGGGGTTGTAGTAGTGGGCGATGAACTCCCCGGATGTGTCGTAAACAAGGGCCGCTTCGCCGCGCGCTTCGATGCCGTCGAGCATCTGCCGCAGCACCGTGGTCTTGCCGCTGCCGGTGGTACCGAGAAAGGCAAAATGTCGGGTCTCGATCCGCTGCGGGATGGGGACCGGGCCGATCTGCAGGGCACGACTTCCGGCGAGCAAACGCGTCTGTGCTGCGACCTCTTCCTGGCGCGCCAGACGGGTCCCGCCGATGACCCTATCGGCCAGCGTATCGTGCCCCTGCGCAAACATGGTGCGCTGGAGCAGCCAGGCCGCCAGCAGCCCCAACGCGCAGCCCAGAATTGCGCCGATGATGAGCACAGCAACGGCCTTGGAGAAGGTGCCTGCGATCAGCGGCTCGTTGGCAATAACACTTGCCGGGAGGGTGTAGCGGCGGCCCCCGAGGGCGACATTCATCTTCAGGTCTGTGCCCGCCATCTCGCCCAGCATGACCAGCAGCTTGGCGCCCAAACACTGGCCTGCGACCTTGAGCTCAGCAGCGCTCATGACGAACTGCGGGGCGATGATCGCACCCGCCAAAGAGCGTGGGCACGGGTGACAAAGTCGGTACCGGCGGTCATCGCTCGCCCTCCCCTGCCAGCTTGCGCTGGCGCTCGAATGCGGCCCGCGCTTCGGCGGCAATGGCCTCGTCGGATGTGCGCCCGCCAAGCGCTGAAGAACGGGCATAGGCATAGGCTGCGCAGGCTGTGAACAGGGTGCGGTCAAGCACCCGTTCGGCATCGGCAAGTCGTTCCGATATCGACCCGATCACGTTCGCCATTTCGGCGAGATCAGTCTCCTTGTCGGTGCCGTGCAGGAGCGCAAGGAAGCCTGCATCAATGACCTTCAGCAGCAAGGCATATTCCGACAGACCCCGCCGGTTTGCGACGCTGGTAAGCGTCCTTGCCTGCGAAGGATTGAGGCGGATGGTCCGCTTGATGAAGCTTGCCATCACCACCTCCCGCGCGCGCTCGAAGCGCGCGCCGGAAATGGCGCAATTGCGACGTTTCGGATTGCTGCGCCGGACGAGCGCGCTTTGGGCGCGCTCCAAAAACCGCAGAAATCCTCGCTGCACGCGTGCGTGGGGTGTGTATCCCTTTTCCGGGCCCGATGCATCGCATCGTGGCCCTTCATAGGTTCCGGTGAATAGTCCTGACTGTGCATCACTAGATATCCCCAAGTGGCCGATCGAAGCGCGCGAATGCGCGGATCTGACGCTCGGCTTCAGCGTCGGCGGCAGCACGGTCGGGGAACGGCTTTTCAGGAAGCGCGGGGATGAATGTGAGGTCCTTGTCCTGCATCCATTTGCGCACTGACCGATCGACCACAGCACGCAGTGTCTCGCGCAGATCGAAAGCATCTTCAGGGGACAACCGGGCCCATTGGAGATGGTGGAGAATGAACCCGCCGAGCGGGTATGTTTTGTCGCCGATAGCGACCAGGGGACCTTCAAATTGGGCCGAGAATTCCTCGCCCTTGAACCGATCGATCATGGGTCGTTCGAAGTAGAGCCAGTCGGCGATGAAGTTGCGGTAGCAGCTGCCATCGAGGCCCGGGCGGCTGAGCCGCCTGACGTAATCGTCGATCAGCAGTTCTGTCAGAGACTTGTATCGGTCACTGACCGGGACACGAACGAGCGCCCAGCCTTCCGCGCGCAAGGCGGCTTCCAACATAGAAAAAATCGACATTGTGGGGATGCTTTCTGCGGGCCACGGCCCGCCAAGTGAGGGGTCAGTAGCGGCGCAGCGGAAGGGCGTTGATCCATTCCGAGATGTCAGCGGCGCGCCAGCGAATGCGCCCGCCGCCAATGTCGACAGGGTGGGGGAAGCCCCCCTTTCGCATCTTCCTCCAGATGGTGGATCGGCTGCGAATGCCCGTGAGGCGCAGGACCTCCTGGCAGGTGATCAGTTCAGTATTCGACATGACAGATTCCTCTTCATTCAAGGTTCTGTCACTGGCGCCGCACTCCCCTCCGGAGTGGCGGGTTGACCGTCGCAAGGCGGGCCGCGCGACGATCATTCATTCAACCCGACACCTCTGCCTGAGCTTCAGTGACCCTCCGAAGCTATGTGCGACGTCTGGTTGTTGGAAAGAACAAAACAGGATCAAATGCCGTTCCATCTCACGCGTGGACGGCTGTGGACGCACAGGGACGCAACGCGTTCGGCACAGCTCTCATAAACGGGAAGCCAAGGCTCGGTTTCGTCGGTGTTCAGCAGCATCAGCGTCGAATTTTGTCAGCGCATATGGCCGGAATCTGCGCGACTCGGTCTCTCGCGCACTTAACCGAGCCTTGAGGATTGGATTGTAATTCAACTCAATGGCCCGGCCCCAACCTCAGCGGCGCTTCAGTAATCGCCCCCAACGGCGCCAATCGCCCGCGCACGAGACGACCCTGCAAACCGCAGGGCGCTACGGTCTGATCGCCGTCGCTTCAGGGCTCGGCCTAGCCTTTGGAGCGAATGCTCTGGAGGCTGCGCAGGAACGCCAAGCGATCCTCGATGCGCTTCCTGCCGGGTACACGTACTCGGGCTGCAACGAGGTCCGCGCGGAAGGTGTTGCGCCTCTATACAGCTACGAGCCAGGGTTCTCGGAGCGGCTTGATGGCGACGGCGATGGCATCGGCTGCGAGCCCTATCATTGATGTTCGAAGGGTCTCGTGGGGCTGCTCAATGATAAGGAATTCCGCCAGCGCTGCGCGGCTTTGAGGTTCAACAAGGGCGACATTTCAGCGCGCCGTTGAACATGCAATTTCGCTGAAACGATAGGGCGGGCGGCTAGGTGCGACGATCAGCCAGACGCTCGCAGGAGGGTCGCAAGGTCGACCATATCTGAGCAGTCACTTCGCTTAGCGATACGCTATCGATACCGATGGAGTCGGTATAGGCCTGCCACTGCCTGACCTTGAGCGGATCCTTGGCGAAGGCGTCTGTCAGACCTTCTGGAGCGTCTACCGGCACTGCTGTTTCGCGCCTAGCGAAGGTCGCGGCGATAGCCTGCGTCAATGAAGCTTCGTCGAGGTCGAGCACTGCCGGGATGGTCCAGAGGTCGTAGTAGTCCTTCATCCGCCCATTCACGATGCCCAAGGCAACAATCGCCTGGAACTTCTCGGCGATGACCGTTTCGGGCGGATAGGCGCGGATATTCGGGATCGGTGCTCCAAGCAGCGAAGGATAGTCGATGACGTGCTCGGGCTGGGTGAGGGCATCGCCGAGGCCCACATCGATGGTGATCGGGATGCGCGCACCATCGAGCATGGCGACAGTCTTGAGCCGGACGCCGCCGTAGACGTTGTCTTCGCGAATAGCCGCAGCTGTCAGCTGCTCAACATCGAACATCAGACCATCGTTGCAGTCGATGGCCATGATGTCGGCGAAGATTTCGCGCAGGCGTTCTTCGTCCAGTTCGCCAAAGCCGAGGAAATCTGCATCGCGCGTGGTGCGATGATCATCGCCGGTCCACACTGTCACGAGCATGCCGCCCTTCAGCACGAACTGATCGCGGTGCCGCGATTGCACGAGGCGGTAGATCAGCCGCTCCAGCCCATAGTTGACCAGGACAAGGCCAAAGTCCCGCTGCTTTTCGAGCGAGAGATTGCGCAGCCGCTGCCGCACGGACGCGGCCAGATTGGTGATGTCCTTAGCCATTCTGCACCAGGGCCTCGAGATAGGGGCGCATGATCTTCCATGCACCGCAGTCCATCGCTGCCTGTGCAATCTCGGCAGGCGTTGCCTTGCGCTGCTCGATCGCGCTGCGCAGACTTTCAATTGCCACGGAGCGATCAACAAGCCGTGCGTTTCGAAACGCGTCTGCTAGCGATTTGGCGACAGAGTAGATTGCTACCTCGACCCCGGCGATGGTGTGGCGCTCAATTCCATAGCCGAGATAGGGCTCGCGGAAGCGGACGATCCGCACCTTCGGATAATCGACCCTCGGGGCCCAGTCCTTGGCACCGATGGCCACCCAGACCTGACGTGGGATCTGATCCGTAAGGTCGTGGTAGGCCAGCGCCGACACCAGACAGATAACACCGTCAGGGATACGCTTGCTCACTTCGGCAAAGGCCATGTGCGCGCTGTCGCCGCCATCGGGGAGCTGATAAAGACCCCGGCCTGCCCTGATGATTGCACCATCGCTTACTGCTCTGGCTAGCGTCGCTGCGGTCACCCCTTCCGCTTTGAGTTCGTAGGCGCGCATCATGGTTCGCTGCGTTAGCAGCGCTACGGCCTTGTCCCTTTGGGTCTGCAGTTCGATCATTCTGATACTTTACATCGGACAAGATGAAATATTGTCCGAGGAAACATATCATATGCATGCGGCCTGATGCAATGGGGCATCAAGAACGCAAAAGCTATATGGATTGGCCTTAGAAGACGTCCTCGATGGAAGGGCCACGCTCTCGCGGTCCGATCTTGATATCGAGATCGAGGCTCGCGATCACGCGGAGCAGCGTGCCGAGCTTTACTCCGACGCTGCCGTTCTCGATGCCTGATATGGTTTTCTGCTGTGTGCCGGAGATACCGGCCAGCTCTGACTGGGTCATTCCCTGCCGCACACGCGCGCTCTGGATGACTGCACCTAGCTGCCTCGGCAGTCTTACAAGCTGATCCATCACTGCCTCCGTAGGCTATTCTATACCCTGGAAGGTATAAATCCGCAATATACCCTGTGGGGGATCAACCTGCCGCTTTAGAGAGCTCTCCGACCGGGGGAGCATGGTCAGCAGTTCATGGCCGAAGGCGCCATGTCATGGCGCGATCAAATTGCGGGGACCCAAAGCCGGTACGTATTGCAACAAACAGTCACAAATAAATCGAACAAAAAAACTTGCATTGGAATGATACACTGTGATACATGATGAATGTGCCTGAAACAGTGCTTAGAGACTCCAATCTTTCAAGCAATCCAGACTTAGAGGCATGGCAAGTGGCATTTCAATCTTCGAAATGTGTAGATAGTAAGTATATCAAATACTTACTTTTTACTTTTTTGTCCTCTTCTGGCACCATCTAATCGCTTCCAGCGTGCAGGTTCGTTCAGCCATGTTCGCCCTGAATCGGGGGCCTCATGGGTCCCCGCAGGGGGCTGGCCCCCAAATCCGCCTTCGGAACGACCATTTTTTAAAGCGGAATCCCCGATCCCCCTCGCCGACATGCAGGGTCGCAAGGCAGTACAGAGGGGCGCAAACGTAGTATCCCTCGAGTAGCGGGTACCGCCATTCGCAGATGATTTGCGTGCGAGACGTGGTCGGAGGGAGGTGGACGGCGGAACATTGTGGCTTGCCCAGCCCTATTCCAAGGCATGGAGAATTGTCCTTCCCCCGACGACCTGCCTCCGCGTGCGGAAGGCTCCTCGCTGCGGGATCATCTGCTGCTGGTGATCGCCGCCGCCGCATCGTTCTGGCTGTTGCGCGAAGCCTATGCCGTGCTGATGCCCCCCGTGACGGCGCTGCTCCTGGCGCTCGGCATATGGCCACTCGTGGCGGCAGTGCGGGACCGTGTGCCGGATTCACTGCGCTGGCTCGGCCCGCTGGCCGGTTCGCTGGTGGTGCTCGCGATCCTCGTTGCCTTCTTCGCAGGGGTGGGGTTCGCGGCACAGAGCGTCTACGGACTTGCGCGCGACATTGGGCCACAGCTCGGCGCCCGGCTGGAGAGCCTGCCGTTCTCCCTGCCCGATGTTCTGGGAGGTGGCCCTGACCCGGAGCAGGGGGCGCAGGCGATCGGAGGCAAGCTCGCATCCGCCGCATTGACCGTTGCCAACCTCACGGCAAGCACGCTGGGAGGCATCGTCCTCATCCTGTTTCTCATGCTCCTGATGCTGACCGAAGCGCCCAATTGGAACGCCAAGCTTCGCTCCATATCGAGGGGGCGGCGCGAAGAGCGGCTCTGGCTGGACGTCGGACGTTCGGTAGGCGCCAAGTTCCGCGCCTATTTTGTCACTCGCCTGCTGCTGGGCGCGATAACCGGACTCCTCTACGCCGGACTGCTGCTGGTCTTCGGGGTCGAATATGTCCTGCTATGGGGGCTCCTCACGATCCTCCTCAACTTCATCGTTACCGTGGGTTCGATCGTGTCAGGCCTGCTGCCGACGGCCTATGTCTTTGTCACCCGCGATCCCGGGACCGCGCTGATGGTCGGTGCGGGCTTGCTGGTGATCGAGCAGGTGATCGGCAACTTCGTCGATCCCAAGATCATGGGCCGCCGGCTGGCGATCTCGCCGCTGGTGGTGCTTCTGGCACTGCTCCTCTGGACGCTGTTGTGGGGTGTTGCCGGAGCGCTGCTCGCGGTTCCGCTGACCGTGCTGGTGACGGCCGTAATGGCACACTTCGACCGCTCCAAGCCCGCGGCATTGTTCCTGACGGACTGCAACGATCTGGATGAGCTCGAAGAATATCGCGCACCTGACTAGCCGTCCCGCGCCGCCGGGTGCGCAACCATACCAACTTGCCCATCGCCCGCATGGAAGGCCGCTTTGAAAAACGCTCTTGCGATCATCCCGCTGCTGCTGCTCCTGTCCGCCTGCGACATGAGCCGCAGCCCATTCGCTCGGTCTGACGGTGCCGAGGTCGAGTATCGGCCGCAGGACGCCGGCACGGTCGATCATGCGCTCTGCCTCCTCGGCTTCGAGCATGTGCCCGTGCGCAATGTGAAGCCCGGCCACCAGCTCGTCGAAGCCAGCATCAACGGCGTGAAGGGGGATTTCGTCCTCGATACCGGCGCCAACCTGACGGTCGTGAGCACCGCGCAGGCGCAACGGTTCGGCTTGGCGGCGGACAAGGGCGGGATCTTGGGTTCCGGCCCGGCGCGTTTCGCCGGAGGTTCCGGCACCGCACGGCAAGTGGGTGTCGAGAGCTTCCTAGTCGGGGACATCGCGCTTCGTCAACGGCGCGTTCTGATCGCCGAGCTTGGCCCGCTTCTCGATGCGCTCGGCCAAGCCTCAGGCCGCGAGGTGTCGGGCGTGATCGGGCAGGACGTGCTGAACGAGCATCGCGCAATCATCGATGTCTCCCGCCCCATGCTCTACGTCTTACAAGACGATCGCGAAGCCGCGCCGGTGCCCGCCGACCGCTGCACGGCGAGCGCTACACAGGAACCCCGGACCGCCAGACCCTGACCTGTGCCGCGGGCGTCATGATCGGGACTGTTACGTGCTTTCAGAGGGGGGGCGAGAGCTTTCCATCGCCGCCATCACCCGGTCAGGGGTCATGGGATAGGCGAAGACCCTCGCGCCGCATGCATCATAGATCGCATTGGCGATTGCCCCGGCACCGCCGCACAAGCCGAGTTCGCCGACGCCTTTGGCCTGGATCGGACTGGCTGCCGCGTCGCGTTCCTCGAGCAGCAGGACTTCGAGATCGGGGACGTCGCGGTTCACCGGCACGTGGTATTCGGCCAGATCGCAGTTGGCGAGGTGGCCGTCGACGGGATCGAAGAGCAGGCTTTCGGTGAGCGCGTTGCCGATGCACCATGTCAGCCCGCCAAGGCATTGGGAACGGGCGGTGCGGGCGTTGAGCACCCGGCCGAACCCGAAAGCGCCGGTCATGCGCCGCACCCGCGTTTCGCCCGTCCAGCGATTGACCGCGACCTCGGCGAAGAAGGCGCCGAAGCTGGAGACGGTCAGGTCCTCGGTCGAGGCACCGGGCTCGAAATGGCCCGTGCATTCGAGCGGCTCGCCGCCGAGCAGCTCGGGCAGCGCCTTCTCTCCGCCATCCCACCGTGCGAAACCGTCCTTGAGCGCGAGTTCGTCCGCGCCGACGTTGAGCCGCTTGGCGAGCTGCTCGCGAAGGCCCTGGCAGGCGAGGAACACCGCCGATCCGCAGGACGCCGCGCCCACGCTTCCGCCCGAACCCGAACCCGGCGGCAGGTCGGTGTCGCCGAGCCGCACCTCGATGTCGTCAGGGACAAGGCCCAGCATCTCGCCCGCGACCTGCCCGAGGATCGCGTAAGTACCGGTGCCGATGTCCGTCATGTCGGTCTCGACAAGAGCGGTGCCGTCGGGCCGGAGGGTGACGCGGGCCTTGGCTTCCTCGACGAAGTGGACGCGCGCGCCGCTCGCCACGCCGGTGCCGATCCACCACTCGCCTTCGCGCGTGTGGCGCGGAGCGCGGGGGCGAGGCTCCCACCCGAATGCCGCGGCACCCTCGCGCAGACATTCGGCGAGCTTGCGCGAGCTGAACGGGGTGCCCTTGGCCGGGTGCACCTCGGGAATGTTACGCAGGCGCAGCTCGATCGGGTCCATCCCGACCTTTTCGGCAAGCATGTCCATCGCCTGTTCGACGGTCTGCACGCCGACTGCCTCACCCGGCGCGCGCACCGATCCGGCGGTCATGCGGTGGATGCGCGCAAGATCGAGCTTCAGCAGGCGGTTTTCGCCCGCGTAAAGGAACTGGCTGGATTGCAGCACGGGTTCGGCGAAGGTCTCGCCCGGCAGGTTGGAGACCAGCGCTTCGTGGCCGAAGCCGGTGAGCTTGCCCTCGGCATCGGCGGCGAGGCGGATGCGTTGGTGCGTTTCGGAGCGCCGCTCCACGGTCTGGAACACCTGCTGCCGGCTCATCACCACGCGCACCGGCCGGCCCAGCTTCATCGCAGCAAGCGAGGCAGCGACGACCTCCTGACTGACGCCCAGCTTCGATCCGAACCCGCCACCGACATAGGGCGAGAGCAGACGGACCTGCTCCTCCTCAAGCCCCAGGGAATCCGCAAGCTCGGCGCGGTTGAACTTGAGCATCTGGAGCGAGGCGTGGACCGTCAAGGCACCGTCGTTCCACTGCGCCAGCGCCGCGTGCGGCTCCATCGCGGCGGACGCGTGCCCTTCCGTGGTGATGACCACATCGACGCTGTGCGCCGCCTCAGCCATGGCATGGGCCAGATCGCCCTGAAGGGTGCTTTCGTCCTCCTCGGTTTCCACCGATGCCGGATCGATCGGCGCGTCCTCGCTGCGCCATTCCATCGCCAGGTGCTTGGCGGCATCACGCGCCTGCTCGAAGGTATCGGCCACCACCAGCGCGACCGGCTGGCCCCAGTAGCAGACCTCTTGCGCGGGCTGGAACGGAGCCTCGCCTGCCATGCCTTGCGCCGGGCGACCGGTCATGCGCTCGTCCGAAATCACCGCGACCACACCGGGCATGGTCAAGACCGAGTGCTCGTCGATGGAAAGGACCTCGCCGCGTGTCACCGGGACAGTGACGAGCACCCCTTCGAGGCAGCCTTCAACCGCGTATTCGGCGGCATAGGTTGCGGTGCCGGTGACCTTCATCAGGCCTTCCGGCCGGGGCAGCGGCGCGCCGATCACGCCCTGTCCGGTGCCATCGAGCACATCGCGATTGTCCGGCGCGTCCTGCTTCAAGTGCACGGTCATGGCTCCACTCCGGTCGCTTCGCAGAGCACCGCGGCAAGGGTCCGGCGGGCAAGCGGGATCTTGAAATCGTTCTCGCCGTAACTTTCCGCGCCTTCGAGCAGCAGGTCGGCGGCCTTGTCGAAGAGCGCGAGCGAGGGTTCGCTTCCGATCAACAGGTCGGCAATGCGGGGATCGTGCCACGGCTTGTGCGCGAGGCCCCCGAAGGCGAGATCGGCGCGGGTGAAGCGGCCCTCCTCGAGGTCGACCACGGCCGCGACGGAACACAGCGCGAAGGCATAGGAGGATCGCTCGCGCACCTTGCGGTAGAGCTGCACGCCGCCAACCGGCGCCGGCAGGGTGACGGCGGTGATGATCTCTCCGGGTTCGAGGACGTTGTCCTTCTCTGGCGTGTCACCCGGCAGGCGATGGAAGTTGCGCACGGGCACGGTGCGGCTGCGGCGCTCGCTCGCGATCTCGACGCTGGCGTCCAGAGCGGCCATCGCAACAGCCATGTCGCCCGGATAGGTGGCGATGCATTGCGGGCTGGTGCCGAGCACGGCGTGGATGCGCGCAATGCCCTTGATCGCCCCGCAGCCCGACCCCGGCTCGCGCTTGTTGCAGGGCTGATCGATGTTGGTGAAGTAATAGCAGCGCGTGCGCTGGCACAGGTTGCCGCCGGTGGTCGCCTTGTTGCGCAGCTGCTGCGTGGCGCCGGCAAGGATCGCGCGCGCAAGCACAGGGTAATCGGCCAGCACGCGGGGATGAACGGCAGTCGCGGTATTGGTGGCGAGAGCGCCGATGCGCAGGCCCTCGCCATCCTCGGCGATGGTGCCGAGCGAGAGCCGCCCGATATCGACCAATGTCTGGGGGGTCTCCACCTGAAGCTTCATCAGATCGACGAGGTTGGTCCCGCCGGCGAGCGCCAGCGTATCCGGCTCCCCGGTGAGCTGGGCGGCGTGTTCGAGCCGCTCGGCACGTTGATAATCGAAGGGCCTCATGCATTTTCTCCGGCGACGTCGCGGATGGCCGCGACGATGTTGGCATAGGCCCCGCAGCGGCACAGATTGCCGCTCATCCGTTCGCGGATCTCGTCGTCGGTGAGAGCGGGCGCGGCTCCAAGGTCGGCGGTGGCGTCGCTCGGCCAACCCGCCGCGATCTCCTGAAGCATCGCGGTCGCCGAGCAGATCTGTCCGGGCGTGCAGTAGCCGCACTGGAACCCGTCATGTGCGACAAACGCCAGCTGCATTTCGCTGGGTGCGGCCAGTGTGCCGAGCCCTTCGATCGTGGTCACCTCGTCGCCGTCATTGGTGACAGCTAGCGACAGGCAGGAATTGATCCGGATCCCGTTCACCAGCACGGTGCAAGCCCCGCACTGCCCGTGATCGCAACCCTTCTTCGTGCCCGGCAACCTGGCCTCTCCGCGGATGAAGTCCAGCAGGCTGGTGCGAGGGTCCTGAGGCAGGGCATAGTCTTGCCCGTTGATCGAGATGGCCATGGGTTTGTCCTAGTCCGGAAAGGCGGCATTCGCCTTGAGGTTGGCCCGCGCGAGAGCGACAGACCATAACTTCCATCATCTTTCACCAGCGGCCAGAGCGGCGGTTCGAGGGCAGGGACACCGCGCGCGTTCGCCACGCGGTCGCATCGAAAATCCGCAGCTGATGCCGGCTGACAGGCGTCAAGTTGCCGGTCACCGCAGTTCTTGCCCGTTTCAGCCGGTCACGCGTTCCGCGTTGCTGCGGATCGATGGTGACGAATGAAAGGCAAGCCGCCAGTCGCCGAACGGCCGACAGGGACGAGCGCGGCTCACGCGAGCGGAGCCAAGCGCAGCGCGGGAGAAGCACATGGCGCAATCGATGGAAATTGGCACTCGGCTCCCCTACTGCGGAGCCGCGCCTGTCCCTGGCGAATTGCTCGCGCGCTGGAACTTGGATCCCGTGCTTCTTGTGCTGTTGGGGGGGCTCGCGCTGCTGCTTCATCGCCATGCGAGGAACACCGGCAAGGAAGAGCGCCGCGCCTTGGTGGCGGCGTGGCTGGTCGCAGTCACACTGTTCGTGTCGCCGCTGTGTGCGGCCACCTCTGCGCTGTTCTGGGTAAGGACAGTTCATCACCTTTTGCTGGTGGCGGTGCTAGCTCCGCTGGTGGTGCGTGCTCTCCCTCGCCATGCCGCTGCATCCGGATCGCTCGGTCTGTGGACCGGAATCCATGCGCTGGTGGTGTGGGCCTGGCACGCGCCGGCGCTCTATGCCGCGGCGCTTTCGAGCGATGCTGTCTACTGGGTGATGCAGGCGAGCCTGCTGGGAAGCGCGGTTCTCTTCTGGAGGGGCGTCAGCCGGGCCGAGCCGCTGATGGCAGTCGCCGCATTGCTTGCAACGATGGTGCAGATGGGCCTCCTTGGCGCGCTCCTGACCTTCGCGCAGGCCCCGATCTATGCGCCCCACCTTGCCACCACCATGGCCTGGGGGCTCGGCCCTCTAGAGGACCAGCAGCTTGCCGGATTGATCATGTGGGCGCCCGGAGCAGGCCTGTACCTCGCCGCCGCGGCCTTCATATTCGCCCGGTGGCTCGCCCGCGCGCAAAACACCGAGGCCGCATGATCGAGGCACTGCGCGCCTGGGCAGCGAAAGAGACGGAGCGCGACCGCTATTCCCCGGTCGGCATCGCATTCCACTGGATCATGGCGTTCCTGGTTCTGTTCCAGCTCGGCTGGGGCTGGTACAGCGACGCTGTGATTCCCGGCGGGGACAAGCTACGCGCCTATGAGGTCCACAGCGCCGTGGGCTTGCCGATCCTGCTCCTCGCAATCGCGCGGCTGGGGTGGCGCATGATCATCCCGGGGCCCGAAAACGACGCCGACAGCCAAGGCTGGCAGACCCAGACCGCCTATGCGATCCACTACCTCCTGTACCTGTGCTTCTTCGGCCTGCCCCTGAGCGGCTGGGCGATGTGGTCGTCAGTGGCAGCGCCGGGGCCGCTCTATCTGGGAGGGGTCATTCCCTGGCCGCAGATGCCTCTGGACGAGCTGTCGCTGGCGTGGCGCTGGGCGATCCTCGACTGGGCAGAGGACGTCCATATCCTGCTCGTCTGGCTGCTGATGGTCATTGTGCCGCTGCATGTGGTGGCGGCGCTGAAACATCACTTCTGGGATCGTCACGACGTTCTGCGGGGGATGCTGCCCGAGATACCCGACGCGGCTGATCCCCGGGGAGGCGGGCGGCGTAATCGGCCAGAACTGCAATCTCCTGCGCTGTCAGACGCCGACTGATCCGGAGCATCACGTTGCCCGGATCGGTCCGGCGCCGGGCCTTGCGCCACTGGTGCATCTGGTGAGCCAGATAGCCCGCCGGCTGCCCGCCTATCGCGGGATTGGCCGGGCCTGCACCCTCGCCGGCAGCGCCGTGGCAGGTGGCACAGGCCGGCAAGTCGCGCACCGGGTCGCCGCGCGTGTAGAGGACTGGCGGAGGCCCGGGTGACGCGACAAACTCCGGGCGATAGGGCAACTTCGCGTAGTAATCGGACACGGCGAGGTGTTCGGTCGGTGTGAGCCGCCGGGCGATCCAGGCCATCTGCGGATGCTGCCGCCGCCCATCGGCATAGGCGCGCAACTGCCGCTCGAGATAGCCCACGTCGAGCCCGGCGAGGCGCGGCGCGCCCGCACCATCGCCGCGCCCGTCGAGCCCGTGGCAAGTAAAGCAGGCATTGGCCGCGCCTGCCCCGGCACCGCTCAGCGCGACGAGCTCCCCGGTGGCAGCGAAATTCTCTGTCGAAGACGTGTCGATGTTCGCGCAGGCCGCAGCTGTCGCCGACAGGAGGGCGATCGTCGACCACTTGCTGAGAAGAGAAAAGGTCACGCGCCGTGGAACACTATGGCGTCAGCACAGGTTCCGCCGCCTACCTCATTCTTTATCCCATGTGGGAGGGTTTTTGCGGAATCTTGCCATCCTGTTCTTCGTGTTACTGCTGACCGCTTGCAAAAGTCCGCCCGATGAGCGCCACTCGATGCCGGAGGCCAATGCCGCGCGCGGCCGCAAGGTCATGGCCCGGGTCGGCTGTGCCAGCTGCCACACGATCCCGGGCATTGCCTGGCCGCAGGGGCAGGTCGGGCCAGCACTGCAGGGCTTTGCCGCTGGCAACCTCATTTCGGGCCAATTGCCGAACCGGCCCGACGTGCTCGCCGCCTACGTCCGCAATGCTCCAGAGGTGCTGCCCGGCACCACCATGCCGGCGATGCCGATCAGCGAAAGGGAGGCGCGGGATGTCGCGGCCTATCTCTACACGCTCGAGCCTTGAATCGGTCTTCAAGGGCTGGCCGCCGCCGGTGCTCGACCCGGCAGGGCCCTACGCTGGCTCGATATCGGTTCTAAGCTGGGTGCTGTTCGCGATGGCCGTGGTGGTCCTCGGCGTGGTGCTCGCAGCGCTCGGGGTTGCCCTGTTCGGCGGACAGAGGCTCAAGAGCAGGCTGGGCGGGCAGGCAGTGATCTGGCTCGGCGGCATCGCCTTGCCCATCGTGGTTCTGACTGCATTGCTCGTCTACGGCCTCTCGCTCACCCGAAACCTCGGCACGCCCGCTCCTCCCGGCGCCATGCGTGTCCAGGTCACGGGGGAAATGTGGTGGTGGCGCGTCGCCTATCTCGACAGCAGCGGCAAAGTGGCCCTGTGGGACGCCAACGAACTGCACATCCCCGTCGGCGAGACGGTGGTGCTCGAACTGCGTTCCGCCGATGTGATCCACAGCTTCTGGGTGCCGCGCCTCTCGGGCAAGCTCGACATGATCCCGGGGCGGGTCAACCTGATGAAGATCAAAGCGGACAAGCCCGGCAGCTATGGCGGTCAGTGTGCGGAGTACTGCGGCGGGCCGCACGCGCTGATGGGCTTCGTCGTGGTGGCGCATGAGCCTGCGGAGTTCCGGCGCATCATGGCCGATCGGCAGGCTGCGCTGGCGTCCAAACCACCCAGCGGCGGGCGCGGCGAGCAGCTCTTCGCCTCAGCCGGTTGCGCGGCCTGTCATCGCATCGCGGGCACCCCCTTCAACGGCATGGCAGGACCCGACCTCACCCACGTGGGCACGCGCCGGACCCTGGGCGCGGGCATCCTGCCCAATAATCGCGGGACGCTGATGGGCTGGATCGGCAACGCCCAGGCGATCAAGCCGGGCAATCGCATGCCGCCCTACAGCGTGCTTCCTGCCGACGACATCCGAGACCTCGCGCTCTATCTGGAGCAGCAGAGGTGACCTCGGAGACCGGCTTCGATCCGGAGCTCTACAAGCGCTTCCCCGTGCGCGAGGACCGTCCCGAAGGCGAGCTCGAGGAGCTCGAACGCCTTTGGGAGCAACCCAAGGGGTGGGCGCGGCTGACCATCGTCAACAACAACTATGTCGGCCTCTGGTACGTCGCGGCCGCCTTCCTGTTCTTCCTGCTGGCCGGCATTCTCGCGCTGGTCATGCGGGTCCAGCTCGCCCTGCCCTTGCAGGGCATCCTGCCGCAGGAGACCTACAACCAGTTCTTCACCATGCACGGCACGGTGATGATGTTCCTCTTTGCCGTGCCGATGATGGAAGCCCTCGGCGTGATGCTGCTGCCGCAGATGCTCGCGGCGCGCGACCTGCCGTTCCCGCGGCTGTCGGCCTATGCCTTCTGGGCCTACTTCGTCGGCGGCATCAGCTTCTTCGCGAGCCTCTTCGTCGGGCTCGCCCCCAACGGCGGCTGGTTCATGTATCCCCCGCTTACCGGCAAAGCCTTCTCGCCCGGCATCAATGCGGATTTCTGGCTGCTCGGCATCGGTTTCATAGAGATCTCCGCCATTGCCGGGGCGATCGAGATCATCGTCGGCGTGCTGCGCACCCGCGCGCCCAACATGACACTCGACAAGATGCCGATCTTCGCCTGGGGGATGCTCGTGTTTGCCAGCATGATCATCATTGCCTTTCCCGCAGTGATCATGTGCACCCTGTTCCTGGAGCTCGAGCGCGCCTTCAACTGGCCCTTCTTCGATCCCACGCGGGGCGGCGATCCGCTGCTGTGGCAGCACCTCTTCTGGTTCTTCGGCCACCCCGAGGTCTACATCATCTTCCTGCCTGCCGCGGCGCTGGTGTCGATGATGATCCCGGCCCTCGCGCGCACCACGCTGATCGGCCACGACCTGATCGTGCTGGCCTTCCTTGCGACTGCCTTCATCAGCTTCGGCGTGTGGTCGCACCACATGTTCGCCACCGGCATGCCGCGGCTATCCGTCGGCTTCTTCGCGGCTGCGAGCATGGCGGTGAGCGTGCCCGCCGGGATCCAGGTCTTCTCGTGGATCGCGACCTTCGCGAGCGGCAAGCCGCGCCACAACACGCCGACGCTGTTCGTGCTCGGCGGACTCGTCATCTTCGTGATGGGCGGCCTCACCGGCGTGATGGTGGCGATGGTGCCGTTCGACTGGCAGGTGCATGACACCTACTTCATCGTGGCGCACCTTCACTACGTGCTGATCGGCGGCGCGCTGTTCCCGGTCTTTGCCGTGTTCTACTACTGGATCGGGATGACCAGCAGCAGGCCGCTTTCGGAGCGGCTCGGGAAGTGGACGTTCTGGCTGATGTTCGTGGGCGTGCACGTGACCTTCCTGCCGATGCACATCACCGGCTTCATGGGCATGCCGCGCCGGGTCTACACCTACCTTCCCGGAGGCGATCTGACCTTCACCAATTTCCTGTCGACGGTCGGAGCCTTCGTGCTGGCTGCGGGCGTGCTCCTGTTCCTGGTCGACCTTGCGCGGAACTTCCGCTTCACCGTCAACAAGGGCGCAGGCAACACCTATGGCGGTGGAACGCTCGAGTGGCTGCCCACCGGCCTTTACTCCGCCCGATCGATCCCGGTGGTCAAGAGCCGCTACCCGCTGTGGGACGATCCCGACATCTCCAGGGACGTCGAGGAAGGGCGCTACTTCCTTCCCGGAGCGCCGACCGGCAACCGCGAGACCCTCATCACCAGTCCCGTCCGCGCCGAGCCCCAATATGTCCAGATCATGCCCGGCCCGTCTGTCTGGCCGCTGTTCTCCGCAGTGGGAACGGCGGGCTTCTTTCTGCTCCTCACCATCGAGGCCTACATCCCGTCCTTCGCCAGCGGCATCCTTGCGGTGCTGTGCGTCCTGCGCTGGATGTGGGACACAGACCGCGTCGCCGCGGCCGAGGAGGTCGATGTCGGAGCCGGCATCATGCTGCCGACCTATGTGACCGGCCGGAGCACCCATGGCTGGTGGGCGATGGTGATCCTGCTGATCGTGGTCTTCATGCTCTTCCTGATGACGCTGTTCAGCTATTTGTACCTGTTCGGCGTGCAGCCGGACTTCTGGCAGGAGCCCCCGGCGCTCTCGACCGGCTTTGTCGCGCTTGGGCTCTATGGCGCGGCAGCGGGCTTTGCATGGCTCGGACGGCGACTGCTGGCGCGCGAGAAGAGCACCCTCTGGTCGCCCTCCACCGCCAGCATTGTCGGCGCCCTGCTGCTGCTGCCGGCGCTCATCGCAGACTACTGGAGCGTATCGGCCGTGCTCGATCCGGTGATGAGCGGACAGGGTGCGGTTGCCCATGCCTTCCTCGCCAACCAGATGATGCTCGTACTCATCGCGGCGCTGATGGCGCTCTACCTCGGCGCTCGCACGGCGCGTAATCTGGTCATCCGGCCCCGCAACAACACGGTCGACCTCGTCACCCTGTTTGTCGTCTACACCGCCGTGCAGGGCAGCGCATCGGCTCTCATCATCCGGCTGGTTTCGGGCGCGGGGTGATGCGGACCTGGGTGTTCCTGCTCGGCGGCATGGTGGTCTGGACGGTCCACTTTTTCGGCGCCTACGGGATCGCGAGCATCTTTCCCGAGCGCGTCCTGATCGCGAAGTTGCTTGCTGGTGGGCTGACCCTCGCCTGTCTGGCCGCGCTCGCCTGGCTGGCAAGGCGCAGCTGGGCCGCCTTCAACCGCAAGGAGGATGCGGTGTCCGACTGGATCGCCTTGCTCGCGAGCCTGCTCAACGCCGTCGCCCTGGTTGCGGTGTTCTGGCAGGGTTTTCCGGCTCTCCTGGCCTGACCACCGCCGCAGGTCAGCGCCTGGCGGTGCGGACCGGCGGCACCTGCTGCGGCGTCACCCGCCAGATGGTGTTGGAGAGGTCGTCAGCCACGATCAGCGCGCCGCGCGGGTCCACCGTCACCCCGACTGGACGCCCCATGGTCTTCCCGTCGGCCTGAAAGCCCTTCACGAAATCGACCGGGGGGCCGGCCGGCTTCCCGCCGCTGAAGGGCACGAAGATGACCTTGTATCCCACCGGAGCCTCCCGGTTCCAGCTTCCGTGCATGCCGATGAAGGCGCCCTGTGCAAAGCGCTCCCCCAAGGCCGGACCGGAGAAGGCGAGGCCGAGCGGGGCCGTGTGCGACTGGAGGCCATAGTCCGGCCGCACCGTCGCCTTGACCAGATCGGGACGCTGGGGCTGTACCCGCGTGTCGACGTTCGGCCCCCAATAGGCATAGGGCCAGCCGTAAAACGCGCCCTCGCGCACCGAGGTCAGGTAATCGGGCACCAGATTGGGCCCGAGTTCGTCACGCTCGTTCACGACCGCCCAGAGCTGGCCCAGATCAGGCAGCATGGCGAGTGCGGTGGGATTGCGCAGGCCGGTCGCGAAAGGTCGCGAGGCGCCGGTTTCGGCATCCACCTGCCAGATCATCGCGCGGTTCTCCTCCACCTCCATCCCGCGCTCGGCAGTGTTGGAGTTCGAGCCGATGCCGACATAGAGATAGCGCCCGTCCGGGCTGGCGGTCATCGCCTTGGTCCAGTGGTGGTTCACCTCCGACGGCAGACGCGTGAGCCTTACCGGCCGGCCGCTCGCGCGGGTCTGGCCCGGCTGGTAGTCGAACCGGACGATCGCGTCCTGATTGGCGACGAACAGGCGGTTGCCGACCAGCGCAAGGCCATAGGGCGCATTGAGGTTCCCGGCGAAGACGCTGCGACCTTCGTATACCCCGTCGCCATCGGCATCGCGCAGCAGCGTCAGGCGGTTGCCGCCCTTCACGGGGCTCGTCCCCTGCTTCTTGATGTACCCCGCGATCAGATCCTTCGGCCTCAAGACCGGCGCACCCCCGCCCATTCCCTCGGCGATGAGAATGTCGCCATTGGGCAGCACCAGCGTCTGGCGGGGGATCTTGAGACCCGTCGCGATCGGCTGGATGGTGTAGCCAGCGGGCACGACCGGCCGCTGGTCGCCCCAGCCTGCCGGATCGGCGATGGTCATGCTGGGCAGCAGGCCGCGCTGCTTCTGAGGGAGTTCGGGACTGGCGCCGTACTGCAAGACCTCGCCATTCTCGCTGCCGCAGGAGGCAAGAAGGGCCGCCGAGGCGAGCACAAGGGTGCGTATCTTCATGTCGGCGCTCCCGTTCTGCTGCGTGAAAGACCGGCCCAGATCGCCGCGAGCGTCAGAACCAGCACCACCAGCGAGAGGATCAGGCCTGCGGGCATCGCAGCCCAGGCATCCTTGGCGTGCACCAGCGCGTTGGCGAATCCGGCGGCGAACACCGCCGCGAGCAGCCCGGCGTAGATCCACCGCATCGCCCCGCCGCCCCGCGTGAATGCTGCGACGAGGGCCCAAAGGAAAGCGAAGCCGGCGAACACCAGCCCGCCTGCGATCAGCCAGGAGGCAAAATTGGTCCACTGCACCTCGTAGGTCGAGGCATAGGCCCAATCGGCAAGCACCGCGCCGAGGAACAGCGGCAAGGCGCCCGCTAGCAGCACGGCGTGGATCGGGTGGCTCGCCAGAACGCGAGCCGGATGGGGTGGCGCTGCCATTCTCTTCCCTTTCCCGAGAGGGCGCTTGCGCACCTGCTCGGCCATGCTTGGATCAAGACTTATCCGGGTTCGGATCGCACCTGCTGGCTACCGCTTCGCCGCGCGCCCAGTTCCCCCGCAGGACTGATCCAAGAGGTGACCGGAAGGTTTTGGGGGTTGACGCGAGCCTTCAGGCGCTCGCGAGCACGCGTAACGCGGTTCCGCATGGCCGGCCCGCTGCCGGCGTCGAACACCCTGATCAGTCCGTCTCGCTGTCAGCCCCGCGGGCCGGCGGGCGCGTCGCCGCGAGGTCGTCGCAGAAGGCGCGGGTCCAGCCTTGCACGTTGTCGTCCCGGATCGTTCCGATCATTGCCGCATAGCGCGCCTTGCGTTCGGCCAGCGGCATCTCGAGCGCGAGCTGGATCGCTCGCGAGATATCGTCGGGACTGTAGGAATTGACCAGCACCGCGCCGCGGTCCTCGGCGCCGAGCTGCCGCGCCGCGCCAGCAAAGTGCGAGAGGATGAGCACGCCCGGATCCTCCGGGTCCTGCGCTGCGACATATTCCTTGGCCACCAGGTTCATTCCGTCTCTCAGCGGCGTCACCAGCCCGATCTTGGCGGCGCGGAAGAAGCCGAACAGCTCGGCATGGGAATAGCCGCGGTTGACGTAGCGGATCGGCACGAGGTCGACCTCGCTGCGCGCGCCGTTGATCTGGCCGGCCTTCTGCTCGAGCAGCGCGCGGATGTCCTGATAGCTCTTCACGTCCTCGCGGCTCGGCGGCGCGATCTGGATGTAAACGAGATCGCGCACACGCTCGGGGTTCTGGTCGAAGAAGCGGGCGATGCCGTCGATCCGCTCGGGCAGGCCCTTGGAATAGTCGAGCCGGTCGACCCCGATCATGGCGGTGCGGTGCCGGGTCGAGGACACCAGCCGCTGTTCGGCGATCCGCGCCTCTTCGGTCCGGCCCTGTTCCTGGAAGTGGTCCCAGTCGATGCCGATGGGATAGGTGCGGGCCGTCACCGTCTTGCCGCCGAAGCGGATCGCTCCGCTCGCCTCGTCAACTTCGGCGCCGAGTTCCTCCCGGCAATAGTGGAGGAAGCTCTCGCGCCACTCGTCGCTCTGGAAACCGATCAGGTCATATTCGAGCAGCGAGCGCACCAGCAGTTCGTGATCGGGAAGCGAGACGAACAGGCGCGTCGGCGGCCAGGGGATGTGGAGAAAGAACCCGATGCGATTGGCAACGCCGCTCCGGCGCAGTTGCTCGCCCAGAGGCAGCAGATGGTAATCGTGCACCCAGACCAGATCGTCCGGCTCGATCAGCGGGACGACGCTTTCGGCGAAATGCCGGTTGACGCGTTCGTACCCCTTGGCGGTCTCGACCTCGTAGCGCGTGAGGTCCAGCCGGTAGTGGAACAGCGGCCACAAGGTCGAATTGGCGTAGCCGTTGTAATATTCCTCCACATCGCGGCTCGACAGGTCGATCGTCGCGGTCGTCACCCCGTCCGCGCGCCGGAGCTGCATCGTGTCGGTCGCATCCTCGGTCTCCTGGCCCGACCAGCCGAACCAGATCCCGCCGTGGTCCTTGAGCGCCGAATTCAGCGCACCGGCCAGCCCGCCCTGCGCGCCGGCGGCGCCGCGCGCGTCGGGCGTGGCGACGCGATTGGATATGATGATGAGGCGGGCTATCGGACGTCCCTCCACGGCTTGGAGAGCAGCCCTGCGCAATTGATCACCCCGACCAGCGAATAGGTCTGCGGAAAGTTGCCCCACAGCTCGCCGCTCATGTAATCGAGGTCTTCGCTGAGCAGGCCGGAGGCGGTACGGTGGCTGAGCATCGTCGCAAACAGCCCCCGCGCTTCCTCGCTGCGCCCGACGAGGTGCAGCGCCTCGATCAGCCAGAAGGTGCAGACGTTGAAGGCGGTCTCGGGCATGCCGAAGTCGTCTTCGGCGGCATAGCGCAGCATGAAGTCGCCGCGGCGCAGATGCTCCTCGATGGCGGCGAAGGTGGACAGGAAGCGCGGGTTGTCGGGTGCGAGGAACCTGAGCTCGATCATCTGCAACAGGCTCGCGTCGAGATAGCCGCTCTGGAAGCTGGCGCCGTAGTGGCCGCTTCCCTCGCCGTCCTCGACCCAGGCATCGCTTTCGATGCGGGCGCGGATCTCCTCGGCGCGGGTCCGCCACAGCGTCGCCCGGTCGGACTTGCCAAGCCATTGTGCGGCCACCGCCAGCCGGTCGCACGCCGCCCAGCCCATCACCGCCGAATAGGTGTGCACCTCCTTGCGCGTGCGGAATTCCCAGAGGCCTGCGTCGGGCTGATCGTGCATCATCCAGGCCATCTCGCCGACCTCCTCGAGGCTCGCGAAGTCGCGCTCGTCGGCCATGCGCAACAATCGCTGGTCGATGAAGCCCTGCACCGTCGGCAGGACGATCTGCCCGTAGCAATCGTGCTGGACCTGGAGATAGGCCGCATTCCCGATCCGCACCGGCCCCATCCCGCGATAGCCGGCGAGCGCCGGGGCGGCGGTTTCATGAAGCTCGGCATCGCCCATCACCGAGTAGAGCGGCTGGATCTGCCCGCCTTTCGCAGCGTCGACGATGTTGCGCAGGTAGGCGAGATACTTCTCCAGCACATCGAGCGCGCCCAGCCGGTTCAGCGCCTGGACCGTGTAGTAGGAATCGCGGATCCAGCAGTAGCGGTAGTCCCAGTTGCGCTGCGAGTGCGGCGCCTCGGGGATCGAGGTGGTGAGCGCCGCGACGATCGCGCCGGTTTCCTCGTGCTGGCAGAGCTTCAGGGTGATGGCGCAGCGAATGACGTCGGCCTGCCACTCGAAAGGTGTCGCGAGGCCGCGCACCCAGCGCTGCCAGTAGCCGCGGGTGGCCTGCTCCATGCGCCGAACCTCGCCGCGAAGGGGGCCGTCGAAGGGCTCATCGGGGCCGAGGAAGAAGTGCAGGTCCTGCTCGAGCCGAAAGGGCCGCCCTTCGAGGATGTAGCCGACCGGCGCATCGGTGGTGAGGCGCAGTGTCTCGGGCCCGAGGAGGTAGCGGATGTGGTTCGTGCCGCGGGTCGTCTCGGCAGCAGCTGCGCCGTATTCGCGCATGGGGGTGAGCACCACCCGGATGCGCGGGCTGCCTGAAATGGGCCGCACGATCCGGCCGATCGCGACGGGCCGATAGGTCCGCCCCTTGCCCTCGTGCCGCGGGCAGAAGTCCAGCACCTCGACGGCGCTCCCGTCCTCGGCTTCGAGCGTCGTCACGAGGATCGGGGTGTTGCGGATGTATTCCTGCCTCGTGCTCACCTGTCCGACCAGTTCGATCCGCCAGGTTCCCCTGTCCCGCGCGTCGCGTTCCTCACCGTTCATCAGTGAACAGAACACCGGGTCGCCATCGACGCGCGGGATGCAGGACCACACGATCGCGCCCGCACGGTCGACGAGCGCGCTGATCTGGCAATTGCCGATCGGCCAGAGTTCGAGGTCGGGTGTCATAGCGCCAGCCACGCGTGCACGTCCTCGATGCCGGCGAGCGCGAAGCGGGCCGCGGCGGAGGACCGTTCGCCCACGGCGATCCCGAAGCCACCCAGCCGCTTGCAGGCCGCAAAGCCGTCCTCGTCGGTGATGTCGTCGCCGATGAACACCGGGACGGCGCCCAGGAAAGGCGGGCGGGCGGCGAGGAGTTCGACCGCGCTCCCCTTGTCCATCCCCGGCCAGACCAGCTCGATCACGCACTTTCCTTCCTTGAGCGCGAGGCCGTGCGCCGCGGCAAGGTTGGCGGCGAAGCGGCGGGCCTCGTCCCCGCACTCGGGCCGGAGGCGGTAGTGGAGCGCAGCGCCGTGCGCCTTCGCCTCGTGGTGGAGGCCGTGCTCTGCCGCGAAAGCGGCAAGCGCCTCGCTCACCGGTCCGGGCACCGCGCGCGCCGCGGACAGCGCCGCGCCCGCGGGCGTCCTCACCTCGGCGCCGTGCGATCCGGCCCAGTGAACCGCCGCCGGTCCGGTATAGCGCTGCAAGTCCTCGACACTCCTGCCCGAAACAATCGCCAATGCCCCGTCGAGCCGCCCGGCCAGGGCCTCGAGCCGCGCCGCCAGACCGGGAGGCACGAGGATGGCATCGGGGTTATCGGCAATGGCCACGATTGTTCCGTCGAAGTCGCAAAACACCGCCACCCGCCCGGCTTCGCGCAGGCGCGGCAGCGGAGGCGGCGGGGGCAGGTTCGGGGCCACGGCTTGCGGCATCTACCCTTCCGCCCCCTGCGACGCGGCGGCGCTTTCCTGCGGTTTGAGGATGAGGGTTTGCGTCGGGAAGGCAATCGACAGGCCTGCGTCTTCCAGCCGATCAAGGATCGACAGCAGCAGCTCCTGCCGGATGCCGAGGCTATCGGCAAAGTCGGGAACGGTGATGTAGGTGAAGACCTCGATGTCGAGCGAGCTCGGCCCGAAGTTCGCGAGCTTGACCCGGCGCGGGTCCTCGGAGACCTGCGGATGCTCGGCGAGGATCTGCTCGATGATCCCGATCCCCTCCCTCAGCTGCGCCGCCGAAATGCCGTATTCAAGGCCGATGACGGGGTTGAACAGGTAGCGGTCGCGCTGGGAGTAGTTCTCGATCTGGCGCGAGGAGAAGTCGCCGTTGGGAATCGTCACCACAGTACGGTCGTTGGTGCGGATCCGGGTCGAGCGCATGCCGATATCCTCGACCGTGCCGAGCACGTCGCCGACCTTGCAGAAGTCGCCGACCTGAATCGGGCGGTCGGCCACCACGGTAACGCTGCCGACGAGGTTCTCGACCGTCTTCTGCGCCCCGAGCGCCAAGGCGATGCCCCCGATGCCCAGAGCCGCGACACCCGTCGTGATATCGAGGCCGATGGTGTTGAGCACCGCGATCGAGGCCATCGCCATGAGGATCAGCTTGATGGCCCGGCGGGCGAGTGTCACCGCCGAGGCCGCCTGACGCCGCTCGTGGGAGCCGAGCCTGCTGGTCAGCCGGGCGGCGACCGCATCGACCATGCGGATCGCGAACCAGGCGAGCGCGACCCAGGCGAAGATCCCGACATAGCGCAGCATGGTCTGCCGCGCGACGATCGCGACCGGCGCGTCATTGCCCCAGATCCGGAAGGCGGTCACCGCGAGAAGCAGGCTGAGCGGCGGCAGGGCCGCATAGAAGAACTGGTAGACGCTGCTTTCTTCCGGCTCCTTGTAGAGGCGCCTGAGAACCGTCAGGACAACCCACGACAGCAGCCAGAATGCACCGAAGGCGATCATCAGCAGGCCGGCGAGCAGCGCCCAGTCGGCCAGTGGTGCGCCTGCGATCTGGAATTTGTCGGGTTCTGCCGCCGCCGGGACGGCTTCGGCTTGATCGTCGAGCGCTGCGGCGGTCTCTTCCGATATCGTCCAGACCGGCGCCTCGCCTGCCGCCCCTTCCCCTTGAGCGACGGCCGGCGTGGTGCGGGCAAGCATGATCGCGATCTTGTCCTCCCCCCCGAGCGTCCCGACCCGCTCCACGTCGGGTGGCAAGCCGTCGTTGAGCCGGCCCGCGGCATCGTTCGACAATTCGGCGAAAGGCACCAGATTGCCCCCGGCGTCGAGCGACGTCTGGAGCGCTCTGGCCAGTTCGGCTGCGCGATCGGGATCGTCCTTGGCCAGCGCGAAGTAGTTGCCGGCCAGCAGGTAGTTGCGTTCTGCAAGCGCCCTGATCAGTCCGGCGACGGCCGATCGCGGTGTTTCGCGATCGAAAACGTCACGTGGTGCCGCGCTGGCTGGCTGAGCCTCGCCGAGCGGAAGTTTCGCCGAAGTTATCTGGGGCAGAGCGGCAAGCAAAGCGAGACAGGCGAGGACCGGGAAAAGTACGCGCATGCGTCCGGATACCGTTCCGGCAGCGCAAATGTTCCATCACCGTGCCCCCTGCTGTGGCTGGCGGTCACGAGCAGGACCGACAAGCGGGGCTTCTCGCGGTCAGTACCGCCGTCTGGCGATCTCTGCCCCTTCCGACAGCGCCGCGAGCTTGGCCCAGACTATCTCGGGATCGAGCGCATTGCTGCCCGCGTGCACCGAAAAGCCGCAGTCGACCCCCGCCATCACGCGGTCGGCGCCGAGCAGGTCGGCATAGCGGCCGATGCGCTGGGCGATGAGCTCGGGATGTTCGATATAGGGGCTCTGCGGCTCGACCATGCCCGGGCACAGGATCTTGTCGTCGGGCAGCGGATTGTCGGCGAAGAAGGCGAATTCGTGCGCGTGGCGCGGGTTGGCGCCTTCGATCAGCACGGTCTGGGGCTTGGCGGTCCAGACGATGTCGGCGATCTCGCCCAGCGCCACGTCGCAGTGGTGCGGGCCGGGATAGTTGCCCCAGCACAGGTGCATGCGCAGCTGCTCGGCCGGGATGTTCTGCACCGCATGGTTCAGCGCGGCGATGTTCATGCCGATGCGCTTGCGGAACTCTTCAAGGGAGAGGTCGGTGAACTGCACATGGCGGCCCATCGCCAAGTCGGGGCAATCGACCTGGAGCGTGATCCCGGCCGCAGCGATGGTTTCGTATTCGTGGCGCAGGCCTTCGGCGAGGGCGAAGACGTACTCCTCGTCGCTGGCGTAGTACTGGTTGGGGAAGAACAGCGCGGTGACGCCGGGCGAGGCGGCGGACATGAAGGTCGCATGGTCGCCCCCGCCTTCCTGGGCTGCGAGCCTGACGAGCCGCTCGGCGTCGATACGCGGCGCTTCCATGTCGATGACTTCGATGGGCGCGGTGCAGGCGGGCGCGGAGCGCTTGGCGCGGCCCTTGTTGCCGAACACCTGCGCCTTTGCGCCGGGGAAGGCTTCCAGGTCGGCGAATTCATACTGCCCCGCCTCGCCGCCGAAGCCCGACAGGCGGTGCTTGATGTAGGTCGCGTAGGAGGGCTTGGACTGCTCGCCGTCATTGACGATGCTCACCCCCGCTTCGATCTGGCGCTTGATGACGTAGGCGGTGGCCGCTTCCACGGCGGCGTCGAAATCGGCCTCGGAGACGGCCTCGCCGCCTTCCCGCGCGAAGACGAGATCGAGCAGGGCTTCGGGGCGCGGCAGGCTGCCGACGTGGGTGGTGAGGAAGCGGGTCTGGGTCATGTGAGGGGCCTTGTACGGGGGACGGTCAGATTGCGCAGGAACGCGGCGACCAGAGCATTGAAGCGTTCGGGGTTGTCGGCATTGGCGAGGTGGCCGGCCTGCGGCACAACGGCGTGCATGGCGCGCGGGGCGGTGGCGGCCAGCGCGGCGGCGCAGGCCTTGCGCCACGCGGTGTCGTGCTCTCCGTTCATGGCCAGCACCGGCATGGACAGCGCCGCCAACGCGCTGCGCGGGCAATCGGGCGCATCGGAGGGGGCCAGCAGGTCGCGCCCGTCGTAATCGGCGAGCATGGCGGCGGCGAGCGCCTGCGCTTCGGGCGTGTGGGTGCGCATCAGCGGATGGCGCGACCATTCTTCCCGAAATGCCGCAAGCTCGCCGCGGGCGGCAAGCGCGCTCAGGCGGTCAAGGTCGATCACCTCCTCGCGCGGCACCAGCGCGGGCAGCGGCGCGCCCGACACGACGAGGCCGGCAAGACGCGCGCCGTGCCGCCGCGCCACATCCAGCGCCACCACCGCCCCGCGCGACAGTCCGACGAGGGCGAAGCGCTCGAAGCCCAGAAAGTCGGCGATGGCGATGACGTCCTCGGCCTCGCGCGCCAGATCGGGCGGCGCGGTGGCACGGCCGCAACCGCGCCGGTCGGGCATGACAAGGTGGTGGCTATCGGCAAGCCCTTCCACCTGCGGGGCCCACATCCGGTGATCGAGCGTCCAGCCGTGGAGCAGGATCACCGGCAGGCGATCGCCCCCACCCTCTCCGGCCATCCAGATCGGCAGGTGGCCGCCCGCCACCGCAACCTCGCTCTGCCACGCGCGATGGATTGCAGACGTGCGGGCGGCAAGCATCGAGAGCGTGTCCCCGCGTGCCGCAGTCAGGCCGCTTCGGCGGCTCTGAACGGGTTGTTGTTGTGGTGCTGCCCGCCAAGCCAGCGCTTGAGTTCCGCATGGGCGGCCGCACGGCGATCCGCATCCAGCGGGGCGGCGCGCGGGTCGTCGTAGGTGAATTCGAGGATCATGCCATTCGGGTCGGTCACATAGAGGGAGCGGCAATAGCCATGTTCGAGCACATAGGTCTGCGGCTCGGTGATCCCGGCAGCGGCGATGCGCTTCGCCAGTTCCGCCTGACCGTCTTCATCGACGTGCAGCGCGATGTGGATGAAGGGGCTGGCGGGCATCTCGGGGCCGAACTCGGCCTGGTCCTCGGGATCGGCAAACTGGAAGAAGGCGAGCGCAGAACCATCGGCGAGTTCGAAGAACACGTGGCAATAGACGCGCTCCTTGCCGAACAGCTCGTCCTTCTCGCAATAGGTCGCCATCAGGGGGAAGCCGAGCACGTCCTCGTAGAAGGCACGCGTGGCCTCGAGGTCCTTGGTGACGTAGGCGGTGTGGTGCAGGCGGTTGGCCAGAATTTTGGTCATCGTGCTCTTCCCCTTGTGCTGAATCAGGCGGCCAGCTTCGCCGCGATCTGCGCGACATGTGCTCCCTGGAATCGGGCGCCCGCAAGCTCGTTTTCGCTCGGCATGCGGCTGCCGTCGTTCCCCGCCAGCGTCGACGCACCATAGGGGGTGCCGCCGCTGATCTCGCCCATCTCGGAATTGCCCGCGAAGGTGTAGGGCAGGCCGACGATCACCATGCCGTGATGCAGCAGCGTGGTGTGGAACGAGGTGATGGTGGTCTCCTGCCCGCCGTGCTGGCTGGCGGTCGAGACGAACACGCTGCCGACCTTGCCCACCAGCGCCTTGGTGAACCACAGCCCGCCGGTCTGATCGAGGAAGTTCCTCATCTGCGCGGCCATGTTGCCGAAGCGGGTGGGAGTGCCGAAGATGATCGCGTCGTAGTCCGCCAGTTCATCCGGGGTCGCAATCGGAGACTGTTGGTCGAGCTTCATCCCGGCACCTCTGGCGACCTCGTCGGCCACCAATTCGGGAACGCGCTTCACGACGACCTCGGTGCCGGGGACGCTCGCGGCGCCTTCGGCCACGGCGGCGGCCATCGCCTCGATATGGCCATAGCTCGAATAGTAGAGCACCAGCACCTTGGTCATGTCGCGTCGTCCTTAGAGCGTTTTCGAGCCGGGTGGCACACACGGCGGCTCGGAAAACGCGGCCATCAAAATCAGAACTTGTAGCCGACTTCGAACCCGTAGCGCCGGGGCTTCGCGCGGAACACGAAGCCGCCGGGGGAGAATTCGGCGTTGTAGGTCTCGTCGAACAGGTTCTGGGCGAAGGCCGTGATCGACACGCCGTTCGCCAGCGTGACGCCCGCGCGCGCATCGATCAGGTCGACCGGCTGGCGCACGGTGGTGTTGAACGGCTCCCACCAGGTCTTGCCGATGCGGCGGTAATCGATGCGCAGCAGCCCGTCGAGATTGTCGCTGATCGGCCCCGCGTACTGCGCGCCGAGGTTCAGCGTGTAGCGCGAGATCTGCGGCGCCTCGTTGCCGATCACCGAGGGGTCGGCGAAGGCCTTGATCTCGCTGTCGGTCACGCCGATGGCGGCGTTGATGTCGAAGTGCGGGGCGACGCGCGCGGTCGCTTCGAGCTCGAAACCGTTGATCCGGGTCTTGGGGACGTTGCCGAGGTTCTGGGTCGAGCTGTCGGCAAGGAACACGAAGAAGTAGCTGTTGCGCGACAGCGTGGTGTAGGCCGCGCCCGCCAGCCGGACCGCGCCGAGCTGGGCCTTGGCACCGACTTCGAAGGTGTCGGCGGTTTCGGCCCCGAAGATGTCGCCCACGCCGACAATGTTGTTGCGGCGCGCCTCGGCGCCCACGCCCGTCTGGTTGAACCCGCCCGACCGGAAGCCGCGGCTGTAACCGCCATAGATGGTCAGATCGGTGCTCGGCTCCCAGGTCAGCGTGACCTTGGGCTGCCAGTCGTCGAAGGTCACCTTGCGGACCTCGCCGCTTTGCGCGGTCGGCACGCCCGGCACCACCGGCAGGAAGGCCTGCGGGGTGAGCGTGGTCTGCTGGCGCTTGTCGCGGTCGTAGCGCAGCGAGCCGTCGATCCGCAGCTGGTCGGAGAACTCGTAGCCCGCATTGGCGAACATCGCCCAGGCGAAGTTGTTCTGGCCGTCCGCGAGGAAGGTCAGCTGCGGGTTGAGCGGATTGGTCGAAGGGGTGCGGAACACCGGGGTGACCCCGTTGCCCGTATCGATCAGGTTGCCGGTCGAGATGTAGCGGGTGGTGTCGATCAGGTAGCCGCCGACCATCCAGTTGAACTTGCTGTCGCTGCCCTCGGGCGAGGCGAGGCGCACTTCCTGACTGAACGCCTTCACGTTCAGGTACTGGCTCTGGTTGATGTCGAAGCCGAAGAACTGGAACAGCAGGCTTTCGCGGATCGGCAGGAAGTTGAACGCGTCACCGGTGACGATTTCCGACAGCGTGTCGTAGGACGAGACCGAGGTGAGGACGGCATTGTCGCCCTTGTATTCGACCTTCAGCGCGACGTTGTAGATGTCGCGGTTGTTGATGCCGGCATTGTTCACGCGCACCGGGGCGATCGTGTTCACGTCACCCACGATGTTGTAGTAGAAGCCCTGCGTGCGCAACTGGTTGACCGAACCGCGCAGGTCGAGCGTCAAGCGGTCGGTCGCCTCGACGACGAGGTTGCCGCGCAGGCTGAAGTCCTGCACCGGATCTGCATCGCGGCCCAAGAAGGTGTTGGGGATGAAGCCGTCGGTGTCGTACCACGATCCGGCGACGCGGAACTTGACGTTCTCGGCAATCGGCCCGCTGATCCCGCCGCGCACGAAGTAGCCGAAGCCGTTGTCCACGCCCGCGGTGACGTTGCCGGCAAACTCGTCGGTCGGCGCCTTGGTGGTGATGATGATCGCCCCGCCGATCGCGTTGCGCCCGTAAAGGCCGCCCTGCGGGCCCTTCAGCACTTCGATCTGCGCGATGTCGAACAGATCCTGGTTGAACTGCGCGGGGTTCACCTGCTGCACCCCGTCGACGATCACCGCGACCGAAGGCTCGGAATTGCGGTTCTGGGTGATACCGCGGATGATGACGAAGGAATTGCCCGCGTTCTGGGTCTGGACGAGGTTCACGTTCGGGGTCAGCGCGATGAAGTCCGCAGGGCGCTGGATGCCGGCGTTCTCGATCGCCTTGGTGTCAAAGGCGGTGACCGCGGCGGGGGTGTCCTGAAGGCTCTCGGACCGGCGCAGCGCGGTGACGACGATGCCCGGCTCCTCGGTCGCCTGCGCCTCTGCGGGGGCGGCGTCCTGCGCGGCAAGCGGCGCGGCGAGCGCAGCGGATGCCAGCGCGGTGGTGCCCAGAAGTGCGCGGCCCATGATAGTAAGGGTCCCGCGGCTGATGCCCGAAGTCGTCATATCTCTCTCCCCTGTATGCGCGTGCCTGAAGACGCATGGACGCGCCGCTCTGATGGCGACCCCTACCCTTGCCCCGCCGATTAGGAAATTCGCAATGCGAAGTCAACTTCGATATGCGAAACTTTGGCGGTGTGGCTGGCGGGCCACGCCATGACCTCCGGCGCAATGCGGGCGGGCGCGGTTCGGGCGGGGCCGCAGGGCCATTTCGGGCAGCGGAATGCGGCGTGCGGACGGGTGCGCAAGGTTGTCCCAGACCCGCCCCAAGTGGGGTTAGACCCCGGTTAGACCCCGGTTAAACCCCGGTTAGACCCCCTCCAGACCCCTGCCAGACCCCCCGAAATTCGTCATCCCTGCGCAGGCAGGGATCCATCCGGCGGCCTCGGTGCACGCAAAACAGGTCATCTGGGCCCCTGCCTGCGCAGGGGCGACGAGATATACGCAATCAGGGCCGCAAGCTGGCCTCGAGCGTCGGCCAGCGCTTGAGCGCCGCCTCGATCTCGCCCGCCGCCACCCGCAGCAGCGGCAACCGCGTGCGGACCAGCTCGTCCTGCGAGATGCGGGTCGTCGAGGTGGAGCAGTTGATGCTGGCGATCACCCGCTTGTCGCGCCCGAAGATCGGCACCGCCACCGAGACGATCCCGTAATCGAGCTCGTCCAGCGCGGAATCGTACCCCCGCTCGGCGATCAGGTGCAGCCGGTCGGCGAGCGCCGGGCGCTCGGTGACGGTGCGCTCGGTGAAGCGCTGGAACGGGGCGCGGGAAAGCAGCGCGGTGCACTCGTCCTCGGGCAGATGTGCCGCCAGCGCCTTGCCGAGCGAGGTCGCATGGAAGGGAAAGCGCGTGCCGACGCCGGCGGCCACGCGGAAGCGCCGGTCGGTCGAGACGTGCGCGACATAGAGGATTTCCGCGCCCGACAGCACGCACAGGCTGGCGCTGTCGCCGGTCTGGTCGCGCAGGTGCTGGAGCGGGGGCAGCACCACCTGCTCGATCTGCATGGAGGCGAGGAAGGCCGAACCGATGGTCAGCACCGCGGGGCGCAGCAGGAACTTGCGCTCGTGCTGGCCGACATAGCCCAGCTCCACCAGCGTGATCAGACAGCGCCGCGCCACGGCGGGCGGCAGGCCGGTCTTGGCCGCGACCTCGCTGAGGGTCATCTCCGGATGGTCCTCGTCGAAGGCCTTGAGGACGCGCAGGCCCCGTTCCAGCGTCGAGAGATATTCCGGGTTCTTGCCCCCGGGCTCCTTCATCGCGGTGTCAGCCCCTGGCGATCCCATGCACCGGCCTTTCGATGGAGCGGCGGATCGCCGCGTCGTCGGCCCCCAATAGAGGCGGCGCGGTGACGCTGTCCATCCGCTCGCCATCGAAACTGAGCGGAGAACGGATCGTGCGGAAGGTGCCCTTGGGCCCGTTCGGGTCGGAGACTTCGATGCCGAGCACCTTGGCCTGCTCGGTCTGGAGCACTTCCGCGGTGTCATAGACCGGCGAATTGGGCACTTCGAGGCGGGTCAGTTCGGCGGTCCAGTGATCGCGGGGGGCTCCTGCGAAGATCGGCGCGAGGAAGGCGACCACGTCCTCGTAATGGGCGATGCGCGCATCACGGCTTTCGAAGGCCGGAAGCGAAAGCATGTCGGGCTGGCCGACGGCGATCGCGAGGTTCTCCCAGAACTTGGGCGGCGACGACATGTGCAATGCGAGCCACTTGCCGTCCGCGCACTGGAAGACATAGCTCTGCGAAACGTGCGGGCGCGAATAGGGCCCCATCACCTGATCGGCGGAGAACAGGTGCGTGAAATCGTCGAGGTTGAAGTGGCACATCGCCTCGAACATCGAGGTTTCGACCACGCGCCCCTTGCCCGTTTCGTGCCGCTCGTTGAGCGCGGCAAGGATGCCCAGCGCGGTGTAGAAGCCGGTCATGGCGTCGGCGATGGCCGGGCCGACCACGCGGGGGTGCTCGGGATTGACGAGCAGGCGCAGGAAGCCCGATGCAGCCTGCGCGACGGTGTCGAAGGCGGGGCGGTCACGCTCCGGGCCTTCGCTGCCGAAGCCCGAAATCGAGGCGTAGACAAGGCGCGGGTTGATGCCTTGGAGCCGCTCGGCATCGACCTTCAGGCGGCCCGCGACGCCGGGGCGGAAGTTCTGGATGAAGACGTCGGCGGTCTCCACCAGGCGGTCGAGCACCAAAAGATCGCTTTCCTTCTTGGGATCGATCGTGATGGAACGCTTGTTGCGGTTATAGGTCTGGAAATGGGGCGAGTAGAGCTCGCCCTTGAAGCTGCGGAACGGATCGCCCGTGCCCGGCTGCTCGACCTTGATGACATCCGCGCCAAGATCGGCGAGCAGCATCCCGGCAGCGGGACCGGTGATGAAGGTGCCCATCTCGAGCACGGTAATCCCCGCCAGAGGCCTTATGGTCATGTTGGATTTCTCCCGGCCCAAATCGAAAATTCGCGCGATCTTGCGTTGACAAGCCTCGCGATATATTCTTCGCATACCGAAATCAACTTCGAATAACGAAAAGGCACGCTCCATGCGCATCGGCAAGCAGGATAACGCAGTCACCTCGATCTGCACTTCCGATGCGACCAGCATCACCGTGCGCGGGCTCGACCTGTGTAGCGAGGTGATCGGCCATGTCGACTTCACGAGCTATTTCTGGCTTCTGGTGACCGGCACCATGCCCTCGCCCCCGCAGCGGGCGCTCGCCGATGCGGTGCTTTGCGCCATCGCCGAGCACGGGCTGGTGCCGAGCGTCGTCGCCACCCGCATGACCTATGCCGCCGCGCCCGAGGCTTTCCACGGCGCGGTCGCTGCCGGTCTGCTCGGCTGCGGAACGGTGGTGCTGGGCAGCGCCGAGGTCGCGGGCAAGTTCTATGCCGAGGTAGTCGCGCAGGCGGAGGGCGGCGATCCTGCCGCGACCGCGATCGCAGCCATCCAGGAACTTCGGGCCGAGAAGAAGGCGATCCCCGGCTTCGGCCACCCCCAGCATTCGGGCGGCGATCCGCGCGCCCACCGACTCCTTGCGCTCGCCAAGGAGCACGGCATGGAAGGCAAGCACATCGCCATGCTGCGCACCATCGAGGCGGTGCTGCCCGAAGCCATCGGCCGCAGCCTTCCGATCAACGTCAACGGCGCCATCCCTGCCGTGATGCTCGACGCCGGCTTCCCGCTCGCGGCACTGAAGGGCATCTCCCTCCTCGCCCGCACGGCCAGCCTGATCGCCCATCTCCAGGAGGAGACCGAGCGGCCCATCGGCTTCATCATGAGCGGCGCTGCGGCCGAGCGGATCGGTTTCGAGCCGCTGCTCTAGAGGGTCGGGCCCGCCATCAGGCGCGGGCGAACCACCGCGAGCAGGCTTACGCCGGCGGGCATGTCAGCGCGGCCGATGATCTTCGCTTCGAGCGCGAAGATTGTCTCCAGCAGCGTGTTGACGATGGGCGGCGGGAGCGCGTCGTCAGCCTCGTGCCGTCCGGTCAGCTTGTTGAACAGGCGGACCGAGGCGATCAGCGGGAACAGCAGGCTGTTGAAATAGGTGAGCAGGCGGCTTTCGTACCCGCAGCCGGTGATCAGTTTCCGCAGGTCGGCGCGGGCGTAGCGGCGGTGGTGGTGGTGCGCCACGTCGTGCCCGCTCCACATCCACTTATTGGCCGGCACGGTCAGCACCAGCGACCCGCCGGGCTTCAGCAGGCCATGGATCGCCCGCAGCGCAGCCGCATCGTCCTCGACATGCTCGAGAACGTCGAGGAGCGCGATCATGTCGTAGGAGTGCGGCTCGAAGGCCGACAGGTCGGGCAGGCGTGCCTCGTGCACCGGGCGGCCGAGCCGGCGGCTCGCCAGCCGGCGCGCCTCGGAATCAAGCTCGCAAGCATCGACCTGGCCGAACTGTTGCAGCATCGCGAGGTTGTGGCCGGTGCCGCAGCCGATCTCCAGCACGCGCGCCTTGGCGGGCAGCGGAACCAGCCGGCCGATCACCTCGGACAGGATCTTGCGACGCGCGACATACCACCAGTGCTGCTGGTCGAAGTCGGCCATCCGATCGAATATGACGCGTTCCATGGGTCGTGATCCCTTCGAGACCGGAATGGCGCAAACATGGTAAAGCTTTCGTAAACCATTCGCTTTTAGACATGGTGTCCTCGCAGGGGGAGCCGTCGATCGTGACCTATCAGCCGCATGCCTTCCAACATGCGAGCCCGCTTCAGGGGGCTGGCGCGCCGGCCGCGCCGCTGCTCTCGATCGTCGTGCCCGTGAAGAACGAGGAGGTGAACATCGCCCCCTTCGTTGCGCGGGTGCAACCGATCCTCGAAACCATCGCGAAGGATGAAGGCTGGGAGATCCTGTTCGTCGATGACGGCAGCACCGATCACACGCTCGTCGCGCTGATCGCCGCCCATGCCCGCGAACCGCGCGTGCGGGTCGTTTCCTTGTCGCGCAACTTCGGCAAGGAGGCGGCGCTGAGTGCGGGTCTCGATCATGCCCGCGGGCGCGCCGTGGTTCCGCTCGACGTCGACCTTCAGGACCCGCCCGAAGTGCTGCCAGACATGGTCGCCAAGTGGCGCGAGGGATTCGAGACGGTGATCGGCGTGCGCCGCTGCCGTTCGAGCGATCCGCTGGTGAAGCGCCTGACGGCGAGCCTCTACTACCGCGCCCACAACCTTCTCGCCGACGAGAAGATCCCCGAGCACGCCGGCGATTTCCGGCTGCTCGACCGCAAGGTGGTCGACGTGCTGTGCAAGCTTCCCGAACGCAGCCGCTTCATGAAGGGCCTGTTCGCCTGGGCGGGCTTCAGCCAGGCGGTGGTCGAATTCGATCGCGTGGAGCGCCAGGACGGCAAGACCAAGTTCAACTACTGGAAACTCTGGACGCTTGCGCTCGACGGGATCACCTCGTCATCGACCGCGCCCTTGCGCATCTGGAGCTATGTCGGCGCGATCGTGGCGATGCTCGCCATGGCCTACGCCGGGTTCGTCATGGTGCGGACCATCATGTTCGGTATCACCGTGCCCGGTTACGCCTCGCTGATCGTTTCGGTGCTGCTGCTCGGCGGCGTGCAGCTGATCTCGCTGGGCGTGCTGGGCGAATATGTCGGACGGATCCTCACCGAAACCAAGCGGCGTCCGCTTTATGTGGTGCGCGATACCATCGGGTTCCCCGAAGCCTCGCCCCCGGAGGCTTGATGTGACAGCGAACGGCGGCGGGCGGTTTGCGCCGACAGCCCGCGTTCGCCGCGGCGGCCAGCCAAGCCGGGGGTGAGCACCTCCACCGGAAGAAGGCGGCCGAGTTCTACGGGTTTCAGCTGGCCGCACGCGCCAATCTTGCGCGCGTTTCAACTTCGCCGATCAGCGGGACGAGATCACCCATGTCCGGGCCGTGATCCATGCCGGTAAGCGCCTGACGCAGCGGCAGGAAGAGAGCACGGCCCTTGCGGCCTGTCGCGTCCTTGAGCCCGGCGGTCAACGTACCCCACGGGTCCTCGCTCCACGTCAGCAGGCGCGCAGCCTCGGCGAGAAACTCGCGGTCTTCGTCCGGGAAGGACGGGCACTCGATCGGACCGGTGACGAGCCGCCACCACTCCCCCGCTTCGCCGACGTGGGCAAGGTTGGGCCTGATGGCGTGCCATCCGGCCGCGTCCATTCCATGCGGCAGACGCGCCGCCACGGTCTCGAAGGGCAGCTGGTGGACGATTGCCGCATTGAGCCGCTCGAGGTCTTCCTCGTCGAACTTGGCGGGCGCTCGCCCGAAGCTTGCAAGATCGAAGCTGGACGTCAGAGCCGCGCGGTCGGCGATCGGCTCCACCGGGTGCGAGGTGCCGAGCCGCGCCAGGAGCGCAATGATGGCCTCGGGCTCGATCCCGCGCTCCCTGAAGGCGTCGCAGCCTAGCGATCCGAGGCGCTTCGAAAGCTTGCCCTCACGGCCCACCAGCAGCGCCTCGTGTGCGAAGGCGGGCAGGTTTTTTGCTGCACCCGTGTCCGCAGCAAAATCTGCAGCATGAAGTGCGGTAAAGATCTGGATTTGCACGGCGGTGTTCGAAACGTGATCCTCACCGCGCAACACCTGCGTTACGCCCATGTCGATGTCGTCGACCGCACTCGGCATCATGTAGAGCCACGACCCGTCCGCCCGGCGGATGACAGGATCGGAGAGCTGTGCGGCGTCGAACTTCTGCGTGCCGCGGATGCCGTCCTCCCAGACGATCGGCTCGGCATGATCAAGCCGGAAACGCCAGTGCGGCGCGATCCCTTCGGCTTCCCTGACCGCCCGTTCGGCATCGCTGAGCGCAAGGGCGGCGCGGTCGTAGATCGGCGGTAGGCCGCGCGAGAGCTGGATCTTGCGCTTGACGTCGAGTTCCTGCGCGGTCTCGTAGCAGGGGTAGATCCGCCCCGCGGTCTGCAGCGCTGCGAAGGCGGCCTCGTAGCGCTCCAGCCGTGCAGACTGACGCTCCTCGCGGTCCCAATCGAGCCCCAACCATGCAAGATCGGCGCGGATCGCGTCGACATATTCTTCACGGCTACGCTCGGCGTCCGTGTCGTCGATGCGCAGGATGAAGGTGCCGCCTGCCTGCCGCGCCAGCATCCAGTTGTGGAGCGCAGTGCGGATGTTGCCGACATGCAGCCGGCCGGTCGGCGAAGGAGCGAAGCGGGTCGTGGTCATGGGCCGTGCGGTAGAGCGCGCACCGCGAGCCCGCAAGCACTCACAGACTGCGCAGTTCCGCTCCGACAAGCGCCAGCGCTCCCTCCCAGAGGCGATGTGCTCGCTCCGGTCGGATCAGGCCATCGAGCGCTGCCTCGAAGCCGCGTCGGTCACCCTGCGTCGCCGCGTCAACAAAGGCGCCGATGGTCGCCTCGTCATGGCTCATGTAGCGGCAACAGGAGCGCTTGACGGCGATCTTCTCGGGCCAGGATGCGGCCACCGCCTGCGCAAGGATCAGTGCCTTGGCGGCGACATCGACACTGGCCAACCTTGCGGCGAGGTCGGGGACGGGATCACGGCCGATGCGGTCGTAGAACGCGATCATGCGCAAGGCGTAGATGAAGCGCCCTGCTATCGGTCCCAACGCCTCGATCTGCGCGGGGACAGCCAGCGCGGCGATGATGTTCTGGGTGGTGGCGGAGGGAGGACGTTGGCCGGACATGGGACCTCACAGGGACTGGCGGGCGGAGAGACTCCTGCCTAGAATTACTGCGAGTGATTTGCAATAGCGTTCAAGCCTGTGCCGGCAAAGAAAAGCCCCGCCGAAGCTTTCGCTCGGGCGGGGCCGTTCTTGCTTTGAAGGCGAGGGAGGATTTACTCCTCGGTGTCGTCCTCGACGTCCGCGACGGGAGCCGAAGCCGCCATCGCAGCCATCGCTGCCTTCATCTTCTCTTCCGAGCCGATGGCATCGGCGGCCGGTTCGGCTTCCCGCTGGCCGGTTGCCGCGAGGGCCTCCTGCTGCTTCTTCCACGCGGCCTTGAGCGCAGCGTCGCGGCTGTTGGCGGTGACGCGCAGACGGTTCATGCCCGCGCCGGTGCCGGCAGGGATGAGACGGCCGACGATCACGTTTTCCTTCAGACCGATCAGCGTGTCCTTCTTCCCTTCGACCGCCGCCTGCGTGAGCACGCGGGTGGTTTCCTGGAACGAAGCCGCCGAGATGAAGCTGCGGGTCTGCAGCGACGCCTTGGTGATGCCGAGCAGCACCGGCTTGCCTTCCGCGGGCTGCTTGCCCTTGGCGAGCTTGCCGTTGATCTCGAGCATCTCGGCCAGGTCGACCTGCTCGCCGGGCAGCAGGGTGGTATCCCCGCCTTCGGTGATCTCGACCTTCTGCAGCATCTGGCGAACGATCACCTCGATGTGCTTGTCGTTGATCTTCACGCCCTGCAAGCGATAGACTTCCTGGATCTCGTCGACGAGGTACTCGGCCAGCGCTTCGACGCCCATCACCTCGAGAATGTCGTGCGGGTTCGGCGAGCCGGAAATCAGGGTATCACCCTTCTTCACGTAGTCGCCTTCCTGCACGTCGATCACCTTGGTCTTGGGGATCAGGTACTCGACGGGTTCGCCCTCCTCGGGGATGATCGCGATCTTGCGCTTCGCCTTGTATTCGCGGACGAACTCGATCCGGCCAGAGATCTTGGCGATGACCGAAACGTCCTTGGGCATGCGCGCCTCGAAGAGTTCGGCCACGCGCGGCAGACCGCCGGTGATGTCGCGGGTCTTGGCGGCTTCGCGGCTGGCACGGGCGAGAATGTCGCCCGCTTCGACCGTCTGGCCATCCTCGACTGACAGGGTGGTGCCCGGAGCGAGCATGTAGCGCGCCGCTTCGGTTTCACCGCTGCCTTCCGCCAGCAGGGTGAGCCGCGGACGAAGGTCTTCCTTCTTCTTGCGACCCGTTGCACGGTTCTCGGTCACGACACGCTGCGCGATGCCGGTGGCGTCATCCATCTGCTCCTCGAGCGTGATGCCCTCAGACAGATCGACATACTTCACCACGCCCGACTGTTCGGTGATGATCGGCAGGGTGAACGGATCCCACTCTGCCAGACGATCGCCGATCTTGACGTGATCGCCGTCCTTGAACTTGATCACCGTCCCGTAGGGCACCTTGTGCATTTCGCGCTCGCGCCCTTCGGCGTCGATCACGGCGATTTCGCCGCTGCGCGACAGGCTCAGGATGCGGCCCATCTTGTCGGAGATGGTCTGCATCTCGCG
>JAIYAM010000026.1 GCA_027489065.1 Erythrobacteraceae bacterium | reverse complement strand
GGCTCCAGACCCACTCCAGACCTGGTGTCCAGTCTGCTCGTAAGGATGCCATGTTCCATGGCTCCAAGCGTCTGAACCAATCAGCCGTCAGCGCAAGGTGGGGTCCAAACAGCGCTTACGACTGACGCACAGAAGGCTTCGATTGTCGCGGAGTGTTGCCCTGGAGGTGAGGGGGTCAGTGCCGTAGCGCGCAGGCATTGGATCCCTCCCAAATATGTGGATGGCCCAAGGAGCTGGTCAGGCGGTGCAAGAATCAGGGCGTCCCTGTCCCAGCGGCTTTGGAGCAGCAACCTCCGGCATTCGTGCCGGTGATAATTGCATCCGAGGTGTCGCCCGAGCCTGCGCCCAATGCTGGCAGATCGCGTCGCCGTCGTCATGCCGGGCCCGCACCTGTCGAACTGGAGATTGGCGGCGCGATCGTCAGGATCGGCAGCGGCGCTGATGAAGACACGATGATCGGTCCAAGCACCCGGCACGAAGGTGATGGTGGCGACGAAGCCCGTAGATTTCCGCAAAGTAGCAGACTCGCTCGCCGCGCCGGTCGCGGCCGATTATGGCGGCAAGCCTTATTCTGCCGTGATCTACGTGTCCCGTGCCAAGCGGGCCGACCACATCAAGCTCATCTGGTAGGACGGAACAGGCCTGTGCCTGATGGCCAAAAGGCTCGAGCAGGGCACCTTCCAATGGCCCCGGATCCAGGAGGACGTGATGCAGCTCACAGCCGCGCAACTGGGAGCTTTGCTCGAGAGTCTCGACTGGCGACGTGTACACGGCGGACGCCGTCCGATCGCGCCCTAGATTGCCGCTTGTCGGGGTGCTCCGAGGCTGATTCTGATGGAAGCAGATCTTCCCGATAACATTCATGCGCAACGGGCGCTCGTCCTCGAGACCACCGCGCCCGTGCTCGAGTTGGGGCGCAGGAAGACCGAGACCGGTCAGATCTGGGCCTATGCCTGCGATGATCGACCTTGGGGCGGCAATGATCCGCCGATGGTTGCCTATGTCTACGCCGGCGATCGCAAGACCGAGCGACCTGAAGCGCATCTGTCCAGCTTTGCCGGCATCCGGCAGGTCGATTGCGATAGTGCCTATGCTGCGCTGGCCCGGCGTCATCGTAAGCGTCCGGTGAAAACCGTGGCGTCATATGGCCGGTTTCGGGAAAACGGCCGAGAGGTCGGAATGACCGGAGGTGGGTGGTTTTCGGATTGGCGGCTCTTCAGCCCATTATCTGCCGCTCGTCGCAACCGAGGCCAAAAGGCCTGCAGATGATTGCCTGAAAACATCCAACAGGCTGGGATAGAAATCTTTGATGTTCGCGTTGGCATCGCGGCTCTTCTCGTAGCGCCGGAGCTCGTCCACGAGCGCAGGAACATAGACAAAGCCGCGCCTCACCTCCTCGGCGACCTCCGCATTTGCCGCTTCTTCTCCCCGGTCGGCAGCCGTGAGCCGAGAAGTGATCGCCCTGATTATGCTCTCATTGATAACCTGATCCCAAGTGGAATAGCCTTCACGGCGCATTGCATCGCGAAGCGGCCCGAAGTTCTCGGCCGTTGCAGCGACTTGTAAGGTATGGCTTGCCGTCAGCGGGTTGATCACAGTGTGGACAAACTCGTGCGCCACTAGGGGCTGAAGCCTTGCGGCATCCCCGAAATCGACGGATCCTGCCGTGATTGCGTTCGGCCCGATAAATGCAAATGCAGCGGTCTGTCCTCGCTCGTCGTCGTTGCGAGAGGCAAAGCCTCCGTCGTGCAAAAGCGGTCCCAGAATAACCTGTGTCGAGCCGAGCGGTGTCCCCAGGTAGGCGACCAAGGAACTTGTTGAAGCCACCACCGTCGGCCGAGAACGTGCGACCATCCGCTCGTATTCCGGCTGATGGGAGGCATAGAATTCGTCGAACCGACAGTCCTGCGCAAAATCACGCGCCGAAGCCCAGAAATCCGCAAGGCTATCCGTACCGCCAGCGCTGGCGATCACGCTGTCGCCCAACGGGAACCGAGGCTGCAGCTCCGGGGGCTCCGAAAGCGAAATGAAGGCTTCAGGGACATTGTTGAAGTCGAACCCGCTTGCGGAAAGCTTTGAAAATTTCGTCACCGCAGCATGGTCGGAGCAGGCTGCAAAGAAGCTCGCTGCGTCGCGCTTGTATCCGGAATCGAGATAGGAGACGAGGAAATAGCCCGACAGAAGCTGTATGACACCCATAAGCTCGATCCGTTGATCGACCGTAACGGTGGTTTGTGAAACCGGTGCGGCCCGAGGCACTTCCAAAGGTGCACAAGCTTGGCTCGCCACCGCCAGCAGCGAAAGTGCCGCAATACGCATTCCAAGTCTCCCAACCTATGGGATTTGCACGCTATCAGAACTCCTTAGGCTCTGAAAACCACGAAACGACCGAACACCGCAATGACCGCATCGGGGTCGCTTCCTGAAAGGCAGCTTCTGGCGGAAAATCGCAGATAGCTGCCATTGGCGCAATGGCCCTCAGGCAACGTCCTGGCCGCCGGATTAGGCCGCCTTCCAGGCCCAGGGCAGGAGTTCGTCGATGCGATTGATCGGATGACCCTTGCCGATGCGGTCGAGGACGTCGCTGAGCCACACCTGGGGGTTCACATCGTTGAGCTTGGCGGTCTCGAGCAGCGAATACATCGCCGCGGCCCGCTCGCCGCCGCAGTCCGCGCCGGCGAACAGCCAGTTCTTGCGCCCGACCGCGATGCCGCGCAGCGCGTTCTCGGCAAGGTTGTTGTCGATCTCAAGCCGCCCGTCCTGGGTGTAGGCAAGCAGCGCGGGCTTCAGCTTGATCGCATAGCGCAGCGCCTCGGCCAGCGGCGAACGCGCGGATGCCTTGGCAAGGACGCCATCTGCCCATGCGAAGAAGTCGAGCGCGATGAGCCTCGATGCCGCTCGCTGGCGCAAACGCTCTTGGGGAGGTTCCTGCTCGATCGACCGCTCGATCTCGTAGAGCTGCCCGATGAGGCCGAGCCCCTTGCGCGCAGCAGAACTGCGATCGGCAACAAGGACATCGTGCAACTTGCGCCTTGCATGGGCCCAGCAGGCGACGGGCGTGATGACGCCGGGCATGCGGCCGGGATCATAGAGCGGGTTGAACCCGGCATAGGCATCGGCCTGCAGAAAGCCTGCAAAGGCCGCAAGGTGCTCGCGTGGCCGCTCGCCCTTGCGATCTGGGCTATAGCGGAACAGCGCGGCAGGCCTGTCTGCCGGGCTCCATCGTCGGTTGTCACGCAGATAGACCCATAATCGCCCGGTTGACGTCTTGCCCGTGCCGGGAGCCAGCACCGGGACCGGTGTGTCGTCGGCATGGAGCTTCTGACTGGCCATGACGTGGGCAGCGAGCCGCTCGACCAGCGGATCGAGCAGCCAGCTGACTTGGCCGAGCCAGTCGGCCATGGTTGAGCGGGATAGCTCGACGCCCTCACGCGCGTAGATCTGCGACTGGCGATACAGCGGCAGGTGATCGGCGAACTTCGCGACGATGACGTGCGCCAAGAGGCCGGGGCCGGCGCGGCCGCGCGGGATCGGCAGACCGGGTGCAGGTGCCTGGGCGATGGTATCGCAGCGTGTGCATGCAAGCTTGGGACGGACATGGCGCACCACGCGGAAGCTCGCAGGCACGTATTCCAGCACCTCGGTGACGTCTTCGCCGAGAATGGATGCCGCGCCGCCGCACGCCGCGCAGCGATCCGCGCCTGGTGCCGGATGCACGATCACATCGCGCGGTAGATGCTCAGGCAGCGGCGCGCGCTTGGGTTTGCGCCTCGGCTTGGGCGGTTCGGCCTCGTCCTGATCGACATGCCCGCGCATGACACACTCGGCATGAGCCTGCTGAGCTTCGAGATCCTCGAGCGTGAGTTCCAGCTGATCGGCAAGCTGCGTCATGCGCTCGGACGACTGGCCGAACTTCATGCGGCGCAACTTGGCAAGCTGGGCTTTGAGCTTCTCGATCTGGAGTGTGGTCAGCTTGATCGCGTTGCGTGCAGCACCGAGCTCGTCGCGGGTAGCGTCATGGGCCTTGCGTTCCTGCGCCAGCGCCTGTTCCGAGGCAGCCAGACGCGCCTTCATCACCTCTGCGAAAGCGCGAAGTTCATCCGGATCGGAAGGCAGATCAAGGTCGGTGGGAGACACGAACAGCGGATAACATGACGGGCGATCTTGACCAAGCCGAAGGCAGGAAAACCGCGCGCGAGTCGCTAGATATGCACAGGCCGCTGCGGGGGTTTTGGTGCAACCGTTCGCCGCCAGTCCATCGCCTCCAGAAGCAGCGAAAACTGCGCAGGGGTCAGCACCACTCCGCCGTCGACCAGCGGCGGCCAGACGAAGCGATGGCGCTCGAGCCGCTTGGCGAACAGGCACAGGCCGGTGCCGTCCCAGACCAGCGCCTTGAGGTAGTTGCCGCGCTTGCTGCGGAACAGGAACACATGGCCGCTATAGGGATCGAGCCGGAAAACTTCGCTGGCAAGCACGCTGAGCCCGGCGAAGCCCTTGCGCATATCGACCGGCTTGCTGGCCAGATAGACCTTGGTTCCTGGCGGCAGGCTCAGCATGACACGGCCTTCAAGGCGCGCAGAACCCGGGCAAGCGCCTTCTCGTTGACGAAGCTGTCGACGGTCAGGCGCGCGCCGCCCTCAAGCTCGATGGCAATCGCGCCTGCTCGTTGTTGCCCGGGCGGAGGAGAAGCCGCAACATCTTGCGCCAAGGGGCCGACCGAAGACTCCGGTTCGTCAGCGATGATCTCGCACGCTGAAGCTCGCTCCGAGGTCGCCACGAACTGGCCACATGGGATGAACTCCAGCGCCTCCCTTGCAATCGCTTCAGCCTCGCGCCGGTTGGCACGCCAGTTGTAGATCACACTCTTGGCAATGCCATGCCTGCGCGCGACCGACACCACCGTAACGTCGGGGCGCAGGCTCTCGGCGACGATCGCTGAAGCGGCCCCCAAAATGACCGGACAGGACCTCACACTTATGTAAGAGTGAGGGATATGACCGACAGTAATCCCAGGAACTATGTGCATGCGGAGGTTCTCGGAGGGGTTCAGCGCCGTAGGCGCTGGACCCCGGAAGAGAAGCTCCGCATGGTCGAAGAGACCTTCCTGCCCGGCAACAGCGTGTCGCGTGTGGCGCGCATGCACGGGGTAGCGCCCAACCAGCTGTTTGGCTGGCGCCGACAGGCGGCAAGCGGCGCCTTGACCGCTACCCGTGCCGGCGGCGAGGTGGTTCCGGCCAGCGAGTATCGCGCGCTCGAGAACCAGGTGCGCGAGCTGCAGCGCATGCTGGGCAAGAAGACCATGGAGAACGAGATCCTGCGCGAGGCGATCTCGCGGGTGGCAGGTCCCAAAAAAACCGCCTTGCGCACGATCTCGTTGCCGGAGGGCGACCTGTGAGCGCAGTGGCGAACGCGCTCGGCGTCTCGCGGCAGCATCTCTCGTCGGCCAGGCGCAAGGCCCCTGCGCGCCGCCGCGGCCGACCTCCGCTGCCCGAGGAGGATCTCGTCGCGCGTATCCAGGCTCTGATCGCCGAACTGCCGACCTATGGCTACCGCCGGATCCATGCGCTCCTGCGGCGGCAGGCACGCAATGGCGGCCCTTCTGCGCCCAATGCCAAGCGGGTCTACCGGGTGATGAAGGTGCATGGCCTGCTGCTCCAGCGGCACAGCGGCAAGGCTGACGAGCGGCGCCACGACGGGCGCGTCGCGGTTGATACCCGCAACACCCGCTGGTGCTCCGACGGCTTCGAGATCGGCTGCGACAACGGCGAGAAGGTGCGCGTCGCCTTCTCGCTCGACTGCTGCGATCGCGAGGCCATGGGCTTCGTTGCCACCACTGCTGGCATATCCGCCGAGGATGTGCGCGATCTGATGACCGCCACCGTCGAGCACCGCTTCGGCCGCGTGAACCGCTTGCCTGCCACCATCGAATGGCTGACGGATAACGGCAGCTGCTACACCGCCAGGGAGACCCGCCGCTTCGCCCGCGAGATCAACCTCAGGCCCCGCACAACACCCATCGAAAGCCCGCAATCCAACGGCATGGCCGAAGCGTTCGTGCGGACCATGAAGCGGGACTACGTTCGCATCGCCGAAAAGCCCAACGCCAGAGCCGTGATCAACCAGCTGCCCAGCTGGTTCCACCACTACAACACCGTCCACCCGCATCGCGCACTTGGCTACCTCGCCCCGCGCGAATACATCACCCAATCAACCAGTGAGGAACTGTCCGGGAATTAAGGGGCAACAACAATCGCCGCCTTCTCTGTGTCAGAATAGCGCCGCCGCCGCTCCGTGCGCACGATCACGCCGCCACCTTCGCTCACAGGACCTCCTTCTGGAGTCCAGAAAGAACTCCGTTCAGGATCCGTCCTTCACCGTCCAGCGCCGACCGCGCAACTCGTGGCTGGCCGGACGCTTACGTTTCACCGGACGCTTACGAAACAGCTGGCTGGATCGATGCTCGACATCGCCGTACGTCCCGAAGGACTGTAAAGCCAGCGAGCTGACATCGAGAATGGTTACGTACAATGCCTAGCCGAAAGGCCACACCTGACCATCACGGCGTACGCAAGCGTTGTGTTCGAACGCCCTTCCACAGGTGCGCTTCTAACGGCGGACCTTCCAAGGAAGGTGTACTGAATACCAGCGTCCCTTGCGCCGCGATATCTCGATCGAAATGCCGACCCGCTGCCACCCTGCATTTCTGAATGCGCGCAACGATGCGTGGTGGTTCCACCAGATATAGGCAAGGGCGCGCCGATAGCGACTGGGAACCAGCGAGCTCGTTGCTTGCGTAATCAAGAGGGATCCGTAGCGCCGCGATCGATGCTCGGGCAAAGTTATGACGTTGACCAAAGCGACTTCGTTGTTCGCAAGCGGCCAGGTCGAGACACTTTCATAGTTCGATCTATCGGCGAAATGGATGCAGGCTGCCGGCTCGGCATCGGCCAGAAGTACAAAGCCGATACATCCCGCGCGCTCGAAACTCATTGCACTTCGGACACGCACGTCAGGATGACGTGCAAAGGCGGCAAGATGCTGCTCATCGAAAACAGTGATTTCGATAGATGGCGGCAGGGCGGGCGATTCAACAGCTGTGTTCTGCGCGAAAATCCAGTTGATACGGTAATCCACAATACTGGACAAAGCTCGCTTAAGGAAATCCTTGATGCGTGCCCTCAGCCAGGCGTCTCTACGCTTCACTCCTTCGGCTTCCAAGATCGAAGCGACTCTGTGTTGGCGGGCCATCGGCAGGGCTTCCTCAGACGCTCCATTGTGCCCCATTTTGTGTCCACGAAAGACGGGGTCTTCATTCAGTGCGGATAGGCGGCAAGGAGACCTCATGTGCCGACGTACCGATCCAGGCTGGAAAGCAGATTTGCCCAGCTGGACGCCCGACCGGACATTGGCTGGCGCTGGTCGAGGACCTTTGTCAACGCTGGTCCGAAGACGACCAATGGATATGAAATATCTGCCAGCTTCCGTTTACGCGCCGAAGCAGCATCGTTTCGACAGACCGACTCTTGATCTGCCGATCGCGGTACGTTCCCTCGACATTCTCGACGCTCATCACCCAGGCTGTATCGCCCTGTTCACCATGCGTTCTGCTGATGAGCATGCGCGGAACGGCGGCGCTGAAAGCGGCATCCGATTTGAGATGATGACTTTCATATTCTGCTCGGCTGTTCTCCGTCCCACCGGATTCGAAAATGAGCACGTCTTCGGCCAGAAGCGAAAGTGCGGCGGCAGTATCGCCCTTCGCTAGCGCATCATGAAAGTTCGCTACCGCTTCAACGGGACCATCCAAGGCCGTAGCCACTGTGGCCCCTTCTTCAGCGTCCCTCCCCTTCGCGGTAGTACTGGGGTGCGCCAATACTGGGCTTTGTATCAGCATGATCACGCCCGCCAATACTCCCGCAATTTTGCATGCTCCATATCGAACCATTGAAACCCCCTTTTTCATGAACTTTCGATCTACAGCATTCCTGGCGACGCGAGGCCCAGAACAGCTACGAGGCCCAGAACGCCGACGGCAAGACAAAGCTCACCTCCCAGACTGAGGCGCAACCGCGCTAGCACGTCGTGCACCGAATTTTCCGATGGTTCACCAGACGTTGCGAAACGGCGTCCAATCGCCGCGTTGTTCGCACCGAACGCAACCATGCCGCAGACGAGGATCAGTTTGGCAGCCAGCATCAACCCATAAGGCGTACTCAGAACGACCAAGCTGTTTTGAATACCGAATATCAGCTGGGAATTTATGAGGCCCGTGATGGCCACCACTGCCACCAAGCCCACGCCGAGCGGCGCGAACGCATGGATCTGCGAAAGCAATGCGAGAGCCTGCTCTCGATCCGGCCGCCGATGCAACTTCACAGTGAGGTCAACAAAGCAAATGATAGCGCCAAGCCACAAACCTGCGGCAATCAGGTGTGCGCCATTGTTGAGCCGATGCAGGAGCCCGATGCCTCCCTCGCCAGCAGCGGCGTGACCGCTCCATCCGAGCGAGAGAAGAGCCGCTGCGAAACAGGCGGCGACGGCTACCTGGCTGAGTTTCGTGGCCCTGACGGCGACAAGAAAGCATAATGCGAGAAACAGCAGGATGATGCGAACGGCAAATGCAATACCGATATCCGTGCCGAACGCCATCATGGAGATCGTCGGCCAGTCAAGGTCGGATAGGGGCATGCCCATCATTGCCGCCACCGAGACGAGCATAAGAACGACGGAGAGAACGAATGCAGCCGCAGCCCCCCCGATCAGGCCTAGCGACGTCCGATTACCGACAGAGAGAAAGTGGGCGCTCCGAAGCGCGATTAATCGAAACGCGGTGCTCCCGAACATCCCCAGGAGCACCGCGTAATTCAGAAAACGCAAACCAGGTTCGATCGCCCACCCCATAGCGCGATCAGCTGACGGTAAACTTGACAGTGCCGTTCATGCGGTGACCATCAGCACCTGCGGCTTGCCAGCGCACCTCATAGCTGCCCTTCGCCAAAGGTTTGGTAAGCGTGAGGGTCATGGTCTTGTTCCCGTTTGACCAGGCAGTGGCGAAATTGCGGATCGCCATCGGACTGTGATTTGCCATCCCCGGCATCGCCGTCATTACGATGCTGGCAGCAGCAGTGGGGGGCAACAGCGCTTCATTGAAGGTCAGCGTGACTGTGCGCGTGCCAGCAACGGTCGCGCCCTCTGCCGGGGTCGAGGCGACAACGCGAGTGTGAGCAGAAGCCATCGATGGGAGTGCCAAAGGCGACGCAACCACTGCAAGAGCGGCGAAAATCGAAGCAAATTTCATTGGATTTTCCTTCATTTCAAAACCAAAACCGGATGCCGACAAGATAGTTGGTGGCACTCGGATCCTCGCCGCGGGCGCGGGCGAAGTCCGCGCCGTTGCCAATGCGCCACGTCTGTTCGATCCCGATGTAAGGCACAAATTCGCGGATAATCTCGTAACGCAAACGCAAGCCAGCCTCGACCTTGTCGATCCCCGCTCCGACGCCAAGGATCGGAATGTCCTGGGCAGCCATGTTGATCTCAACACGCGGCTGGAAGATCAGGCGCTGGGTAATGCGCTGGTCAAGCTCTGCCTCGATTCTGGCCGTAACGTCGCCGCGTTGTGAGACGAAAGCCGCCGCATCAACCTGAAAAAGATAGGGCGCAACACCTTGGATGCCCAGAACGGCATAGGTCGTATCGGGTCCTGCGAGGTCCTGGCGCACGCCGGCCTGGAGGTCCCAGAATGGCCTGATCGCCCGTGAATAGAGGGCTTGAAACTCAGCGCTTTCGGGCTTGTCGCCGAAGGCTCCCTCACCTTCAGTTTTGAACCAGAACCGGCTCGTTGGACCGCCGTAATACCCCTGAAAATCCCAGATGTAGTCTTCTGCACCCTCGCGGGCATGGATTTCCAAACGATCACCCTGAAACCAGAAAACCGGGAAATCACCGCTTTCGCGCCTGAGATCGTCTCGCGAGGCCCGCATTGCATCGGCGCCCCAGATGGCGTCGGCGGCGCGCGGAGGACCGCTCCCCGCCTCTGGCGGCGGGGGGGTTTCCATCTCGGGCCCGGGCGAGGCAGGCATGGCGCCATCCATGGCGCTATGATCCATGGTTTCCTGCTTCATGTCGGCCATGGCATCGGGAGCCGGCATTGATCCTTCGGGCATGGCATGGCCTGCGTGCGGATCGACCGTTTCCTCTTCGGATGCCGCAGGACGATCGGGCATCACATGCCCGGCGTGGGGATCTGGCTGCTGCGGTGCGGGAGCCGGACTCGGGGCCGGCGCCGGTGGCGGCATCGGCATTGGCATGGCATGCCCCTGATGCTGGGCCATCGCCGGTGCTGCGCTCAGGGACGCTCCCGCAAGGAAGAGTGAGACGAGGGGCCGGACGTTCATGCTGCACCGCCCGGGCCGACCACGGTCACGGTCTGCATCATGCCGCCGTGCATGTGGTAAAGCAGGTGGCAGTGGAACGCCCAGTCACCCGGCTCGTTGGCAGTGAGGTCGAACTGAGCGCTGGCGCCCGGTTGCACGATCACGATGTTCTTTCGAGGCTGATGGGCTGGCTCGGCACCATTGACCAGCTCGAAGAACATGCCGTGAAGATGGATCGGGTGCGCCATCATGGTATTGTTGATGAGCTTCACCCGGACCCGCTCGTTCCAGGCGAAGCGGATTGGAACATCACTGACAGAAGAGTACATTCTTCCGTCAAAAGACCACATGTAGCGGTCCATATTGCCCGTGAGATGCAGCTCGAGGAGCCGCGAAGGTTCGCGCGTGTCTTGGTTCGGCTCAAGCGCCGTCAGCATGCGATAGTTGAGCACGCGGTGATCCACGTCGCGCAGGCCAAGACCGGGATCTCCCATCTTGTCCACCGGAGACATCGAAACCATGTCGACGCCCGGGCCGACCTTGACATCGGGAGGCAGCAGTGTTGTGTCGCGCATCTTCATGCCGGCCATGCTCATGCCGCCCATTGCCATTCCGGCCATAGTGTCATCCGAAGCGCCCATTGATGCATCTGGTGTGGCATGACCCATCGCCGCATGGTCCATGGGGCCCACACTACCCATTGCTTCCTTGGCACCGGTATCGGCAGAAGGCGCGCTATGGTCCATGCCGCCCGAGCCGTGATCCATGCCCATGTCGCCCATCGTCAGCAGCGGTGGATCGCGCAGAGCGGGGACATCCGCCCGCGCTCCGGGACGGCTCGCCAGCATGGCCAGCGCCATTCCCGACCGATCCATCGACTCACCGACTATGGCATAGGCCTCGGCATTGCCCGGCGTGACAATCACGTCATAGGTTTCTGCCGTGCCGATCTGAAATTCATCGACTTCAACCGGCCGGACGTTCTGGCCATCTGCGGCGATGATGGTCATTGCCAAGCCGGGAATGCGGACGTTGAAGAAGCTCTGCGCCGAGCCGTTGATGACCCGCAACCTCACGCGCTCACCGGCACGAAACAGGTATTCAAGCCCCTCGGTCGGCCCTCGCCCATTGGCAAGGAAGGTGTAGGTCGGAGAGCCGATATCCATGATATCGGTGGGCATCATCCGCATTTGGGCCCACATGCGTCGCTCTTGCGCAGACAGCGGATAGTCGTCGGTCCAGGTGCTCTGCTGGCGATTGAAATAGCCTTCACCGGTGCGCAAACGGCTCATGATGAAATGCGGGTCGAGCACCGTGAAATCGCTGAGAAGCAGAATGTAGTCCCGGTCAAATTCGACAGGCTCCGGACCAGACGGATCGATAACCAGAGGGCCATAATGCCCCGACTGTTCCTGCAGGCCTGAATGGCTGTGATACCAATAGGTCCCCGCCTGCCGGATCGGAAATTCGTAGCTGAATGTCTGGCCGGGATGAATGCCAGGGAAACTCACGCCGGGAACACCATCCATATGAAATGGAACGAGCAGGCCGTGCCAATGGATTGACGTGTCCGAACCCAGTTTGTTCGTGACATTGAGACGGACGTTCTGCCCTTCGCGCAAGCGGATCAAGGGACCCGGTACGCTCCCGTTGACCGCGACACCGGGACCACGCCGTCCTTCGACGATGCGATGACCGCTGGCCACGGTCAGATCGATCACTTCGCCGGAAAGCTCACCGAACCCAGCAGGAATGAGCGGGCCACCCCGACCGTGACCGCCTCCCTGATCGCGGTGAATGTTGTGACCCTGCGCCCAGGCAGGCACTGTGGCAAAGGCTGACGCGGCACCGAGGCCTGCAATCAGGTGGCGGCGGGTAAGGATCGGAGTGTTCATACAAGCATATACGCGCCTGATCCGGACACCCCTCAAATTTTTTTCGCGTCTCTCGACTTTTGCAGTGGTGAACTATGCTAGCAGGGCGGAATCGGCTGCTGCGCAGGATAGGCGTCAGCTCGGGGCGATCAGCGCACTTGCTTGCGATGGCCGCTTTGCATGACGATGACCAGCTTTATCGGCGAGACGCACTGGCTCACTCGGGATCAGCCATAGTCCCCGCGCCTAAATTCGGCGGCCGGTGGTCATTTGCTTTCGAGATTTGCTTTCAATCGGGCTCGCGCGCGATGCAGACGCGTCTCGACCGCCTTTTCGCTTACCCCCAGGACAGCAGCCGCTTCTGACTGACTTAGCCCATCGATCGTGCGAAGCACGAGCGCTTCCCTGAGCCGTGACGGAAGGCGCGAGATAGCGGCTGAAACCCGCTTCAGTTCAGCCCGGCTCTCTGCCTGCACATCGGCGGATATGGCGTCATCAGCGACTTCAAATGCCAGCTCGAGCGGTTCCGCCCGAACGAAAAATGCCCGGGCTTTTCGTCTTCGCGACCAATCGCGACACTTGTTGAGCGCGATACGCTTCAGCCAGAACAGGAATGGTCGGTCATGGTCATATCTTCCAAGTGCAGCGAATGCTGCAACGAACGTCTCCTGCGTGAGGTCTACTGCCTCTTGGGAATCCCCAACCAACGCAGCCACGAACCGGAAGATTTTCTCACGGTAGCGTGCCAGCAGCTCCCGGTAAGCATCCTGACGACCAGCAAGCGCGAGAACCGCGAGTTCGCTGTCGCTCCCCTGGCTGAGCGGGAAAGTCACTGCACTTCTGGTGTCAGCGCTTTTGTTACGGTACGGTCAAACCGTGCTGCCTGGTCGGGCGTAAGCACCGCACGCATGGCGAAAAGATGCTCCAGCGTTTCTTTTTGCAGTTCGCCCATTACCCGATGGGTGTGATCGACCGCAGCCGAAACCTCCGGCCCGTAGCCGTGTTCGGCCTCCATCGCTTCGGCAAGATGGGCATTGGCGGCGCGCATCTCGAGCTCGAGTGCTTTCCGGCGGGTTGAAAAACGGCGTTCAATCAACTCGATTTTTGCCGCCTGCTGCGCGTCAAGGTCAAGCTCGCTGTGCAGGAGCGCATGCAACTCCGTCTCGTCCTCGCCTGTGCTCGCAAGCAGCTCACGGCCAAGATACGTGCCCCCGAGAGCTGCCCCGAATGCAACAAGCCCAATCACAAGCAGTCGCTTTGTCCAGGTCATGCATGAACGTCCAGCAGCGTGGAGGGCGCCAGGGGATTGTCAGGCGAAAAAGGCGAAAGTGGCTGGGCTATCGCGGGGCTGGCATCCGCCAATGTACCGGAGATGACGCCGAGCACTAATGCAAACGCGCCGGCCAGGCCCATCAGCCGGGATCCGGCACCAACTTCGCGCCGATGTGCCTCCAGACCTGCGAACACGGCCTCGTCGATCATAGCGAGATGCGCGGGAATGGGCTGTGCAGCAAGGGCCCGCAGCGAATGGTCAAGGTCATACATTTACAATCTCCCGGACGTTCATTTCACATACGCATCTTATGATAAGATCCCTCAAGAAATTTTTGCCCAACCATCGTGAGGGATAATGCGGCGACATGCGTATCAGTGTGTGTGTGGACAACGGGATCGATCGCAAAGTCGGCGACTTGCCGTGATTGACAGTACGAGGATGCAGCATGAGCGAAACCCCAACTTTCACTCCGGCTGCAGGCCGATTTGCGTCGACAAAATTGTATGACCGCGGCGTGGCACTGCTGACGCGCGAACGTCGCTGGCGCAGTGCCTTGCTGGATCTGCTTGACCCCAAGGCTGGGGAAACGATCCTCGATGTGGGGTGCGGGACCGGATCGCTTGCGATCCTCATGAAGCAGCGCGAACCCCAAGCCACCATCATTGGCCTTGACCCTGACGGGCAAGCCTTGGCGATCGCAAGAGAGAAAGCCGCAGTCGCAGGCGTTTCCATCGAATGGAAGAAGGGTTTCGCGCAGGATGCGGTAGCCTGCGGCCCGGCCAACAAGGTCGTGTCGAGCCTCGTATTCCATCAGGTGCCACTCGAGGGAAAGCGGACGGGGCTCGCCGCGATGTTCGCCGCTGCTGCCCCCGGCGGCAAAGTGTTCGTTGCCGATTACGCCCGGCCTACCAATTGGATCATGCGACAAGCCTTTCGGATTATCCAGTTGATAGACGGACAGACCGACACCCAGCCCCATGTCGAAGGTTTCCTTGAGGCGGAGCTCGAAAAGCTTGGTGGCCGCACGGTCTCACCAAGCTATCAGTTGGATACGCCGACAGGGACGATTTCGATCTTTGTTGTGCCAAGCAGTGAAGACATCATGAAAGGATTGCACTAATGGTCAAGACGTTCGCGATTTTGCTCGCTCTGATGTCGTCATCCGCCTTGGCGGCTAACGACATCGTCATGCACCGTGATCCGGGCTGCGGATGTTGTGAAAAGTGGGCCGCACAGGTGCGCTCGGCGTTCGGTCGCAAAGTCCAGGTCATCGATGACCGGCAACGATCAAACTTGCAGCGCAAGATTGGTCTGCCCGCAAACCTTGTGTCGTGCCATACCGCGCTGATCGACGGCATGGCCTTTGAAGGTCACGTCCCCATTGCCGACATGAAGCGCGTTCTTACCACCAAGCCAAAGGGCGTGAAGGGCCTGGCGGTGGCCGGCATGCCGCTCGGTTCGCCGGGAATGGAAGCACCGGGCCGCCCAAGAGACAGATACCATGTCTTTGCTTTTGGTACAGCCAGGCCGACAATCTTCAAGAGCTACTAGGAGCGAGTCTTGATGGCAGAGCATTGAGAGACAAGGCCAGGCGTCAATGACGCTGGATTGGCGACGAATCTCTCGGCTGCTGGGCCGAGATCGTGTCGCAACATGCAGCAGACTAGCCAAGGGACATGATTATGACCGAGACAGTGCGTCACCATGGTGAGGATGCTGATCCTCACTCCACGGCAGAAAAGATGGCGACGGATCCGGTCTGCGGGATGAGGGTCAATCCTGAAACCACAAAGCATGTCGTGACCCATGCTGGAGCCCATCACTTTTTCTGCAGCGCGGGCTGTCTTACTAAGTTCACTGCCGATCCTGGCCGGTACATAAGCGATTCCCCCCAGCTGCCCAGTCTCGTTCCAAAAGGCGCAATCTGGACCTGTCCGATGCATCCGGAGATCCAGCAGTCCGGCCCAGGAAGCTGTCCGATCTGCGGCATGGCGCTTGAGCCAATGACCCCGACCCTCAGCGATGGGCCATCGGACGAATACAAGGATATGAAGCGCCGCTTCGCGATCGGCCTCGTGCTCGCCTTGCCGGTGGTCGCGCTCGAAATGGGTGGGCACATGACAGGCCTGCGTCATGTTCTGGACGGAAACCTTGCAAACCTGATCCAGATGGTGCTGGCAACACCCGTGGTTTTGTGGGCGGGCTGGCCATTTTTCGAGCGCGGTTGGGCATCGATCAAAAGTCGCAGTCTCAACATGTTCACGCTGATTGCCATGGGGACCGGGGTCGCCTGGATCTACAGCATGGCCGCCTCTCTGGTGCCGGGAATATTTCCGCCAGCGTTTCGCTCCGATGACGGTTCGGTTGCTGTCTATTTCGAAGCCGCAGCGGTTATCACGGTGCTCGTCTTGCTTGGCCAGCTGCTTGAATTGCGGGCCCGGGAGACGACCAGCGGCGCGATTCGTGCATTGCTCGATCTCTCCCCCAAGCTCGCTCGCCGTGTTCGCGATAATGGCAGCGATGAAGAGATTGCGCTGGACCAGGTCCTGGTCGGCGACACGTTGCGCGTGCGTCCGGGAGAAAAAGTGCCCGTCGATGGCGCGGTCGTCGAGGGCCGCAGCACGATCGACGAATCCATGGTCACAGGCGAATCGATGCCGGTCACCAAGGAAGCAGGTTCCAAACTGGTTGGCGGCACAATCAATCAGACCGGGGGTCTGGTCATGCGTGCGGAACGAGTCGGGCGCGACACCATGCTCGCGCGCATTGTCCAGATGGTCGCGGATGCTCAGCGAAGCCGGGCGCCGATCCAGCGGCTTGCCGATACCGTTTCTGGCTGGTTTGTGCCGATAGTCATCGCTGTCGCTGCTATAGCCTTCGTCTCCTGGTCACTGGTCGGACCGTCACCGGCTATGGGTTATGGCTTAATTGCGGCGGTAGCCGTCTTGATCATCGCGTGCCCCTGTGCACTCGGTCTTGCCACGCCCATGTCGATAATGGTGGGCGTCGGTCGCGGCGCTCAGTCCGGGATTCTGATCAAGAACGCTGAAGCCCTCGAGCGTATGGAGAAGATCGACACGCTGGTGGTCGACAAGACCGGAACACTGACGGAAGGCAAGCCGGCTGTCGTTGCTATCGAAACCGCTCGCGGCTTCGATGAGGACGATCTTCTTCGCCTTGCCGCCAGTCTTGAACGCAGTAGTGAACATCCGCTGGCGTTGGCGATTGTACGCGAAGCCGAAATCAGAGGCCTCGCGATCAGCGAGCCGACCAATGTCAATCAACCCGTCGGCAAGGGCATCATCGGCCAGGTCGATGGCCGCAGCCTCGTTGCGGGCAATGCTCGTTTTCTTGGCGAACAGGGCATCCAGCTCGGCGCCCTTGCGGAGCGCGCAGATGACCTGCGCAGTGAGGGCGCAACAGCCATTTTTCTTGGCATCGACGGCCAGGCTGCCGGCGCCATCGGCATCGCCGATCCGGTCAAGCAGACGACGCCCGCAGCGCTCCTTGCTCTGGCTCAAGCAGGCATTCATGTCATCATGCTGACAGGTGACAATCGCGTCACCGCCGAAGCAATCGCCCGGCGTCTCGGCATTGCGGATGTTGAAGCCGATGTGCTACCGGATCAGAAAAGCGCGATCGTGAAACGGCTGCGGGATGAAGGACGCATCGTCGCCATGGCCGGCGATGGAGTAAACGATGCACCGGCACTGGCGGCCGCAGATGTGGGTATCGCGATGGGTTCGGGGACCGATGTCGCGATCGAGAGCGCCGGCGTAACCTTGCTGAGAGGTGATCTGACCGGGATTGTGCGCGCTCGCCGCCTCAGCCATGCTACCATGAAAAACATCCGCCAAAACCTGTTCTTTGCCTTTGCCTACAATGTCGCAGGCATTCCGGTGGCAGCGGGAATACTCTATCCCGTATTCGGGATCATGCTGTCACCCATCATTGCTGCTGCGGCCATGGCGCTGTCTTCGGTGAGCGTGATCGGCAATTCGTTGCGGCTTCGACAGATTTCTCTGTGACTTCTACGAGGACAGATTTCTGAATTCCAGGATTTTTGCACTTCTGCCGGAGCAGGATGTAAACATCTCTGGCCTCGAGAACCAGAAGAAGTCAGACTGCGCGACCGCTTGTCGCGCCGCTTCGTTGCCCATCGATGTAGTTGGTGAATGAGGTCGCCGTTGTCCGGGTAACCGAGCGACGGCGACCTCGGCTGGATCAGGAAGCTGCGATCATTTTGCGGCATTCGTCGGCACATATGCGGCATGCAGCTGCACAAGCCTGGCAGTGATCATGAGCATGTTGTCCGCATTCAGCGGCGCAGCTTTCGCATACCTCCGCACAGAGCGCACAAAGCTGCTTGGCGAAGCTGCTTTTGCGCGCGACGAAACTAGCCGCGAGACGACAAAGGGCTGCGCAATCGAGCGTGAGCTCGATGCATCGCGTCATGGCCTCAACATGATCTGACCTGAGACATGAGACGGTGCAAGTATCGCAGGCATCTGCGCAGGCGTTGCATGCGGCAAGGCAATCGAGATGGTTGTTCGACATCATCTTTCTCCAAACGAGTTGAGACCTTTGTCAGGTCGTTTGGCGTTCTACCCTCCGGACTACGGTCCCGGGTCAATGTTCGATTTTTGGGATTTTTTCTGATCGCATTTTGACGAAGATCAATGATCCAGATTTCCCTTGACCTATGACCATGGTCGAAGGTGCATAAGCCCGTTCGGTGCTGCGATCAGACATGGACCATGCGCCTTCTCGCCCCGACGTATGTCTGCCCAAAGTGCTGATTATGCGTGCATGATTAACGGTTTAATCGCTGGCTGCGACAGCGGCGGCGGCCTTTTTCGAAGGAGCAACGTGACATGAAGAAAATTTTCGCATCCCTGCTGATCGGCGCCGCGCTGATCAGCGCTTCACCGTCGATCGCCCAGGGCATGGGGCACAGCTTTTTCATGCGCGGACACGTCGTCGCGATGGAGGATACGGGCCCGGTGATCTGCATCGGCAAGGCCGACGGCGCGCAGACCGGTCAGGTTCTGGATGTTTACCGGGTTGAGTACCGGCACGCGCACCGACCCGAGCAGACGAGTTACAAGCGGGTGAAGGTTGGCGAGGTCAAGATCACCGAGATCATCGATGATCATTTTGCTCGCACGCAGGTGACCGACGGCAAGCTCAAGGAGCACGACATCGTCGAGCTCAGCCGCAAATGAGCAGTGAGCGGGGCAGCGCAGGCCGGCGGCTGCCCCGCTCCAGCCCAAGATGGATGCATGGCCCCAAAGAGACGATGCCAACGGATCTGGGAACAAGCGAACCCATCTGAAAGGAGCCGCAAATGCAAGGTTACACCATCGGGGCGCTGGCTTCAGCATGTGGCGTGCGGCGCGATACCATTCGCTATTATGAGCGCTCTGGTCTTTTGCCCGAACCCGACCGGACGGCCTCCGGCTATCGCATCTATGGGCGCGACGATGTCGAACGGGTCAACTTCATCAAGACCGCGCAGCTGCTCGGGTTTACCCTGAGCGAGATCGTGCTGCTGTTATCGTTGCGGCACTCTCAGGCCAAGTCTGCTGCCGAGGTTGTCGAACTGACAGAAAAGAAGATCCGCAGCCTGTCAGACAAGCTTTCGCAGCTCCGAACAATTAAACGAGCTCTTGCTCAACTTGTCGCGGATTGTCCTGTGGATGTGCCTGTCAGTGACTGCCCGATCCTCGGGTATATCGCCCATCCGCATTCCCGTCGCCAGCTCAGGCAGAGATCCGAAAACCCCCATCAGCAGGTTGCTGGCTAACCTCGCCGCAAGGCGTCTCCCGCGCACGGTCTTGGTCAGCCAGCGCTGCTTAACGGCGAAATCCCATTCAGAAGAAAGGAACGATCATGACTTTGCTCAGCCCCAAATGGACCCCGATTGTATCGGCACTCGTGATTACCGCAGCGCTGGGTGCCTGTAGCCCGGCGTCAGAGGCCGACAATGTCGCTGCACCCAACACCGATACCAGCATTCCGGAAGACAACCCGTCAGAAGTTGCCCGCGAAATGCACGATCAGATGAACGAGGGTGAAGCCATGCACGATTCCATGCAGAATGGAACTATGCCCGCTGACCAGATGGGGCCGGACGGGACCCACGGCCCCGCGATGCAGGGAATGGGGAACAAGCCCGCTCCCGAGCCTGCGCCCAAGGACAAGGCGGATCCGATGCCAATGAGCGACATGTAGGCAATTGGGCCGGCAAATGGGGTGACATGAACTTCGTTTTCGCAGAACGCCCGGCGCGGATACTCCTCATCGCGGCTGCGGCCGTCATCGGCCAGGCGGCAGCCGCACAATCTGCCGCCAATCACACCGCGCACCATCCCGGAGGCAAAGCCGCGTCGACGAGCGCTGAGAGGACAGTGGCCCAGTCTCGCGTTCCGGCGCAATCCAGCATGAGCCGCGCCAGCCCCATGACCGAAATGATGAAACAGATGACAGGCGGCGAGAGTCAGCTGAGCCAGCAGTTCAGCAGCTATTCCGCTTTTCTGGCACTGCCCGAACGCGATGAGGCTGCGCGAAAGGAGGCCGCGGCGCAAGCGAATGCGCGACTCCACCGCGGCTTGAGCATTGCCAGCGAGATCACAAGCAAAGCCCATGGTCCGGATCAGCCTGACGGGATTGAGATGGCCAACCAGCTTCGCGAGGCAGCGACACTTATTGAAAGCGGATCGGCCATGATCGCCGTACTAGCAGGCCAAAAAAACAGCGACAGCGCGGCGAATGACTGGTTTCGCAAGGAGACCGGGCTCACACCCCGCGTTGCGAGCGCTTCGATCACCGGACGGCTGTGGGGCCTTGCGCCGGCACACTGGCTGTTGATGGCGGCCACCCTGCTCGCATTGGCAGCGCTGTTAGCTCTGCAGATGCTGCGGCTACGGAAAGTCAGGGCACTTGTCGCCCCGGTTCCGCACGCAGGCCCGATAGCCGACTTGACGAGCCCGGCACCGGTCGCCCCAGGCCAGGATGCCGCCAGCCAGCGCATCTCGAGCCCTGCAGTCTGGCCGACACGCCAACCGGATTTGTCTGGTCTTGCCCCCACGGGCAAACCTCGCCCCTGGAGCGGCGAGCTGCGCGTCGCCCAGATCTTCAACGAAACGCCGACAGTCAAGACCTTCCGCTTGGTGCTCCCAGGCTCCGATCAGCTTCCTTTCGAGTTCCTGCCCGGCCAGTTCCTGCAAATCGAAGTATTGAAGGAGGACGGCACCAAAGCCAAGCGGTCATACACGATCGCCTCTTCACCGACGCAGCGCGCCTATGTTGAATTGACCATCAAGCGCGAGACGCAGGGCGCTGTCTCACGCCATCTGCACGATAGCGTCACGACCGGCGACCTGGTTCAAATTGCAGGACCATTCGGCCGTTTCACCTTCACCGGGAGCGAAGCTGAGAGCATCGTTCTGATTGCCGGCGGCGTCGGCATCACGCCGATGATGTCAGTACTGCGCTTCCTGACCGATACGGCCTGGCCCGGCGAGATTTTCTTCGTCTTCGCAGCCCGCTCGACCGACGAATTTGTCTTCCGGGAGGAGATCGAACAGCTCGAGCGCCGCCACCCCAATCTCAGTGTTTTTGCATCGATGGAACGATCGCCGGGAACGGTCTGGCATGGACCCAAAGGACACATCACCCGCGAGTTGCTTGAAAGCGCGGTTCCCGAAATCGTCGGACGGCGCGTCCATCTGTGCGGGCCACCGCCAATGATGGCCGCCATGCGCGAAATCCTGATGCAGATCGGGGTGCCCGAGGCGCAGATATTCAGCGAGGCGTTCGGACCCGCTTCGCTGCCAATCGACGAACCTGGCGAGCAGAGTGCCGCGCATGCGGTCCCCCCGCCCGCTGCGTCGGCCCGTGCACGGTTGGCGGCAACTACGGTAACCTTCTCGGTAGCCGGCGTTTCGGCGCCACTCCACACCGACGAGACGATCCTCGAGGCTGCCGAAACAGCCGGTGTTGAGATCCCCTATTCGTGCCGGGTCGGCGAATGCGGGGTTTGCGTTACCCGCCTGCTAGCAGGGGAAATCGCGATGGAGACCGAGACCGGTCTCGACCCCGACGACAGGGCACAAGGCTATGTGCTCGCCTGTCAGGCACGTTGCACCCGAGGCCCTTTGGTGGTGGAAGCCTGATGCGCGAGCGCGGCGACATCTTGATGACCTTGGCGGCAGCCTTCGTGCTTCTCTTTCCACTCGGTTTCGTGGTTCACGCGTCGCCGCGCTTTCCCGGCAGTCTGGCGGGAAGCTTGATCGGGATCGCGGCTGCGGTACTGATGCTCCTTCCTCTCGTCCATGTCGCAGCTCGGCGTATTGGGCGTTTTGGACGATGGCTCGATCATAGGATCGAGAAGCGGACTTTGCTGGCGATACACATCTATGCGGGTGTGGCGGGGCCAATCCTCGCACTTGTCCACGCGGCACACAAGTTCGAGAGCCCGCTCGGCATCGCACTGACCGGCACTGTCATACTGGTCGTCTGGAGCGGGTTTGTCGGTCGTTATTTCCTGGTCCAGATCACAAGAGCCGTCCGCGCCCGCACATCCGAACTTGCAGCGCTCCGCTTGCGACTCGACGCGGATCTTGCAAGTGCCGTGCCCATTGCAGGCGAAGGTCGAGCGAAAAGCAAAGGTTGGCGGTTCTTGTTCGCCCCGGCCGACGAATTCGAGCTCACCGATATCGCTGATGCCAGACGACGTGCCGAGGCTCTTGCCGATGCCGAATACGCCGTGCGCGCCGAACGCGCGGCTGCCGGCCTGTTTGGGGGATGGCGAGCGATCCATGTCGTCACCAGCACACTTCTCTATGCGCTGCTGCTGCTCCACATCTGGGCTGGCTATTATTTCGGGTTTCGGTGGCTGTGAATGGCGCGCGCCTCCTCTACGGCATGTATGCCCTCGTACTGGCGATGCTCGTCGTCATCGTCCCGCTGACGACCCATTCCGCTGGAAGCCGCGCGATTGCAGGTTGGACCGCGCTGATTGAACCTGGACCTTTGTCGCCCGCTCACGCCTCGCTTCGGCGCAATTGCGAAACCTGCCACACACCGCACCAAGGCGTTGAGGCGCAGAAATGCATCACCTGCCACATCCAAACCGATTTCGGGACCAAGGCGTCGACCCGTTTTCATGCCAAAGCGAAAGACTGCACAAGCTGTCATGTTGAACATGACGGGGGCGCGAGCCTTGCTCGCATGGATCATGAGGCCTTGCTCGATCCAGACCTTTGGCGCGGTCCGCTTCGGCCCCGAGATGCACGCATCTCGAAAACACATCCAGAGACCACGGACGCGCTCAATTGCGTAAGCTGCCATGCGGCGCGCGATCGGCATCAAGGTTCGTTCGGCAAGGACTGCCAGAATTGCCATGCTGTGGTCGACTGGAAGATCGACGCCTTCAGGCACCCATCTGTCAACTCACGCCAGTGCGCCGGGTGCCACAAGGCACCGCCCAGTCACTTCATGATGCACTTCGAGATGGTCTCTCAGCGCGTTGCGAGGGAACGCGCTCCGGTCAATCAATGTGTTGCATGCCACACCACCGACAGTTGGAACAACATCCGTAATCGTGGGCTGTACGACCATCATTGAGCAGATGGTGCTGATCGCAGGGCCTCCCGCCGGCCAAAGCAGAGGTGAGCAGCCCGGAGAAGGATGTGCGGCTTTAACTCGTAAACTGAGAGAAGAGATCGAATAGATTTGACACGTTTCGCATCCACGCCGATTATAAACGTGTGAGGCGGCTTTTCTCCTTGATAATGCTTGTCGGAGCGTTGGTGGGTCTCCTGGGCCAGGAAACCGCGTTCGCGAACAGCATGCCCCTGACCTGGGCTAATCAAAACACTGATGCTGGCGCGATGGATCCTGTTTGCGCCGAGATGATGGGGGTCGCTCAACCGGATAAGCCCGAAAAGCCCTGTGAAGGCATGACGCCCGAATGCGTTGCGAAGATGGGCTGCGCTGTGCCGGTGGCTCTGGTTCCTTTGCTGCCGATCACAGAGCCGATGTTGTTTCACGCCTGGATTCCAGCGCGAAGGCCTGTCGCCACGTTAACAGGTCGCATTATCGGTCCTGAGCCCGAGCCGCCTACAAATCTTGCCTGAGCCGAGGTGTAGCGCTGCGGGCCCGTCTGCTTGCCTGCGCGCGGTCAAATCGTTCAAGCAAGGAAATACTCATGAAGACAAGACTTTTGCTCGCCGCTGCGATAGGGCTTCTAGTCCCCGTCTCTGCCGCTTCCGCCCATGCGCCTGAAGGCGGCCATTGGGAATGGCGCTCCCGCTCTCAACTAGGGCCCAGACCAACAACGCCGGCGCTTGTCCGCGTATGGATCAGCGATGACGTGGCGAACGCCGCCGCGTGCAAATGCTCCGCGATGAAGGCTGATACATCGGGATGCACGATGGACATGTCCGGCAAGGCCCGGGTTCCCTCAATCGGTTAAGGCCGTTGCCTGGCCGATAACCAGAAAATGACTGGCCGGGCACGCGGCGTCGGCGGAGGTATCTTCTCCGTCGGCGCCGCGTCAGTCCGAGCCCGGCCATCTATATCGGCACGGTAGCCTCCACGAGGAGAGCTTCATGCAAACAATCCATTACCTACCTCTTTTGGCACCATTTCTCGCGGCAGTGTCTGGTGCGGCGCTTGCCGAACCGCTCTCCTTCGAGGCGGCAATCGAACGTGCCACGCGCGATGCACCATCGATCCGGGCTGGCGTATCCGGCGTCGAGGCAAGTCGAGATGCGGCGGTGGCCGCAGGGCGCTTGCCCGATCCGAGCCTCAACCTCGGTATCGACAATTTTCCGGTCTCCGGCCCGCCGGCCTATAGCTTTACTGCAGATAGCATGACGATGACGCGGATCGGGATCGAGCAGCCATTTCCCAATCCGGCCAAACGCAGTGCGCAGCGCACACGGGCAATCGCGGACATTGGCATGGCCGAGGCTGAGCTGGCGATTGAGGCTCAGAATGTTCGGCTCGCGACCGCACTTGCGTGGATCGATCTCCATTACGCCAAGCGGCAACTGGCACAGCTGAAGCAACTCGACGAAGCTTTGAACGATCTTCAGTCGACCGTCTCTGCCCGCTTGGCTTCAGGCTCTGCTCGTCCAGCCCTGGCGCTGGAACCCGAGCAGTTGCGTGCCGCCGTCAATGATCGGCGCAGTGAACTGGCCGCAGAGGTCTCGCGCGCACGCGCCCAGCTGGTCCGCTTTACTGGTGACCCTACTGCCGATGTCATGGGCGATCCTCCTGTTTTCGCCATAGACCGCAATGCGTTGACTAAAGATATCTCGTTGCTTCCACGCCTGAAGGCGCTAGATGCCGGGATCACCGGCGCCGAAGCCGATACCGGGCTCGCCCGTGCTGACAAGCATCCCGACTGGCGGATTGGCGCAAGCTACGGTCGCCGTGACCCGGCCTTCGGCGACATGGTCTCGGTCGGTGTGAGTATAGATCTGCCGCTGTTCGCCAAGCGTCGGCAGAACCCCAGAATCGCTGCCAGCCTTCTCGGCGAGACGCGGGCGCATCTGACGCGGGTCGCCGCAGAGCGAGAAATCCTCGCGTCACTCGAAACCGACCTTGCAACTCATGCCATGCATGTTGAGCTTGTGGCGAACGCACAAAAGGTGCTGGTCCCACTCGCCAAGCGCCGGGCTGAGCTCGACCTGGCGAGCTATGCGGCTGGCAGGCTCGACCTGGGCAGCGCGCTCTTGTCATCGCTTGCTCTCGCAGAAGCAGAAGTCGACGCGCTGGCGCGCGAAGCCGACGCGGCCCGCGACGCTGTGCGGATCAGCTACACCTATCGAGGAGTCAAGCCATGACAATGAACCTGAAAAATACCGCGCGATGGGCTGCGGCATGTCTGGCAGTTGCATCCGTTGCTGGCGTTGGCGGGTTCTGGTTAGGGAAGCGTGACCCCTCACAACGCAGTGATACGAGCGCGGCGCAGAACGGCCGCAAGATCCTCTACTGGTACGATCCCATGGTGCCGACCGAACGCTACGACAATCCCAACTCGCTCTCTTCGATGGGAATGAAGACCATCCCGAAATATGCCGATGAAGTTCCGGACGCAGGGCCAGGTGTGCGCGTGGATGCCGCTGCGAGACAAAGTCTCGGAATGCGCGTCGCAACGGTGACATTTGGCTCTCTCCCATCGGGCCTGACGGTTACAGGCACGATCGATTTCAATCAGCGCGATATTGCTATTGTCCAGTCGCGTTCGAGCGGCTTTGTCACCCGCGTCAACGCCCGTGCCGCGGGCGATGTGATCGGTGCGGGCGCACCGATTGCCGATCTCCAGTTACCCGAATGGGGCGGCGCGCAAGGCGAGTTTCTGGCAGTCAAGCGGCTCGGGCAGGAAGACCTCGCCCACGCAGCCAGGCAGCGTCTGAAGCTCATGGGCATGTCAGATGCACTGATCAATGAGGTCGAGCGAACCGGCCGAACCAACGGGACTGTGACTATTCGCGCACCAATTGCTGGTGCGATACAGGCGCTTGACGTGCGTGAGGGAATGACGGTCGCGGCAGGGCAGAGCCTTGCACAGATAAGCGGGATCAGGACAGTGTGGCTTAATGCCGCAGTGCCGGAAGCGCAGGCGAACCTCATCCGTATTGGTCAAGGAGCAAGGATAGCACTCAGCGCCTTCCCTGGTGAGAGCTTCACCGGCAAGGTCACAGCGATCCTGCCGATCACGCAGCCCGACAGCCGCACGATGACCGTGCGGATCGAGCTTGCCAATCGTGGGGGACGCCTGCGCCCAGGCATGTTCGCAAGTGTCAGTTTTGACGGAGACAACAGGTCCGCGTTGCTTGTCCCGAGAGACGCTCTGATCCGCACCGGTGCGCGAACGCTCATCATGCTGGCCCTTCCCGATGGCCGGTACCGCCCCGCTGAAGTTCGTACCGGGCGGGAGAGCGGCGACAAGACAGAAATTGTTGCAGGACTGTCCGCTGGCGAAAAGGTCGTAGTCTCGGGTCAATTCCTGCTCGATTCCGAAGCAAGTCTCGCTGGTGTCTCTGCCAGACCCATTGGAGATAAGCAGTGATTGCCGCGATCATCCGTGCCGCGATCAAGCGGCGCCGCATAATTATCGCCGCCGCGCTCGTTCTGGCCGTCGCGGGAATTGTATCACTGCGCAACACACCGGTCGACGCCCTGCCCGACCTGTCCGATGTGCAAGTCATCATCCGAACATCATGGCCGGGGCAGGCCCCACAGATCATCGAAAATCAGGTCACCACGCCCGTCGCCTCGACCATGCTCTCGGTGCCCGGCGCGCGGGTGGTGCGCGGCTATTCATTCACCGGCGACAGTTTCGTCTACGTCCTCTTCGATGACGGGACCGATCTTTACTGGGCGCGCAGCCGCGTACTCGAATATCTCAGCCAGGTGCAAAGTCGTCTACCGGAAGGCGCAAGCGCATCTCTCGGTCCGGACGCAACAGGGGTGGGCTGGGTCTATGAATACGCGCTCATTGACAAGACGGGGCGGCACGATTTGTCGCAACTCCGGTCACTGCAGGACTGGTTTCTTCGGTACGAACTGAAGACCGTACCGGGTGTTGCCGAGGTCGCCAGTATCGGCGGTATGGTGAAGCAGTATCAGGTCGTGCTCGATCCAATTAAGCTTGCCGCCTTTGGGGTGACAAGTGAGGATGTCGTTGAAGCTCTGAAGCGGGCCAATCAGGAAACTGGCGGATCGAGCATCGAGCTGGCGGGCGCAGAGTATACGGTGCGTGCAAGCGGCTACCTCAGATCGATCGAGGATTTCCGCGCCGTGCCGATCCGCACCGCCGCTTCCGGCGTACCGGTGACCGTGGATAATGTCGCCATCGTCCAGCTTGGGCCTGAAATGCGGCGCGGAATTGCGGAACTCAATGGCGAGGGCGAAGTCGCCGGGGGCGTGATTGTCATGCGTCAGGGCCAGAATGCGCGCGATGTGATCAAAGGTGTTCGCAGCAAACTCGACGAGCTCACAAAGAGTCTGCCTCCGGGCGTCGAAGTGGTTACCACCTATGATCGTTCTGGCCTGATCGACCGCGCAATCGAAAACCTGACTGCGAAGCTGATTGAGGAGTTTATTGTTGTCGGTTTGATCTGCGCGCTGTTTCTCTGGCACGCGCGCTCCGCGCTGGTAGCGATCCTCACGCTTCCGCTGGGCATTTTGATGGCGGTCATGGTGATGCGCTTGCAGGGCCTCAATGCCAATATCCTGTCATTGGGCGGCCTTGCCATCGCGATCGGCGCGATGGTCGATGCCGCGGTCGTGATGATCGAGAACGCGCACAAGCATCTTGAGCACTGGCGTCACGAGCACGAGGACACAGAGCCTGACACGACCACGCGTTGGGCGCTGATTACCACGGCAGCCAGCGAGGTTGGTCCCGCGCTGTTCCTCAGCCTCCTCATCATCACATTCTCGTTCTTGCCGATCTTCGCGCTGCAAGGCCAGGAAGGCCGCCTGTTCGCGCCGCTTGCTTTCACAAAAACCTATGCCATGGCCGCCGCGGCGATACTGTCGATCACGCTGGTTCCGGTGCTGATGGGCCTGCTCATCAAAGGCAGGATCCCGAGCGAGGAGGAAAATCCGCTTAACCGTTTTCTTGCCCGCATGTACCGCCCCCTGATCGACTGGGTGCTCAGGCGCCCGAAACAGACCTTGCTGATCGCCATGCTGGTTTTCGCCACCAGCATTTGGCCGGCTTCTCGTATTGGAGCCGAGTTTCTGCCACAAATGGACGAGGGCGACCTTCTCTATATGCCCTCGGCACTGCCCGGCCTTTCGGCAGCTGAGGCTGGCCGTTTGCTCCAGCAGACCAACCGGCTGATCAAGACCGTGCCCGAGGTTGAGAGTGTTTTTGGAAAGGCCGGCCGTGCTGACAGCGCAACCGACCCTGCCCCGCTCGAAATGTTCGAGACGACGATCCGTTTCAAATCCCGCGACAAGTGGCGAGCAGGCATGACCCCTGAAAAACTTCGCGATGAACTTGATGCGAGGGTAAAAGTGCCAGGCCTTGCAAACTTCTGGATTCCGCCGATCCGTAACCGCATCGACATGCTGGCCACCGGGATCAAGAGCCCGATCGGGATCAAGGTTGCCGGATCGAACCTCACGGAGATCGACCAAGCCGCAAAGCGCATCGAGACGGTGGTAAAGGGCGTGCCGGGTGTCTCATCTGCGATCGCAGAACGGCTTTCTGGCGGGCGCTATATTGATATCGATGTCAACCGCGCCGCCGCTGCGCGTTTCGGCCTTAATGTCGCAGACGTTCATGCCGTGGTTTCGGGAGCAATTGGCGGCGAGACCATCGGTCAGACGGTCGAAGGGCTTGCTCGTTACCCCATCAGTGTACGCTATCCGCGCGAAATGCGCGACAGTGTCGAAAAGCTCATGGATCTCCCGGTGCTTACTCCCTCAGGCCAGCAAATCACGCTCGGCACAGTTGCAGCTTTGCGAATAAGCGATGGACCGCCAATGTTGCGTAGCGAAAACGGCCGGCCGGTCACCTGGATCTATGTCGATGGGACCCAGAGCGACATGCAGCAGCTGGTGGGAGACATCAACCGAGCCTTGACCACGAAGGTCACCTTGCCGCCAGGTGTCAGCGTATCGTACACTGGCCAGTATGAATTTCTGGTCCGCGCCAAAGAGCGAATGAAGCTGGTCATCCCCGTCACGCTCGCAATCATTTTTGCTTTGCTCTACCTCACGTTCCGCCGTTGGGACGAGGCGCTGTTGATTATGGTCACGCTCCCCTTTGCACTCACCGGAGGGCTGTGGATGCTCTACTGGCTCGGCTACAACCAGTCAGTTGCAACTTCAGTGGGCTTCATCGCACTCGCCGGCGTTGCGGCAGAGTTCGGAGTGGTGATGCTGATCTACCTGAAACAGGCACTCGAGGCGCCTGCGTCTGGCGATGTTGCTCACGCGGTGCGCGAAGGCGCATTGCTCCGGGTGCGGCCGAAGGCGATGACGGTTGCGGTGATCCTCGCAGGCCTTCTGCCGGTCCTGATCGGGAGCGGCACCGGGTCAGAAGTGATGAGCCGCATCGCTGCACCCATGGTCGGCGGCATGCTCACCGCTCCGCTGCTTTCGATGCTCGTCATCCCGGCAGCTTATCTGCTGATGCGCCGACGTTCTGTTCATCTGACCCTACTCGAAGGAGAAGTTAAGTGAAGAAAGCCCTTATTTTTGCATCCAGCCTTACGCTGATGGCCGCCCTTACCGCTTGTCAGGAGAAATCGGACACCACCGCAGCTGTCCCGAGCGGCAACACCAAGTCAGGCGATATGGCTGACATGCCTGCCGCCGGAGCAATGCAGCATGGTGTCGCGGTCGGTACCGTCACCGCCATCGATGCCGCCAAGGGGGCGATCACGCTTGATCACGGACCGATGAGCGGCGTGGAGTGGCCCGCCATGACTATGGAATTCACCGCTGAACCAGAGCAACTCGGTGGGGTCAAGGTGGGCGACAGGGTGGATTTCGAGATCGATTGGGATGGCAAGGTAGGGCGGATAACAAGGATATCCGCACAAAATCCGGCCGTCGAATAGGGTTGAGCTTCAGCGGTCTGCAAATGGTCGCTTGGAAAATAACGGACCAGACCAGGATTTCGAAGAAACCTGCCAGAGGCTGGCGGCTGCAACGGCCATGCATCTCCGGCGAGTTCTTCTGGTGCCTGTGCTGGGTTATTCCGCATGACACCCGGGCTGATGCCTGCTAGAAGGCCGTGTGCTGTTTCTCTCGCGTCTCATTCTGACACTCGTATTGTCAGCGCTCGTTACGAGCGTCACCCTCGAGGCCGGGGAACTGCCGGGTGCGCCGGCGTCAGAGTGCGCCGCTGAATTTCATGACGAAAAGAGCAGCGGGAGCGAGCAGGGCACGGCTGACAAGGCCCTCCCCCATCACCACGGCATTTGCCATTGTCCGGCGATCCAGGCTCCAGCTGATATCGGCGTTGCGCCCCGATTTGGCTCGCTTTCAGTGCCGCTGTTCGCGCGCTCCACGCCTCCGCTTGATTCTAGCGCGCCCGAACCGGGCCTGAGGCCACCAAACGCCTGACACATGACACTGGCCGGAGTTTCCGGCCGAGGTTATCTGTCAGGAGAATTCCCAATGAAGATCGTGCGAGCAGCCGTTCTGGCTGCTGCGACCTGTGCATCAGTGGTGCAGGCGCAACCGCAAGGGGATACGCAGGTTATCCCCGCTGCGAAGGTATTTACTCTCAAGGAAGCTGTCGCGGCTGCCGGCGGCGCAGCACCGGCTTCCGAGGCTGCAGTAGCTGCAGTTGAGGCAGCAGAAGCAGGCCAAAGGTTGGCAGGCTTGCGCCCCAACCCGGTGGTACAAGTACAGGTAGAAAACATCGCTGGTTCCGGGCCTTACCGCGGCTTGAGAAGCGCTGAAACCACCATAGGCCCCGCGATTCCCATCGAGCTCGGCGGTAAGCGAAGCGCCCGCGTCGCCGTAGCACGGGCACAGCTGACCCGCGCGGAGATCCAGCAAGCGATCACTGCCGCCGATGTCAGGCTGCAGGTTACTCAACTCTATGTCGAAGCAGTAGCGGCCGAACGGCGTCTTGCCACCGCGAGAGACCAGGCCCGGATTGCCAACGATGCACTGCGCGCGGCAGGCATAAGGGTGCAGGCGGGACGAGCCTCGCCTCTTGAACGACAACGTGCAGATGTTGCTGTTACCTATGCGGAAGCCAATGTTGAACGGCAAGCTCGTCTGGCTGAAGCAGCCCGGATCAATCTCGTGCGCCGGATCGGGCAGCCTATCAGTGGCATACTGGATGAATCGGTGCTCGACATCCTCCCGGGTACAAATGTGTATGGACCGGCTGTGCCGGTGGACCCATCTGGCACCCTTGCCCTCGCAGCAGCAAACGCCGATTTCACGATAGCCGAAGCCGGCGTGCGGCTTGCCCGCGCAAACCGGGTCCCTGACCTCAACGTCGGCCCCGCTATCCGCCGCCTTGAGGCGACCAACGATCTGGCTGCGGTATTCACTGTCACTATCCCGATACCGGTTTTCAACAACGGGCGCGCGGCAATCGCTCAGGCGACTGCGCAGCAAACCCAAGCTGATGCTCTCCGCCGCTTGACGGCCCTGGATATCGAGCAAGCGATCACTGATGCGCAGGCCGAGGCGGCCAATGCCGCCACCACGGCGCGCGCGGCGGCAGGTCCGGCGTTGGCCAGCGCGCAGGAAGCCGCGCGCATTGCACGGATCGGTTACCGCGAAGGCAAGTTTGGACAGCTCGAATTGCTCGACGCCGAACGCACCCTTGCAGAGACGCGGGTCGCAGCGATCGATGCACTTGCCGCCTATCAGAATGCCCGAGCGCAATTGGAGCGATTGACCGCCCGTGCGCCCAATGCGGAGTACTAATCATGAAGAAGCATTATCTTGTTGGAGCGACGATCAGTGCGCTCCTTTTGGCAAGCTGTGGTGGCGCAGATCCATCCAAGGAGCAGACTGGTTCTGGTTCTGCAGACGCGGGCGCTGAAGCCGACCATGCCAACGAAGGGCAGGTGACCCTCACGGCCGAGCAGATTGCTGCAGCGGGTGTCGAGGTGGGCCGGCCCATCGTTGGCGGCGCCGGCACGATCGAACTACCGGCTATCGTTGAAGGTGATCCGCAAAACACCCAGGTGGTTTCAGCGGCCATCGGCGGGCGTGTAGTGGCGCTGACACGCAATCTCGGTGAGACGGTCGGGCGCGGTCAGACAATCGCCGTAATCGAAAGCCGCGACGTCGCCCAGATGAAGGGCGAGGTCGAAGCCGCTCGGGCGCGCCTTGCTCTGGCCAATTCGAACCTTGCGCGAGAGCAACGGCTGTTTGACGAAAAGGTCTCGCCCGAACAGGATCTCATCACCGCTCGAACGGCTGCAACGGAAGCACGCATCGCGCTGACGCAGGCACAAAGCATGGTCTCGGCTGCGGGTGTCGGCGGCGCCGGCCTGAACCGGCTCGGCATCACAGCTCCGATTTCAGGCCAGATCATCGGCCGTCCGGTCACGCTGGGGCAAACGGTTGCGGCCGACGCCGAGCTCTATCGAATCGCCAATCTGGGTCAGGTGTCGATCGCGCTGAACCTCAAGCCTGAGGATGCCGGGCGGGTTCGGCCTGGCAATCTGGTGACTGTGAGGGCGGCGGGGCGCGAAGCGAGCGCCCGCATCACATTCGTCTCGCCAGCTCTCGACCCCCAGACGCGCCTCGTCCCTTCGATTGCCACGCTCAACAATCGCGGCGGGCAATGGCGGGTTGGCGAGCCGGTCATGGTCGCCATAGAGCTCACGGGCAGCGGCGGTAGCGGCGCTATCCGCGTGCCATCAACAGCGGTCCAAAGCCTCGAAGGGAAAACGGTCGTTTTCGTCCGCACCCCCACCGGCTTCAAGGCAGTCCCGGTTCAACTAGGCGACGCATCGGGCGATACCGTGATCGTCAAGTCTGGACTGAAGGGTAACGAACAAATCGCCACCACCGGAAGCTTCACGCTCAAAGCCGAAATCGGCAAGGGCGAAGCCAGTCATGAGGATTGAGCCATGATCGCCCGCATCGTTACATGGGCGGTCGAGAAGCGCTGGCTCGTCCTGCTCCTCACCGTCATTGCCGCCGCCATTGGCGCATATTCCCTTTACCGGCTGCCGATTGACGCTGTTCCGGATATCACCAACAACCAGGTGCAAATCAACGTCCGCGCGCCCGCGCTGTCACCCGAACTGGTCGAGAAGCAGGTCTCCTTCCCGATCGAAACGGCGCTCGCCGGGACCCCGGGTCTTGAATACACAAGATCCCTGAGCCGCAATGGCTTTGCCCAGATCACGGCCGTATTTTCCGACACCACGGACATCTACTTCGCGCGCCAGCAGGTGGGGGAACGGTTGCAGGGGGTGCAGGAAAACCTCCCCGACGGTGTAAACCCTGAAATGGGACCGATCGCGACTGGCTTGGGCGAAGTGTACATGTACACGGTCCGGCTAGACCACCGCGATGACGACCAGCACAAGCCGGGCGAACCGGGCCAGCAGCCGGACGGTAGCTATATCACGCCCGAGGGCGAGCGGCTGACGACCGAGGTCGACAAGGCGACCTATCTGCGAACGGCACAGGACTGGATTGTCACGCCTCTGCTCAAAGGCACCCCAGGCCTTGCCGGCGTCGATTCGATCGGCGGCTATGCCAAGCAGTTTCTTGTAGTGCCCGATGTGCAGAAGCTGGCCTCGCTTGGCATATCCCTGACCGAACTTGGCAATGCGTTGGAGCAGAACAACACCAGCGTGGGCGGCGGCTTTGTGAACCGAAACGGCGAAGGTCTGGCGGTGCGTTCCGACGCACTGATCCGTAATGCCGCTGAATTGGGAAGAACCGTTATTGCGACGCGCAATGGCGTGCCGATCACGGTCGAGCAGGTGGCCACCGTCAAGACGGGTCAGGCTATCCGCATGGGCTCAGCGTCGGAGAACGGAACCGAAGTTGTCGTCGGCACCGCGATCATGCGGATCGGAGAAAACAGCCGCATTGTGTCGACAGCGGTCGCCGAGAAACTCAAGACAATCAACGCATCCCTGCCCCCGGATGTGGTGATCCAACCCGTCCTCAATCGCACCGAACTCGTCAATTCAACGATTTCAACGGTTGCCAAGAACCTGTCTGAGGGCGCTTTGCTGGTCATCGTCGTGCTCTTCATTTTGCTCGGCAATTTCCGGGCAGCGCTGATCGCTGCCTTGGTGATTCCGATCACGATGATGTTGACTGGTTTCGGGATGCTGCGTGTCGGCGTGTCGGCCAACCTGATGAGTCTCGGCGCACTCGATTTTGGCCTGATCGTTGATGGCGCCGTTATCATCGTCGAGAATGCCTTGAGGCGACTTGCCGAGCAGCAGCACCACGAGGGACGTCTCCTCAGCGTCAAGGAGCGATTGGCAACCGTCGCCTCTGCTGCCCGTGAGATGATTAGGCCATCTGTCTACGGGCAGGCCATCATTATCCTCGTTTACGTCCCCTTGCTGACCCTGACAGGCGTCGAGGGCAAGACCTTCGTGCCTATGGCGCTGACCGTCATCATCGCCCTCGCCTTCGCGTTTGTTCTCTCACTCACATTCGTTCCGGCGATGATCGCAATCTGGCTGTCCAAAAAGGTTGAGGAGAAGGATGGCCGCATCATCACATGGCTCAAGCAGCGTTATGAGCCTGGCCTCGAGCGGGCGATGAAGCGCCCGACGGTAACGATCGGAGCCGGTGTCGCCAGCCTCGTGATGGCGGCACTGGCGTTCACAACCCTCGGCTCGGTGTTCCTGCCGCAGCTCGATGAGGGCGATCTGCTGATCCAGTCGCTGCGTATCCCGGCAACGTCTGTCCAGCAGAGCCAGGCGATGCAGGTGCCGATCGAGCGAATGATGTCGAAGCAACCTGAGGTCGCGTTCGTCTATTCTAAAACCGGCACGGCCGAACTTGCTTCGGATCCGATGCCCCCGAATGCAACCGACATGTTCGTGATCCTGAAACCGCGTGAGGAATGGCCCAACCCTGAGCTTCCGAAGGAAGAGCTCGTAAGCCGGATCGAGAGCAATCTTTCGAAGATTCCGGGCAATGCCTACGAGATTACCCAGCCCATCCAGATGCGGTTCAATGAATTAATCGCCGGCGTTCGCGGTGACATAGCAGTCAAGGTCTTCGGCGACGACTTCAACCAGATGAACCGGACCGCCGAGGAGATTGCCGCGGTGCTCCGCCGAACCGAGGGCGCAGCTGACGTGAAGGTCGAGCAGACAACCGGTCTTCCCATGCTCGACATTCGCGTCAATCGCGACGCAATGGCGCGGCTCGGGGTCACGTCTCAAGACGTTCAGGATACGGTGACAGCAACGCTCGGTGGCCGGGTTTCCGGGCAGATCTTCGAAGGCGATCGCCGGTTTCCGGTGGTGCTGCGTCTCGCGGAGACCCAACGCTCGGACATCAGCGTGCTGGAGCAGGTTCCTGTACCTGTCGCGGGTGGCGGTAGTGTGCCGCTTTCCAGTGTTGCCGACATCCAGGTGGTCGACGGACCCAATCAAATCAGCCGCGAGAATGGCAAGCGGCGTGTGGTGGTCCAGGCCAATGTCCGCGGCAGGGACGTAGGATCGGTTGTCGCCGATGCCCAGGAGGTCATCGCGAAGGAGATTCGCTTGCCAGCTGGTGTCTATCTGGAATGGGGAGGTCAATTTGAAAACCTCCAGTCAGCAAGCGAGAGACTGAAGCTTGTCATCCCGGCCTGCTTCATTCTGATCCTGGTGCTGCTTTACGGCGCATTGGGTTCGGCCAGAGATGCAGCGATCGTGTTCACTGGCGTGCCCTTTGCGCTGGTTGGCGGTGTCTTGCTGTTGTTCGCACGCGGAATGGACTTCTCCATTTCCGCCGCCGTTGGCTTCATCGCGTTGTCAGGCATCGCTGTTCTCAATGGCCTGGTCATGGTCAGTTCGATCCAGGATCTGATCCGCTCTGGAATGTCCCGGGAGGAGGCGGCCTATGTGGGAGCCATGCAGCGCCTGCGACCAGTCGTGATGACAGCCCTTGTTGCGAGCCTGGGGTTCGTTCCGATGGCGCTGGGCGCCGGCGCCGGTGCTGAGGTCCAGAAGCCCCTGGCAACGGTGGTAATCGGTGGCTTGATCTCGGCCACCCTGCTGACGCTGTTTGTCCTGCCGACGCTTTATGCCCGGTTCGGCCAGAAGACCATCAGACAGCCCGAACACTACAATGAGGCGTTCGAAGGCGCCGACCACGGGCAGACTATCGTGGAGACGTCGTCATGAAAAATCCAGCGGGGCGGTCGGTGATCGCCCCGCTTACCCTTGTCGCAACTGCACAGGAGGCCCGATTGTCAGGTTCGGCAGCGATGTCCTTCAGCAGTTCAGAGACCCAGAGCCAGCCTATGCGGAAAGTCATGCCTTTGATTTCTATCGTTGCCATAGCGGCGGGCTTTTCAGCGTGCTCGGGCGATCCGGAGCAAATGCCGACATCGGAGCGAGATATCCACGCGTCGCAGATCCAGGACGGGTCCGCCCCATCGGGTCGACACCCATACCAATGTACTGATGGGCGAAGCCGGTTTGTGGACTTCAAGAACGAAGGTCTCACCATGGAAGTCCGCAAATCTTACGAAGGCGAGCCGCTTGTCCTGAATGCGCCTGCGCAGGGCTTTCAGTACCGCAGCGCTAACCTCAGTGCACATTTTCGGAACACCAATCTGGTCCTCGTCACTAGTGAAGGGGCAAAGGTTGTTTGCGAGCGAGGACGAAAAAGATGAGATTCTTGTCGATCATGAAGCAAGGTGAGCTTGGTGCACTCAAGCACCGCCGGGATCGGCTGCTGCCCCAAGATAGCACGTTGTCCGGCTGCCCTGCCCCTTGCGTACTCCGGAGCTTTGCGAGCCTCGTGGTTGGCGAGAGAAAGCCGTGATTGCCGTGAACGACAATGACAACTCGCAGGAGCGCCGCACGCTCTGGATCGTGCTGCTGCTCAATGCGGCAATCGCGGGGGGCTTCTTTGTTACCGGCGCTGTTGCAGATTCGAGCGCGCTGATCGCCAATGGCGTCGATAACCTGTCCGATACGGCCGTTTACGCGCTGAGCCTTGTAGCACTGACCCGGGGTCAGACATGGAAGACCCGCGCAGCGATGGCTTCAGGCGTCATGCTGCTGTTGTTTGCGGGGGGCATCCTGCTCGATGTCGGGCGGCGCTTTATCCAGGGGAGCGAGCCCATCGGACCGACCATGATGGTGATGTCCGCGATTGCTGGCGCGGTAAACTACCTCTGCCTTCGGCTGCTTCAACGCATCAAGGAACCGGACGTCAATCTCCGGGCCGCGACCACTTTCAGCTTCAACGACTTCATCTCCAACGGCGGCATCCTGATTGCCGGCGTGCTGGTGTTCTGGCTGGGTACGAACTGGCCGGACTTGCTCGTCGGTTTCGCTACCGCCCTCATCGCCATCAAGGGCGGCTTCGAAATCCTGCGCGACGCACGCACCGAACCCGATACAACGAAGGGAGGTCGTCATGAATGACAAGCTCGAACTCGACATTCCGGTACTATTGCCCGACCTTCCCGACGCAGCTGACGCATGTCTCGATCGTCTTGTAGCAACGCTGACGAAGCGCGAAGGCGTTGAGCGGGCGCATGTCATCTGTGTCGACGACGATACGCCAGCGGCGCTGTGCATACATTTCGACGCTGCCAAGCTGCCATTGCCGCGTTTGCGCAAAATCGTGCGCGCGGCCGGCGCTGAAATCACCGAGCGCTATGGTCATGCAATCTGGCAAGCGACGGGGATCAACCACGAGCGTCGCGCTCGAACGATCAGCGATGCGCTGTGCGCCTTGCCCGGCGTGGTACAGGCCAGCGCCAGTTCAGGTGGGTCTGTGCGGGTCGAATATGATCGCCGCGAGACCACCGAAGAGGAAGTGCTTTCGGCCCTTCGCAAACTCAAGGTTGGCATCGAAAAGCGGGTCAGTGCCGATGACCATGCCGGTCATGATCATGGGGCTGGTAGCCATGGTGCGGCTGAGGAACGGCATAGCTCCGGTGATGGTCACGATCACAGCCACGCTAATTTTCTGGGCCCCAACACTGAACTGATCTTTGCCCTCGCCTGCGGCGCGCTGCTGGGGATCGGCTTTGCAATTGAGAAGCTGATAGCCGGTCCGCCCGCTTGGCTCCCGACCGCCTGCTATATGGCAGCCTATTTTTTCGGTGGTTTCTTCACGCTGCGCGAGGCGATTGATAATCTTCGGTTGAAGAAGTTCGAGATCGACACCCTGATGCTGGTCGCCGCCGCCGGGGCAGCCGCCTTGGGGGCGTGGGCCGAAGGCGCACTACTCCTGTTCCTGTTCAGTCTCGGACATGCGCTGGAGCACTATGCCATGGGCCGTGCCAAGAAGGCAATTGAAGCCCTGGCGAAGCTCGCCCCTGAGACCGCAACGGTGCGCCGCGATGGGGCGACCAGCGAAATCGACGTCGGACAAATGGTAGTCGGCGACATCGTCATCGTGCGTCCGAACGAGCGCTTGCCCGCCGACGGCTTCGTCCTGAAGGGAACGAGTGCGATCAACCAAGCGCCCGTCACCGGCGAAAGCATCCCGGTCGACAAGATACCGGTAGCCGACGTGGTCGCGGCACGCGCCAAGCCCGATATGGTTGATCCGCAAAGCCGGGTATTTGCCGGAACGATCAATGGCAGCGGCGCGATCGAGATTGAGGTGACCCGCCGCTCCAGTGAAAGCGCGCTCGCGAAAGTCGTGAAGATGGTGAGCGAAGCGGAGACGCAAAAATCCCCGACGCAGCGCTTTACCGACCGTTTCGAAAGGGTCTTCGTCGCCGCTGTCCTGATTATGTCGGTCGTGTTGCTGTTTGCCTGGACCGTTATCGACGAGCCGTTCCGCGACAGCTTCTACCGCGCGATGGCGGTGCTGGTTGCGGCGAGCCCCTGCGCGCTTGCCATTGCGACGCCAAGCGCGGTTCTATCGGGTGTGGCGCGCGCAGCGCGCGGCGGTGTACTTATCAAGGGCGGCGCACCCTTGGAAAATCTAGGTTCCCTCAAGGCAATAGCATTCGACAAGACCGGCACTTTGACCGAAGGCCGCCCGCGCATTACCGACATCGTCCCTCTCGGTGGCACTGATGAAAGTGAACTGCTTGCGACTGCGGTCGCTGTCGAAGCATTGAGCGATCATCCACTGGCCCAGGCGATCGTCAGGGATGGTAGCGCACGTCTGGGGGCGCGCGCCCTGCCCCATGCCGCCGATCTCAAGAGTCTTACCGGCCGGGGTGTTACCGCGACCGTGGACGGCGAGACGGTGTGGATCGGCAAATCCGAAATGTTCGGTAAGGACGCAATTCCGGCGCTGGGGCAGGAGGCACAGGACGCGATAGCGTCACTGCGCGAAAACGGACGAACGACGATGCTGGTCCGAAAAGGGAATCGTGACCTCGGCGCGATCGGCCTGCTTGATACACCTCGCGAAGCGGCCAAATCCGCGCTGCTCCGCTTGCGTGAGTTGGGCATCACCCGGATGATCATGATCTCGGGGGATCATCAAAAGGTTGCCGAAGCCATCGCCAAGGACGTCGGGATTGATGAAGCATGGGGTGATCTCATGCCGGAGGACAAGGTTTTCGCGATCAAAAAGCTTGCGGGCGAAGACAGGGTCGCGATGGTTGGCGACGGCGTCAATGATGCACCTGCTATGGCCAGTGCTACGGTCGGCATCGCCATGGGGGCAGCAGGATCGGATGTGGCGCTGGAGACAGCCGACGTTGCCCTCATGGCCGACGACCTCGCGCACTTGCCATTCGCTGTGGGCTTGAGCCGGCACACACGCGGGATCATCAGGCAGAACGTATTTGTGAGCCTCGGCGTTGTAGGGTTCCTGGTTCCCGCCACGATCATGGGTCTCGGCATCGGTCCAGCAGTGGCCGTGCATGAGGGATCGACCATCATTGTGGTGGTTAATGCACTTCGGCTTTTGGCGTACCGCGCCTGACCAATTGGGGGTTCTAACCCTAAGGCAGCGCACGCTCTGACAATCAATCACGGCCTGCATTCACGATCTGCGCAATATCCGCCGGTATTGGCATAGAGGCAAAAGCACTGACGTCCGATCGCCCGGTATTTCCCATCGGCGTGCGACCGGTCAGTGTGCCCAATGGCGCTAGAAACAGACGCAGCACCTGGCCTGCAACCTCGGCCCATTCGCGCCGCGACACCGCGAATGCCAGCATTACGCCGTGCGAGTGGAGATGCAGCGGCAGACTACCCTGGGCGATGATGTGCCCGCGTTCGAGCCTTTGCCAGGCACTGACGTGATCGCCGTTGGCACGCGCGACGCGATATGCCGCCAGCTCTTTTCGATAGGCTGTTCGAATGATGCTCATTGCCCCAATCTTCGCTTCGTGTTCGAGTCGCTGAGGCTTATGCACCCTGTAGCAGCTACAGGGTCAAGCGATGAAAATCGGCGAACTATCGAAGGCCACCGGCACCAATGTCGAAACCATCCGGTATTACGAGCGGATCGGGCTGCTGCCGCCACCACCGCGCACATCAGGCAATTACCGCTCTTACGGGCCAGTGGAGCGTCAGCGCCTTTCCTTCATCCGCCATTCGCGCGATCTCGGGTTCACTATCGAGGAGATCCGCTCGCTGCTCGATCTGTCCGATCATCCAGACCGCGACTGCCAGGCGGCTGACCTCATCGCCTCTCGCCATCTCGCGGAGGTTGAAGCCAGAATTTTGCAGCTCACTGCTTTGCGGGATGAATTGAGCAGGATCATCAGCCGCTGCCGTGGGGGCCTTTCCGTCGACTGCCGGGTAATCGCTGCTTTAGCGAACCATGAGCTGTGCGACGGCGGCCGTTCCGACTTTTGACTGTTCTTTGGAAGCGCGCCTGCCGCAATCGATTACTGAAAAGCGGGCGCCCTGCCGCGCGTTCATTCACCCATGCCAGCGCGGTTGGTTCACGATCTCGGCGCTGAGGCCGCTCGCTTCGGTAATAAGCGCATCGAGATAGCGCGCCCCAGCCACTACCTCCACCTAGCCGATGGGCGCGACCAGCGAGGCCTCAACCCCACACTGCCGCAGCGTGCGGTTGAGCACTCACATGCGGGCCGTGTCGAACCCCCGCGCCACATTGCCGATGTCGAAAGCCGAGACCATCAGTGTTGCTGTGAGCGTGATGCGTCACTTCGCTCCTAAGCTTCGGCTATGTCTGGGTTTCTCCATGAGGGCGGCCTCAAGCTCCGCCAAAAAGGCGTTCAGCTAGAACCGGTAGAACATCGTCACGCTCGCGATATGGTCAAACCGATCCTCCCCCCGGCGGAACACCGCCTGATTGAGATATCCCGGCTCAAGCACGACGCCCTTTGCTACGGGCACCGACACTCCCACGAAATTGCGCCAGCGGTCCATGCCCTCGCGCGGTCCCCAGTCGGCATCATTGAGGTTTACAAACACTTCGCTCCAAGCGACCAGAAGCGGTCCCTTGTCCTCTTTCAGGGGCATCTGCGCCCGCACCTGCTGGCGGAATCGCCACGCGAGATCTTCGGCACCTACGACCGTTCGGGCTTCCATCCGGGTTCGCGCCGTGACCGTCACGTCACCTACCTTGCCGAGGGGGAACACGATGTGCTGATAGAACCGGTTTTCGTCGAACGCGGGGCGGTCCACCGGATCGGTGTGGACGAACATGTAGCCGACGAACACTGTGGCCTTCTTGCTCACCCGATAACCGATTGCAGGGCTGATCTGGAACTGCCCCAATCGGCTCGCGTCGTTGGTCATGCGCGGCTGAATTTCCGCCTGCACCAGCAAGTTATCACTGATGGGTCCTTGCGCGACCAGCAACGTCCATTGCTGAAGGTCATGATCCTGCGCGGCAAGCGGACCCGGCACCAGTCCGAGCAGCGAAGCTGCAAGAACAGGCCGGAGGTGACCGCGCTGGCCACTTGCTGAAAATGCCTTCCTCATTTAGCCCCCTTGCTGCTGGCGTCCGCGCCATCGCGATTGCTACGATTTTGCTGCAAGCCCGGCTGCCTCAACCGGAGTTACGACCGGCAAGTCGCGCTCAACCCGCTCGGAGTAGCGATCGACCAACTGCTCTGCGTGCGGGCGCAGCAGCACTGTGAGGCGCACCAGTTCCTCCATCACATCGACGATCCGGTCGTAATAGGCGGACGGCTTCATCCGTCCGGCCTCGTCGAATTCCTCGTAAGCTTTGGCGACCGATGACTGGTTGGGGATGGTGAACATCCGCATCCACCGGCCCAGAACCCGCAGGGTGTTGACCGTGTTGAAGCTCTGCGACCCGGCGTTAACCTGCATCACCGCCAGCGTGCGTCCCTGCGTCGGGCGCAAGCCCTTGTAGGCGAGCGGCAGGTGATCGATCTGCGCCTTCATGATCCCGGTGATCGTGCCGTGACGTTCCGGGCTGCACCACACCTGGGCTTCCGACCACAAAGAATGCTCGCGCAGCTCGTGCACCGCCGGGTGATCGTCGCCGGACACTTGATCGGGCAGCGGCAGGTCGGAAGGATCGAAAATGCGCGTCTCGCAGCCGAAGAATTGCAGCAGCCGCGCCGCTTCCTCCACGGCAAGGCGCGAGAAGGAGCGCTCCCGCAGAGAGCCATAGAGCAGCAGCACGCGGGGCGGCGGGTTCATTGGGCCAAGGCCGAGCGCGGGGCGCTGGTGGACATATTCTGGCTTCAGCGCGGGCAGGTGCGCCGGGTCGGGCAGCGTGCGCAGGCGGTTCATCGGCGTGCTTTCGATCATGCGGCGGGGAATCGGTCGCGGGTGCGATTGGTGAAGGCGACCAACGATAGCATCACCGGCACTTCGACCAGCACGCCGACAACAGTGGCCAGAGCCGCCCCGCTGCTGAGGCCGAACAGACCGATAGCCACCGCTACGGCCAGCTCGAAGAAGTTCGATGTGCCGATCAGCGCGCAAGGGGCGGCGATATTGTGCGGCACCTTCCACGCCATTGCAGCGGCATAGGCGACCGCAAAGATGGCGTATGACTGGATGATGATCGGAATCGCGATCAACACGATCAGCAGCGGATTGGATATGATCGTGCCGGCCTGGAATGCAAACAACAGCACCACTGTTGCCAGCAGGCCGATGATCGACCACGGCTTCAATCGCCCGGTCAAGGCATCGACCGCCGCTTCATCACCGCCATGCGATGCGATTACCCGGCTACGGGTCAGCGCCCCTGCCACCAATGGCACCACCACATAAAGCACCACCGACAGCAGCAAAGTATCCCATGGCACCACGATGTCGGTCACTCCCAGCAGCAACGCCACGATCGGCGCAAAGGCAACGATCATCACCAGATCGTTCAACGAGACTTGCACCAGCGTGTAGGCCGGATCGCCCTTGGTCATCTGCGACCACACGAACACCATCGCCGTGCACGGCGCCGTGCCCAGCAGTATCAGGCCCGCAATGTATTGATCGGCATCGCCTTCGCTCATCAATCCGGCGTAGAAATAGTCGAAGAACAGCACCGCTAGCGCTGCCATTGTGAACGGCTTCACCAACCAGTTCACCACTAGCGTGATGACCAACCCTTTGGGCTTGCGGCCGATGTCCTTGATGCTGCCGAAATCGACGCCGACCATCATCGGGAAGATCATCGCCCAGATCAGCACTGCGACCACGAGATTGACCGAGGCATATTCAAGCCCTGCGAGCACCCCGACCGCATCGGGTGCGGCCAGCCCCAGGCCAAGCCCCGCTAGAATGGCGAGCAGCACCCACACCGAAAGATAGCGTTCGAAAGTGCCGAGCGGCGAAGCAGCCGGGGCGGGATTGGCGAGGGTCTGGGTCATTTGACGCGCTGCCCCGATGCATCGACCACCTGTTCGCCGTCTTCCTTGGTGAAAGCGCCGCGCTGATCGGCAGGGATCAGGTCGAGCACTTCTTCCGATGGGCGGCACAGCTTCACTCCCAGCGGCGAGACTACCAGCGGACGGTTGATGAGGATCGGGTGGGCCATCATCGCGTCGATCAGCTGCGCATCGGTCAGTGCAGGATCATCCAGGCCGAGCTCCGCAAACGGCGTGCCCTTCTCGCGCAGCAAGGCACGGGGCGTCATGCCCGCGCGGTCAATCAGGCTTTCCAGCAGTGGGCGCGAGGGCGGGGTTTTCAGGTATTCCACTACATGCGGCTCGATCCCGGCATTGCGGATCATCGCCAGCGTGTTGCGCGACGTCCCACATTCAGGATTGTGGTAGATGACGATGTCGGTGTTCATTGGGTGTCCTTTGCCCGGATGCTGGCGCCTTCCTCGCGCCCGATTTCAGCCAGTTTGCGCCGCATGGCCAATTCGTCGATGCTCTTGAGGGGAAGCATCAGGAACAGATCGATCCGGCGCTTGAGGTAGCTCAACGCATCCTGAAATGCCTTGCGTTGACCGTCCCCTTCAACGGCGGCGGGATCTTCGACGCCCCAATGGGCGGTGATCGCCTTGCCTGGAAACACCGGGCAGCTTTCCCCGGCGGCATTGTCGCACACGGTGAAGATGAAATCGAATTCGGGCGCACCGGGACGGGTGAACTCATCCCAACTTTTTGACCGCAGGCCATCGGTCGCAAAGCCGAAGCCTTCGAGCACCTCGATCGCCATCGGGTGGACATCCCCCTTGGGCTGACTCCCGGCGCTGTAAGCGGCGAAGTGGCCTTCCCCCAGCTTGTTCATCAGCGCTTCGCCCAGGATGGAGCGAGCGCTGTTGCCGGTGCACAGAAACAGGACGTTGTAGATCTTGTCTGCCATCTAAAGCCTCAGGCGTTCACGGGTTGATCAGCGTTGCAGGAGAGTTCAGCCAGCAAGTCGCCGCACATCTCTGGAGCGCCTTGGCAGCAATCCTGCATCAGGAAAGTCAGCAGGCGCCGCATGCCTGCGAAGTCGGCACGGTAATGGATCAGCCGGCTCTCGCGCTCCGACTGGACAAGGCCCGCGCGCTCCAGCGTCGCCAGATGATGCGACATCGTAGACGGCGGCACGCCCTGATGCTCGGCGATTGCGCCGGCGATCATGCCATCTGCGCCTGCCTTCACCAGTGCGCGGAACACCGACAAGCGGGTTTCATGTGCCAGCGCTCCGAGCGCATCTACCGCCCAGACTTGTGCGTTGAGATCGTCTATCATCGTGCCCTTTCGATAGACATGGAAATAGCCAGTGCCTCAATGCAGTCAATCGACAATTCCAAAATTATCGAACGATTGCTCTGGCTTTGATCTGTGCCAAAGACCATGGACCTCAATGCAAACCATAATTGCGCGTGGGTTGGGCTCATGACCCTAATTAACGCCGGACTGTCACCGAGGCTCGCCTGAGGAATCGAACATGGAACGCCACGACATTGTCATCATCGGCGGCGGCCAGATGGGGATCTCTTTGGGTTACTACCTGCGAAGGGCCCAGGCAGACTTCCTGATCCTCGATGCCGAAGATGGTCCAGGGGGAGCGTGGCGGCACGGGTGGGATTCGCTGCGGTTGTTCTCACCCGCCGGATATAGGTCGTTGCCGGGGTGGCTGATGCGCCGCCTGATCACAAGGGCTATCCCACGCGCGACGACGTGCTCGATTACCTCACCCGATACGAGGAACGCTATCAGCTGCCGATCCTTCGTCCGGTGTGCGTGCAAGGGGTTGAGCGCGGCGATCCGCATCTACTGGTGCGCACCGATGCCGGCGATTTCGCCGCGCGCAATGTCGTCAGCGCCACCGGCACTTGGTCGAAACCCTACATTCCGGAAGTCGCAGGGCGCGACCTATTCAAGGGTCGCCAAGTTCATTCTGCCCACTACGAGCGACCGGAGGATTTTGCTGGTCAAACCGTGCTCGTTGTTGGCGGCGGCAACAGCGGCGCGCAGATTATGGCCGAAGTGGCCCCGATTGCTCGTGCATTGTGGGTCACGCTCCAGGAACCGTTGTTTCTGCCGGACGATGTCGATGGGCTCGTTCTGTTCGAACGCGCTGTTGCCCGAATGAAGGCTGGTCCCGGCGACACCCCGGTCGGCGGCATCGGTGACATCGTGATGGTCCCACCAGTGAAGGCAGCGCGCGATCGCGGCGATTTGTCCTCCGTCAGGCAGTTCGAGCGGCTGACAACCGAAGGCGTGATCTGGCCCGATGGTTCTGCAAAGGCGGTCGATGCGATCATCTGGTGCACCGGCTTTCGCCCTGCGCTGGATCATCTGCGCGGCCTCGGTGTGATCGAGGAGGATGGTCGTGTCCTTGTCGAAGGCCAGCGTGCAAGTAAGGAGCAACGCCTTTGGCTTGCTGGTTATGGCGACTGGACGGGACCGGGGTCAGCAACTTTGATGGGCGCCGCCAGGACCGCGCGCGATTTGGCAAATGCCCTTTCTGGGTCAAAAGCTGTCTCGCCAGAATGACGACTTTGAGTCGGTTAGCGAATTTCCGCTTTTGGGGACGAACGCCGTCGAAGCTGCCAGGCAGGATTATGGCGGCTCAATAGCATTGAGATGGCAACCGCCCTGCCCTTCCCGCTGGACATCATCGAATAGCAACGACCTTGGCTTTGGCCGCGTCGGCGACTGCCTTCCAGCTACGATCGCTGGTCCAAGCCGACAAACCGTCCCGCTGCGCTAGAGCAAGACAGAATCGATCGCCGAGCGATAGACCGTGACCGGCCGTGACAGCTCTCAACCGCCCAGCCAATTGCGCCAGGGCCTTGTCGGTCGGCACAATCGTCATCGGCAGAGGATCGAGCATGGCGTCAACCTCGCGCTCGGGCATGCCGAGATGAATGAAGTGGGTGACCACCTCGGCATAGTTGATGGTGCATATCCGGGCGTCTGCGATCGCCGCGGCGACCTTGTCAGCACCCTTCTCCCCCTTCAGCATGGCGATGAGGGCGGAGGCATCCAATACGATCTCGCTCACTCTCCGCTTTCCTCGCGGCGCTTGGCGAGGAAAGCGTCGACCGACGCATCCGGGTTTCCTTCGGTGTATTGCTTCGCCAAGGCCTGCGCGCGCGCAACAGCCTGAGCGGCCGTTCGCAGCACCAGACCATCAGGCGTCTCATCCAGATAAACCGCACCGCCACCGACCAGCCCGAGCCGCTTACGGATGTCAGCGGGCAGGCTCATCCGCCCATTGGGCGTGATGTTGACTTGAACTGTCATTCGCGCTCCGATTCCTATGATCTTAGCTGAGAAAGGGGCTCTAACCATACTGCTCCCGAATTTCAACAAATTCCAAACTGAGGTACGGCTTGTCACAGGTGACACATCAAATCTCATGCGGTCGAAACATCTATTAGCGCCTCGCTGACTGGCAGCTGTCAACGAGCGTGCCCATCACACCCGCGAGGGCACCTAGCCGCCACCTGTCCAAAAGGGATCGCTCACCGGACACTTTTGAGGGAGCAGAGGTCAGACCCCCCTGCCCTCCGCAAATCCGGCTTGCAGGGTCTCTCATTAAGGTGGTACGCTTTATATTCTCACACAGGGGCCCCATCCGTTACAAATGACCGACACTCTCATCGGATATGCCCGCTGCTCGACCGACAAGCAGGATCTGACCGCCCAGCGCCAGGCGCTGATCGAGCTCGGCGTGCCCGAGGATCGCATCTACACCGACCATGGCCTCACCGGCCGCAACCGCGATCGCCCCGGTCTCGCACAGGCACTGGCCGCGGTCCGCGCCGGCGAAACACTGGTCGTGCCGAAGCTGGATCGCCTCGCCCGATCGGTGCCCGACGCCCGGGCGATCGCCGATGAGCTGGAGAAACGCGGCGTGAGCCTCGCGCTCGGCAAGCAGGTCTACGACCCCAACGACCCAATGGGCCGGATGTTCTTCAACATCCTCGCCACCTTCGCCGAGTTCGAGAGCGACCTCATCCGGCTGCGCACCCGCGAGGGCATGAAGATCGCCCGGGACAAGGGCAAGCTCCGAGGCAAGCCGCCGAAGCTGTCCGACCTCCAGCAGCGTGAGCTGCTCAAGATGCACACCGCCGGCGAATACTCGATCAGCGACCTCGGCAAGCTGTTCAAGGTCTCGCGGCCGACCGTGTATCGGACAATCCGGCGTGGTGGACTTTGACCGCGCCCTATTCGGGCGAGCTGAGAGGCCCGGGGGCAATGATCAAGTCGTCACGATTTCCATCAGCTTGTTGTAGCTATCAGCTACCCCGTACCTGACATTGGGCGTCGGGTTCGATTCCGCTAGCTTGGCGAAGAACTTCTTGGCGCAGTCGATTTTCGCCCGCTCGAGGTCTCGAAGCGCGAGTGACGACATCGACCCCTTGGTTTCAGCGACGAAATAGATGTGCTTCACGGCACCGGCGCGAAACACAATGGCCCAATCGGGATTGTAGTCGCCTACTGGGGTCGGGATGAGGAAGCCGCGTGGCAGCTTTGCATAGACCTCGACCTCTGCACTTGTATCCAGCTCCCCGACGAAGTCGCGCTCGACCCCTGAGTCTGTGATGCAATAGTCGAAGACGTGGTTCTTCAGCCGCTCGGTCGCCCGGGAAAAATCCTGGCCGATCTCGGCCGCAGTGAAGATGTCGGCGTCATAACGCTCATCGATCGGATCGTAGACGAGCTGCTCGATCAGGTGCCCTGCCTTCTGTTCCTTGATCAGCCGCGCCGCCTCAGAAATGAAGTGCTCGGGATTGGCGCGATATTGGTCGAAGATCGCAGGCTCGATGCCGGTGAGGATCTGGGCCACGGTCTGCCGCAGGAGGTCGGTCGCGTCTGAGACTTTCCCCAAAAGATCGTACTTAACCGCCGAGCGGGCCGACGCGGCCTGGACGGTTTCGTTACGCGTGACGCTGAAACCAGTCCCACCCCACAATTGCTCATCGGTGACCTTGTCCGACTGGATCCCCGTCTGCACGGTGTATTGCAGCTTGGTCACGCGCAATTCGCTGTTGAGGGCACTGATACATTTCTGGATCAGCTCCGACGTGTCGAACTCCACGCGGTAGACGGCCTTTCGGTTGATCCGGCTCCAGAGTTCCTGGAAGGCACCCTTGTGAAAATTGTCGTTCAGCGGGTTGCGCTTGGGCTTCCGTCCGTCCTCGAACTTGGGAAGAGCGGCATCGCTGTAGACGCTGTCGATCAGGCTGAAGACCTCAGCCTGGTACGGGACCAGATCGTCATGCAGCACGGCCAAAGTGCCCTCGGCCTTCGCGGTATAATAGGTGTCCGTCATCTGATCTGCGTCGTCGATGTAGTCGTGCTTGATCAGGTAACGGTGAATCTGCGTCGCCATCTGGTCGGTGACAGTCACGGGCCCTTCCGGCGTATGCAGCTGTTTGCCCACGAAGAAGGCTTGGCTGGCCTTGCGCGGCCGGGCGGAGAGGCTTTCGGCGATCTCCTTCTGCAGTCCCGCTACGAAATCGGTGTAGCTTTCGCTCGCGATCACCGAGAGAATATTGATGTCGTGGACGGTCGCGGGATGGTCGAGCCGATCGCCAAACCGGTCTACGGCCAGTCGGAGACCGCGGCCGACTTCCTGCCGGCGGGAGATCATGTTGAGACTTTGCTTCAGCATGCACATGACGAACACGTTCGGGTTATCCCAACCCTCCCGGAGCGCAGAATGCGAGAACAAAAAACGGACCGGCTCTTCGAATGAGAGCAGCCGTTCCTTGTTTTTGAGGATCAGATCATAAGCGTCGCTATCATCAGACTTCTCGGTCTTTTTTCCAGTTTCCTCATCCTTGATGACCTTGAATTCTGGATCCTTCAACCGCTTGGTCTTCTTGTCGATCGAGAAATAGCCATCGTGTGTCTTGGCTACAGGGATCGCCTCGAGGTGCTTCCGCCAAGCTGCTTCTTCGAGAGGTAGTTCCGCGAGCACAAGCGCAACAGCCTCGGCATATTCTTCCTCGAACATGCGGGCATACTCGCCGTTCTGATCGTCACGGCTGTAGTCGCGGTACTTGGCCACCTCGTCGATGAAGAACAGCGACAAGACCTTGACCCCTTGGGCGAAGAGCTGACGCTCCTTTTCAAGATGGGCGCAGATCGTTTCGCGGATCTGAATCCGGCGGATGTCCCGCTCCGACAGGTCGCCATAAGCCTCGCCGGCCTTAAGCGTGATCCCATTGGTGAACTCGACGGTATCGGCGGTGGCATCGATCTGCGATACGACGAAGTCACGGTACTGGTCGAGCCCGCCTGACAGATCGTAGAGGTCATCGCGGAACCTGAGGCGTTTCAGCCGGCGCTTGATCGTTCCATTGGTGTCCTTGACCTCCATCTCCAGGCGGGCAAATGGGCCGCCCTTGCCGCGGCCGACTGTCTCAATCCCCTCGAGATAGAGATAGGCCGTCGTGCCGGTCAGTCCCTTGAGCGCAATGCCCCGGACCTGGATCTTCTTCACCAGCTTCTGGTTGTAGGCGTCCAGCGCGTCGAGCCGATGAATCTTGGTGTGCTCGGTCCGGTGCGTTGCCGAATAACGCATGATGAACAGGGGGCGGAACTTGGGAAGCGCTTCGACCGTGGCCTTGCCTTCCATCTTTTGCGGCTCATCGAGGATCAGGATCGGCCGGTTGGCGGCGATCACATCGATCGGCTTGCGTGACTGGAAGTCATCGAGGGCGTCATAGATGCGGCGGTTATCCTTGCCGCTGGCGTTGAAGGCCTGGATGTTCATGACCATCACGTTCAGTCCGGCATCGGAGGAGAAGCTCTCCAGCTCGTGCAGGCGCTTCGAGTTGTAGATGAAGAAGCGGGCCTTCTTCCCGTAGGTCTCGGTGAAGTGCTCCGCTGTGATCGAAAGCGACTTGGCGACACCCTCGCGGATGGCGATGCTCGGGACGATGATGATGAACTTCGACCAGCCATAGCGCCGGTTCAGCTCGAACATCGTCTTGATGTAGCAGTAGGTCTTGCCGGTCCCCGTTTCCATCTCGACATCGAGATGAAGCGGTGCGGCGGCGGCCATATTCTTGAGATAGGCAGCCGGAGCGGGCACCGCCCTGCCCTTCGCGTCCCGCGTGACAAAGCTGGTCAGGGATGGCGATTGTGGGAGATTTTGCCGGCGCTGGACCGCGTTGATGTTCGTCAGCAACTGCGCGTCGGTGAGCGCGATATCCGGGTTGCGGAACCCTTCATCATCAAACGCCTCTGCCTGGTTCCGCTTGCCCGGGTCGATCCTGTAGGCCGGACCGACGCTGAAGGGCTGGCCCGCAAAGCAATCGACCACCGCGTCGACGGCCATGGTCTGGTAGGGTTGAACCTTGAATTTGAGCTTCATGGCCGACGCAGGCCCTTTCTGCATTCATAACTTTGGAGAGAGAATTTTCCACTGTGCAGAAAGAGGGAAACGACGGAATCCCTAGGACTTATCCGCCCGACCTTTCTGCAAGAGGCCGCAATCATCGCGCATTTCTTTCTGCAAGCATCCATTGCGGCGCCGCCCGCGGACCCTTGTTCACGATCACCCCCTGCCGCCGCAGCTTGGTAAGCAGGTTGGCAATCTTCTTGGTGCGCTGTTCGGGCGTGAGGGCGTCGCTCAGCTTGTCGAGCAACAGCTGGTCGACCTCCCGACGTGTGGCACGGCCTGCGCCCCCGAGATAGTCGGTCAGTAGCTTCGCATAGAACTCATCATCCTGGGCGCGGGTGCGGACATAGTCGGCCATCGTGGCAGTTGCCGCTGCTACCGTCGCTGAGACATGGAAGTTCGGTTTGCGCCCCTCGATGAGCTTCCGGCGGCGCAGGTGCTTGATGGCGTCGTCGGTAATGGGCAGCTTCTTCTGCACCCGATCGAGATTGACGACATCGACCAGATCAAGCTCGGTCTGCTGCATCAGCAAGCGGCTATAGGCGGGGTCGACCACGCGGCCATGGATTGTCAGGCTGACCGCGGTCGGATCCTTCACATCATAATCGGGCAACGGGAAGAACCGCCTCCGCTGTGCCTCATAGATGCGCTGAATGCCATACCCCATCTGGTCGATCATATTGAGCTCGGCCATTGCCTGGACCAGCCAGCTGTTACGATAGCGGCGCGGGGTCGAGCGGGCACCAGTGGCATAATCCGTGGGCTCGCCATCCACGAAACCGCCCTCGCTCTCGAAAGTCAGCCTATCGAGATATTCGGTAACGACGATACGGCCGTTGCGGGTGTAGTCCTGGTGGGCGATGCAGTTGTGCAGGGCCTCAAGAACCACGCTTTGGTCATATTTCGACACCTCATGCGCCAGCAGCTGGTCCTGTGGCAGGATGCGGATCTGCACGTTCCGGATGCGGGCAAAGACCTCGGAGGATGTGAGCAAAAACGGCGGGTAGAAATGCTCATAGGCCTGCTCTTCCCCGCGCAGGCTCCAGGTGATCTCGGCCGGGTGCGGACTTAGCTTCCCTGCCGCCTCCATCTTGCCGAGCAGCAGCAGTCCTGCGCGGGTTATCGCGCCATTCTGGGTAACTTTCGCTCTGTCGAGGAAGGTTGCGTCACTCCAGCCTGCCACTTCTTCTGACGAGACCCGACGTGCATGCTTCTCAGCAAATCGTTCTCGCGCGACAGAGATCGCCTTTGGGTCAAGGTCGGCCAGCGTTGCCCCTTCGACCACCTGCGCCGTCCAATCGGTTGCGATAGTCTGGTTGCGGATCTCGTCCAGCTTGTCTGGTGGCAGAGCGGTCAGGCTCTCGCCCGCTCGCCCATAAGCGTGGCCGCTCCAATTGATTGGCATGCCCCGCGGCGCTGCCGGCACTTCGAACAGTATGACGCGGCCATCGGGATGCAGCAGCTCGTGGATGTCGCGGAAGGTAATGCTACTCGTTCCGTCTAACACCTGCTTCTTCGTGGCCTGCAGGTGCTCGGAACTTTCTTTGTAGGTTGTACCCACCACCTGGCGGGTTTTGTTATCGACCCCGAACACGATCCATGCGCGATCCTTGCCGCGCAGGTTCGCCTCATTGGCCAGGGCCGAGAGATATTTGCCCAGGTCGCTCACGGAATAGCTGTCTTTACCGCGCTTGAACTCCACCACCTCATCCTCCCAATGGGCGATAAGCTGGGCGAGCAGAGAAGTGAGCGCGGCCTGATCCATCGGTCAGATGGCCTTCAGTTCGGTGCCCGGCGAGAGCTGGCGGAAGAGCTGCTCGGCGTTGATGCGATCGGCATCGCGGGCAAAGCTGGTGTCGCGGAACACGGCACGCAGTGGCGCGCGAGCGGCGATCTCCTTCACCAACTCATCGGTGACGCCGGTGTCGACACAGGCGATCAACGCATTACCGTCCACCGAATAAACGGTCTTGCCGTGCAGGGTTTCGCGGTCGATCGGCAGGGTCAACTCTACGCCCCAGTCGATCAGCACCTGAAACAGCAGATCCTCGCCGGTGCGATCCGGCTTCACGCTGTCGACTTGCCCAAAGAGTTCGTCCTGACTCACCTCGTCGGGACGGTAGTAGACGTCGCTCATGTTAGAGCTGTCGATCTTCAGCACGCGAAAACCGACGTCTCGGTTCCAGCCCTCACTGACATCCCCCTTCAAGGCTTCCATGCCCGCGAGGCGAATGCGCTCTTTAGTCACTTCGGAAAGCAGGTGCGGCCTACCCAACTTGTCGAGCAATTTGATGGCGTTTTGCACCGTCTTCTTGGCTGTGCCCGACGTTGCCGCAGCGGCCTTATCAAGGTCTTCAGGCAACTGTACCACCACGAATTTGTAACTGGTACCAGCGGTCGCATTCGCGGTCAAAACTGCTTCGGCTGCGCTCCCTGAGCCCGCGAAGAAATCCATGATGATTGCGTTCGGGTTGCGCGGCGTAGCGTAAGCAAAAATTTTAGCAAGTTCATCGTGATCTTTTGGGTTGCTAAAAACTTTGCCACCCATCAGACCCCGCAAATATTTAACCGCAACTTGGGACTGCTTGTAAATCACTGACGCTCGGACCTGAGTGGCGAATTCAGACTCCCCTTCTTCACCGCCCTCACCTTCATCACCTTCGTTGATGTCGTCACACTCCTCGGGGATCGGACGAATATGGGCTTTGCGGAAGGGCGGCTCGGTGTGGTCAGCGCGAAATTCTACCAGTCCAAGCTTGATCTGCCGCTGCATCTCATCGGGCGAAGCATAACGCCATCCAGCCTCGGGAACTGCACAAGGCAGCTTTGTGACAGGGTGGATCACATCGTACTTAGGGCCATCACCGCCCGGCCATGAGATGTCGCGGTCTCGCCAAGGTCCATTCTTGTCGATGCGCTTATACCGCGACCACTTTTTCGATGGGTGAGACTTCGGTAAATCGGAGTACCACTCCGACAAGGCCTTTTCCATTTGACCGAAATTGTCAGCGTATATGCTGCGCAGGCGTACGAATTCATCCCAAATTTCTTTAGCGCCAGGCTTTTCTTCGCGCCAAATTTCGCCTCGCTCACGCAGCACTAGCTGATTGCGTGCATACACAAGCATGTACTCATGGCCGAGTGAAAAGAATTTCGCGTCGTTCTTTCGACCCTTTTCCCAAGTCAGCTGGGCAATAAAGTTCTTCTCACCGAATATTTCTGCACAGATCTGCTTCAGGGCAGCCTGTTCCACATCGTCGATACTGATGAAGATCAGACCGTCCTCTGCTAGCAGGTTTCTCGCAACCTTCAGGCGAGAGTAGATCATAGTGAGCCAGTCGGAATGGTACCGACCCTTGGTTTCAGGATTAGCTACCAGCAGACCGCCGTCGGCGTCGCGCTGCTCAGTAAGATTCTCATACTGGGCCTTCAAAGACGAAAACTTATCTCGATAAATGAAGTCTTTGCCGGTGTTATAGGGCGGATCGATGTAGATCAGCTTTACCTTACCAAGATAGCTTTCCTGAAGGAGCTTCAGCGCATCGAGGTTGTCGCCTTCGATGAAGAGGTTCTGGGTGGTGTCGAAGTCCACGCTCTCCTCGCGGCAGGGGCGGAGGGTCTTGGCGATCGGAGCATTGGCAGTGAGAAGCGCCTCGCGCTTGCCGGGCCAGTCGAGCCGATAACGCTCCTGCGGCCCTTCGACGATATGATCCGAAAGCGTCTGGCGCAGCTGGTCGAAGTCAACGGCGAGCCGGATGTTGCCCTGCTCGTCGGCGGCCTCTGTCACGCAATCAGGGAAAAGGGCGCGGATCTTGGCAACGTTGTCCTGAGACAGGTCCGGGCTGTGCATTTTCATCTTGTCCATGGCCCGAATTCCTAGCGGCCACGACAGCTTTTGTCGAACAGACAGCGGCACTTGATGGGCAAATGAGGAGCGGGCAGCTGTTGGGCTGCCCGCTCAATGGGTGGAGGTGGATACCACCGATGCGGCTACACCAGCCCCAACCGCCCACACAGTCTCGATGAAATGAGGGACGAACTTGACCAGATTTGCACAGCAACGGTTAACTACATGGACTTTCGAAATAGAATTCTTCAGTTTTTTGCCCATAGCCTTCTCCTTAAAAAACTTGCTTCCGAGGAAGCGAAAGATTGAAAGAAGGGCAATCAGGACTAGTGCAGCCGCCGGATTCGAACCGACTCCAACCCCCGAAGTGGAAGATGTTGGGTTCAATTATACACAATTTACGAAAAAACGCAACATTTACCGCGACGGTCAGGTTCGCAGCGCGTCGAGCTTCGCTTTCGCCGCACGAAGCGCCGCGTTAACCTCAACCTTCCGGTTGAACTGCTTTTCCCTCGCCAGAGCATTTTCAAGGCGCGTGATCTCACGCTCAATCTGTGCGGCCTCTTCCGCCCGGGCGACACGCGCTGCAATCGGCTCGTCGTCGCTTCGCTTAGGCGGTAGCAGAGGCTCGAGCAGCCGTGCATAGAGCGTGCCCATGTCCAGCGCGGTGGGCAGAGCCTGACGCGGTGCGTCCCCCGCTTCCCAAGCGGTGAAGGCGTGCGTTGCGGTGACCCACTTGCCCGCCTCCGCCTGGCTTGGGCGCTTCCACGCCATTGCCATCCGAGTGCGCCCGGCATGGTTGAGTTCGAGGATCAGAGGCCGCGGAATGGCCTTCTCGATCGCCACCAGGACTGCCGGTTCGACGTCCGGCGTATGCAGGTCGATCGCAATAACGGCTATCTCCTCGACGTCTGCCGACGGACGTAGGTTTAACCGATCCGCGCGAAGCACGTGGGTCCACTCCATGCGCTCGACCTGATCGACGAATTTGGCCTGCATCGCGCGCGGAACCTGCGCGGCGCCGTATATCCGGCTCTTCGGGATCGCGCGTCCAAATGCCGTTCGCGGCGGCCACGCATAGAGGGTCACGCAGCAGCTCCGGCCTCTGCCTGCTCCACAACGACGAAGGCGATCAGTTCAAAGTCCTCAAGACCGCGGATGGTGTGGGAGAGCGCAGTGGTGGCGCCGGCCGAGAACAGGCTGTCGAGATCCCGCTCCTCCTTGGCGTCAATCATGGCGCGGATTGCGGCGTTGAGCAGCTGGGAGGGCCCGCTCATATCCTGCCCGTCTGCCGTTCGGGCATTGAAGGGCCGGAATGCTGGCGGAACCGGGGCTGTCACGCCTTTGGCCGCAGTCCGCACCAGATCGAGCAGGCGCTTCACTTGGGTCTGATCGGCGACGACGCTCCCATCATTGCCCATGTAGATCAGATAGTAGGGATGCAGGCGGTTCTGCCGGTTGGTCGAGGCATCTCCCCCTACGGCCTTTAAAGCGAAGATAATGCCCGGCTCCAGGCCCTTGGCGGGTTCAGCCGGGACCACGGCATGAAGCCCCTTGGGTGTCGATGCGAGGTCCCCATGCTCTTTCACGTAGTTGAGCAGGTCCATGCGGAAATCGTTCAGCCCCAGATCCGTGATCGAAATGCCGGTACGGACATCCTCGAGCTCGATGACCTCTTCCTGCAGCCGGCGCAGCTGTTCGCGGCGATAGGCAGTGTCGCTGGCTTTGGCGGTCAGCACATTGTCATCGCCGGTCGCGGTAACGTCGGCGATGATCATCCGGTTTTCCACGCGCTCCTTGAGCTTGATGTAATCGTCGAGAGTGATGTCCGGCCAATAGTTCGCCAGCTGGATCTGCGCATTGGGAGAGCCAATGCGGTCGATCCGCCCAAACCGTTGAATGATCCGGACGGGGTTCCAGTGAATGTCGTAGTTCACCAGGAAGTCGCAGTCCTGGAGGTTCTGGCCTTCCGAGATGCAGTCGGTGGCGATCAGAATGTCGATCTCACCCGGCTCATCGGGCATGATTGCCGCCTTCTCCTTTGAGCGCGGCGAGAACAGAGTCAGCAGCGTCTGGAAGTCATGCCCCTTCCCGAGCGTGGATTTGGGGGCGTCCGATCCGGTCACGCGCCCGGTGTGAAGGCGGTGCTGGGTAAGCATCTCTGCCGCGATCTGGTCATAGAGGTAGTGCGCCGTGTCAGCGAAGGCGGTGAAGATGATCACCTTGGGGTTGCCTGGGTTGATCGGCCGGTCCAGCTTCTCGCCGATCAGGCTCTTCAGATGCTGAAGCTTCTTGTCATGGTCAGGCGTGATGCGGGTCATCTCACCCAGAAGGGCATCGATCAGGGCGAGATCTGCTTCAAGATCATGTGCGAAGCCGGGCACGTCCATGTCCGCAAGATCGATCCGGACCTTGCCGCCGACACGGTAGGCCCCGAAACCCTCCAGCTCATCATCTTCGGCCTCGAGTGTTTCGATGTCGTCAGCATAGTCGACGATAGAACTGGCGCCGCGGCCAGAGCGGTAGTCCTCAACCACCTCCAGCGTCTTGCGAATGTTGTCAGCCAATGAGCCCAAGGTCAGCCGGAATGCGTGGATTGAGCTTTCAAGGCGCTTCAGCAGGTTGACCGTCATCAGGGCCTGCAGGCTCTTGTCGCGGTCGGCTTGCCGCAGTTTCCCACCACCGCTCGAGACGTCCGTGTCGTAGAGCGCCTCATACTTGGCGAGGCGGCTCGGCAGGATGTAGCTGGTTGGCGCGTAGACCGAGAGCTTGAGCAGCGTCAGCTGCGCCACGATCTCGTTGAGATCCATCGCGCCCGGAACATCGGTGAGCGGCGGCCTGAAGGACAACGGCTTCAGGCGCTGCGGGAAATGGCCGATGTCGGTCATGTCGTAGAAAGTAGTGATATGCTTGCGCGACCGGGCGATCGTCACGCTGTCGAGCAGCTCGAAGAAATCGAAATCGAGTTCGGTCAGGATCGTCTCCGCAGTCCTTTGCTCGGGCGGGAGTTTGGACCAGCGATTGAAGGCAGCCTGCGCCCGGCGGAAGATCTCCTCGACGCTGGCGGTGGTGTTCAGCTTCTCCGACAGCGTGTCGGAGTGGCCTTCGTAGGCTAGGGCCAGCTGGTTGCGCAGATCATTGAATCGGTTGTTCACGGGTGTCGCAGACAGCATCAGCACTTTCGTCTTCACGCCGGCCCGGATGACCTGATTCATGAGCTTCTGGTAGCGGGTCTCCTTCTCCTTGAAGGCATCGTTGTTCCGGAAGTTGTGGGACTCGTCGATCACCACGAGATCGTAGTTGCCCCAGTTCACCCGGTTGAGCGGAATGCCGTTCGATGAGCCCGAGGTGCGAGACAGGTCCGTGTGGCACAGGACGTCATAATTGAACCGATCCCGGGCGAACGGATTGGTTTTCAGGTTGGTGTTATAGTTCAGCCAGTTATCGGTCAGCTTCTTCGGACACAGCACTAGGACCGAGCGGTTGCGCAGCTCGTAGTACTTGATCACCGCCAGGGCGGTGAACGTCTTCCCCAACCCGACGCTGTCCGCCAGGATGCAGCCGTTGAAGGTCTCGAGCTTGTTGATGATCCCGGTTGCAGCATCACGCTGGTAGTTGAACAGCTTCTGCCAGACGAGGCTCTCCTGATAGCCCGTCCGGTCATTGGGCAGCACGTCCTCGTCGATATCCTCCAGAAATGCGTGGAAGATATTGTAGAGCATGATGAAATAGACGCGCTCGGGGGAATTCTCCCGATAGACCGAGGCGATGTGGTCGCATATCGCGTCGGTAACGTCTTCCACGCGCGACGGGTCGGACCAGATGGTGTCGAAGAGCTGGATGTAGCTCTGGGTGTGCATCGCCTCGTCGAAGCGATTCACGAAATTGGATACGGCGTTGCCCTGAGCATAGCCCAAGTCGACTGCCGTGAAGCCAGACAGCGGCATGTAGGCGACGCTGGCCGGCGCTCCGTCGACCGAGAGAAACTGCTGCATTGGGGCCGAGGACGCATTGGATTTGAAGCGCGCCTTCTTGCGGATCCATTCAGCGCACTCGCGCGCGATCGCCCGCTGGGTCAGTCGGTTGCGGAGCTGGATCTCGAACTCCGACCCGGAGAGACCGGCAACCCTTTTGGATTTGGGGATGAAGAACTCGCGGCGCTCACGCGTCTTCCCGTCTGTCGCACGCTCAGCAGTGAACGTCTGCTCGGTGAACAGAAATTGCAGCTCTTCGATATGCTGAAGCTCCTTGCGCAGAGCCTCGAACGCGAAAATGGAGAAGCTCGACGCAGCAATGCGGAGCCGCTGACCGCGCTTGATGTCTTTCTTGAGCTCGTCCCCGAGCAACACGTTGATGTTATCAATGATTTGCACGCTGGCCGGGATACCTCAAGTTCTTGGCCGCTCAAACCATGAACTGAGTCCATCTCCCAACTCACACCCGCTCCCGCAGCGGGGTATGTTCATCAGAGTTCCCCCTAAAGCTCAGAGCGTGGCGGAACCTTGGCAACCATTAGGCGACAGGCAAGCATCCGTTCCCCCCAGCGGGTCGAAAAGGCATCCGACACCTCAAACCAGCTACCATCCCCCCCGGTCCCGTGATGGACGCCCATACAGGAACATTGGCACTCATGCCCCTTGGCATTCTGGCAGGACGGTGAGCATATCTCCTGTTCGCGATAAGGCTGGATCACGTAGAGGCGGCCATATCTCTGCAGCGCGCGATTCACGAAGTCGTCGAACCACGCTTTAGGTATTTCCCAGAATTTGCGCGATGCGATCCAAGCAGGCGTCGTGCGGCGAGCATTCTGCAACCACTGGCGGTTGTCGCTACTGAACGGCAAGCGCACACGCAGGAGTTCGCCTTTCCCCGTGCGTCGCAGAACGACCGGGATTTCGTCCTGATTCCAGATTGCTTGGATCGATTGTTCCATCGGAGGATGACGATAGCAGTTTCGCAATCTACAGCAAAAGCTAGAACTTGAGGAACAGCGACGCAGTGCTTGGATCCTTGCGCGACTAGCGCGCCACGGAACCGCGAGATGTCTGGAGGCTAAACAGTGCTAAGGGCGAGCGAAGCAGAGACCGAGCATGTCCGTGAGTACTTCGAGTGGCAAGCTCCCGACCTTGAGGTGACCTTCCTCCAGAAGGTTTACTCCGATGCCATACTGAATACGCGCCATCATGTTTGGGATGTCCATACCAATAAGGATCGGTGGTGGGTTATCACCGGAGGCACTAATCTCTATTCGCAGGCGCAGTTCCCGAATATGGATCTGGCGCTCACCTTTCATATTGGCCTGATGCTGCGTATCCCGCGCACGCAGGACCAACAGAAGCAGGACATCCGGGTTCTCCCTTTCGCGCCGGTCATGGAGCAAATGGAAGCCGTCAGTAAGGCTCTCGCACAGGCCCGAAGCGTGTCAGATTATCAGGCGATCGGCGTCCGCTGTCGCGAGACATTGCTCAGCATTATTGGAGTGACGCAGGATGCAGCAGTCTGGACGGACACGCCGCCGCAACGCGCGAATTTTCGTGCTTGGGTTGACATCATCTTCAACGATCTCCTGCCGCGGGAAACGAACAAAGAGAGACGCAGCGCAATCAAGCAAACGCTTGAAATCGCTTGGACGTTCAACAACTGGCTGACTCACGCCAAGTCGGCAGCTTGGCTGGACGCCGACATGGCGCATTCATTGGCTCAGCAAGCGGTGAACATTGCAATGACACAAATCCTGCGGTCACTGCGCGGTGTGCCCGAGGAATGCCCCTCCTGCGGATCGCCGGATCTTGAACCGGAGCATGGCGAGTTCAGTGCAACCCCAGGAATGGTGTGGGAGCAGCCTGTTTGTCCCGAGTGTGGTTGGGAGGGCAGGCCTGTGGCTGTGTTTGACAAAGAGAGTGAGTTGTCGATTCTCGTTCGAGAAGGCGAGCCAACGGATGAGCACAGCATAATGTCGGTACCGCTACGCACGATCATCAAGCCGGGCGAAACGGCAGCTGCACCTTTGACTGACATGGAAATCGGCCCGCCGGAGCATTCCGTCTATTTCGCATACGGGTCGAACATGTCGACACAAAGGCTGCGCGCGCGCATGCCGAGTTGCGAACCGCTCGGCATGGCAGTCCTACCGGGCCATGCTTTGCGGTTCCACAAACGCAGCAAGGACAAGTCCGGCAAATGCAATGCCTTCGCGACGAACGACGACCAACAGGTGATCGGTGTCCTGTTCCGCTTTGATCCCGCCGAACGTCCTGCGCTTGATAAAGCCGAGGGCCTTGGGAACGGATATGAGCACGCAACGGTCACGGTGATCAACGCTCAGGGGCGGCGGTCCAAGGTCCTGACGTATCTTGCGACTGCAGATGCCATCGACGACAGTCTGTTGCCCTACGATTGGTACAAAGATTTTGTCGTCGCGGGCTGCGCCGAGCATAATCTGCCACCTGACTATGTCAGCCGCTATGTCGAATCTGTGCCGTCAAAGGAGGACCCAGACCGCGCTCGCGATGCGCGGGAGCGCAAGCAAGGTAGGCCGGCGAAAAATCCCTAGTTTCGACATGGAGACAGGTACCCTTTGTGGGCACGTTCCTGTTTCCTAACATGAAGACCTTGATGGTCGCGAGGGACTCAGCAGCAATAAGAATCTGCAGACCCGCATGAATATCGAGAATGCCATGAAGGATGAGGTCACCTGACAGCGATGCCCGAGTATGACTTTCACCAACTATCTCCGGACGATTTGGAGGTTCTTACTCGCGACTTGCTGCAGGCGCATTGGGGCGTCCACATCGAAAGTTTCAAGTCAGGCCAAGACGGCGGCATAGATCTCCGTCATGCTGTTGGGCCATCAAAGACGATCATACAGGTAAAGCATTACCTTCGAACTGGTCTCAAGGGCCTGATGCGCGATTTAGAGCTAGAGGCGGTAAAGGTTCGCAATCTGGCTCCCTCGCGGTACATCCTTGTTACCTCGGTTCCTTTGTCTCCGACAAATAAGGACGCAATCGCCGGGATCATCGGCAAAGAGTATCTGCAACCTCAGGATATCCTCGGAGCGGAAGACCTCAATAACCTGATCGGCCAGCATTCCGATGTAGAGGGCCGCCACTATAAGCTTTGGCTGGCAAGCCGAGGCGTCCTTGACCGGGTCATACACAACGCGGCGCTGACCCGCAGCGAGTTCAAGGCGCGCCAAGTCTTTGAGCAGGCGCGCCGGTATGTAGCGAGTGATGTCTATCCTAAAGCTTTGCAGATGCTTGCGGATCAACGGGTCGTTATCATTGCAGGACCGCCGGGCGTCGGCAAGACGACGCTCGCAGATCTGCTGCTCTACGCGCACCTCGAGCAGGGGTATCAGGCCGTCCTAATCCAGCGCGACGTCGAGGAGGGCGAAAAGCTATTCCAGCCTGGCTTACGGCAGATTTTCTATTTTGATGACTTCATGGGTGCGACTTTCGCCGGGGACCGCGTTCACGGCTCCAACGACCGCGCGCTGCTCAACTTTATTGCGATGGTCAGGGCGACGCCCGACGCGCGACTTGTGCTGACCACCCGCGAGCATGTCTTCGCCCAAGCGCTTGGCCGCTCCGAACGACTTCGCCATGCCGGGCTGGATGATCTGCGTGTCATGTTGAACATGCCGAGCTACACGACGATGCAGCGTGCCCGCATCCTCTACAACCACCTTTACTTCAGCGACCTGCCCGACGTTTATCGCGACGAGCTATTGCGCGGTGAATTCTACATGCGGATCGTCAAGCATAAGAAGTTCAATCCGCGCCTAATCGAGTGGCTGTCATCCTACCGCCGACTGAAGCAGGTCCCGGTCAACAGCTATCGCGGCTTCGTCGATAATCTCCTGTGCGATCCATCCGAAATTTGGCGCCACGCCTATGAGCAGGAAATCTCCGACGCGGGCCGCTCGGTGCTGCTCGCCATGCGCACTCTCGGCGGTAAATGTGGTGGGCGCGTGCTGGAAGACGCCTTCGGGCCGCTCCACGCGCATCGCGCCGCGCGTTACAACTTCTCGACACGGCCCGACGATCTCAGAGCTGGCATCCGCGAAGTGGTGAATAGCTTCATCAAGCCCTGGGGTCAGGAGGGGTTCGAGGTTATCGATCCTTCCGTGCTCGATCTGCTCAATGCCGTCGCGCGCGGCGCGCCGGACAACGCCGTCGACATGATCGAGGGAGCGGCACGCTTTGAGCAGATCGAGCAAATTTGGAGCTTAGCAAAAGCCGAGCAGGGCGGGAAAATCTTGGCCGCGCTGAAACGCGATTCACAGCGGATCGCGCCATCGATTGCCCGGTCGGCACGCCAACGTCGTCGGATCACCATGGAGGGTGGCGGCACCGCTTACTACGGTCCGACATTTGAACAACGTCTCGCGATCATCGTCGAGATGTCCCAGCGGCTCGGTACGTCTGAAATCGTTGCGCTGATCACACCGGCTTATGCGCGGCTGATCGAGGAATGGGACGCGGTGCGGCCAGAGATTAATGATGCGGTTGAGCTCATCCGTGCGCTAGACGCCGCGGTTTCGCTGCCCGCTGACGGCATTAGTCAGATGCGAAAGGCAGTACTTGACGCAGTCTTGGAAGAGGCGCGGACTGGCTGCCGATCGGACGAACTGCGGGAGCTTCTGTGCGTCGTTGAAATATGCGAGGGGGGGCATGAGGCAACGATCGCCATAGAAAGCTTCGACACGTATCGGCGGCGGTACTTTTCTGATGAACTTAGAGAATGCCGATCACGGGAGCAGTTTTCTGGTCTTATCGAGGACCTAGAATTTTTCCGCAGTGAGCTCGGCGTCGACGTCAACTCAATGATCCAGCGTGTCGAGGAGGCAAACGCAGAGTTCGAAGAGGACGAAGATCGGTACGCCGATCACATGCAGGATGAATGGAAAGAGCGGTCGCGTATGGAGCGGTATGGTGATCGAAGCATCTCAGAGATGTTCGGATCACTCAGGGGCAGTTGAAAATAATACGTTAAATCAACGTCAATTCTGCGTGCAACGGTAGGCAAGCCGTGCTCACAGAGGGTTGCTTGAATTTGGCCTCGACGCAAATCGCAAGTGGAAGCGTTCCGCATCCCGCCTTGGGGCGGCTGCCGTCATGTTAAAACAATCGCCAATTTTTTAACATGTGGCGAGTGTCATGTTAGCGCCTAGCAAACCCTCAGCCGCGCCCTGAGATAGTGGCACCTGGGTCAGCGGTTTTGACCACTCCAAGCGATAGTAGCCGACATGCAGAAATGATTCTGCTATGATTTGTTCATTGAATGTTCTAATCTACATCCATGCCTAAGCACCTAACTCCCAACCAAATTCTTGGCGAGATCGGCGAGAACGCAGTCCGCGGTCGATTCCTCTCGATGGGCTTCCAGTTCGACGGCCGCTCAAGACTCGAGGCTGGCATCGACGGGATTGCCGAGGTGATGGAAAAGGGTCAGCCTATGGCCCGAATGATCGCGGTCCAGGTAAAGGCCAAAGAAGATGGGCGCTACGCCTCGGAGACCGATGACGGGTTCGCTTATCTGCTTCGTCAGCAAGACCTGGATTACTGGAAGGGGTCAAACCTACCGGTGATAGTCGTCTTCTACCGGAAGTCCGACAACAGCTTCTATTGGAAGGAGGTGTCGCGGGATAACGACCAGGCGGAGCGGCGCCTGCAAATTGATAAGAGTGCCGACGTACTCGACAACACCAGCATCAATCGGCTCGCCGGGCTCACCGTGCCAAAGGCGGGTTTCGGCTACTATGTCCCTGCACTCGGCGGCGGCGAAGAAGCACTGGTCAACATACTGCCGATCGAACTCCCCAAGGAAATCTTCATAGCCTCGACGCCGTACGATGGTCGGCGTGCGACTGCAGTCCTCCTTGACGGCGAAGAGACGCCCCGCTTCGATTGGTCGATTGCAGGCGGAACGTTCTGGTCCTTCCACGATCCACGCACCTCAGCTTGTAACCAGATCGTGGATCTGGACCTAGTCGACGCAATCGACACGGAAGACTTGGCCTTCCATGATGATATCGACGAGCAGAACCGGTTCATGCACCTGCTGCGCCAGACGCTCCGGCACCAGACGCGCGAGGACCTGAATTGGAGTAAGGACAGAAAGATCCTATATTTCCGTGCACTGGAGAAGGATGCGTCGCGCAACTTCGCTTACGAATCTGCCAAGAAGAAAACCGACGCTGACGTGGTCATGGTCGCGATGAGCGACAAGGAGGAGGGCAAGGTCTCGTTCGTTCGGCACCATGCCTTCTCGCCGCGCTTCGAGCGCCTGGGCGACCGTTGGTATTTGATCATCTCGCCCACATACTATTTCACAACAAATGGATTTACCCCTCATTCGCATCCCGGAGCCTTACTAGCGGGCAAAAAACGCCTCGACAAAAGCGCTGCGCTGAGAGGCCAGGTAATTATGTGGCACCGCTTTCTAACCCAAGCCGATCGCGATGCCGACAGCACCGCAGGCGACCTGTTCGGCTCGGAGGTAGATACAGAACCAAGACTTCGTTTTGGCGAGCCACCGACCGTCGAGCTCGAAACCCGGGTGCCAGAGGATGGATGGGGAGGAGGCAAGAAGAAAGCTGACCCAGACGATCAGCAAGGTGGGCTATTCGCGTGACCAACTTTGAAACCCGCGTGTTCAAAGAACCCGAGCTGGAGTTTGGGGACCACCATCACCATCCGGATCCCCGTTTAGGGCTGTTCGAGGCAGGCCCTCTTCAGCCGTTCGTCGGGGACGTGATCAAGATCGGCGTAGTAGGCAGCGCCAAGACAATAGAGGACACCCGGAAATTTTTGGATGCAGCGGCGAGTGGCGTCGATGGCAAGTCGGAAAAGCACCCGAACATGCATCCTGCGTTCCCGGGCCTGGGCAATCAAAGCCCCTACCGCTGCCGCTTCGATATCGAGGACGGCGCCACCGCCGTGCTATCGCAGAGCAAGCTCGACAAGATTGCAAAAGAGCCTGACCATCAGAAGGCCGTCGAGATGGCGGTGGACGAGATCGTCGCAGAGCTGGAGTCCCTAGCTGATGGTGGCAACCGCCCTGATGTGGCGATCGTTGCACTGCCAGTGCGACTACTCGAGCGCGTCTGGAACGCGAAGGTCGACGCTGGCGGGACAATTGAGAAAGACGACAGCAGCGGCTCCGACGCTCCGAACTTCCGCGGCATGCTGAAGGCTCGCGCAATGCATCTCACCTTTCCGATCCAGATCGTCTGGGAGGATACGGTCGACGACAAAGTTTCAATTCCCCAGAAAATCAAGGAAAGCAGCGCCCGCAAGATCCAAGACGTAGCTGGCCGCAGTTGGAACCTTCTGACCACGCTCTACTACAAGGGGAGCGGCCGTATTCCCTGGCGGCGCCTGCCAAAGGAAGGAGATTACACCGCCTGCTACATCGGCATCAGTTTCTATCGCGAAGCTGGCGGTCAGCAGCTCTTCACCAGCGCCGCCCAGATGTTTGACGAACGCGGGCGCGGCTTCGTGCTTAAAGGCAAGCGCGCCCATACCGAGAGTCGTGGCCGCCACCCTTACATGACGCGCGAAGACGCCCGCGAGATTGTTGAGAACGTGCTTGCCGCTTACAAAACGCACCACAAGACACTTCCTGCCCGTGTGATCGTGCTGAAGACGTCGCGCTTCAAGGACGAAGAGGCCGACGGCATTCTTGAGGCTCTGGAAGCTGCCGGCACCGAAATGCGTGACTTGGTCTGGGTCCAGGAATCGTACTCGGTGAAGCTGCTCCGTGACGGGAACTACCCGGTTCTGCGTGGCACGTTCATCGACCTAGGCGGTAACGGACTTCTCTACACGAACGGCAGCATGCCCTATTATGGGACTTATCCTGGCATGTACGACCCGCGTCCGCTGCTGCTCTGTCCCCATCCGACCTGTGACAGCACCGTCGCTCAGCTGGCAGAGGAGGTTTTCTCCCTCACCAAGATCAATTGGAATTCGACCCAAATGAACCAGCGCCTACCTATCCCAATCCGGGCCGCACGAATGGTGGGCGAAATTCTAAAATACATGAAAGAAGGTCAGGTCGAAAGCACAGACTATCGCAAGTACATTTGACCGGCCGTGATTTGCTCCCATTGCGGATTTACCGGAATAAGGCGCTTTGGCTCGTTTCACGCGAACGATTCCAAAGGCCGACGGCTCAAGTCGGGATAGGACTACGTGCTCAGCCCCCCACCCAATCGGCAATGCTTTGGGGGCTTGATCCGTTGATTTATATGCGGCCTGTGTCTCACCAGACCCGGTCGCTCACATCAAAGTGAGATCCAGATGGAGGCCGCGATATAACGCTGCGAAGCACAAGGCCAGCGAAGCGCCCCGACACCGTCGTTCGCAAGCTCGTTTCGCAGGATCCAATAGCGTTCCTAGACTTCGGTTTTGCACCACGTATACGTCCAACTGAATTTGCAGGGAAAGATAGTGAAAAAGAGCGCTCCAGAGACGTCACAACCAGCCCGCAGTCCTTCAGAAACTTGGCAACGAATTATCCAGATCGGTGGGCTCGAGCCAGCTGGACGCGACAATGACTTCGTTGATCTGGTCAAAACGGCGCTAGACCCGAAGGCTTTAAATATAACCGATGCGCTTACCCGATGTCCGGACAATGAAACGCTGGTGCGCGCAATGTTTGACGTGGTCGCGCCATTTAGTGCGATGTCGCAGGAGATCATCGGCTTCATGCGCGCCGCCGGCGCTCGGCGAGGAAAGGCCTCGATTCAGATCGCGATCGAAACTTCGATCCTCGGGCTTGAGCATTTCGAGGAATTCATCAGGACGCTGCGGCACGCGCCAGGAGTGACCGAAGTTTGGGATGCAACCATCGACGATGCTTTTGATCTGGCGAATGCCGCCAGGTCAAGTTTGCGGGGCGAAGCGTTGTCACAGGACGTCAAAATCTGGCTAGATAACTTCGATCGCGGCGAGTTTCGTGAACTGCCGTCTAGTCTTCACCCCGAACGTCTCGATAACGACCTTGCCGATCTAGCTTGGGTCGCCGCCACCGCCCTCAACGCATTGCGCTCAGTCATTCAATCTCGCGACAAACGCGATTCGCTGCTGGCAAGCCACCAACTTTCTGCCATCGGTCTGGGCAAAATTCGGGATCCGATTGCTGTCGCAATGGTCGAACATGATCTGGTCGGTCCCCTGATCCGCGTCTTGGGACATGCGGCGATGGAACGAGATAACTCCGCCCTGAGCGCCGCCATTCGTCGTGTGTTCGCGCGAATTCCCCGCGTACCTGTGTCGACGACGGGGGAGTTTGAGGCGCTAGAAAAGGTGTTGTCTCTTCCGGCCTGGAAAAAACGCTTTGAGGTATACGCGGTGTGGATCGCCACACGCATCGTAAGCGCGATCGAGCCGGAGCGAGTAGCAGTCCACACCGATGCGCAAGGCGCCCTTCCCTTCGCCTTTCAGGAGACCCAGCTCGCCACGATCGAGAGCGCCGAAGGCGAGAAGTTTCTTTGGGCGGAGCGACGAGAGCGATGCATCGACCCGATCGGCAAGAACCGTACCAATAACGTTCAGCCTGACTATGGTTTGTGGGCAGGGCCGAAAGGGGCCGATCGTTGCGATCTTATCATCGAGGTCAAACACTATAAGACGCCTGCGGTGACCACGTTCGGTGCCGCGCTGGTAGACTATGCCAAGGCTCACCCGCACGCGACAACCGTGCTTGTAAACTATGGGCCTAAGGCAGGGGTGGCTGACCATGAAAAATGGGCTCATTACGGCGTCTTGGATCGCTGTCACGTGACCTGACCCCCTGATTTTCCTCCAGTCTCGATTAGAGTCCGGCCCTGACAGAAGGACGGACGAGATGAAGAGAACGAGGTTTACAGAAGAGCAGATCATTGGCGTGCTGAAGGAGGC
>JAIYAM010000012.1 GCA_027489065.1 Erythrobacteraceae bacterium | reverse complement strand
CTTGCGGAAGCTCATCTTCTCGGTGATGTTGCGCGGGTTCTTCTTGGTCACGTAGAAGAAGCCGGTGCCCTCGCTCGAGACGAGGCGGATCTTGACGGTGGTGGGCTTCGCCATGGCGGGTTCCTGTCAACTGGGTCGGCCCGCAAGGTGCTGCACACGGGCGTCAAAAAACAAACGCGGCGCGCCCGGATCGCCCGGCACACCGCACACGGGCGCGCCTCTCGCCGATTCACGGGGAAAAGTCAAGGCGAGAGCCAGCGGCGGCTCACCAGTCCGAGTGGTTCGGCTTTCCCCGGTTCGCCTTGACGGCGCCGCGCACCTTCTTGCCCTTCAACCGCTCGGTCTTGCCGACCCGGTTGAGACGCGTCTTTGCCCGGCGCTTGGGCTCGGTCTGCGCCTCCTCGAGCAGTGCGACGAGCTTTGCGCGTGCATCCTGCCGGTTCGCCTCCTGCGTGCGGTGCGCCTTGGAATTGACGATCAGGTCGCCGTTGCCGGCCAGCTTCGCGCCTGCCAGTGCCCTGAGCCGCGCGAACACCGGCGGCGACAGGCGCAGCGCGTAGATGTTGACGCGCAGCTCCACTTCGGTCGCGACCTTGTTGGCGTTCTGCCCGCCCGGACCGGATCCGGCGAGAAAGCTCTCGCTCGCCAGCCGCAGCGCGCGGGAGCTTAGAGGTTCGGGCGCATCCTGTTCTGCCTCGTCATTCATCGCCCGCCCCGAATGCGAGGAAATCGGCAGGAAGCGGCGCGCGCGCCTCGATGGGTGTCTTGTCGGGACGCGTCACGGTCAGGCTCTCGGCGTGGAGCATGGTGCGCTTCGCCCCGGTGACGGCGCCCGCGCCATAGACCGGATCGCCAAGCAATGGCGCGCCGAGGCCCTTGAGCGCGTGCACCCTGAGCTGGTGGGTCCGGCCGGTCTCGGGGCGAAAACGGATCAGGCTGTGCGGGCCGAGCTCGCGCACCAGTTCCCAGTGCGATACGGCAGGCTTGCCCTTCTTCGCCGCGATCATCCGCCAGCCCTTCTCGGCCGAGCTGATCTTGGCGAGCGATAGTTCGATCGTGCCCTGCGTGCCCTCGGGATGCCCGGCGAGAATGGCGAGATAGGTCTTGCCCACCAGCCGCTCCTCGAAGGCCTTGTTGAACCGCGCCAAAGCCTTGGGATTGCGCGCCAGCAGCAGGCAGCCGGAGGTGTCGGTGTCGAGCCGGTGCACGGCCACAGGCGGGCGCTGGAAGCCGAGCTTCAGCTGCTCGAGATGGTCTTCGAGGCTCGGCCCGCCCTTGCGCGGACGGTCGACGGACAGGCCGGCAGGCTTGTCGATGACGAGCGCCTCGCCGTCTTCGTAAAGGATCGTGATGTCGGGCATGGCCCCCGTTACCCGCTCGATCCGGGCTTGTCGAACGCGCGTTGTCGCTAGACCAGCACCGCCCGCACAAGCCCGCGCACCGCGTTGCCGATCCAGAATCCGCCCGCCAGATCGTCGAGGCGAAGTTCCGCTTCGCGCGCGCGGCCTTGCGCGATCAGGCTCCCGCGCAGCACGCCGGGGAGCAGGCCGAGGCGCGTCGGCGGGGTCAGCAGCACGCCGTCCGGGCCTTCCACGAAGACGCAGGTGTAGCTGCCCTCCGTCACCAGGCCATCTTCGCGCACCAGCAGCGCCTCGTCCGCACCGAGCGCCCGCGCCGCCGCCGCTGCGTCCTCGTAGAAGCCGCGGTCGGAGGTCTTGTGCATCAGCCGCCAGTCGGAGGGGTCGAGCGGATGGGGGAGCGCTGCGACCCTCACCGGCTCGGATGAAGCCACGGGCAGCGGCGCGGTTTCCAGCGCGCTCGCCCCGCTGCGTGCGACGAGCAGCCGCACCTTCGCCGGCGCATCGAGTTCGAAGCACAGGGCCTGGATCTGGTTGCGCAAGGCATGCCGGTCGAAGACGAAGCCCAGCACCTCGGCGCTCGCCTTCATTCTGGCGAGATGGTCTTCGAGCAGCGGTATGCCGCTCTCCGGCTCGAAGCGCATCGTCTCGATGAGGTCGCAGGCAGGGGCGGTAAGGCCCGGGCCCGCCCGGCGCAGGAAGCCCGCCTTGACCTCGCATTCGCGCCGCTCCGACATGGCCTCGCTGTCGGCGACGATCGCCGAACCGATGCCGAGCACCGCGCTGCCCTGCCCGTTCTCGATGGGGGTCAGCCGCAAGGTGCGGATCGCCACATTGAAGGCGGCGTTTCCGTCCGCATCGATCCGCCCGATCGCGCCGCAATAGGGGCCCCGCGCGTCGCGCTCCACTTGCGCGAGCAATTCCATCGCCCGGATCTTGGGCGCGCCGGTGATCGAGCCGCAGGGGAACAGCGCGCGCACCAGGTCCATCGCGCCCTGCCCCGGGGCGAGGCGGGCGCGCACGGTCGAGACCATCTGATGGACCGTCGGGTAGCTCTCGACCGCGAAAGGCGCATCGACATGGACGCTGCCCGCCTCGGCAACGCGCGACAGGTCGTTGCGCATCAGGTCGACGATCATCAGGTTCTCCGCGCGGTCCTTGACCGAAGTCGCGAGCTCCTCGGCCATCGCGGCGTCGGCCTGCGGTTCGGCCATGCGGGGGCGGGTGCCTTTCATCGGCTTGACCTTGGCCTCGGCGCCATTGAGGGCCACGAACAGCTCGGGCGAGAAGCTCAGCAGCCAGTGCGAGCCGTCGAAGATCAGCCCGCCGTAGCCCGCGAGGCTCCCAGCGCGCAGGCTGGCGTACAGCCCCACCGGATCGCCGCGGAAGGACCCGGCGAGCGGATAGGTGAGGTTCGCCTGATAGATGTCGCCTGCGTGGATCGCCTCGTTGAGGGCTGCAAAGGCCGCCGCATATCCGCCAGGGGAGAGCTGCGGCTCCATCGGGCCGAGCGTGCCCGGCCCCTGTGCGCGGTCGGCCAGCCATTCAGGCACCTGTGCAGCGGCGATCTTGCGGGGGGCGTCGAACAATCCGAGCCACACCAGCGGGCCCATCGCGCCGCTCCTCGCGGCGACCGTGCCTGCGAGCCTCGGCTCGAGCGCCAGTCCCGCCTCGTAAGCGATGTAGCCGGCGAGCGATCCGCCCTGCTCGCGCCGCGCTGCCTCGGCTGCGGCGAGCACCGCCTCCACCTCGCCGGGCCGGTGCGCCACGAACAGGGCGCGCGGAGCCTCGTAGAGCAGCGCATCCGCGGCACTCTCTGCGGAGCGGGCATCATCGAGCAGAACGAACGGCACTGGCTGACCCATGCACCGATCCTTAGCCATAATCGCCGCCAAGTCGAGAACTTGACCGCCGCCCGCCCTGCCTGCACACCTCGGGCGGATGCAGGCAAGGGGCACGAGGGACATGGCGGACGGGACGGGCGAGATTTTCCTGGGGTTGGGCGCGGACGGTGCGCGGCAGACGCTGCTGCTGAGCCGCGCCAACCGCCACGGGCTCATCGCCGGGGCGACCGGGACCGGGAAAACCGTGACGTTGCAAGGCATTGCCGAGAGCTTCTCGGCGGCCGGCGTGCCGGTGTTCGTCGCCGACGTGAAGGGCGACCTGTCGGGCATCGCCATGCCGGGCTCCCCGACCTTCAAGCATGCCGACAAGTTGGAGGCGCGGGCCAAAGAACTCGGCATCGCCGACTACAGCTACGCCGACAACCCGGTGATCTTCTGGGACCTTTACGGCGAACAGGGCCACCCGATCCGCACCACCGTGTCCGAGATGGGACCCCTGCTCTTGTCCCGCCTGCTCGACCTCAACGAGACGCAGGAGGGCGTGCTCCAGATCATCTTCCGCCATGCCGACGATAACGGGTTGCTGCTGCTCGATTTCGCCGACCTGCAGGCGCTGCTCGCCTGGGCGAACGAGAATTCCGCTGAATTGTCAGGCAAGTACGGCAACGTCACCAAGCCCTCGGTCGGCTCGATCCAGCGGCAGTTGCTGAGCTTCGAAGCACAGGGCGCGGACCACTTCTTCGGCGAGCCCGCGCTCGAGATCGACGATTTCCTCAAGGTCGACGAGCGCGGGCGCGGCTATGTCAACGTGCTCGCCGCCGACAAGCTCATGCGCAGCCCCAAGCTCTACGCCACCTTCCTGCTATGGCTGCTCGCGGAGCTGTTCGAGACGCTTCCCGAAGTCGGCGATCCGGAAAAGCCCAAGCTGGTGTTCTTCTTCGACGAGGCGCATTTGCTCTTCGACGAGGCTCCCGATGCGCTGATGGACACCATCGAGCAGGTCGTCCGCCTGATCCGCTCGAAGGGCGTCGGGGTCTATTTCATCACGCAGAATCCCATTGATATTCCAGAGAAAGTCGCGGGCCAACTCGGCAACCGGGTGCAGCACGCGCTGCGCGCTTTCACCCCGCGTGACCAGCGGGCGATCAAGGCGGCGGCGGAGACCTTCCGGGTCAATCCGAAGCTCGATGTCGAGAGCGCGATCACCGAGCTGAGGGTCGGCGAGGCGCTGGTCTCGACGCTCGACGAGGACGGTGCGCCGGGCGTCGTGGAGCGGACGCTGATCGTCCCGCCGCGTTCGCGGCTGGGGCCGGTGGATGCCAAGGAACGTGCGATAATCCAGTCGGTTAGTCCGCTCGATGGCAAGTACGACACGCGGGTCGACCGGGAGAGCGCCGCCGAAGTGCTCGCCGCCAAGGCCGCCGATGCCGCCGCCACCGCCGAGGAGGTCGAGGCGGAGGGCGAGGAGACAGTCCGGGGGCAGGCGCGCAAGAGCCCGAGCCTGTGGGGCAAGGCTTTGACAACCGGCGCGAAAGTGGCGCTCGGCGGGGCGGCGGGGGTTGCGGCGTCCAAGGTGCTCGGCAAGAAAAGCCGCGCCAATCCGGTGGCCTCGGGGGTCACTTCGGCTGCCGGATCGATCGCGACCGATCTGGCCGGGCCGATCGTCGGCCGGTTCGTCCGCAACCTGATCGGCGGGCTTATGCGCTGACACCCGAGACACGGTGTTTCACGTGAAACATCGTGTTTGGCGGGGGTCTGGGCGGGGTCTGGAGGGGGTCTAGGAGGGGTCTGACCCGGGCCAAACCCCCACTTTGCGCCCGCGAAGGCGCATCTAGCGCGGCCTGTGCTCTGTCCCCTCCCCGGCGGTGATGAAAATCGCGGTGGCGCTCCCGGCCACATCCGCAGTGTGCCACACGCCCGGCGGGTTGATCGCATATTCGCCCGGCCCGAGCGGCACCTCGACCAGCCGGCCATCCGGGAACTCCTGCACCAGCACCAGCGAGCCCGCGGTGCAAATCACCACCTCGTCGCCCGCCGGGTGCATTTCCCACGAGGTCCAGCTTTCGTCGAAGGTGTATTGCGAGACCAGCCGGCCCTCGGCCCCGTCACCCGCATGGCGCGCGCCATAGCCTTCGTACCATTCCATTCCGGCGAAGGGCGGCTGTTCCACCGCCCTTGCCCCGAGCCCGAGATGGATGAACCGCTCCTCCAGCCGGGGCGCGGTCACTCGGGCGCCGCTTCGGTCTTTGGCACCATGCAGAAGGCATTGAGCTTGTTGCCGTCCGGATCGCGGAAATAGCCGGCGTAGAAGCCGTCCTCCCCGCGCGGACCAGGCGCGCCTTCGTCGCTGCCGCCGTGGGCCATCGCCGTCTCGTAGATTGCGTGGACCTTTTCGGGCGCATCGACCTCGAGCGCGACCATGACGCCGTTGCCGACAGTGGCGGGCTGCCCGTCGAACGGCACGGTCGCCGCGATCCCCGGCGCCCCGCCGAATTCGCCCCAGGCGATGAAGCTGTCGAACTCCATCATCCGCTTCATGCCGAAATGCGCGGCGATCGCGTCATAGAACGCAGCCGCGCGCGGCAGATCATTGGTGCCGAGGGTGACATAGCCGATCATCGTGTTTTCCTCCCGTGTGATGCGAATCGTGTAGGAGAACATTACCGGAACATCGGCGCGCCAACAAGCCCGCCCGTCGTCTCCCCGGACTCGGTCCGGGGAGACGTAAATCCATCAGAGCGGCGCCGTCTCCCGCTCCAGCCACGCCAGATCCTCGCCTTCCAGTCGCGGCGAGAGCAGCGCCCGCACCTGCGCGTGGTAGCCATCCACCCACGCCACTTCCTCTGCCGTCAGCAGGTTCTTTTCGATCAGCTTGCGGTCGAGCGGCACGAAGGTCAGCGTCTCGAAGCCGAGATAGCGACCCTCCATGCCATCGATGCGGCGTTCCTCGACCAGCACGAGGTTCTCGATGCGGATGCCGAAGGCGTTCGGCTTGTAGTAGCCCGGCTCGTTGGAGAGGATCATCCCGGCGAACAATTCCTGCCCGGTGCCGGCCTGCCCGCCATTGGGCTTGGCGATGCGCTGCGGACCTTCGTGCACGGCGAGGAAGCTCCCCACCCCGTGGCCGGTCCCGTGCGCGTAATCGACGCCGGCTTCCCACAGGTATTGGCGCGCGAGCACGTCGAGCTGGCCGCCCGCGGTGCCTTGCGGGAAGACGGCGCGGGCGATCTGGATGTGGCCCTTCAAGACGCGGGTGTTGCGGTCGCGCATTTCGGCGGTCGGCTCGCCGGGGCCGACCCAGACGGTGCGGGTGATGTCGGTGGTGCCGCCCGGATATTGCCCGCCCGAATCGACGAGGTAGATCGAGGACGGCGGGATCGGGATATTGCTCTCCTCGTCCACCTTGTAGTGCGGCAGCGCGGCGTGGCCGGCGGCGGCCGAGATGGTGTCGAAGCTGAGGTCCTTCAGCCCGGCATCCTCGGCGCGGAAGGCCTGGAGCCTAGCGGCGGCGGCGAGTTCGTCGACTTCGCCCAAGGGGGCGGTGATCTCCAGCCAGCGCAGGAACTTCGATACCGCCGCGCCGTCACGCGCCTGCGCGTCGCGGTGACCCTGCTGTTCGGCTTCGTTCTTCACGGCCTTGGCGAGGATCGTCGGGTCCTGCTTGAAGGCGAATTGCGCGCCGCCCGCTTTCAGCGCGAGCGCGATCCCCGCAACGGCAAAATCGGGATCGATGGCGACGCTCTTGCCGGCGAATTCGCGCAAGCTCCCCTCGAAACCGGCGCGGTCGCGGATCGTCACTGCGTTGCCGAGGTGCCGGGTCAGCTCGGGCGTGACCTTCTCGGGCGCGATGAACAGCTCGGCGCTGCCGTCCTTGTGGGCGATCACATAGGAGAGCGCCACGGGGGTATGCGCCACGTCGGCGCCGCGGATGTTGAGCAGCCATGCCACCGAATCGAGCGCGGGGATCACCACCGCGTCGTGGCCTTCCTTGGCCAGCCAGTCGGCGATGGCTGCGCGCTTGTCCGCCGAAGAGCGCCCGGCGAGCGCCTCGTCATAGGGCGTCGCGGGGGCGGGCGAGGGGGCGGGCTGGTCGGCCCACACCGCATCGAGCGGATTGGTCTCGGCAGCGACCAGCGCGATCGACTTCGCTGCAAGCTTCGCCCCCAGCGCCTCGGCGAAGGCATAGGTGTGGAGCCACGGGTCATAGGCGATCCGCGCGCCTGCCTCGCTGACCTCGGCGAGCCATCCCGCCAGCGTGTCGCCGGGGATCGAGCGATATTCGAACAGATTGCCGTCGACCTGCTCGCGCACCTGCACCGTGTAGCGCCCGTCGACGAAGATCGCGGCATGGGTGAGGGTGACGGCGGCGAACCCGGCCGATCCGCCGAAGCCCGTCAACCAGCCGAGCCGCTGGGCATAGTCGCCCACGTATTCGCTCATGTGCTCGTCCGAGATGGGGACGATGAACCCGTCGAGCCCGCGCCGTTTCAGCTCTTCGCGCAGGGCGGCAAGGCGGGCTTCGTGGGTCTGCATGAGCATGGGCTTGAGTCTCTCGTGTCCTAGGGGGAGGTTGGGCCGAGTATAGGCGCAGCGGCGCGCGGATGCCACCGCCTGCGGCTATTGCGCTTCCGGCTTGGCCCGCCAGAAGGTGCTGGCGAGCGGGCTGGGGGTGCCGAACACGTCTTCTCTGGGCATCAGCCGGACGGTTTCGCGCGCGGCCTTGCACGCGGCGATGTCGGTCTGATCCTTGCCGGTGGTCGTGACCACGCGGCAATGGCGCAAGCTGCCGTCGGGGTTGGACGCGAGATCGAGGACGAGCGGGCTTTTCGCGCGGTCCTTGCCCAGCACGCCTGCGCGGGTGAGGGCAGCGACGAGGGCGTCCTCCGCACCCTCGGCCAGCCGGGTCTCGCGGACAAAATCGGGATCGGGGCCGATGGCGAGGAGGCCTTCGGGGCGGTGGAGGATCGCGAGCGGGACGATCCATTCCTTCTCGCCCTCGACGGCGCTCCAGTCGGGCGCGAGGGTGCCCCGGCCATAGGCGCAGGCCGCCGCATCGCGGGCCTTGTCGCCGCTGCTGGCGAGCACCTTGCATTCGAGGCCATAGGGGCTGCGGAACAAGATCAGCCCCGTCATCGGCCCTTCCTGCGGGGTCGCGCCCCAGCCGGGTTGCGGCGCGGTCTTCCACCGCGGCGCGCGGTAGAGGAAGTCGATGTCGAAGTCGTGCGGAGGGAAGCGGTCGATCCTGCGCGCGCTGGGGGTCAGCATCGGCAACGGCGTGCGGTCACGCTCGCTGGTGAACAGCGGGCGCGGCGGAGCATCTTGCTCGGTGCGGAAGGAGCGGTTGTCGAAGCTGAGCGTAAAGGTGCCTGCCACCCGCGTGCCATCATCGGCGAGCTTGGGGAGGAAGCGCTGCCCGGCAATTTCGGCGCACAACTGCGCCTCGTCCACGATCACGCGGCTTTTGGGGGCGTAGCGGCAGCCGGCAATCGCGCCCTCGGGCGTGATGTCGAGCGTGATCGTCGCGTAGCGACTGGCCAGCGGATCGGCGAGGTGGGCCTGGCCCAGCACGGAGTTCGCGCCGAACCATGTTACCGGATCGGCGAGCGGCTGGGCGGTGCGCAGCGGGGCGGCTTCATCGCGCGGCCAGAAGCCATAGCCGGTGACGAGGATCGCCTCGTCCACCACCGTCCCGTTCGATCGGGTTATGCGCGGGGCGAGCGGTTCCTGCGCCTGCACCGCGCCAACCGGCACGGCCAGCGCCATGAGCGCGGCCCCCCATACGCCCACGCCCGCCATCGACCTGAATTTCCCCTCCATCGACATCGCGCCCTTTCCCCGTGCGGCGGGACTTGCCAGCCTCGGACACGCGACCTAGCACGGTGCGCAACGCCCCCCAACCCGAGTTCCATGCCATGACATTTGCCCGCCCGATCAGCACGCTCGCTCTTGCCACCGCACTTGCCGCCACCACCTTTGTCGCGCCTGCCACGGCCGCCAGCCCCAAGGATTCCGCTCACGTGACCACTTCCGCCGCCGCCGCTTCAACCGCCGCCAGCACCGACATCAAGCCGCCGGTCGCCGCCAAGAAGCCGCATACCTACACCGTCCACGGGATCACCATCGAAGACCCTTATGATTGGCTCTACGACAAGTCCTATCCCAAGGTGGACGATGCGGAGGTGCTCGATCACCTCAAGGCCGAAAACGCCTATTTCGAGGCCAAGATGGAGGGGCAGAAGGCGCTCACCGAGGCGCTGTTCACCGAGATGCGCGCACGCATCAAGGAGGACGATTCCACGGTCCCCCAGAAGGACGGCGACTACCTCTACTGGAGCGAGTTCGAAGAAGGCGCGCAGTATCGCAAGCATTACCGGAAGCCCGTTGCAGGCGGTGAGGCGGAGCTGCTGATCGACGAGAACGTGCTCGCCGAGGGCAAGGAATATTTCCGCCTCGGCGCGGCATCGATCAGCAAGAACCAGCGTTATCTGGCCTATTCCACCGACACCGACGGGTCGGAGCGTTACACCGCGCGGATCAAGGACTTGCAGACCGGCGAGCTGCTCCCCGACGTGATCGAGAACCTGCGCAGCGACCTCGTGTGGGTGATGGACGACAAGGCGCTGGTCTACGGGCCTTCGACCGAGGAGTGGCGCACGCTGGAAGCGAGGCTCCACGTGATCGGCCAACCCGCGACGAGCGATGTCACGCTCTACAAGGAGGAAGACCAGAGCTTCAGCGTCGGCACGGGCCTTTCCGCGCAGGAGGACTGGCTGGTGATCGCCACCGGCGACAACGAGACGAGCGAAGTGCGCCTCGTCCCCGCCGCCAACCCGACCGCGACGCCGATCCTTGTGAAGGCCCGAAAGAAAGGCGTCGAATACTCCGTGGACGTGCGCGACGGCGAATTGTGGGTGTGGACCAACGACGAGCACATCAACTTCCGTCTCGCCAAGGCCAGCCTCGAGACGCCGGGTGACTGGCAGACGGTGATCGCCGGATCGGACGATTTCTACCTGACCGGTTTCGACCTGTTCAAGGACTTCTTCGTCACCGAAGGGCGGCTGGGCGGCCTCGACCAGATACAGCTGCGCCAGTATTCGGCGCCCGCGACGATCACCCCGATCACCTTCCCCGAGCCGAGCTACACCGCGGGGCTTTCGAACAACCCCGAATACGACATGACGAAGCTGCGGCTCTCCTACCAGAGCATGGTGACGCCGGGGACGGTCTATGACTACGACGTCGCAACCGGCGGGCTCGAGACGCTCAAGACGCAGGAAATCCCGAGCGGCTATGATCCGAAGCTCTACACCTCGGAGCGGGTGACCGTGACCGCGCGTGACGGGACGGCGATCCCGGTGAGCATCGTGATGCGCAAGGACCGCGCGGAAATCCTCAAGAAGGCCGGCATCAAGGGCCCGGGGCCGCTGCATCTCTATGCTTACGGCGCCTATGGCTATGCCGTCCCGCCGGGCTTCTCGACCTCGCGGCTCTCACTGGTGGATCGCGGCTTTGCCTATGCCATCGCCCACATCCGCGGCGGGGACGACCTCGGGCGGCGCTGGTATCTGCAGGGCAAGCTGTTCGAGCGGACCAACACCTTCAACGATTTCGTCGACGCGGGTCGCGGCCTCATCGCCAAGGGCTACACGGCCGAGGGCATGGTCACCGCCAGCGGCGGATCGGCGGGCGGCGAGCTGATGGGGGCGGTGATCAATCAGGACCCTGCGCAATATGGCGCAGTCGTGGCGCATGTGCCCTTCGTCGATGTGGTGAACACCATGCTCAACGAGAAGCTGCCGCTCACCCCCGGCGAGTGGCAGGAATGGGGCAACCCCGTCACCGACAAGGCGGCCTTCGCCTATATGCTGTCGTACTCGCCCTACGATCAGGTGGTCGCCAAGGCCTATCCGCCGCTGATGGTCACCGCCGGGCTGAACGATCCGCGCGTCACGTATTGGGAGCCCGCCAAGTGGGTCGCCAAGCTGCGCGAGGTGAAGACTGACGACAACCTGCTGCTGCTCAAAACCAACATGGGCGCAGGCCACGGCGGGCAATCGGGCCGCTGGAACAGCCTCAAGGAGACCGCGGAGGAGTTCGCCTTCATCCTGTGGCAGATGGGGATGGCGCCGAAGTCTGAGGGCAAGTGAGCTTTCTCCCCTCCCGCTTGCGGGAGGGGGATTGGTGCCTCATCCCTGCGAAGGCACACCCTTCGCCATCGCCGCAAGTTCCGGAGGAAGCGAGACGCCATACCGGATCGCTTCTGCCGCCAGCATGGCGACGATGGTCTCCATCTCGGGGCCGAACATCGCCAGCTTCAGGTAAAGTTCGGGCACGGCGCGGATCAGGCCGAAGCCTGCCTCCTGCCCGAACTCCGGGATCGGCCCGCTGGGGAGCGGTTTCACGTCGAGATCGGGCGTGACCTGCCACACCATGCCCACCTTGCGGCTGTTGAAGATCGCCATCAGCCGTCCGTAATCCGCCGCCAGCAGCATCGCGGGCATGGCCGCGAGATAGCGGCACGCCGCCACCGCCGCGGTGCGGTCCTTCAGCCCGATCGCGCCTTCCAGCCAGCCCAAGGTGCGGCGCACATCCTCGCGGGTCGCCTCGGCGGCATGGGCGAGCAGCCAGTCGTAGCCCTTGAGGCCCGCGTTCCATTCGCGCGGGTCATGCGCCACGGTCGCCCAGAAGAAATCGACCGCGTCGGCGATCGTCGTCATCGCGCCGCCCTCATAGGCGAAAATGCCTTCGGGGGTCAGCACGACGCTCTTCCCCTTGCTGCCCTCGGGCTGGATGTAGTTCACGCTCGGGCGGAAGCCGCGGTCGGGGTGTTCGGGCTTGTCGGAAGGCTCGTCGGTCATGCTGGGCAGTCTAATGGCGCGAGGGCTAACAAGCCCTTGCGATTCTTGCCCCCCGGCGCCGGCACCGCTACCTCGACACCATGCCCAACACCTTCACCCGCACCTATGTCGCGCTGCCTGCGCACATCGACGAGCTCGGCCACGTCAACAACACGGTGTGGGTGCAGTGGATCCAGGACATGGCGACCGCCCACTGGGACGCGGTGGCGCGGGCCGAGGACCGCGAGGCGTTCTTCTGGGTCGTGGTGCGGCACGAGATCGACTACCGCGGCAATGTGAGCGAGGGCGAGAGCGTCACCGCGACCACGTGGATCGAGGGCGGGGCGCAGGGCGCGAAATCGCTGCGGCGCGTGGAGTTCACCGACTCCGCCGGAAAGCGTCTCGTCAGCGCGGCGACAACCTGGGCGATGATCGACCGCGCCACCGGGCGGCTGGCACGGGTGCGGCCAGAAATTCTGGCGGCTTTCTTGTAGAAGGTCAGACCTCCCGCCCCGCCTCCCCGCCCGGCCACCATAACATAGTGGTACTATTGGTGGCCGGGCGGGGAGGCGGGGCGGGGGGTCTGCGCCACCGCAGGTGGCTGCAAAAACAAACTAAGCCACCCGTTCCTCGCCCGTCCTGCGGCTTTCGGGCGCGGCGGTGAACACGGTCAGGCGTTCGTAGGCGAGGCGGTTGCGGCCGCTCGCCTTGGCTTCGTACATCAGCGCATCGGCGCGGGCATAGAACTCGGCAAAGGCCATGCGGTGGCGATTGGCGTCGGTGACCATCACCACGCCCATGCTGGCGGTGACCGGCAGGTCGAGCCCCGGCACTTCCTTGGCGATCCTGATCGGGATCGCCTGGCGAAGCGCCTCGGCGCGTTCCAGCGTGCGGGGGCCGCGCAGCAGAACGACGAATTCCTCGCCGCCGAGCCGCACCGCCACCGCGTCACGATCGCCGCTGGCGCGGATCGCGCTCGCGCAGGCGATCAGCGCCGCATCGCCGACCTGGTGACCGTGGAGGTCGTTGATCGCCTTGAACCGGTCGAGATCGACCAGCGCGAAGGTGTTGAAGCCCTGCACCACCAGCTCGTCGAAACGCGCTTCGATGGCGCGGCGGTTCATCAGTCCGGTGAGCGAATCCCTTGTCGAGATCTGCTCGAGCATCTTGGCCTCGGTCAGCGCCGCGTCGCGCTCGCGGCGCAGGGCGAGGAAACGGTCGGCGATGGCGAGGCTGATCACGATGACCTCGATCCCGACCGCGACATAGAGCATCTGGTCGAGGCTGGAGGGGCCGACGTGCCAGCCCAGCCCGCGCAGCAGGCGCTCGACCGATGCGATGATGATCGGTGTCCAGGCGACCGCGATGTAGCGCGCCGAACGGCTGCCGCGGAGCACCGCTTCGACCACCGCCGCGCTGACGACGACGATGCAGGGCAGGAAGCCGATGAAATAGCCGATGTCGTCGATTCTCTGGGTCGCATCGATCTGCAAGGCGAAGAAGCCGGGGACCAGGATCGTGAACCAGCCGCTCGCCACGGTCGCCCGCCGCATCGTCTTCGACTGCGCGCCGCGTTCGAGGAAGTTCGCCAGAAACAGCGCCGCGATCCCCGATCCGACCGCCCAGGACAGCGGCGCGAGCACCGCGAGCAGCGCGATGGGCAGGATCAGGAAGGCCGAGACAAGGCCGCCTGCGGTCAGCACGTAGATCATCATCGCGCTGACCATCGCCGCGTGCAGCAGGATGAAGCGTTCGCGCAGGACCAGGAAGAAGCTGATGTCGAACAGCAACGGCAGGGCCAGCATCCCGGCGACGAAGGCGAGCAGCATCATGTCGACCTGCGACCATTCGGCCTTTTCGGGATCATGGGTGATGCGGGCCTCGGTCAGCAGTGGGACCGAATGGGGCCCCTCGATCCGGGCGAGGATCATGGCGGTCCGGGGGGTCACTTCGGGCAGCGGCAGGCGGAACACCGGGCCGGAGGGGAAGGGCGTGCCGTCGGCCGCGGTCATGCGGCGGGTGCGGACCGCGCCGTCGGCGTCGATGACGTGGAAGGTGATCGATTCGAAGCGCGCGGTGCGGGTGAAGAAGTGGCGCGGCAGCTTCTCGCCCTGCCAGCTGGCGGCCTCGAAGCGCAACCACGCCACGGGCACATCGGCGCGCCATTCGGTATTGTGGCAGTTCCACAGCAGCCGCGAGCGCAGGGCCTGCGCGGTCTGCGCCGAATCGGTCGCGGCATGGCAGGTCGGCGCGAAGGTCGGCACCACATGTTCGTCCGCCGCCGCCGCCGCCGGGCGGGCGGCCAGCAGGACAAGCAGGATGAGCGCCGGACCGACCCGGAAAAGGAGGCGCAGGAATGCCATGGACGAAAGCTATCATGGACACTGTTACGATGCTGTTAAGCGCGATCGCTCCATTTTGGAGGTATTTCCGCGCAATTCCATGGCGTTGACCCGAGCGCCGCGCGCTGCATGGCGGGGATCGGGGCAGGGCCCTCGCAATCTGACGCACGGCTGTCACATGCTTGTCATGAAGCGCGCCTAGCGGCAGGCCAGTACGGGGGGGCGTTCCACCCGACGCATATCGGGACTGATCATGGCACACCGCATCACCGCATTTCTCAAGACCGGCGCCGTTCTGGCGATCGCTTCTGCCACCCTCTCGGCCTGCGACAGCGGAAGCGCGGGGACGGAATCGGTGCACGCGGTCGGCTCCTCGACGGTCTATCCCTTCGCCAAGCTGGTGGCCGAGAACTTCTCGCGCTCGAACGCGGACATGCGTTCGCCGCTGATCGAATCCACCGGGACCGGCAACGGCATCCAGCTGTTCTGCAAGGGGCTGGGGCCGGACACGCCCGACATGGCCAATGCCTCGCGCCGCATGAAGCCCGACGAATTCGACAAGTGCGCCGCCAACGGCGTCGACCAGATCATCGAACTGCAGGTCGGGCTCGACGGGATCGCCTTTGCTTCGGCCAAGGGCGGGATCATGCTGAACCTGTCGCCCAAGACGATCTACGCCGCACTCGCCGCGCAGCCTTACGGCAAGCCGCAGACCGCCAAGACCTGGAAGGACGTCGACCCGGCGCTCCCCGCCGATCCGATCATCGTCTACGGCCCGCCGAGCACGTCGGGCACCCGCGATGCGCTGAAGGAGCTGATCCTCGAAGTCGGCTGCAAGACCGATCCGGCGATGAAGGCCCTGAAGGACAGCGACGAGGAAAAGTACAAGCAGGTCTGCACCGAGGTGCGCGACGACGGGGCCTATGTCGACCAGGGCGAGCAGGACAACCTGATCGTCCAGAAGATCGTCGGCAACCCGCGCGCGGTCGGCATTTTCGGCTTCTCCTACCTCGAGGAGAACCTCGACAAGATCCAGGACCTGCCGATGAACGGGGTCCCGGCGACCTACGAGAACATCGCCAGCTTCGATTATCCCGGCGCCCGTCCGCTCTATGTCTACGTCAAGAAGGCGCACATGCGCGCGATTCCGGGGCTCGAGGCGTTCATGCAGGAATGGGTCAAGAGCTGGGCCAAGGGCGGTCCGCTGACCAAGGTCGGCATGGTCGCCATGCCGCCCGAGACGATGGCCGCCAATGCCGCCAAGGTGCAGAGCCAGACGGTGCTGACCAAGGCCGAACTCGAAGCGAAGAAGTAACAGGCTCTCGTCGTCCTATCGCGGCGCTGCTCGTGGATGCTCGGGCGGTTGCCGTGGGGGTGACGGGCGGCTAGTCTGCCCGTCATGAGCGCCCGCAAGATCGCCGAGTGGCATGCAGCCGGACTGATCGACGCAGGTACGCGCGACCGGCTGCTCGCCCACGAGGCCGCCCACGCTCGCCCGCTGCTGCTGTGGGCGGTGTGGGGCATCGGCGCGCTGGCGATCGGGCTGGGCCTTGTCTCGGTGATCGCAGCCAACTGGGAGGATATCCCGGGCACCTTGCGCCTTGCGGTGCACCTTGCGGCTGTAGCCGGGGCGGTGGGCGCGCTGTTATGGCGCGAGACGGCGCTGGCGGCAAAGTCACCTTGGGCCGTCGAGGCACTGGCCTTCGTCGCTGCCGCTCTGGGCCTCACCTTCTTCGGGCATCTGGGGCAGGTCTACCAGACCTCGTCTCCGCTGTGGCAGCCGCTGGCCCTTTGGCTCGTGCTGTTCGTGCCGCTGCTGCTGCTGACCGGCCGCAGCTGGGCGACCGCGCTGGCGGTGCTGGGCGGCGCGGTGTGGTGTGCGTGGGAATATGCGAGCGCCAGCAACAGCTTCACCGCACAATCGTCGCTTGCCCGTGATCTCTGGCTTGCCTTCGTGCTGACCTTGCCTGTGGCCTTCGCTCCGCTGGCCGCCTGGGCGAGAGGACGCAGTGACCGGGGCGATTTCTGGACGAGGCTCGAGCAGCTCGCGCTGTCCTACGCCGTCGGCTGCGCGTCGCTTGCGGCCGCGGTCGCCGGCTCGGAAGGGTTCGGCGATAGCGGCAACAGCGAATGGGCAAGCCTGCTGCTGGGCGGCGCGATCATGGTGCTCGCCGGGCTCGGCGTGGTGCTGGCGCGGCCCGGCACCTCCGGGCGCATGGCGGGCGCGATCATGGCCGGGGCCGGGCTGGCCTTGCCGCTCGCCTATCTTGCAAGCGATGCGACGGTCGGGGCCGCCCTCCTGTTCTTCGCTTTGTGGGGCGGGATCGCCGCCGCCGCGCTTGTCGCCCAATGGCGCGGCGTGTTCCAGATGGCGGTCGGCGTCACCGCCCTGCGGCTCATCGTCCTCAGCTTCGAACTCGCCGCCGACCTGCTGATGAGCGGCTTCGGCCTGATCCTGTCGGGGCTGATGATCCTCGGCATTGCATGGGTCGCCGTGCGGATCTCGAGACGGTTCGCCCCGCCTGAGGAGCCTGCCGCATGATCCGCGCTGCTCGCCTGCTTGCCGCCATCCTCCCGCTCGCGGGCCTCGCCGGGCTGTGGGCGATGAGCGCGCGCACCTACGAACAGGGCACCGAGTGGGAGGTGCCGATCATGGGCTACGACCCGCGCGATTACCTGCGCGGGCACTATGTCGAGTTCAGCTACGACTGGCCGGGGATCGAGACGGACGCGTTCATGGGGCCGCAGCACTTGTGCCTCGAAGGCACGGCGCCGCGCATCGACCGGGTGATCGTGCCTGTCTCTGGGCCTGCCGAGGGTGCTGCCCCTTGCGACCATCCGCTCAAGGCCGGCGAGGGCGGGGTCTATGGCACCAGCGCACTGGCGCGCGGTCGCCTCTATGTCGGGCAAGACCGCGGCGCTGCGCTGCAAGAGCAGCTCCGGAACAATGACCAGCGCGGGATCGTGACGATCCGCCAGCGCGAGGACGGGAGCTTCACGCCCATCGCCATCCGCTTCCGCCCGCTCACCCCGGCGGAGCGCGCGACACGCGATGCGCAACGCGAAAGGGCGGAGGACCTGCGCCCCCCGCCCCCGATCATGGCCCAATAGCCGGACGCAGCGTCAGAATTTGGCGGTCACTTCCACCCCGTAGAAGCGCGGCTCTGCGGGAATGAAGGTGGGGACGCCGAACGCCCCGCCGGTGTTGCCCGCGTCGAGCAGATAATCCTCGCCAAAGGCATTGCGGATGAAGCCGGCGATCTCGTACTTCCGGTCAGAGAAGCTCACCCCCGCGCGCGCGTTGACGAGCGTGACCTTGTCCTGCGAGATCAGCGGGTTGTTTGGAACCTCAAAGAAGATGCGGCTGCGATAGGTGACGCTCGGCGTGGCGAAGAAGCGCACGCCGCCCGCGAACTCCTTGTCGATGGTGAACCCGCCCGATGCCTGCCATTCCGGCTGCAACCGGAAGCGCGAACCGGCGAAGGTGCCGTTCGCCGGATCATTGTCGATCCCGCCGTCGATATAGCCGAAGTTGCCGAAGACATTGAGCCAATCGGTCACGTCGATGGCCAGTTCGCCCTCGACGCCGAGGTTGCTGGCGCCGCCGGCGCTGCGGGTCTCGAAGGCACCGGTGGGGTTGCCGTTGACGATCACCGGGACCGAGACCTGGAAGTCGTTGTAGACCTGGTAATAGACCCCGAGCGAGGCTGAAACCGGCCCGCTCGCCAGCTTGATGCCGCCTTCGTAGTTCCAGACGATCTCCTCGCCCACGTCGGTGCGGTTGGCGATGACGTTGGTCCCGTCGCGGCGAGCGCCCAGCTGCACCACCGGCGAGCGGCGGCCCTTGGAGATGGTGGCATAGACGTTGACGTCGTCGCTGATCCGGTAAAGCGCGTTGAAGCGCGGAAGCACCGCCGTGAAATCGTCGTCGGCCTCGAAGGTCTGGCCGAGCGTGTCGATCTGGCCGGGAACCAGCGGCGCGCCGGTGAGCTGCGCATTGGGCGCGCGCGCGAAGAATCCCGAGCGGCGGTATTCGTCGAGGACGCGGACGCCCGCGGTCAGCTCGAGCGCGGCGAAGGGCGTCCAGGTGACATCGGCAAAGACCGAGACGGCCTCGTTGCGGCCCTGGTTCTCGAACACCGAACTATAGGGCACATTGGTGGCGCCGAGCGAAGGAACGCTGCCGTTCGGCGCCACGCAGAGGTTGCGCGGATTGCTGAACAGACCGCCGAGGCAGGTGAGGAACACGCCCTCCGCGGTCGCGAAGGGCACGTTCTGGCGGCCCTCCTCGATGAACAGGTTCCACCCGGCGCTCGCCCGCAGCGTGTCGCCGGCATAGGCGAAGCGGCCCTCGTGGTTGATCTGCCAACCGTCTGCGATCTCGGCGAATTCAAGGAATGGTGCGGCAGACCCGTCGGCGTCGAAGATCTCGCGGCTGTCGAACTCGCGGTAGCCGTTGACGGTGGTGAAGGTCCAGTCGTCGGCGAAGCTGTATTCGGCGGTGATGTTGAGGTCATAGACCTCCCGGTTGAGGCCGAGCTGGTCGCCCCCCAGCGCCGCCGCGCCCGCCGGGTTGCCGCCGAGATTGGCGTTGCGGAAGGCATTGGCCGCCCCGCCCGGTGCGCCCGCGGCGGCCGGGAAGGTGCCCGAGATGAAGGGCGTGCCGCCGTTGCGCTGCTGGTCGTAGGTGCCGATCACGTCAAGCGTGAAGTCGGTGGTCGGCGTCCAGCGCAGCGAACCGCGCAGACCGAGCTGATCCTGCGCGTAGAGCTCCTTGCGCTGGTTCGGGTTCAGGTTCTCGACATAGCCGTCACGCGTGCGCCATTCGCCCGCGAGGCGGAACGCGAGCGTGTCGGAGCCGATATTGACGAAGCCGCCGAGCAGGGTCTGGTTGTAGTTGCCGTAGTTGCCGCGCACCTCTGCGGAAAAGCCTTCGCGCGGGCGGGCCGAGACGAGGCTGATCGCGCCGACCGCGCTGGCCGTGCCGAACAGGGTGGCTTGCGGGCCCTTGATGACCTCGACGCGTTCCAGATCGTAGATCGCCTGATAGCTCCCGCGCGAACGCGAGATGTCGACGCCGTTGTAATAGAGCGTGACGCGCGGGCCCTGCTGGGCCGAGCCGCTGTCCGAGGTGATGCCGCGGATCACGACCCCAGGGTTATTGGCGCTCTGCTCCTGGATATTGAGCCCCGGAATGTAATTCGAAAGCTCGTCGAGATCGGTCACGCCCAGCTCGCGGATGCGCGCGCCAGTGACGGCCGAAATCGTGATCGGCACGTCGACGGCGCGCTGCTCGATCTTCTGGGAGGTGACGATGATCTGGTTGCCCGATGCGGTGTCGTCTTCGGCAGCGGCATTGTCCTGCGCGGAGGCGGACTGAGGCGCGGCAGCGAGGGTGGCAGCGAGCGCGATCAGCGAAACGTGCCTGAAGCGGGCGGGGGCGTGCGGGATGCAATTCATGGTTGGGCTTTCCCTGTTGCGTGAGAGAGGCCCTGCCCGTGGCACTGCGTAATGACGGCTCCGCTACGCCGCGATGAAAGAGCGGTGACGCGGTGCTTACGGTTTGAAGACGTTGCCGAAATGCATCTTTGTTCGCGTGCTGCCTAGTGGCGCAGACCCCCCGCCCCGCCTCCCCACCCGGCCACCAATAGTACCACTATGCTGTGGTGGCCGGGTGGGGAGGCGGGGCGGGGGGGCCGGCACAAACTAGAGCGGGTTGCCGTCCCGGTCGCGGTAGATCTCGCGGCGGCCCACGTGGTTGGCGGGGCCGACGAGCCCGTCTTCCTCCATCCGCTCGATCCACTTGGCGGCGGTGTTGTAGCCCACGCCCATCTGGCGCTGGAGCCACGATCCGGACGCCTTCTGGTTCTCGATCACGATCTGGCAGGCCTGGCGATACTTGCGCTCTTCCGGGTTGTCCGAGGCGGTGAGTTCATCCTCGAAGCCGAAACCGCCATCCTCGGGCTCTTCGGTGACGGCATCGACATAGGTCGGCGCGCCTTGCGAGCGCCAGTGGTCGGCCACCGCCTCGACCTCCTCGTCGGAGACGAAGGGCCCGTGGACGCGCACCATGGCGCCGGTGTTGGGCTTGTAGAGCATGTCGCCCTTGCCCAGCAGCTGTTCCGCGCCCTGCTCGCCAAGGATCGTGCGGCTGTCGATCCGGCTCGTCACCTTGAAGCTGATGCGGGTCGGCAGGTTGGCCTTGATCACGCCGGTGATGACGTCGACCGAGGGACGCTGGGTCGCCATGATCAGGTGGATGCCCGCCGCGCGGCTCTTCTGGCTGAGGCGCTGGATCAGCACCTCGATCTCCTTGCCGATCGTGACCATGAGGTCGGCAAGTTCGTCGACGATCAGCACGATCTGCGGGAGCGGCTGGTAATCGAGCTGCTCTTCCTCGAACAACTGCTCGCCGGTTTCGGGGTCGAAGCCGGTCTGCACCCGGCGGCCCAGGGGCTTGCCCTTGGTGATCGCGGCGCTGACCTTTTCGTTGAAGGACTGGATGTTGCGCGATCCGATCGCGCTCATCATCCGGTAGCGGCGTTCCATTTCCTCGACCGCCCACTTCAAGGCGCGCACCGATTTGGCAGGCTCGGTCACCACCGGCGAGAGCAGGTGCGGGATATCGTCGTAGATCTTGAGTTCGAGGACCTTGGGATCGATCAGGATCAGGCGCAGTTCGGTCGGCGTGAAGCGGTAGAGCAGGCTCAGCAGGATGACGTTGAGCCCCACCGACTTGCCCGAGCCGGTCGTCCCCGCGACCAGCAGGTGCGGCATGGCGGCAAGGTCGGCGATGATCGGCTCGCCCGCGATGTCCTTGCCGAGGATGATCGGCAGGTTGCTCTTGGCGTCCTGGAAGGCGGCAGCTGCGGCAAGCTCCTTGAGCATCACCGTCTGGCGGTCCTGGTTGGGCAGCTCGATGCCCATCACGGTGCGTCCCGGGATGGGCGAGACGCGCGCGGAGATCGCGCTCATGTTGCGGGCGATGTCCTCGGCAAGGCCGATCACCCGGCTCGCCTTGATGCCCGGCGCCGGTTCTAGCTCGTACATGGTGACCACCGGGCCCATGCGCACCGCGGTGATCTCGCCCTTGACGTTGAAATCGTCGAGCACGTTTTCGAGCAGGCGGGCGTTGCGTTCGAGCGCCAGCTTGTCGAGCTTGGGCGCCTTGTCGGTCGGCGGCTCGGCGAGGAGTTCGAGGCTCGGCAGCTTGTAGGGCGCAAACATGTCGGCTTGCGCGGTCTTGCCGGTGGCGGCGCGCTTGGGCGGGGCGGAGGGGTCTGAAATCTCCGGGCTGCGGCGCGGGCGCTCGTCGAGAACGGACGCGGCGGATTTGGCGGGGCGGCGCGGGCGGGCGGCGGGTGCGTCCTCATCCGCGTCTTCGTCGTCCGCGCCGGCGAAGGTCAGCGCCGGAACGGCCTTGCGCCCGGACAAGAGCGGCAGGCGGCGCGCGAGGTTCGCGAGCGAGCCGCCGCCGAGGAAATCGGGCAGGCTCATCAGCACCCGCCAATCGATCGCGAAGATTCGCGTGAGCAGCGCCACGCCGCCCGCGAGCAAAGCCAGCGCAAGTCCGAGGATCACCCAGCCCTCTGCCCCCGCGCCGAAGCGCGCCGCCACCGCCTGCACCGCGCTCGCACCGAGCAGGCCGGTCAAGCCGCCCGCCTGCGCGGGCAGCGTTCCGCCCGGCCCTTCGAAGGCGAGGCTGAGCACGGTGGCGATGAGGCTCATGGCGAGCAGCAGCAACGCGGCCGGCATCCACCAGGCGGTGGTCTCGGGCTCGTCCCCGTTTTCCACATCGCGCCACACCTTGCGCGCCGAGACGTAGAGCAGCGGCAGGAGCAGCGCCCCGGGCAGGCCGAAGATCAGCAGCACGCGGTCCGCCACCCAGGCCCCGCCGCGGCCCATCCAATTGGCGACCTGCGCGGGATCGGCAGCCGTCGAGGGGCTGGGGTCGGTCTGGGTGTAGCTGGCGAGCGCAAGCGCGAGGAACACGCAAGCGCCAAACAGCAGCCCGGCGCCGGTCATCTGCGCGATGCGGCGCAGGCTGCGGCGCAGGCCGGCGCGCCATTCGGCATCCGTTTGACGAACGGGTTTCATTTGCGGGGCCGCGCGGCTGGCCATTCGGTATCTCCTGTGCGGAACACATCATGAATCCTCGGGGGATTCCGGTCAAGGAAAGAGCGACGAACGACATGGGGCAGTGATGCGTCCTGCCCCTGTCTCGCGCCCTCAGGAAAGCCCGTCGATCGCGGCCCAGCGAGGCCAGTCGAGCGCCCGGGCACGATCCGCGCTCATCCCGCCGAGCGCGATCACCGGCAGGCGCGTCTGCCGCGCGAGCAGCCGGAACCGCCCGCCGCCCAGCACAGCGCCGCCGGGATGCGATCGGGTCGGGAACACCGGCGAGAGCAGTGCCGCGTCCGCGCCCAGCCGCGCGGCAAGGCCAAGCTCGCCGAGGCTGTGCGCCGTCGCGAGGTGGATCAGTCCTGCCCGGCGCGGCCAGAGCGAGCGCGGCGCGCCGTAGATCCCGTCCGCGCCCCACTCCCTCGCGGTCAGCGCCGAGTCCGCGAGGATCACAAGGTGGCCTCTTGCCCGCGCGAACCGTCGCAAGGCCCGAAACCGGGCGAGCCGCTCCGGCCCCGCGAGGTGATAATGGCGGTAGATGAACCCCGATCCGCGGGGCAGCCGGGCGAGCGCGCGCTCCAGCCCCGCGTCGTTGCGCTTGTCCGAGATCAGCCACAGGGCGGGGAGGGTCTTTGCGCGGGCCACGCACCCGCTATAGAGCGGCCCCATGACGAATGCAGCCACCCGCCTCGCCGAAGTCCACGCCAACATCGCCCGCGCGTGCAAGCAGGCGCGCCGCGAGGTGTCCGACGTGACCCTCATAGCGGTCAGCAAGACTCATGATGCCCCTGCGATCCAGCCGCTGATCGACGCCGGCCAGCGCGTGTTCGGGGAGAACCGCGTGCAGGAGGCGCAGGGCAAGTGGCCCGCGCTGCGCGAGGCGCATCCGGATATCGAACTGCACCTCATCGGCCAGCTGCAGTCGAACAAGGCCGAGGAAGCGGTCGCTCTGTTCGACTATATCCATGGCCTCGACCGCCCGAGCCTGCTCACCGCGCTGGCGAAGGCGATGGACAAGGCGGGGCGGCTGGTTCCGTGCTTCGTGCAGGTCAATATCGGCGACGAGGCCCAGAAGGGTGGCTGCCCGATTGCCGAGTTGCCCGCTTTCCTCGCAGCCGTGCGCACCACCCCCATCCCGCTCGCGGGCCTGATGTGCATCCCCCCCGCCGACACCGAAGCCGCGCCCTTCTTCGCCTTCCTCGCCAAGCTCGCCGCCGATCACGGCGTGACGGGCCTCAGCATGGGCATGAGCGGCGACTACGAGACCGCCGTGATGCTCGGCGCGAGCCATGTGCGGGTGGGCACGGCGCTGTTCGGCAGCCGGGGCTGAAACGCCTCAAGTAGCGGAGCGGTAGGCGGACAAAAAAGGGCGCCCCGTTGCCGGAGCGCCCCTCTTTTTCTCAGGCTCGCGCCCTGATCAGAACTCGAACAGCGCTTCCACGCCCACGTTCCGCCCGCGCATCAGGGGCGAGAAGGTGCCTGCCGTCGGCCGGTCGGCGAAGGGTTGGCGCACGCCGCTCGAACGCGGGCCGCCGAACGGCACCTGCGTATCGCCGCCTTCCTGCACCTCGTCGAACAGGTTGCGCCCGTAGAGCGACAGCGACAGGCCCGGGACCGGCGTGGTCCAAGTGATGTTCGCATCGAGCATCGAGAGGTCCTGCAACCAGCCGGTGTTGTCGTCGGTGTAGGCGGCCTCGTCGCGGTACTGGTAGTTCACGCGGGTGACGATGCTGCTGCTGCCGCCGAGATCGAGCTCGTGGATGAGGCCCATGCCGACCGTTACCGGCACAACACGCGGCAGGCTCAGCGCGAGGTCGGCCCTATCGATGCGGCCATCGCCCGAGATGTCGAACAGCACCTTGTCGTAATTCGCGTCGATCACGCCGAAATTGGCGGTGAAGACGAGGCTGTCCAAAACCCGCATCCGTGCCTCGGCTTCGAAGCCCTTGATGGTCGCGTCGGCGGTGTTGAGGATGTTCTGCACCACGCCCGTGCCCGGATCGGCGAGGTTCACCTCGCGCTGCATGTTGCCGACCTTCGTGACATAGCCCGCCACGTTCAATGTGAAGGCCTTGTCCGCGGTCTGGAACTTGCCGCCGATCTCGTAATTGTCGACCTTCTCCTCGTCGTAGCCCAGCGAGTTGGTCGCGGCGAAGGCGCGGTTGAAGATCGCGATGTTGGCGATGCGGAAGTTGTAGCCGCCCGAGCGGTAGCCGCGGCTCCAGTGGCCGTAGATCTGGCTGTCGCCGAATTCGTATTGCAGGCCGAGCTTGGGCGAAAGGTTGCGGAAGCGCACCTTGTCGCGGAAGCCGTTGGTCTCCACGCCGGGGCGGTAGGGGCTGGTGCCGAAGGGGCAGTTGCCGGCGATCACCGAACACTCGGGGCGGGCCGTGACGAAGGTCACCGCGGCGTCCTTCGTCTCCTGATTCCAGCGGATGCCGGCGATCAGCGAGAGGCTGCTGGCCACCTCGTACTGGGCATTGGCGAAGATGCCGAGCACCTCGTGATCCTGCCGCCCGCCCCCGAAGGACTGCGCCGGCTGCTGGTTCACCGGCAGGTTGCGGAACAGCGCGCGCTGCTCGGTATAGGCGACGTCCTGAGTGAACCAGAACCCGCCCACCGTCAGGTCGAGCCGGTCGGTGGAGATCGCGTAGCGCAGCTCGTTCGAGAACTGCTCCTGCGCGGTTCCGGTGATCGAATTGAACAGGGGAAGCGGCGTGCCGTCGATGTCGTTGTTCGTCAGGATGTCGTACTTGCGCCAGCCGAACACGTTGATGAGCGTGCCCGGGCCGATATCGGCAGTGGCGGTGAGCGAGCCGGTCCAGATCGTCGTGTCGTAGGCGCCCCGGTTGTCGATATCGATATCGAAGCTGTCGCGCGCGAAGAAGCCCCGGTTCTGCGAGACCGCCCCGTCGCCGTCGCTCTCGAAATACTCCAGCTTGCCGAGCAGGGTGACGTCGCCGAGCCGCGCTTCGAGCGCGCCGCGCAGGATGGTGGTGTCCGCACGGCCGAGGTCCGAGCCGTCGAAGCGGTTGCGGAAGTAGCCTTCGTCCTTGTTGTGATAGGCGCCCACCTTGAACAGCAGCGTGTCCTCGACGATCGGGCCGGAGATGACGCCGCTGACCGTGTAGTTGGCGCCGCCGCGCCCGCCATCGACCGGTCCGTCGACCGCCGCGCGCAGCTTGCCGCGCAGATCCTCGGTCGGGTTGCCGGTGTTGACCACCACCGCCCCGCCCGTGACATTGCGGCCGAACAGCACGCCCTGCGGTCCGCGCAGCACCTCGACGCTGTCGAGGTCGAAGAGGTCGAACACCACGCCGCCGTTGACCCCGAGGTAGACCCCGTCGACGAACACGCCGACGGTCGGGTCCACCGAGGGAATCGAGGAATTGATGCCGAGCCCGCGGATCGTGAAATTGGCGTTGCCGCGGAACGTGCCGACCTGGTCGAGGCTGACGTTGGGCACCTGGAACGACAGGCCCGACAGGTCGCGAATCTTGTACGCCTCGAGCGTCTGCGTGTTGAAGGCGGTGACCGCGATCGGCACGTCCTGGACGTTCTCGGGGTCCCTGGTCTTGGTGCCGGTGACGAGGATCTCCTCGATCGTGTCGATTGTGCTGGCGCGTTCCTCGGCGATGACGGCGGCGCCGATGCCGCCCTCCTTGTCGCCTTCCTGAGGCGCGGACTGGGCATGAGCGACGTTCGGAACCAGCGCGGCCCATGCGCAGGCAGAGCCCAGCAGAGCCACGCGCGTGGCAAAGGCAAGGCGGCCCACGGTGCGGGCGCGGTCGGTGGTCGTCACAGGTGATCCCCTATCGAAATTGCGGAGGCCGCCCTTAGCCGCGGCTCCGGTGAATGCAACTGGCATGCGGTGTATGCCGGCAGACCCTCAGGCGCGTTCGAGCTGCTGCTGGCGCTGGTCGCTGGCCGCGGCGAGCAGCGCCGCCTCGATCTCGGCGAGGCGCTCGGGCGCCTTCACCTTCGCGAAGGTCAGGTCGGTCACGTAGAAGGTGTCCGCCGCCGCCTCGCCATAGGCCGTGATGTGCGCCGAGTGGACGATCAGGCTCGCCTTGTAGAGCGCGTGCGCCAGCCGGTTGAGCAGCGCCGGGCGGTCGCGGGCGGTCACTTCGATCACCGTGAAATGGTTCGAGGCGTCATTGTCGAACCCGACCCGCGGGGCGACGTCGAAGGCCTTGGCACGGCTGTGCGCGAGCGGGCGCGCGGCCAGCTTGGGCACCAGTTCGACCTGCGCGAGCAGCGCGTCGCGGATGCCTTTCTCGATGCGCGCCATCTGCGCGGTCTCGCGAAACGGCTGGGCGTTGTGGTCCTGCACCAGGAAGTTGTCGACCGCGTAGCCGCTCCTTGCGGTGTGGATGCGCGCATCGATGATGTTCGCGCCGGCGAGGTGGATGCCGCCCGCCATACGGTAGAACAGGCCCGGGTGGTCCGCCGCGATGACGCTGACCCGCGTTGCGCCGCGCGTCTCGTCGACCTCGCACAGGATCGAAAGCTGGTCCTCGCTCGCCACGGCGGCATCATATTGCAGGAGGTTGCTGGCGATGATGTCTTCGGGCTCGGCAATCCAGTAGGCATCGCCGAGCCGCGCGCCGACGGAATCGACGAGGTGATCGGCCTCGCCCAGCAGCCGCGCCACGGCGTCCTTCTTGGCGGTCACCCGCGCCTTGCGCCCGGTGCCCTTGTGGCCGAGTCGCAGCCGCTCCTGGGTGGCATCGTAGAGCTCGCCCAGCAGCTGGCCTTTCCAGCTGTTCCACGTGCCCGGCCCAACGGCGCGGATATCGACCGCGGTGAGGATCGCGAGATTGCGCAGCCGTTCGAGCGTCTGCACCTCGGCGGCGAAATCCTCGATGGTCTTGGGATCGGTGAGGTCGCGCTTCTGCGCGGTGCGGCTCATCAGCAGGTGTTGCAGCACCAGCCAGGCGACGAGATCGGTCTCCTTCTCGTCCAGCCCGAAGCGCGGGCACAGCCGATGGGCGACATCCGCGCCGAGCACCGAATGGTCGCCCCCGCGCCCCTTGGCGATGTCGTGGAGCAGCACCGCGACGTAGAGCGCGCGGCGCGAGGCGAGCTTGGGAAACTCGCGGGTGGCGCGCGGGTGATCGGCGGCGAGCAGGCCGCGCTCGATCTGCGAGAGAAGCCCGATGGCGCGGATGGTGTGCTCGTCGACGGTGTAGTGGTGATACATGTCGAACTGCATCTGCGCGTTCACCCGGCCGAAATCGGGCACGAAGCGGCCGAACACGCCCGCCTCGTTCATCCAGCGTAGCGCCGTTTCGGGATCCTTGCGGCCCGACAGCAGGTCGACGAACAGCGCATTGGCGCGCTTGTCGCGTCGCACCTTGCTGTCGATCAGCTTCGCATCGCGGCCCGCCTGCCGCATGGTTTCGGGGTGGATCTCAAGCCCCTCTGCCTCGGCGAGCTGGAACACCTCGACTAGCCGGACGGGATCGGCCTTGAACCAGTCGTCGCCGGGCGCGCGGATGCGGCCCGCGTCGACCATGTAGCCCTTGAACATGCGCGGGCGCTGGGTCCAGCCAGCAAAGAAGCCGGTGCGCGGGCGCTTTTTGGCGAACTCCTCGTCGAGGTGCGAAAGGAACACGCCCGTGAGGCTGCCGACGCGCTTCACCTGGAGGAAGTAGTACTGCATGAACCGCTCGACCGCGCTTTTGCCGGGGCGGTCGGCAAACAGCATCCGCTCGGCCACAGCGCGCTGGAGGTCGAAAGTCAGCCGGTCCTCGGCGCGGTCGGTGATGAGGTGCATGTGGCAGCGCGCCGCCAGCAGGAAGCCCTCGGCACGGCGGAAGCTGCGGTATTCGCTCGCCGTGAGCAGGCCGACATCGACGAGTTCCGAGGCGCTGTCGACGCGGTGGACATACTTGCCGATCCAGTAGAGCGTCTGGAGATCGCGCAAGCCGCCCTTGCCCTCCTTGATGTTGGGTTCGACGACATAGCGGCTGTCGCCCATCCGCTTGTGCCGCGCATCGCGCTCGGCGAGCTTGAGGGTCAGGAACTGCCGTTCGCTGCCCTTGACGACATCGCTCCAGAAGCGGCCGCGCAGTTCGTCGTAGAGCGCCTGCTCGCCCCACACGAGGCGGCTTTCGAGCAGCGCGGTGCGGATCGTCAGATCCTCTTTCGCCATGCGGATCGTGTCCGAGACGGTGCGGCTCGAATGGCCCACCTTCAGGCCCAGATCCCACAGGATGTAGAGCATCGTCTCGATCACCTGCTCGCACCACGGTGCGCGCTTGTTGGGGGTGATGAAGGCGACGTCGACGTCCGAATGGGGCGCCATCTCGGCGCGGCCGTAGCCGCCCACCGCGAGGATCGCGAGCCGTTCGGCCTGGGTGCGGTTGGGGACAGGGTAGAGATGCGTGGTGACGTGATCGTGGATCACCCGCAGCAGCTGGTCCATCAGGAAGGAGAAGCCGGCGGTGACCTCGTGGCCTGCCGAGGGCGTCTCCTCCAGCCGGCGCGCGAGTTCCTTGCGCCCCTCGCCGAGCGCCATGCGCAGCGCGGTGACGATGGCGGGCCGCGCACCTGCCCCGCTCGCCTCGTGCAACGCGGCGATCTCCTCGGCGAGCGTTCGCCGGTCGATGATCGCGCGCTGCCCGGGGACGCGGCGTGGGCTCATGTGCAGCTCACGCCGCGACAGCTTCCGCGAGGAACCGTGCCTTGACCGTGCGCTTGTCGATCTTCTGTGTGCCGAGGCGCGGCAGGGCCTCCTCGACCAGCCAGATGTGCTGTTCGAGCGGCACCTTGAAGGGCGCGATCCGCTCCAGCAGGAAGGCGCGCAGCTCGCCCGGGGTGACCGTCGGGCTGCCTTCCTTCATGCGGTAAACCGCCGCCGGCACCTCGCCGAAACGCTCGTCGGGCAGGCCGAAGACCGAGCATTCGCCCACGTCGTCATGCGCGTAGACCGCGTCCTCGACCTCGATGCAGGAGATGTTCTCGCCGCCGCGGATGATGATGTCCTTCTTGCGGTCGACGATGAACAGGTAGTCGTCGGCGTCGAGATAGCCGAGGTCGCCGGTGCGGAAGTAGCCGGTGTCGGTGAAGGCGGCGCGGGTGGCCTCCTCGTTCTTCCAGTAGCCGCGGAAATTGGCGACCGAGCGGATGCACACTTCCCCGATCTGCCCCTGCGGGAGCGGATTGCCCGCATCGTCGAGGATCGCGAGATCGACCATCGGCTTTGACGGACGCCCCGTGGAGCCGGGCTTGGCGAGGTAGTTCTCGTTGAAGTTGCCGCAGCCGACCGCATTGGTTTCGGTGAGGCCGTAGCCCAGCAGCGGGAAGCCGCCGGGGAAGGCTTCCTTGATGCGGGTCACGTGCTCGACCGGGCGCGGCGCGCCGCCAGCGGCGAAGCTCTTGCACGCCGAAAGATCGTATTTCTCGCGGTCGGGGTGGCCTGCGATCTCGTAGCTCATCAGCGGCACGCCGACGAAGTAGGAGACCTTTTCCTCCGCCATCAGCCGGATCGCGAGGCCCGCATCCCACTTGGGCATCAGCACCAGCTTGCGCGCGATGGCGAAGCTCTGGAGGAACAGCGGCACCTCGCCCGTCACGTGGAACAGCGGCACGGCGACCAGCGCGCAGGGCTGATCGGCGATGACCTCGCCCCCGCTCTCGAGGTGGACCTTGGCCATCGCGCTCTGGGCGACGTAGTTCATCACGCCGTGGACCACACCGCGGTGATCCGACCAGGCGCCCTTCGACTTGCCGGTCGAACCCGAGGTGTAGAGGATGGTGGCCAGATCGTCCGGTCCAAGCTCGCCGAGCATCGCTGCAGCCGCGCTTGTCCCCTCGGGGGCGGCCCAGGTGGCGGCGAGGCCTTCGGCGGGCGCATTGCCGTGGCTGAACAGCACGACCTGCGCGCCGTGGGTGTGCCCGGCAAGCCGCGCGGCGCGGCCCTCGTCGGCGAGCACCAGCTTGGCTTCGGCGAGGTCGATGGCGTAGGTCAGCTCGTCACCGGAGGAAAAGCCGTTGAGCAAGGTGGCGCAGCCGCCCGCCATGATCACGCCCATGTAGGCGATCATCCAGTTGGCCGAATTGCGCGCCGCGATGGCGATGCGGTCGCCCTTGCGCACCCCGTGCAGCCGGACCAGCCCTTCGGCAACGTGGATTGCGGCGGCATAGGTCTCTGCGAAGCTCAGGCGGATGTCGCCATCGACCAGGAAGGGCAGGTCGGCGTTCTGGTTCGCGAAGTGGGCAAAATAGTGCGCGAGGCTCGGCGGCGCGCCCGCGAAGACCGGCATGACGATCCCGTCACGTTCGAACGGCACCGTGACGAAGGGCTGACCCTCCGAGGTCAGCGCGGCCATGATCGATTCGAGCGCATTGTCCAGCTGGGTGGGCATGCGTTGGTTTCCTCTCTCGTTTGTTGCGGCGTCCGGTATCCGGATCGCCTGTCCCATTCACGCCTGTGGCCGGCCCGTGCCCCTTCCCCTGCCCCGGATGCTGTGCCAGAAGCGCCAGCGCGACCGGGGCCGATTGTGGCCCGCCGATACGGCATATCATTGCAATAAGAGGTTCGCCCCGTGCTGTCACTACTTGCCGCAAGCGGCGCTGCTGCCGATCCCATCTACTGGACCGATCTGGGCCTGAAGCCGGGGATCGAGCTCGGGTTCTTCACCCTGCGGTTCTACTCGCTCGCCTACCTGCTCGGCGTGATCTTCGCCTATTGGCACACCTCGGTGGCCTTGAAGCAGCCCGGCGCGCCGATGGCGCAGCGCCATGCCGACGATCTGTTCTTCTACTGCACCCTTGGCGTGATTCTCGGCGGGCGGCTGGGCTATGCGATGTTCTACACCGGCGGCGAAACCGGCATCCCGAGCGCCTTCACCGACTTTTCCGGCGACGGCTTCGTCTCGTGGCGGCTGCTGCGCCTGTGGGATGGCGGGATGAGCTTCCACGGCGGGTTGATGGGCGTGACGGCGGCGATGGCGTGGGTCTCGTGGCGCGACAAGCTGAACTTCATCCGGGTGGTCGATTATGTCGCGGTCGGCGTGCCGATGGGCATGCTGCTCGGGCGGCTGGCCAACTTCGTCAACGGCGAGCTGTGGGGCCGCGGGCCGACCGACGTGCCGTGGGCGATGGTTTTCCCCGGCGTGGGCGACCTGCCGCGCCACCCGAGCCAGCTTTACCAGGCCGGGCTCGAGGGACTGGCGATGCTGGTGATCATGCTGCTGCTGTTCTGGAAGACCCGCGCGCGTTATCGCCCGGGTCTGCTGGCCGGGGTGTTCACGCTCGGCATGGGCATCGCGCGGTTCGTGAACGAATATTTCCGCGAGCCGGACAAACAACTGGCTGACTTTGCGGTCCGGACCGGGCTATCGATGGGGCAATGGCTGACGATACCGCTTATCCTGACTGGATTGATTGTCGTGATCTACGCGCTGCGCAAGAAGCCGCTGGCGGCGGGGACGACCGCGCCGGCCTGAACGGCGGCGGCGCGGGCGTGTGGCGCAGCGCGCTCCGGCTGATCGATCCCGAGGACGACACTGCAAGCGCTGCCCGCGAGGCGGACCGGCGCGCCCGTGCAGAGGCTGAGCTGCGCGAACAGGCCCGCGCCGCGGCTCGCGCCCGTGTCGAGGCGGCCGCACAGGCCAAGGCCGAGGAACTTGCCCGCGCCAAGGCCGAAGCCGCCGAACGGGCGCGCGCAGCCAAGGAAGCTCGCGAGCGCGAAAAGGCCGAGGCCGAGGCCCGCGCCATAGCCGAACGCGAGGCCCGCGAGCGCGCCGCCGCCGAAGCGCGTGTTCGCAAGCAGGCGGAGGCCGAAGCCCGTGCCAGGGCCGAAGCGGAAGCCCGCGCAAAAGCCGAGGCCGAAGCGCGCGCGCGTGCCGAAGAAGAAGCCCGCAGAAAGGCCGAAGCCGAAGCGAAGGCTCGCGCTGAAGCCAAGGCCAAGGCCGAAGCTGAGGCCCGTGCCAAGGCGGAAGCCGAAGCCCGCGCCCGTGCCGAGGCCGAGAAGAAGGCCAAGGCAGAAGCCGAAGCCAGGGCACGCCGCGAGGCTGAAGCCAGAGCCAAGGCAGAAGCCGAGGAAAAGGCCCGCCGCGCCGCGGAGGAGAAGGCCCGCAAGGAAGCCGAAGCCAAGGCCCGCGCGGAAGCGGAAGCCAAGGCCAAAGCCGAAGCCGAGGAAAAGGCGCGGCTCGCAGCGGAAGAGAAAGCGCGTCGGGACGCCGAAGCGAAGGCTCGCCGCGAGGCCGAGGAAGCCGCTGCCGCCGAGGCTGCGCGGCTCGCCGCAGAGGAAGCCGCCCGCATCGCCGCCGAGGAACAGGCCAGGCGCGAAGCCGAGGAAGCGGCCGCTGCCGAACAGGCGCGGCTCGAGGCCGAGGTGCTCGCCCGGGCGCAGGTCGATGTGCCGGCTGTCCTCAAGCGCCTGATTCGCGAGACCGGCCCGATCAGCCTCGCGCACTACATGGGCGAGAGCAATGCGCGCTACTATGCCAGCCGCGACCCGCTCGGCGAGCAGGGCGACTTCATCACCGCGCCGGAAATCAGCCAGATGTTCGGCGAGCTGATCGGGCTTTGGCTCGCCGACCTGTGGGTACGGATGGGGAGCCGCAAGCGCATCCACTATGTCGAGCTCGGCCCGGGGCGCGGGACGCTGGCGAGGGACGCTCTCGGCGCGGCGGCGCGCTACGAATTCGATCCGCAAATCCACTTCGTCGAAACCTCGGCGAGCCTGCGGGCGCTCCAGCGCGAAGCCTTCCCCGGCTGCTACCACCATCACGACATCTCGACGCTTCCGGACGATGCGCCGCTGCTGATCGTCGCCAACGAGTTCTTCGACGCGCTGCCGGTGCACCAGCTGGTGCGCTCGGCTGACGGCTGGTTCGACCGGATGATCGGGCTCGACGGCGAGGCCTTCACCTTCATGGCGGGCCGCGAGCGGATGGATCACCTCGTGCCCGCCAGCTGGCGGAGCGCCGCGCAGGGCGCGATGATCGAAACGAGCCCGGCGAGCGTGGCGCTGATGGCCGAGATCGCCCGGCGCCTGCGTGAACAGGGCGGGGCGGCGCTGGTGATCGATTACGGCCACATGGAGCTGCGCTCCGGCTCGACGGTGCAGGCGCTCAAGTCGCACAAGAAGGTCGACATTTTCGCGCATCCCGGCGATGCCGACATCACCGCCCATGTCGATTTCGAGCTGCTCCAGCAGGTCGCGGTCGACAACGGCGCGGACCTGATGGGGCTGCAATATCAGGGCGAATGGCTGCGCCAGATGGGCATCGACACGCGCATGGAGGCGCTCCAGCGGCGCAATCCCAAGGAAGGTCAGGTCATCAAGCGCCAGCGCGACCGGCTGGTCGAGGATTCGCAGATGGGCACGCTGTTCAAGGTGCTTGGGATCTGCGGGCGGCGCTGGCCGTTCGGGGTAGGATTCGAATGAGGCATGTGATGAAGGGGATCACGACGATGGCGAGCAGGCGCGTGGGTGTGCGCAGTGCATTGGTGGCAGTGGCGGCGGGCCTCGCGCTCTATCCGCTCAGCGCGGCCGAGCCGATCACCGGGCGCTGGGTGACGGCGGAAAAGGACGCGGTCGTCGCGATCGGCAAGTGCGGCAAGGCGCTGTGCGGATCGATCGAGAAGTTCCTGATCCTGCCCAAGGGCGGCAACGACCAGCGCGACATCAACAATTCCGATCCTGCCAAGCGCCAGCGCAAGCTGCTCGGCACCGCGATCCTCACCGGCCTCGCTCCCGAAGAGGGCGTGTGGCGCGGGCAGGTCTATGATCCCAAGACGGGCAAGACCTACACCTCCGAGGTGCGCCGCAAGGACGCCAAGACGCTCGAGGTGAAGGGCTGCGTGGGCCCGTTCTGCCAGACTCAGGTGTGGAAGCGGGTGGGGTAGTTTCCCCCGCTACAATCCCGCCTTCTTCGCCAGCTCCTCCGCCGCTTGCCTGGGCGTACGCTTCTGCGCGTCCTCGCGATCGACCGCGAGGTTCGCTTCCCGCATCGCCTCGACACTGATCGCGCCGATCAGCGGCTGGAGCGCGGCGATCACGCCCTTGTCCCCGGCGATTCGTGGGGACAGCATCAACATCGCATCATAGCTCGGCAACGCGCCCTCGGGATCGGCGAGCACCACCAGCTTGTCGGCCGCGATCCGCCCGTCCGAGGTGTAGGCGCTGATCACGTCGGCCTCGCCCGATTGCAGCGCGTTGTACATGAAGGTCGGCGCGAAATTGCGGCTCTTGCCGAAGCGCAGCCCATAGGCGTTGCGCACCGCGATCCACTCGGGCCGCTCGAAGAACTCGGGGTCGCCGCCGACGGTCAGCTCGCCCGCCTTGCCCGTAAGGTCGGCGAGGCTGGTCACCCCCAGCGCCTTGGCCCGGTCGGCGCGCATCGCGAAGGCATAGGCGTTCTCGAAGCCCAATCGGCCGAGCACCTTGACGCCGCTGGTGCGCGCCTCCCAGTCGCGGATCGTGGTGTACATCGCCTCGCGCCCGGGGTTGTCGCTGCGCTTGAGGTAATTGGTCCAGACCGTGCCGGTGTAATCGACCGAGATGTCGATGCTCGAACTCGCCACCGCCGAGTGCACCACGGCGCTTCCCAGCCCGTCGCGATAATCGACCTCGTAACCTGCCGCCTCCAGCCGCGCGCCGATCAGCTGGGCGAGGATGTATTGTTCGGAGAAGGATTTCGACGCGATGATGATGCGCCGCTCCTCGGGGCCCCCGCCCTGCGCCCAGAGCGCGGCAAGGATGCCGAGTGCGACCACCGCGATCCCGCCCCAGGTCATGCGGTGCGAGCGCCGGGCGAGGCCGACCTCGATGATCCACAGCAGGTTGTCCGCCGCCAGCGCCAGCCCCGCGCTGGCAAAGCATCCGGCGAGCACCAGCGCCCAGTTCTGGGTCTGCAACCCCGCGAAGATCGGATCGCCGAGGCTCGGCTGGCCGATGGTGGTGGCGAGCGTCGCGGCACCGATCGTCCAGACGCTCGCGGTGCGGATGCCGGCCATGATGAAGGGGGCGGAGAGCGGTGCCTCGACCAGCACCAGCTTCTGCCACTTGGTCATGCCCACGCCGTCGGCCGCTTCCAGCACGCCCTCGTCGAGATTGGCCTGCGCGGTCACGGCGTTCCTGAGGATCGGCAGCAGAGCGTAAAGCGTCAGCGCCATCAGCGCCGGGAGAAAGCCGAGCGTCGGCAGTCCCTCGCCGAACACCGCCCTCAGCGACAGCAGCAAGGGGAAGAACAGCGCCAGGAGCGCCAGCGCGGGGATGGTCTGGACGAGGCTCGCGAGGCTCAGCGCAAGGCGCGAGACCAGAGGCGAGCGGCCCGCCCACACGGCCATCGGCAGGGCGATCAGCATAGCGAGGCCGATCGCACTCGCCGAGAGCACCACATGCGCGGCGAGCTTGTCGGCGAGGCCGGGGAGGAGGTCCCAGATGTCGTTCACCCCTCGCGCTCCATCGCGGCAAGCCGCTCGGCCTGTTCGCGCGGCACGGAAGCCAGCCGCTGGGCGACCGTCCCGCCGGCCCCCGCCAGCAGCGCGCGCGGGCTCTCGTCCGCGACCAGCGCGCCGCGATCCATCACCAGCACGCGGTCGGCCAGCAGCAGCGCCTCGGCCATGTCGTGAGTGACCATCACCGTGGTCAGCCTCAGACGCTCATGCAGCTCGCGCACCTTGCGGCCCAGCGCGTCGCGGGTGACGGGATCGAGCGCGCCGAAGGGCTCGTCCATGATGAGGAGTTCCGGTCCGCCCGCCAGCGCCCGCGCCACGCCGACTCGCTGGCGCTGTCCGCCGCTGAGTTCGTCAGGCATCCGCTTGGCGAAGGCCGGGTCCAGTTCGACCAGCGCCAGCAATTCGGCGATGCGTTCGGGCGGCAGCTTCTCGCCAGCGAGGCGCGGCCCGATGGCGATGTTCTCGGCCACCGAGAAATGCGGGAACAGGCCGATCCCCTGGAACACATAGCCGACACGGCGGCGCAGGCGGGCGGGCTTGAGGGTGCTTACGTCCTCGCCGCCGAACAGCACGCGCCCCTCGCTCGGGTGGACCAGCGTGTTGACGGTCTTGAGCAGCGTCGACTTGCCCGATCCCGAAGCGCCGACCAGCGCTACGAAGCTGCCGGCTGCGATGTCGCAGGACACGCCGCCCACCTCTGTACCAACGGCGGTGACCTCGCCGAAACGGCAGATCACCCCGTCGAAGCGGAGCAGGGGTGCAGGCGTTTCCATTCGGCACGAGGATTAGCGAGGTTGTGGCCCATGCGCCAGCGTCCCCGAGTGGCCCCAAAGATTGGCCTTTGCGTGTGGCCTTGCTATGCGGGTGCTCTGAACAATCATTACACCCGCAGGACATAAAATGCGCGCGACCCCTGAATTCGACTTCCACCTCGGCGAAGCGGCCGAGATGATCCGCGAGAGCACGGCACGCTTCGCCGACGAGCAGATCGCGCCCCTCGCCGAGCGCACCGATCGCGAGGATCGCTTCCCGCGCGAATTGTGGGAGCCGATGGGCGCGCTCGGGCTGCACGGCATCACCGTCGAGGAAGAATGGGGCGGGCTGGGGCTCGGCTATCTCGAACACGTGATCGCCGTCGAGGAAGTCAGCCGCGCCTCGGCGAGCGTCGGGCTTTCCTATGGCGCGCACTCCAACCTCTGCCTCAACCAGATTCGCCGCTGGGGCAATGACGAGCAGAAGGCGAAGTATCTGCCCAAGCTGATCAGCGGCGAACACGTCGGCAGCCTCGCCATGTCCGAAGCTGGCGCGGGCTCGGACGTGGTCTCGATGAAATTGAAGGCCGACGCGGTGCAGGGGGGCTATGTGCTCAACGGCACCAAGTTCTGGATCACCAACGCGCCGGAGGCCGACACGCTGGTGGTCTATGCCAAGACCGACGGACACGCCGGATCGCGCGGGATCACCGCCTTCCTGATCGAAAAGGGCGACGAGGGCTTTGCCATCGGCCAGAAGATCTCGAAGGTCGGCATGAAGGGCTCCCCCACTGCCGAGCTGGTGTTCACCGACTGCTTCATCCCCGAAGAGCGCATCATGGGGCCGCTCAATGGCGGGGTCGGCGTGCTGATGAGCGGGCTCGATTACGAACGCGTGGTGCTGGCCGGCCTGCAGCTCGGCATCATGCAGGCGTGCCTTGACACCGTGATTCCCTACCTGCGCGAGAGGAAGCAGTTCGGGAAGCCGATCGGCAGCTTCCAGCTGATGCAGGCCAAGGTCGCCGACATGTATGTCGCCCTGCAATCGGCGCGCGCCTACACCTACGCGGTCGCCAAGGCCTGCGACGCCGGGCAGACCACCCGCTTCGATGCGGCAGGGGTGATTTTGCTGGCGAGCGAAAACGCCTTCAAGGTTGCCGCCGAAAGCGTGCAGGCGCTGGGCGGTGCGGGCTACACCACCGACTGGCCGGTGGAGCGCTATATGCGCGATGCCAAGCTGCTGGATATCGGCGCAGGCACCAACGAGATCCGCCGGATGCTGATTGGGCGGGAGCTGATCGGGGCCGCGGGGTGATCCGGCCGGGTCGTACGCTGGCGGTCCTGCGCGTTCTCGGCGGCGGGCTCGCCCTGTCGCTGATGATCGGCGAGGGCATCCGCACCTGGGGCACGGGGCGGCCCTGGGCCTTCTGGTTCGACGATTACTGGACCGGCGGGCTGCTGCTCGCGGGCGCGATCCTGATGGCGCGGCCGACGCCCTTGCGCAGCCACCTGTTCATCGCCGGCTGGGCTTCGTGTCTCGGCATGCTGTTCGGCAGTTTCTTCGGAAAGGTCTATAGTCCGGAGCGATCCGATCCGGGCAATTTCGACCTCGGCTTTCTCACCATCCTGATCGGCATGGCCTTCGCGACTGCGTTGATCGGCCTTGTCTGGTCGCTGTCTGAAGTGGCTCGCAAATGACCGCACCAACCCTCACCACCAAACTCGACCGCGAGAGCCCGGAGGCCAAGGCGCGCTTCGCGCATAACCACGCCCTCGCGCAGCAACTGCGCGCCGCTGTGGCCGAGGCGGCGCTCGGCGGGACCGAGAAATCGCGCGAACGCCACGTGTCGCGCGGCAAGCTGCTCCCGCGCGAGCGCGTCGAACGCCTGCTTGATCCGGGCTCGCCCTTCCTTGAGGTCGGCCAGCTTGCCGCCAACGGCATGTACGAAGGCGACGTCAACGGCGCCTCTCTGATCTGCGGCGTGGGCCGCGTCTCGGGGCGGCAGTGCATGATCGTGTGCAATGATGCGACCGTGAAGGGCGGCACCTACTACCCGATGACGGTCAAGAAGCACCTGCGCGCGCAGGAGATCGCGGCAGAAAACCGCCTGCCGTGCATCTATCTCGTCGACAGCGGCGGGGCGAACCTGCCGCATCAGGCCGAGGTCTTCCCGGACCGCGAACACTTCGGGCGGATCTTCTTCAATCAGGCGAACATGTCCGCGCTCGGCATCCCCCAGATCGCATGCGTGATGGGGAGCTGCACCGCGGGGGGCGCTTACGTGCCCGCCATGTCCGACGAGAGCGTGATCGTCCGCAACCAGGGCACGATCTTCCTCGCCGGCCCGCCGCTGGTGAAGGCCGCGACGGGCGAGGAGATCAGCGCGGAAGATCTCGGCGGCGGCGATCTCCACGCCAGGAAGTCCGGCGTGGTCGATCACCTTGCCGAGAACGACGAACACGCGCTGACCATCGTGCGCGATATCGTCAGCCACTTGGGCGCCAACACCGGCGCGGCGGCGAATGTGGCGCTGAAGGACCCGCGTCCGCCCAAGTTCGATGCGGACGACCTCTATGCCCTCATCCCCGAGGACGTGCGTGCGCCCTATGACGTGAAGGAAGTCATCGCGCGGCTGGTCGACGGGAGCGAGTTCCACGAGTTCAAGGCGCATTACGGCAGCACCCTCGTCTGCGGCTTCGCGCATATCTGGGGGATGCCGGTCGCGATCCTCGCCAATAACGGCGTGCTGTTCTCCGAGAGCGCGCAGAAGGGCGCGCATTTCATCGAGCTCGCGTGCCAGCGCCGCATTCCGCTGCTGTTCCTCCAGAATATCAGCGGCTTCATGGTCGGCGGGAAATACGAGGCGGAGGGCATCGCCAAGCATGGCGCGAAGCTCGTCACCGCGGTCGCCACCGCCACCGTCCCCAAGGTCACCGTGGTGATCGGCGGCAGCTTCGGCGCGGGCAATTACGGGATGTGCGGGCGCGCCTACTCGCCCCGCTTCCTGTTCACTTGGCCCAATGCGCGCATCTCGGTCATGGGCGGCGAGCAGGCGGCCAGCGTGCTCGCCACCGTTCACCGTGACGCCGACAGCTGGACGCCCGAACAGGCCGAGGCCTTCAAGGCCCCGATCCGCCAGAAATACGAGGACGAGGGCAACCCCTACTACGCCACCGCCCGGTTGTGGGACGATGGGGTCGTGGACCCGGTGCAGACGCGCGATGTGCTGGGGCTGGCCTTTGCTGCCTGCCTCGAAGCGCCGATTGCGGAGCGGCCGGCCTTCGGCGTCTTCCGGATGTAGGCAACCTCATCGACGAACGACTTGCGGCGTCGCCGGGTTGCGGGCGGCAGCCTTGATTCCGTTGAGCTTCTGGCGAGATTACAGTCGTAATCGAAACAACGGAAGATCCTCATGCGCTTGCCCCTGATCGTCAATCTTGTCCTTGCCCTCGCCGCCGCCGGCCCCGCCATGGCCATTGCGGCCGAGCCCGAGCCGGAGCCCGTTCGTGCCTTCGTCGAGGGACAGGGCTTCGTCACCTTCAAGCTCACCAAGCTGCGGACCGGGCATGAGGTGATCGAAGGGACCATCAATGGAATTGCCGGGACCTTCGTGCTGGATTCGGGTGCGAACCGGACGGTGCTGCACAAGGACCGCCTCGCCAAGTTCGGCCTTGATGCCACCAGCGGCCAGGGGGCAGGAGCGGGCGCCGGGGGCGCGGTGGCGATCGGCACGCACGCCGTCTCCGGGTTCACGCTCGGCGGAAAACCGGTCCCGCTGGGCACGATCTACTCGACCGATCTGGCCAGTGTCGTGGGAAGCCTCAAGGCAGTCGCGGGGGTCGAGATCGACGGTGTCGTCGGCCAGGATGTGCTGAGCGGATACAGCGGCATCATCAACATCGGGACGAGCGAGCTGTACTTGAAGCTCCCGCGGCCCGGGTCCTGAAAGGACCGCCCTGCAGTACGGGGTGAAACCTCTCCCACGCGGCTTGCGTAGATAACCCAAGTTAGGCCACAAGGGCGCAGCCTTTTGGGAGGGGCGAGGGATTGCAGCATACACCGATCATCGCCGCGCCGACGCGCGGACCCAACCTGCTTTCGCGCATCGTGCGTCGGATCATTCTGGCGATCTGGTATATCCGTGGCTGGAAGATCGATTCCCCGCTTCCCAAGCATCTGAAGAAATACGTGCTGGCGGGCGCGCCGCACACCTCCAACTGGGACTTCGTGTTCTTCACCGGCGCCACCCACGAGGAGGGCGTGAAGCCCAACTTCATGGGCAAGCACACGCTGTTCCAGTGGCCGATGCGCAACTTCATGCTCGACATGGGCGGCATTCCCGTCGACCGCCGCAGCCGTCTCAACGCCACCGAGCAGGTCGCCGCCGAATTCGCCGCGCGTGACGAGTTGGCGCTGGTCATCGCCTGCGAGGGCACGCGCAAGACCGATGGCAAGTGGAAGTCGGGCTTCTACCACATCGCCCGCGCCGCCAATGTGCCGATCGTCCCGGCCTTCGCCGACAATGTCCGCAAGATCGTCAGCTTCGGACCGCCGATGATCCCGAGCGGAAACTACGGCGAGGACCTTCTGAAGATCGCCGAGTGGTTCCGCTCCAGACTGCCCGATTACGAGCGGTTCAAGGTCATGGAACAGCAGGCGCGCGATATCATTGCCGGAAAAAACGATGTTTGAACTGCTTGCCCTGAATGCCGCCATCCTGATCGTGCTGGTGCTGATCCAGTGGGCGATCAGCGTCGCGATCAACGACGTGTCCTTCATCGACGCCTTCTGGGGTGCAGGGATGGGCCTGCTTGCCGTGGCGAGCTGGCTGCACGTGCCGAACGGGCCCAGCGAGCTGGGCACCCTGATCATGGCGATGACCGCCGCCTGGGGTTTCCGGCTCGGCATCTACCTCCTCCTGCGCTGGCGCAAGGAAGGCGAGGACCGGCGCTACAAGCGCATCCTCAAGGACGCGCGCGAGAAGGGCACCTTCGCCCGCGAGGCCTTGACCCGCGTGTGGCTGATGCAGGCGGTGCTGCTGTTCATGGTTTCCAGCCCGGCGCAGGTCGGCATTCTCGCCAGCCCCCATCCTGCGCCGATCACCACGCTCGCGTGGTTCGGCTTTGCCCTGTGGTGCGTGGGCGTGTTCTTCGAATGGGTGGGCGACTGGCAGCTGTCGCGCTTCAAGGCCGATCCCGCCAACAAGGGTCACGTGCTCGACACCGGACTGTGGCGCTATACCCGCCATCCCAACTACTTCGGCGATTTCTGCGCGTGGTGGGGCATCTGGCTGACCTGCGCGGCGGCCGGATGGGAATATGCCGCCGCGACCGTGATCGGCCCGATCTTCCTCAGCTTCACGCTCACCAAGTGGTCAGGCGTGCCGCTGCTCGAGAAGGGTCTGCATCGCAGCAAGGGCAACAAATACGCCGTCTACGAGCGCAAGACGTCCGCCTTTTTCCCCTGGCCGCCGATCTACTGAACCCCTCGCCGGGGCACGGTTTTTCCGTGCTGCGCCGCACAAAAATCGACGAGCGGCCCTTCAATCCCGTTCAAAGCTGGCCTATGTTGGCGTTCGCGCAAGGAGGCGCGAGCGACATGGCACTGACCCAGACGGCCCGGGAAGCCGAACGCGAACGGATTGCGCGCCATGTGCTCGATCTGGTGAAGGAGCGCGGCTCGGAGATCGCATGGACGGTGGCGATGGCCGAAAGCGGCCTCACCCGTGCCCGTTTCGAAGCGCTTTTCGCCGATTACGACGACCTGTTCGATGCGGTCGCGCAGTCGTGGCTCGCCCCGCATATGGCGGTGATGGAGGAGGTGCTCGCCACCAACCTGCCCCCCCAGCGCAAGATGTACGAGTTCTTCCGCCGCCGTTTCATCATCTCGCAGGAGCGGTTCCGCGCGGACCCCGAGCACTTCACGATCCTGTGCGAGATGGGCGCAGCCAATTTCGAGCGTGTCCGCAGCTATGTCGATCTTGCCGACCACTACTTGTGCGAGCTGATCGCCGAAGCGCAGGCCGAAGGCTTCTTCGCCGGCCTGGAGATCGACGAGGCGTTGTCGCTGATCAACCAGATGATCTCGAACTACACTCTGCCCGATGCTCTGATCTACCTCGGCGACAAGCTCTCCGAGCAGAAGCTGGCGCGGATCGTCGACACGATGTTCATCGGGCTGTCGGGCGAGGCCGGGGCGGATGCCTCGGGGGTGAACACGCTGAAGGTCGCGTCCTGAGGGTCTAGCCCTCCGCCCACCACGCGCTTGACGGATCGTCGGCCCCGCGTGCGCCGCGCCGCTGCAAGCCGTCGAACAATCCACCTTCCAGCGCCATTGTCGCCGGGACAGTGCGGTTCCAGTCCATGACGTAGAGCCGCTCGGCGATCTGCCAGCGGCCTTCGCGCTTTTCCAGCGTGTCGAGATAGCGTCCGCCCACGACAAGCTCGATTTCGCCCTCGGGCGCGGGGATGATGTGCATGGCGACGCAGTTCGTCTCCGCCCTCGCCCGCGTGCCGTCGATCCGCATCACGGTGTTGGAGATGTTGTGCTGGGTCAGGCGCATCGATCCGAGTCCCGCCATCAGACCGGGAATCGTTTCCACGACCGGCTTTGCGCCGTCGCCGTAATCGATCACCGCTTGCGGCGTGAACGCGGCGGCGAGCTGTTCGGGATCGCAGCGGTCGATCCCGCTGCAATAGAGCGCGAGGGTCTCGGCTATGGCGAGCCGGTCGGCGAGTTCGGTCATGTCCATGAGGCCCAAGCTACCGCGAGAGCGCGGAGGTTTGGACTGCCACAAGCGTCAGCATCGGCGTCAGCATTGGCGTCAGCGCTTCTTGGGCGGCTCGCGGCGGAACTGGAGGACGTTGGCGGGGAGCTTCCTCGGCGGCGGGCGCAGGCGCTTCTCGGCCAGCGCGTATTTGAGCGCCGCGCCGACCATCAGCCCCGAGAGGAGGAGGATCAGCCCGGCCCACAGCCAGTGCGGCAGGCCGACCGCCGCCTCGATCGCGCCGGTGTCCGACAGCATCGCCTGCCCGCCGATCACCGCCTCCTCGGTGAACAGGTAGCCGAGGTCGCGCAGCATGCTCAGCGCGCCGAGCATGCCGAGGAACTGGAGCGTGAAGCGTTGCCACGCGGGCGATCCGCGCCATGCCACGATGCCGAGGATCGCCGCCACCAGCGGCAGCGCCCACCACCCCGTCGCCGAGCGCACCCAGACAGCGACGCTGGCGAGGATCGCCGCCGCCGCCAGCCCCAGCACCGGGCGCCACGCCTTGGGATGCGCGCTGGCGACGATCAGCAGCGCGCCGACCGCGCTGGGTGCGAGGGGGCCTCCCGCCGCGATCGCCGCACTGACGAAGCGCGACGCATCCGGGTCGACGCCGCTCTCCGCCACGCCCGAGCCGTTGGCAAAGATCAGCAGCTGCTCGAAATGCTGGCCGAGCGCGAGCGCGGTCAGGCCGTGACCCATCTCGTGGAACCACGTGGTCAGGATCGCGAATGGGTAGATGAGGTAGGCGCCGAAAGGCAGCGCGGGGAGCATCGTCACCACGAGGCCCGCCACCACCAGCCGGCCGATCGCCTCGCCCTGCGAGCCGGGGGTGACGAGCGGTTCCAAGCCCTCAGCCTGCGGGTGCGGGATCGGGCGCGTGGCCCGAGGCATCGACGTGGATGTTCTCGCGCTGGGCCTCCTCGTCGGCCTCGCGCTGCTCGCGCAGGATCGACCAGCTGGCGAGGAACAGGCCCGCGACCAGCGGTCCGAGCACGATGCCGGAGAAGCCGACGAGGCTGATCCCGCCCAGCGTGGTGATGAGGATGATCCAGTCGGGAATGCCGGTATCGCGGCCCACGAGTATCGGGCGCAGCACGTTGTCGGCAGAGGAGATGACGAAGAAGCCCGTCACCAGCATGAAGATGCCCTGCCAGGTCGCGCCCGTCGCCAGCAGCCACAGCCCGACCGGCAGCCACACGCCGCCTGCGCCGATCACCGGGATGAGCGCGAAGATCGCCATCAGCACCCCGAACAGCAGCGCCGAGGGCACCCCGGTGATCATCAGCGCCACCCAGCCGATCGCGCCCTGCACCAGCGCGACGACGCCGGTGCCCTTGATGGTCGCGCGCACGATCCCGAGGAAGCGTTCGGCCAGCCGGTCGGCGATGCTCCGCTCGACCGGGACCGCGCACAGCACGGTGCGCCCGATCCGCTCGCCGTCGCGCAGCAGGAAGAACATCACGTAGAGCGCCACGCCGAAGGACAGGACGAAGCTCAGCGCTCCGCTGCCGATCGAGACCGCCTGCGTGGCGATCAGCCCGGCGCTCTCGGCGACGAGGTTCTGGATGCGGGCCTGCACCATCGCGACATTGGCCCAGCCGCTCCGGTCGACCGCCTCGCGCGCGATCCGCGGCAGGCTGGTATAGACCTGATCGAAGAGCGCGGCGAGATCGGGCGGCTGCTTCTGCAGCGAATCGACCAGCACCAGCGCCTGTTCCACCACCAGCGAGCCGATCCACGCGGCAGGCACCATGATGACGAAGAAGATGGTCAGCAGCGACAAGAGCGCGGCCGGATTGCGCCGTCCCTTCAGGCGCCGCAGCATGGCGCGGTAGAGCGGCTGGAACATGATCGCCGCCAGCACCGCCCACAGCACCGGCTGGGCGAAGGGATAGACAATCCCCGCCATCAGCAGGCTGACGATCACGAGCAGCACGAGGAAGCTCGCCTGCTGGAGATCGTCGGTACGGCGGGGCTGGCTTGCCATGGTTCCGGGCCTAGACGTCGAGGTTCGCCACGTTGAGCGCATTGTCCTGGATGAACTCGCGGCGCGGCTCGACGATGTCGCCCATCAGGCGGGTGAAGATCTCGTCGGTCACGTCGGCATCCTCGACCTTGACCTGCAGCAGCGCGCGGTTTTCCGGATCGAGCGTGGTCTCCCACAATTGCTCGGCGTTCATCTCGCCCAGACCCTTGTAGCGGCTGATCGAGAGGCCCTTGCGCCCGGCGGCGAAGATCGCCTCGAGCAGTTGGGTCGGGCGGCTGATCCCGTCATCCTGCGGCAGCGGCGGCGGGGCGGCGGGCTGTTCGGCCTCTCCGGCGAAAGGATCGCCTTCGGTGGCGGCAACTTCGGGTTCAGGCTCTTCGGCCGCATCACCGGCGCGCACCAGCCGGACGGGCGAAGCATAGGCATCGGCCTGCGCCGCGGCGAGGCCGTGGAGCTTGTGCGCCTCGGTGCTGGAGAGGAACCGCGCGTCGATCTCGTGCACGTCCTTCACGCCGCGCCACATGCGTTCGAACACCACAGTGCCGTCGTCGCGCTGATAGGCGCTCCAGCGGGCCTCGCGGTCGCCTGCACCCAGCCGTCCGGCGGCGCGGCCCAGCGCGGCGGCGAGCGCCTCGCCCGCCAGACCCGGCTCCAGCGCGCCGACCAGCGCCATCTGTTCCACGATGCCGCTGTCATAGCGGCGCGGCACGAAGGCGAGCAGGTTCTTCAACCGCAGCGCCCCGTCGACCAGTGCCCGCAAATCGGCCCCGCCGCGCGCGCCTTCGGTCGTCTCGATGACGCGGCCTTGCAGCCCGGCATCCACCAGATAGCGGTCGAGCGCCGGCTGGTCCTTCAAGTAGACCTCGCTGCGCCCCTTGGAGACCTTGAACAGCGGCGGCTGGGCGATGAACAGGTGCCCGGCCTTGATGATGTCGGGCATCTGGCGGTGGAAGAAGGTCAGCAGCAGCGTGCGGATATGCGCGCCGTCCACGTCGGCGTCGGTCATGATGACGATCTTGTGGTAGCGCAGCTTGTCGAGATTGAACTCGTCGCGGATGCCGGTGCCCATCGCCTGGATCAGCGTGCCGACTTCCTTGGAGGAGATGATCCGGTCGAAGCGCGCGCGCTCGACGTTGAGGATCTTGCCCTTCAGCGGCAGGATCGCCTGCGTCTTCCGGTCGCGGCCCTGCTTCGCGGAACCGCCTGCGGAGTCCCCTTCGACGAGGAACAGCTCGGACTTGGCAGGATCGCGCTCCTGGCAGTCGGCGAGCTTGCCGGGGAGGCTCGCGACGCTCATCGCCCCCTTGCGGCTCATTTCGCGCGCACGGCGGGCGGCTTCGCGGGCGGCAGCGGCGTCGATCACCTTCTGGATGATCGATTTCGCGTCGCCGGGGTTTTCCTCCAGCCATTCGCTCATCTTGTCGCTCATCAGCGATTCGAGCGGCGAGCGGACTTCGGAGGAGACCAGCTTGTCCTTGGTCTGGCTGGAGAACTTCGGGTCAGGCAGCTTCACCGAAACGATCGCGGTGAGGCCCTCGCGCATGTCCTCGCCCGACAGGCTGACCTTCTCCTTCTTCAGCATCCCGGACCGCTCGGCATAGTTGTTGAGCGTGCGGGTCAGCGCGGCGCGGAAGGCAGCAAGGTGCGTGCCGCCGTCGCGCTGGGGGATGTTGTTGGTGAAGGCGAGGACGTTCTCGTAATAGCTGTCGTTCCATTCCAGAGCGACATCGATGCCGATCCCGTCCTTCTCCGCGCTGACGGAGATGGGCTCGGGGATCAACGGCTGCTTGTTGCGATCGAGATACTTCACGAAGGCCGCGATTCCGCCCTCGTAGTAGAGATCATGCTCGAGCTGCTCCTCATGGCGCAGGTCGCGCAGCTTGATGCGCACGCCCGAGTTGAGGAAAGCGAGCTCGCGGTAGCGGTGTTCGAGCTTCTCGAAATCGAACTCGGTGACATTCTTGAAGGTGTCGTGGCTCGCCTTGAAGGTGACGCGGGTGCCCTTCTTGAAGCCATTGGCATCGGCGTTCCGGTCGCTCTTGGGCGCGTCGCCGACGACCTTGAGCGGGCCGACCGCATCCCCGTGCTCGAAGCGCATCCAGTGTTCCAAGCCGTCGCGCCAGATGGTGAGCTCCAGCCATTCGGAGAGCGCGTTCACCACCGATACGCCCACACCGTGGAGGCCGCCGGATACCTTGTAGGCGTTGTCGTCGGAGGTGTTCTCGAACTTACCCCCGGCGTGGAGTTGGGTCATGATGACCTCGGCCGCCGAAACGCCTTCCTCGGTGTGCATGCCGGTGGGAATGCCGCGCCCGTTATCCTCGACCGAAACCGAGCCGTCGGGGTTCAATTCGATCAGGACGAGGTCGCAATGGCCCGCCAGCGCCTCGTCGATCGCGTTGTCGGAAACCTCGAACACCATGTGGTGCAGGCCCGAGCCATCGTCGGTGTCGCCGATATACATGCCCGGGCGCTTGCGGACGGCATCGAGGCCCTTGAGAACCTTGATGGAATCCGCGCCGTATTCATTGGCGTTGGGCAGCTTTGCGGGGGTCGAATTCGTGGTGTCGTTCATGGCCCATCATATAGGCGTTCGCGCGGCGAATCCCAACTGCGGGAGGCTCCTCTGCGGCGCTTTTCCACGAGTGCGGACGCGCGTTCGACGAGCAGATCAGAAGGCGGGGCGGAAATGCACCTTGCCGCCCCAGATCGTGGCATCGAAGGCGGCCGCCATGCCGGCCCGCGTAGCGGCATCGAACTGGGTGACGTGGCACTGCGCGGCTCGTGCGGCGGCGGCGACGTCTTCCTTGGCGTAGGCCATGCCGGCGGTGAGCAGCGCGGGATCGGTGGTCGCCCAGTCGGCGAGCGGCGGGAGCCCCGCGGTGGTGCCGTTGGGGAGCCCGACATAGAGCACCTTCGGACGGTCGTCCGCGGGCTCGGCCTGCGCAATCTGGGTGGCGATCGCGCTCACGAGCCGGTGGTCGGCGTGGCCGTAGCCCCCGTCCGGCCCCCAGGTGAGCACGAGGTCGGCATTGGCGACATGGTCGAACAGCGCCCGGGCCAGCGAACCGTCGCGCACGTGACTGGCAAGCTCGCCGTCGCGAAAGCCGAGATTGATCACTTCGGCCACTCCCAGCGCCTTGCCGGCGCACTCGGCCTCGGCCCGGCGTGCGGCGCCGAGCGCCTCGCCCTTGGGAAGCCCCGAGAAGCCCGGCCCGGCATCCCCCGGTGTCGCGTGGACGATCCGCACGTGATATCCCTGCCGGGCAAGTGCGGCGAGAGCGGCCGACATCGGCATTTCGTCGTCGGGATGCGCGAGCGCCGCGACCACCAGCGGCGGCTCGAGATCGGGCGGGGCGAGCCGCTTTTCGTCGGCCGAGAGTGGTGCAGCCGCCATTGCCGCCCCCATCGCTCCCGACGCCATTACCGCCAAACCCCGCTTTGGCCCCTGCTTGATCATCCCTAGCCTCTCCTTGCCCCCACCTTGGCACTTGTGAGAGGCGCTTCGCAACGGCTTTGCGCGGGGGTTCTGGCCGATTATGCATGTCGCCATGAACCATGACATGATGACGAGCCGCCTCGCCGAACCCTTCGGTTCCTTTCCTGAAGTCCTGATGGAGTGGTCGCGCCTTCGCGGCGACGAGCTCGCGCTAAGAGACGAAAAACGCGAGGTTTATTGGGCGGAGCTGGTAGGCCTCGTCGAGCGGCTGGCGGCGCGGCTGGTCGAGACGGGGCTCCAGCGCGGGCAATCGGTCGCGATCCTCGGCACCTCGAGCGTCGAATATGCGCTGGTGTTCCTCGCCGCAGTGCGCGCAGGCGGGGTCGCGGCGCCGCTGACGACCAGCGCGAGCCCTGAGCAACTGGCTGGAATGGCTAAGGATTCCGGCGCGATCCACCTGTTCATCGATGCCGCGAAATCCGCCGAGCTGGGGCAGGACTTCATGGCCGACCTGATCCGCGTGCCGCTGGAGAACATCGACCAGTGGATGGCCGCTCCCGGTGCGCGCGCCCCGGTCTTCGTGCCCGAGCCGAAGGACGCCTTCAACATCATCTATTCGTCCGGAACCACGGGGATTCCCAAGGGGATAGTCCATTCGCACCAGATGCGCTGGCGGCAGTTCGCCCCGACCGCGCTGAGCTATCTCGGCGCCGGAATCGAGGTCCGCTCGCTTGCCTCGACGCCGCTCTATTCGAACACGACAATGGTCGCCTTCCTGCCGGTGCTGCTGGCAGGTGGATGCGTGCGGGTGATGGGCAAGTTCGACTGCGCGAAGTGGCTCGAACACGCGCAGAGCGACCGCACCACCATCACCATGCTGGTGCCGGTGCAATACCAGCGTCTGATGGATTTCGCGGAGTTCGATGCCTACGATCTGGCCTCGCTGAAGCTCAAATACTGCACCTCCGCACCCTTCCCCGCCGAGTTGAAGCGCGAAGTGCTGCGGCGGATGCCCGGCGGGCTGATCGAGATCTACTCGATGACCGAGGGCGGCGTGGTGTGCCTGCTCGCGTGCCATGAATTCCCCGACAAGCTGCACACGGTGGGACGCCCCGCGCCGGGCAGCGAATTGAAGGTGGTGGATGATGACGACCGCGAGGTGCCCCCCGGCACCCCCGGCAATCTCATCGGGCGCAGCCTCACCATGATGAGCGGCTACAAGAACCGCCCCGACAAGACCGCCGAGGCGCAGTGGACCGATCCTTTGACCGGCGAGGTGTGGATGCGCATGGGCGACATCGGCCGGGTCGACGCGGAAGGCTTCGTCGAGCTGGTCGGCCGCGCCAAGGACATGATCATCTCGGGCGGGTTCAACATCTACCCCTCCGACCTCGAGGCTGAACTGGCGAAGGAGCCGGGCGTGGCCGAGGCCGCGGTGGTCGGCGTGCCCTCGCGTAAGTGGGGCGAGAGCCCTGTCGGGTTCGTCGTGCTCAAGGAAGGAGCCGCCGCGCCTGACGCGATCATGGCGGCGGTCAATGCCCGCCTCGGCAAGACCCAGCGGCTCGCAGCGCTCCACGCCATCGAAGAGATGCCGCGCAGCCACATCGGCAAGCTCCTCAAGAGCGACCTGCGCGAGGAAGCCGCACAGCGGGGCGCGGTGGAGTAGCGCAGGCGCCGGAAATGGCTCGGCCCGGCCCTCCTGATGGAGAGCCGGGCCGCTGTAGCTTCGCTAAGTGCTTGACGTCAGACGATGAACGTCTGGAACGCGGCGCCGCTGAAGGCAACGGCGAGCAGCAGGGCGAAAGCCTTTTCGCTGATCATAAGCATCGTTTTGGTTTCCCTGTTTTGTTGTGGTTGGGAGCCCGGGCGATCCCTTGGGGAGAGGGGGGAGAGAGAATCACCCGGGCAGAAGCACCATATACAAAGATCCGCGTAATTTTCAATCCTCACCTAGATTTAAAATAACGCATCACAGCAATCGAAAACTGCGATGATCTGGGCGCCTGATGCGGTGTCGGGAGCGGTGCGGCTCGAGACGCGGCCACCGGTTCAGGGGGGGAGAGTGGTGGCCGCGTCTCTTTGCTGCACATCCGGCCTTGGCCGGATCGTGACGGAGCAGACGGCCGAGCGGGGGGGAGGCTCGGCATTCCTGCTGCGTCGGCAGGCAGGCCATGTGCCGTTTTCGGTCACATCGCCGGGCGAAGGCTCCTGACGGAGGTGGCCGGGATGGAGAGAGGGGCCCGGCGCCGTATCGCTCGAGCGGCGAAATGGTGTTCGGTGGCACGCAGTTCAAATGCGATTACGCCAAGGCTAATTGCAACATCTGCAACTCATCTGACCTTCTGATGGCACGAAACAGCCGCCGGATTGCTCCGGCGGCTGTTCATTTTCAACAGCTTGGCGCTGCTCAGTTGGCGGCGACGGTGCGGGCGCCGCGCGCCTCGTTCATGGCGACGCGCTCGATCTCGGCCTTGGCGGAAGCGCGCGCTTCGGTCAGGCACCGGCTGTCGATGGCCGTGCGGCCGTGGGTGTAGCGGGCGGCACCTTCGAGCGCGCAAGCCTTCTTGAGGCGGGCGTCGATGCGTGCCTCGAGCGCGGCCCGGCCTTCGGTGGTGGTCACGTCGACATCGCCATAGCCGACGCGGACAGTGACGGTCTCAGCGGCCGCAGCGGCGGGCACGGCAAAGGCGGCGAGGGCGATCAGGGGGAGAGTGAAACGCATGGTATCTTGGCTCCGGTAGTTCGAGAGGGTGGCGGGGATCGATGCCGTTGCCCGGCATTCGGTTGCTGATTGAAACTCTGGTGCAGTGCACAAGAGTATTGTGCAAATGCGAATTGGAGAAAGATGGTTCCAAAGATTGCAACGGTTTTCGAGCAGTTTTCCGGGAACCGCTTGGATTCCATGCATCATTTGTGTGCTGCACTGCAAAATCGCGGATTGCGGCATAGCGATGCTGGACAGCGGATGGTGCGCTCCTTAATCCGCGCCCATGAGCGCGCACTCCTCAGAGCCCCTCGCGGCCGAATCCGCCGTTTCCGACTGCATCCTGATCGTCGACTTCGGCTCTCAGGTGACGCAGCTGATCGCCCGCCGTGTGCGCGAGGCCGGGGTCTACTCGGAAATCGCGCCCTTCACGCAGGCCGAAGCTGCGTTCGCGCGGCTGAAGCCCAAAGGCATCATTCTCTCCGGCTCGCCTGCCAGCGTCCCTGATGAAGGGTCCCCCCGGGCCCCGCAGCTGCTCTTCGATGCCGGCGTGCCGATCCTCGGCATCTGTTACGGCCAGCAGGTCATGAGCCACCAGCTCGGCGGCGAAGTGAGGCCCGGCCACGAAACGGGCGAGGGCGGCGAGTTCGGCCGCGCTTTCCTCACGGTCACCGCCGAATGCGCGCTGTTCGACGGCCTCTGGGAAGTGGGCGAGCGACATCAGGTGTGGATGAGCCACGGCGACAAGGTCACGCAGTTCGCCCCCGGCTTCGAGATCGTCGCGGTGAGCGATGGCGCGCCCTTCGCGGTTATCGCCGACGAGGCTCGCAAGTTCTACGGCACCCAGTTCCACCCCGAGGTGGTCCACACCCCCGATGGCGGCAAGCTGATCGCCAATTTCGTGCGCCATGTCTGCGGCCTCGCCGGCGACTGGACCATGGCCGAGTTCCGCCAGACCAAGATCGCCGAGATCCGCGCGCAGGTGGGTGACAAGCGGGTGATCTGCGGGCTTTCGGGCGGTGTCGATTCGGCGGTTGCGGCGGTGCTGATCCACGAAGCGATCGGCGACCAGCTGACCTGCGTCTTCGTCGATCACGGGTTGATGCGGCTTGGCGAGGCGGAGCAGGTTGTCACCTTGTTCCGCGATCACTACAACATCCCGCTCGTCCATGTGGATGTCGAAGAGCTGTTCCTTGGCGGGCTCGCCGGACTCACCGACCCCGAAGCCAAGCGCAAGTTCATCGGCAAGACCTTCATCGACGTGTTCGACGAGGAAGCGCGCAAGATCGGCGGGGCGGATTTCCTTGCCCAGGGGACGCTCTATCCCGATGTGATCGAGAGCGTCTCCTTTACCGGCGGTCCTTCGGTGACCATCAAGAGCCACCACAATGTCGGCGGGCTGCCCGAACGCATGAACATGGCGCTGGTCGAGCCGCTGCGCGAGCTGTTCAAGGACGAGGTGCGTGAACTGGGCCGCGAGCTGGGCCTGCCCGACGCTTTCGTCGGCCGCCACCCCTTCCCCGGTCCTGGCCTCGCGATCCGCATCCCGGGGGAGGTTACCAAGGAGCGCTGCGACATCCTCAGGAAGGCCGACGCGATCTACCTCGAGGAGATCCGCAAGGCCGGGCTCTACGATGCGATCTGGCAGGCCTTCGCGGTGCTGCTGCCGGTCAAGACCGTCGGCGTGATGGGCGATTATCGCACCTATGATTCGGTTTGCGCCCTGCGCGCGGTGACCTCGACCGACGGGATGACGGCGGACGTCTACCCGTTCGACGCAGGCTTCCTCACCAGCGTCGCGACCCGCATCGTCAACGAGGTGAAGGGCATCAACCGCGTGGTCTACGACTACACGTCAAAGCCGCCCGGCACGATCGAGTGGGAGTGAATGACGAGTGGGAGTGAGGCGCCGCGCCGCCCCCTTCCACCCGGCCTGCAAATCGCATATCGCTCGCTCCCGCTTTGCATGAGGTCATGGGAACAGTGATGCCGAAATTTCGCCCGCTTGCCCCCGCTTACGCCGCCGCCGCCGTTCTCATGCTGGGCCTTGCCGCCTGTGCGCAACAGCCAGCAGAGACGCCGAGCGATGCAGCGACCGCGCCCGCATCGGTGACGCAGGGCGAGTGGACGCTCGATGCGGCGGCCTCGCGGCTTACCTATGTCTCGATCAAGGCCGGTGAAGTCGCCGAGGCCAACCGCTTCAGCCGACTCTCGGGCAGCGTAGCCCCCGACGGAACTGCGAGCCTCGATGTCGACCTCGCCTCGGTCGATACCGGCGTGGAAGTGCGTGACGAGCGGATGCGCGAGCTGTTCTTCGATATCGCCGCCAACCCCAAGGCGACCATCACCGCCACGCTCGATCCGGCCCGCTTCTCCGGGCTGGCTGTCGGCCAGTCGCTGACCCGGCCCCTCAAGGCGAGCGTGACGATCAAGGGCGCGACCGCCGAGGTCGAGACTGACGTGCTGGTGACCCGCGTCACCGAAGACCGGGTGATGGTGGTGCCGACCGCCCCGGTGATCATCTCGACCGACATGTTCGGCCTCACCGACGAACTCGGCGAGCTGCGCGCGCTCGCGCAGTTGCCCTCGATCACGCCGGCGGTGCCCGTTACCTTCCTGCTCGCCTTCAACCGCGGCTGAGACAACCAAATCGCCGCGCCTGACGCTACGGCGCGCGCGGGCAGCTGGCGAACTCCTCAAAAGCGGGCTTGAAAGCCTCGCGCATCTCGGCTTGTCTCGCGCACCGATACGCATCGCGAGGGGAGACATACCGCCATGAAGACTGCCATCACCGAAATGTTCGGCATCCAGCACCCGATCATTCAGGGGGGGATGCACTATGTCGGTTTCGCCGAGATGGCGGCGGCCGTCTCCAACGCAGGCGGGCTCGGGATCATCACCGGGCTGACGCAGGGCACACCGGAGAAGCTCGCCAACGAGATCGCGCGCTGCAAGGACATGACGGACAAGCCCTTCGGCGTGAACCTGACGATCCTGCCGACGCTGACTCCGCCGGACTATCCGGGGCTGCTGAAAGCTGTGATCGAAGGCGGGGTGAAGGTGGTCGAGACCGCTGGGCGCAACCCTGTCGAGCTCCTGCCGCCGCTGAAGGACGCGGGCATCAAGGTGATCCACAAGTGCACGAGCGTGCGCCACTCCCTGAAGGCGCAGGACATCGGCTGCGACGCGGTGAGCGTCGACGGATTCGAATGCGGCGGGCACCCGGGCGAGGACGACGTGCCGAACTTCATCCTGCTCCCCCGCGCCGCCGATGAACTGGAGATTCCCTTCGTTTCGAGCGGCGGCATGGCCGACGGGCGCAGCCTCGTCGCCTCGATCGCGATGGGCGCTGCCGGCATGAACATGGGCACCCGCTTCATCGCCACCAAGGAAGCGCCCGTGCACGAGAACGTGAAGCAGGCGATCCTCGCCGCCTCGGAACTGGACACCCGCCTCGTGATGCGCCCGCTCAGGAACACCGAACGCGTGCTCAGCAACGCCGCGGTCGAGCGCCTGATCCAGAAGGAGAAGGAACTGGGCGACGCGATCACCATCCAGGACATTCTGCCCGAGGTCGCGGGCGTCTACCCCAAGATCATGATGGAAGGCACGATGGACGCAGGCGCGTGGAGCTGCGGCATGGTCGCAGGCCTCATCCACGATATCCCGACCTGCCAGGAGCTGATCGACCGCATCATGCTCCAGGCCGAGGAGATCATCGCACGAATGAACGCGATGGCCCGCGCCTGACGCCGACGAACCGTTCACAGCCTGCGGCGCACCGGGCGCCAACTAGGTAACACCCCGCATTTCCGGCGGTGCTGCGCTGCGGCACCATAGCCCTTGTCATGTCGATTCTGGAGGGGGTCGGCGCGGCGCGTGGCTGCATGTGTCCGGTGGGTCGGGGTCGGCTCATTCCGGAAGGTTGGACGGGAAGCATGAGATGGATCAGTTCGGAGGCCCCGCTGCGCTGGGCGGCGTCATCAGCAATCTGATGCTCGGGGCATGGATGCTCGGGCGCTGGCAGAGCGGCTTGATGCCCGATGCCCCGCGTCACGACACGATGATCAAAATGGCGCAACCGCTCGCGGCCATGCCGGGTGCCGATGCGGCCAGTCCCCCCGTCGAAGCGCAAGCCTGTCAGCAGGCCGCGCGCGAGGAGCGCCGTGCTGTGCTGGAAATCGAAGCCTCCCTCGGCGAGCTTCACGCTGACATCAGCGCCTATCGCCTCGCGCAGCAGATCCTGACCGACGTCGCGATCACGGATTCCCGGTTCGAAAGGTCAGGCGCCGAAGCTGGCGAGACATGTCGCTACCTGGGAATCAGCGGTCATCCGACCTGCCCCGTGTCGCGCGCCGCACCAGCCCATTGCGGCAGCGGGCGGTGCGGGGCCGGGTGGCGCCCCGCGCCGCTGCGCACAAATCAGCCCTCGCCGGAAGCCCCGCGCTTCACCCGCGTGTAGGGAATGAAGTCATCGAAGAACACCGCGCCGGTGAACATGCCGGTCATACGATCGACGGTGGTAGTGGTGTCGAGTCGGCACAACTGCGTCGGATCGAAGCGGTTGGTGATGAGCGTGTCGCGATCATCGATCTGCTGCGGATCGCGGGTGCGCTGCACATAGATCGTGTTGCCCGAGCCATAGACGTAGGCCGTGTGCGAGATCACCTGCATCTGTTCGCGCCCTCTGGTGCGGATGCACCGCACCGGTTCCCCCGCGACACGGCCCTTGAGCAGTTTCGCGAGGCGCTTTTCGCCCTTGGTCGCGGGCGCGGCGGCTGCAGTGCCGGCCTCTACATCGCCCTTTTGCTGCGCGGCGGCGGGCAGGGTGATTGCCAGCGCGAGAGCCGAGGCACATGCGGCGATCAGCGAGCGGGTCAGGAGAGTGTTTCGGGTCATGACGCGATCTCCTTCTGGATCATAAGAGGAGCGTCTTACCGTGCCGACGCTTAACCTGCGCTGAGCGAGCCGCCCTGGCTGTGCTCGATCTTCCCCGGGTCGCTCGCCCCCGAAGCGATGTCGGGCAGTGCGGCCTGGTCAGCGCCCGCCTTGTCCGCAACACCGCCGCGCAGCACGAAGCGCCGGTCACAGTAGCCGCAGTCGACATAGCCGTGCTCGTCGATTTCGAGGAACACGCGCGGGTGGCCCAGCGCGGCCGGGCGGTATCCCGCGCCGCCGCGGATGCCGCTGGCCCCGTCGCACATGACGCGCGCCGCATCGACCAGCAGGACTTCAGGAGGGGGAATGCTCATGGGTTTCGCCGATACAGGCGCGGTGGCCCAAGTTCAATTGCCTTTGGCGCCCGGCTTGCCTAGGCGTTCCGCATGTCAGCCGAGCCCGCCATCCGCATCGACAACCTCGTCAAACGCTATGCCCCTGCCAAGGGTGCGAAAGGCACAATGACCGAAGGCAAGCTCGCGCTCGGCGGAGTGAGCTTCGACGTGCCGGAAGGCTCGATCTTCGGGCTGCTCGGCCCCAACGGCGCAGGCAAGTCGACGCTAATCAACATCCTTGCGGGGCTGGTCAACAAGACCTCCGGGACGGCCGAAATCTGGGGCTTCGACATCGACCGGGATCGCCGCAATGCCAGCCGATCGATCGGGATTGTGCCGCAGGAGATCGTCTTCGACCCCTTCTTTACCCCCTTCGAGGTGCTGGAGAACCAGGCCGGCTTCTACGGCATCACCGCCGCCTTGCGCCGCAGCGAGGAACTGCTCGAAGCGGTGCGCCTCGCCGACAAGCGTAACGCCTATGCGCGCACGCTCTCGGGAGGGATGAAGCGGCGGCTGCTGGTCGCCAAGGCGATGGTCCACTCTCCGCCGATTCTCGTCCTCGACGAGCCGACGGCCGGGGTCGATGTCGACCTCAGGCGCCAATTGTGGGAGCTGGTCAGCGAATTGAACCGCGAAGGCGTGACGGTGGTGCTCACCACCCACTACCTCGAGGAAGCCGAGGAGCTGTGCGACCGCATCGCGATCATCAACCACGGCAAGGTGATCGCCGACAAGCCGACCCGCGAACTCGTCGAGATGGCGCGCGAGAAGATCGTCGCGGTGACCGCGGCAGCCGATCTTTCCGTGGCCCCCTCGCACGAGGCTTTCGGCAAGGTCGAATGGGACGGCGCGCGCGCGGTCGAGGTGACCTATGACAAAGACCGCCTTAGCGCCGGGCAGGTGCTCGCTATCCTTCAGCAGCAGGGCATCGAAATCGTCGATGTGACGACCCGCGAGGCCGATCTCGAGGATGTCTTCGTCCAGCTCACCGCCGCCGGCCCTGAAAGCGCCGGCTGATCAGCCCGGGGCGTTATCGCTCGCTTGCCCCTTGGGGACCTGCTTGCGCCAGTGACGGCGGGAAACGCGAACGATCGGGACGTTGCAGTGGCGGCATTCTCCGACGTAGTCGTGGCCGTTCCACTTCACCTCCTTGCGATCGGGATCGTGGCGGTTGAACACGCAGGTGGCGAGACCGAAGATGGACATGCGCTATGGTGCCCCGAGGAAAGGAAATGCTGTACTGGTTTTGCGCCCCTTAGCGCGCCGCTTCATCGAACGATTCACGCTGACGAAGAAGATACCACCGTGTTGCAGCGCAACCTAGGGGCATTTACTTAGGACCTCGCAATTCGTGAGCGATTGCATGACCCTTGCCGAACGGCGAATTGCGAGCCATGGCGCAAGGCATGGCGACGGAAGACGCAGTGGGGCAGCCGCATGATGTGCTGGTGATCGGTTCGGGCGCGGCCGGGCTGACCGCTGCGCTCGCTCTGGCCGAGACGCGGCGGGTGCTGGTGCTGGCCAAAGGCTCGCTGACCGGCGGCTCGACTGCCTGGGCGCAGGGCGGGATCGCCGCAGTGCTCGACGCTGGCGACACTTTCGAGGACCATATCCGCGACACGATGGTGGCGGGCGCGGGGCTCAACGACCGCGCCACGGTCGAATTCGTCATCGAACGCGCGCCCGCCTCGATCGACCGGCTCTGCGAGCTCGGGGTGCCTTTCAACCGCGATACCGATGCACTGCACCTCACCCGCGAGGGCGGGCACTCGCACCGGCGCATCGTGCATGTCGACGATGCGACCGGATGGGCCGTGCAGGAAGCGCTCCTGCGCGCGGCCGAGGCGAACCCCAACATAACCCTGCTCCCCGGGCGCACCTGCATCGATCTCGTCACCGATCGCCATCGCGAAGATTTCTCCGCTGCCGGGCGGGTGTGGGGGGTCTATGCCCTGTGCGAGGAGACCGGGCGGGTTGAACGTCATGTCGCGCGCGCGACGGTGCTCGCCAGCGGCGGTGCCGGGCGCGTCTACCAGTTCTCCACCGCACCGCGCGGCGCGACCGGCGATGGCATCGCAATGGCGTGGCGGGCAGGCGCGCGCGTCTCCAACATGGAGATGATGCAGTTCCACCCGACCTGTCTCTACCACCTCGAAACCAAGAACTTCCTGATCACCGAGGCCGTGCGCGGGGAAGGAGGCCACCTGCTCCACCCCGAGACGGGCCGCCGCTTCATGGTGGATTACGACCCCGAGCGCATGGAACTCGCCCCGCGCGATGTTGTCGCCCGCGCGATCGATGACCAGATCAAGCGCTTCGGCCTCGATTTCGTGCATCTCGATATCAGCCACCAGCCCGCCGATTTCGTGAAGGGGCACTTCCCGACGATCTACGAAAAGCTGATGGGGCTCGGCATCGACATGACGAGGCAGCCGATCCCGGTTGTGCCGGCGCAGCATTACACCTGCGGCGGGGTGGTGGTGGGCCTCGATGCGCGCACCGACGTGCCGGGGCTGTGGGCGGCGGGCGAGTGCACCGAAAGCGGCCTCCACGGCGCGAACCGTCTGGCGTCGAACTCGCTGCTGGAGTGCTTCGTCTTCGGCGAGGCCGCGGCGCAGGACATCCTTGCGCGCTGGGACACGCTCGAGGCCCCGCCCGCGATCCTCCCGTGGGACGAAAGCCGCGTGACCGACTCCGACGAGGAGGTCGTCATCAAGCAGAACTGGACCGAGATCCGCCGCTTCATGTGGAACTATGTCGGCATCGTGCGCACCACCAAACGGCTCCAGCGGGCCGCCAGCCGCATCGAGCTGCTGAAGCGCGAGGTGGAGGACTACTACGGGTCCTTCCGCGTCACCACCGACCTGATCGAACTCAGAAACCTGCTGCAATCGGCCGAACTGATCGTGAAGTCGGCGCTCCACCGCAAGGAGAGCCGCGGGCTGCACTACACGCTGGATTATCCTGACTTGGCAGCGGAGCCGAGAGATACGGTGCTGGTGCCTTAAGTCCTTGAGTTCGGGTGACGTTCAGTTTCGCGGCTGTAGCGGTGTGCCAAATGTTAAATCGAAGGGGCGCCCGATGAACAAGCTGCTGACTTCCCTGGCCCTTGCCGCGCTGTTGCCGATCACTTCCCTGGCGGCGCAGGAGATAGCCGCAGACGAGGGGGCCGAAAACACCTCGGAGAATTCGATCGTCGTCACCGCGCAGCGTTCCGGCGCGCCGATGTGGACCATCACCACGCCGACCGGCACCGTCATTCTCGTCGGCGAGCTTCGGGCGATCCCCAAGACCACCCCGTGGCAGCCGGACCGGCTGCGCGAAGCCACTGCCGAGGCCGACCGGGTGATCCTCGGCGCGCGGGGCAAGGTCTCGCCGGGGGATATCCTGCGGCTGATCTTCTCCGGCTCCAAGTTCACCAAGCTCCCCGACAAGACCGTGGCGAGCGACTACCTCTCGCCCGATCAGTGGGCACGGCTCTCCGCTTTCGGCGCGGCGCACAAGGAGGATTATGCGCGCCAGTCCTTCCTGCTCACGTCCTTCGGGATGTTGCGCAAGGAGCTGCGCTTCAACCGCGATACGGCGGACGATGCCTCGGACGTGGTGGAGAAGGCCGCCGACAAGGCCAAGGTTCCGACCACCCGCGCCGGCACCCTGCGCGGCGAGGACATCATCGACAACCTGGCCGATGCACCACCCGCGGCGCATATCCCCTGCCTGACGGCGGCGATGGACGCTCTCGATGCGGGCCCCGAGATCGTGGAGAAGCGGGCGGCCGACTGGCGCCGCTATGCCATTCCTGCGGTGATGGCGAACCCGCTCGAACAGGCGCTGGGCAAGTGCTGGCCGTGGGCAGACGAGACGATCGGCACCGAATTGCGCACCATCTGGGTCGACCGCATCGCCGAGGCGAGCGCCGCCAAGGGCACGACGCTGGCAGTTGTCCCCTTGCGAGTGTTGGCGGAGAGCGGCGGGGTGCTTGACCAATTGGACGCGCGCGGCTTCGATATCGCCGGACCCGTGTGGAAGTGACCATCCGGGCCTGACCAAGGATCAGCCGCCCATGCCCACAGTCGTCACCCCCAACACCGGCATCGAACTCTTCTATGAGGACTCGCTTGAGAATGGGGGAAACCCCGATGCCGAAGTGATCCTGCTGGTCATGGGCCTCGGCGCGCAGATGACGCTGTGGCCGGACGAGTTGGTTGCGGCGCTGGTGGGCGACGGGTTCCGGGTGATCCGCTACGACAACCGTGACATCGGGCTCAGCCAGAAGTTCGAGGGCGCCCGCGCGCCCAGCCCGGCGATCCAGGTGCTGCGCAAGAAGATCGGCTTCCCGGCCAAGGTGCCCTACAGCCTGAAGGACATGGCCGACGACGGCATCGGCCTGCTCGATGCGCTCGGCATCGCCAAGGCGCATGTGGTCGGCGCGTCTATGGGCGGAATGATCGCGCAGCTCATGGCGGTGCACCACCCCGAGCGGCTGATGACCCTCACCTCGATCATGTCGACCACCGGCAACGGCAAGCTCCCGCAGGCAGACAAGAACGCGATCGACGCGCTTGTCGCGCCATTGAAGGGGATGGACGAGGAAACCCTCGTGGCTCATGGGCTCAATATCGCGAAAAACATCGGCTCTTCGGGCTTCCCCTTCGACCCCGAGGAACAGCGCGCGCGGGTGCTGCGGAACATGCGCCGCTCGGTCTATCCGGCCGGGCTTCCGCGCCAGCTCGCCGCGATCATCGATGACGGGTGCCGCCGTTCGCGCCTCGCCAGCGTGCGGACGCCGACGCTGGTGCTCCACGGCGAGGCCGATCCGTTGGTCAAGCTCGAAGCGGGCGAGGACACCGCGCGGCACATTTCGGGCGCGCGGCTGGTAACGATCCCCGGCTGGGGGCACGACCTGCCGCTCCCGCTGATCCCGCGCCTCGCCGGCGAGATCGCGGGTCACGCGCGCGGGGGGTGACGACCGCACAACACGCACACTCCGTCGCCGACCGTCAGAGACTCGCGACCGAATGCGCCGAGGCGCAGCGCGTTTTCTGAAATGGATCAAGGTCTCCTGCCAGCCAGACCATATCTGTCGCTGTGCTTCAGGGAAAGCACGGCAAGGACCTATCAATGACGACTCGAATCTACAGCGCTCCGCAACTCGAAGAACTCGGCTCGTTCGAGCACCTCACCCAAGGCGCCGGCTGCCCCGATGCGCTTGATGCGACCTTCCCGGCCGGCACCCCGATCGGCGATCTCACCTGCGGGCTCGAAGACGGCCTTTCGTAAGTACGTCCTCAGCGCGAGGTGGTGAAAGGCGCGATCCCAGATTCGCCTGGGCGCGCCGCCGCCGCCTCGCGTGCCTCTGCATACATGGCACGGATGATCGGCAGGTCGGGATAGACTTCGGTCATGAAGCCGAGCAGCGGGCGCGTGTCGAGATAGCAGATGCGCCGCCCGGCAAAGCCGAATTCGCTCACCACCGGATAGCCCTGCGCCACCAGGTGATCGCGGGTCCCTTCGTAATCCTCGGCAAAGGTTGCACAGTGGTGCAGCACCGGCTGGCCGTCTGCGCGCAGCATGTCGTGGAAGGCGGATGGCGCATCGGAGACGACCTCGATCACCTCGACATTGATTTCGCCGGTCTGGACGAAGACGCCGCGTATGCGGATCGGTGCGGCGGGCTCACCCCGGTAGGTGTGGTCGGCAAGCACGCCTTCGGTACCGCCGAGAAACGGCCCCCAGCCATAGGCGCGGTTCAACGCTGCGCATCCTTCTTCGAGATTCGGCACAAGGTAGGCTGTCTGGACGAGGGTGACCGGAAGGACGCTCATTCTCGGCTGTCGAGCCACGCGCGGCTGGTGCGGGCGCATTCGCGGGCGCGTTCGATGAGATCGGGGAAGTTGTCCCGGAGCGCTGCCGAGCGCTCCTCGATCGCCATCGGCAGGTGGTCGGGCAGGGCGTCGACCATCGCGGCGAGCGGCAGGCCTCCCTGACCCAGCGCCATCCGGCGGTTGATCGCGTCGTCAATTATTGAGTCGAAGTTGCTCGTGTCGGGACCCTCGGCAGGCGCGTCGCAGGGTTGGCAGTAGGACAGCCACTCGTGCGGGATCGCCGCAAGGTCGTCTGCCGTCCCGCCCGATCTTGCCCAGTGGAGCGTATCGACCAGCAGCGCCTTGGCCTCGCCTTCGACCGCTTCCAGCACGGAGCGGGCCATGGAAAGGGTCTTCACCTCGGTGAAGATGCCGAACTCGAGATTGACCCTGACGCCCGTGCCTTGCGCCCGGTCGACGAGGGTCTGGAACTTGGCAGTGGTCGCGGCCATGTCGGGGTCGCTGGAGACGCACAGCAGGTTGCGCGCGCCCAGCTCGGCCGCGATGTCGACCAGCTGGGTCAGCCACGGATCGGCCGCGCCGGGCATGATCCACGCGACCTCGCAGTCGAGCAGTTCCACGCCGGCGTCACGCGCCTGGCTGCGGATGGCGCGGGTGGTCGCCGGGGTCCAGCTGTCTTTCTCGACCCACATGCCGCCGAAGTCGAAATCGCTGGCGGCGGCGCACTCGATCAGCTGGGCGGGGGTCGCCTCGGGCATGATCCCGGCGGCGAGCGAGATCAGGCGTTTCGTCACAATGTCTGCCCGTCGTCGAGCACGAAATCGGTGCCGGTGACGAACTCCGCCGCGTCCGAACACAGGAACAGGATCATTGCGTCCAGGCCCTCCTCGCCCATCAGGCGGCGCTTGGGGAAGCGCGCGATCTGCTTGCGGCCTGGCTCGGTATCGAACCACGCATCGTTGATGGCGGTGCGGATGTAGCCGGGGGAGACGGTGTTCACGCAGATTCCCGCCCGCGCCCATTCGCGCGCCATGCTGCGCCCCGCCTGCACCACGCCTGCCTTGGAGGCGGCATAGGCGACGAGGCCGGGGGAAGGCTCGAAGGCGGTGATCGAGGCGATCATCACGATCCGGCCCTTGGTGACGCCGTGCGCCATCATCCGCTTCGCGCCCTCACGCGCAGTGAGGATCGCGCCCTTGAGGTTGATCGCGAGGGTCTGCTCGATCTCGTCCTCGGGCATGGTGGTGATCATGCCCGCGCCGTCGACACCGGCATTGGCGATCACCGTGTCGACCGGGGAGCCAAACGCCGCCTCGGCGGCGTCGAACCCTGCGATGATATCGGCCTCCCGCGCGACGTCCATCTGCACGGCGGCGGCTTTGGGACCGATCTCGGAAGCCAGAGCGGCAAGCCGGTCAGCCCGCCGCGCGCCGAGCGCCACGTTCGCCCCGCTCGCAGCGAGGATGCGCCCGAAGCGGGTGCCGAGACCCGAGGACGCGCCGGTGATCAGCGCGGTCCGCCCGGTGAGGTCGAAGGAAAAGCTCATGCCCGCTCAACCGGCCGCAGGTAGCTCCCCGTTGATGTATTTCATCAGCGTTGTCTGGAAGTGGCGCACGCGGCTGTCCTGATAGTGGCCGAGCTCCATCAGCCCGTCGCGCATGCTCTTCATGCCTTCCTGGACATAGGGCAGGTTCGCCATGTCCTGATCGAATACGTTGGCAAGCTGCGGCCCCATGATGTCGTTGGCCCAGGCGAAGGGCTCGTCGTCAGGGATGTAGGTCGGTGTCACCGCGCGCGGGCGTTCCTGGCCCTTGGGGGTGGGGAACAGCAGGCGGATTTCCATGATGCACCAGTCGGGCGTGTCGCCGGGCAGCCAGCGATAGACGAGGGTCGGCAGGAAGCCGATCCACGGCGCGAAGTTGGGGAAGATGTTGTAGGTGAAGTTGTCGAGGATCTCGGTGTCGGCGGCGTCCGAATAATCGTAGCCGTAGTTCTCGGCAAAGCCCTTGCGCCCCGCTTCGGCCAGCACCTTGCGCGCGCCCAGCGGATCGTTGGCGTCGTAGCCTTCTACCGGTTCGTTGCTGGCGTTGAAGCGCCGGTTGGTGCGCGCGTCGGCACCGCCCGAGAACTCGTTCATCTTCTCGAGCACGTAGTCCGAATTCTTGCCCTTCACGTGCGGGCTCAGCACGCCTGAAGGCGTGATCGCGCGGTTGAAGTGATCGCCGATCAGATCGTAGCGCGTGTTGGCATCGCCGAGGAAGGCGAGCAGCTGCGGGTGCGTGGTGATCGAGTGCCAGGCTTCCATGAAGGCCTCGGCGGTCGCCTTCCAGTTGGCCGGGATTTTCTTCTGCACCCACATGCCGGTGTAGCGGTTTTCGAAATCGTAGCGCTCGTAATGCGAGGCTGCCGGCCCGAGCCACGTCTTGAAGTCGGGCAGGGCATGGTTCTCGGTCAGCATCACGAAGCCCTGCCACAGCTCCACGCGCGCCTGCGGCAGGTCCATGTCCTTGCCTTCGAGGTGCTTGAAGTCCCACGCGCAGGGGATTTCCTTGAGGCTCCCGTCGTTGCGCCAGGTGAAGCCGTGGAACGGACAGCGCAGCTGCACCGACTGGCCCCCCTCGGTGCGCAGTTTGCGGCCGCGGTGGAGGCAGGCGTTGTAGAAGGCCTTCACGCCGCCGTCCTTCTGGCGGATCAGCAGAAAGCTCTTGCCGGCGATGTCGTAGACGACCGTGTCGCCCTGATCGGGCATCTCGTCCTCGCGCGCGGCGAACAGCCAGACGTTGGGCCACAGCTTCTCGCGCTCCAGCGCCGCGAATTCCTCCGAGATATAGGGTGCGACCGGCAGCGGATCGTCGCCCATCTCGATGGTCGTTTCCTCGAACAGGTAGTCGGGCGCGCGGCGGGTGTCGCCGTTGAGCATGTCGGTGTAGCTAAGCCCCGGGCAGCGATCGCCGCGGGCAATGTCCTTGATCTCGTTCATCGGGCTTGTCCGGTCCTCTCGAGGGGGTGAACCCCGTCCCACGTCCTCGCACTTTGTGCAGTGTCTCAGGCGGAGAATATCACACAGCTTCGGGACAAGGACACCCTATCGGATTGGAGAGGAAGATGGCTTTACGGGGCAAGATGGCCGCCTTGGGCGACATAATGCAGCTGGCCTTCGTGCCGGAGGACTTCGACGCGGCCGTCAGGCACTGGACCGAGGTGATGGGGGTGGGGCCGTTCTACATCATCGAGGGCATCCACCTCGAAGGCATGAAATATCGCGCGCAGCCGACCGAGGCGGTGTTCGACCTCGCGCTCGCCTATTGGGGCGACTTGCAGATCGAGCTGATCCGCCCGCGCGACGAGCACCCCTCGATCTATCGCGGGGAGTATGGATCGACCGGCAGTGGACTGCACCACGTGTGCATTCTGGTCGACGACATCGCAGAAGCCCGGCGGGTGTGCGACGATGCGGGGGCCGAGGTGGTGATCGAAGGCACCTTCGGGACGAGCCAGGTGATCTATGTCGATGCCGGGGGCGGGCCGGGCACGTTGGTGGAGATCCTCCAGCAGGCCAAGGACGGGCCTGACCTGTTCGGGATGATCAAGGCAGCGGGCGTGGGCTGGGATGGCTCGGAGCCGCTGCGGAAATTGGGTTAGCTCGTCATTGCGAGCGAAGCGAAGCAATCCATGGCCTGACTTTGCCGCTGGCATTCGGTCCATGGATTGCCGCGTCGCCTGCGGCTCCTCGCAATGACGAAGCAAGGCGCGAGTTCGGTCGCGCAGCGACCGCGAGCGCACGCGCGCGAGCCGCAGGTGCTCAAGCCCGCAGGGCTTGAAGCAGCACCGAGGAGGAACGCGCGGAGGCGCGTTCCCTAATCAGACGCCCCGAGATACCCCAGCTGCCCCGCCTTGAAGATCGTCTGGGCGCGGTTGACGCTGTCCAGCTTCTCGCCGGCGCGGTGGATGTGGTAGCGGATCGTGGCGTGCGACCGGTTGAGGATCATGCTGATCTCTTTGTCGGTCTTGCCGATCGCCGCCCAGCGCAGGCATTCGACCTCGCGCTTCGACAGCACGCAGTCTGACGGGATGCGCCGCTTGGTGCGGTTGGCCTGCACGTAGCCCGCCACGAAGCACCGCGTCACCATCGCGAACAGCGCGCCGTATTCGGCGAACTCGGCCGAGAGGTCTTCCTTCTCGCGGTCCATCGAGATGAAGCTCGAGGCGGAAATCTGGCCGAACGGCAGGTGCACCGGCACCACGATCGCCGCCTTGCATAGCGCGCGCTTCTCGAAATCGGCGAGGTCGATTTCGGCCAGGTAGTGGTTGCGCCAGCGGGTGTTGAAGCCGTTGCGATTGGCCCAGAAGGGCTCGCTTTCATAGCGGCAGGCGCGCGGCAGCGGCGAATGGAGCGCGAGGCGGTGATCCTCCCACCAGCGTGCGCCGTCATCCAGCCAGCGGAAAATGTCGGCATTGAGGATCGTGCCGTCGGCATCGACCATCGGTTCCTTGGAGGAAATGTCGTCGCACACCGCGATCTGCATCCCTCGCTCCTGCGCGATGCGGGCAAGCGCCACGGCCGCGTCATGGATGTCCTCGGGGCAGGTGATCGTCACCGAATCAAGCAGTTGATCCAGCTGTTCGCGGCCTTGCGGTGTGCGCAATTCGACAACATTAGCTGCCATTGCCAGCTTGTTCCTCTCATTTGTTTTATGATTCGGGAGACTAGCGCAATTTTCGGGAATGTCCCTCATCATTTACGTAGGGGAATCCGGCGCTGGGCAAAGCTAGCGCAAGTGCCGTGAGGAGAGGTGATCTGATGGCTTTCGGGGGCGCGAATTTCGGAGTGGTGTTGAAGGCGCTGGCAGCGGCGATCCCGCCGGAGCGGCCCGCGCTGGTGCATGGGGAGCGGGTCGTGACCTGGGGCGCGTTCGACGCGCTCACCGATGCAATCGCGGCGGGCCTTGCGGCGCGCGGCCTGAAGCCGGGTGACATCGCCGGACAGATGCTGCGCAACACCCCCGACTACATGCTCGCCTATTTCGGTTGCGTGAAAGCCGGCCTGGTGCCGGTCAACGTCAATTACCACTACAAGACCCGTGAGCTTGCCGACATCTGCACCCGCTTCGGTCTGAAGGCGCTGTTCACCGAAACCGATTTCGCCGACGCCGCGCTCGAGGCGATGCCGACGGGCGCGCTGACCATCGATGTGGGTGGTCAGGATTGGGCGGCATTGTGCGTCAGTGAGCTGCCCGGAGACTTCGCGATCCATGACGATCCCGACGCACTGTTCCTGACCGCCACCGGGGGCACGACCGGGATGCCCAAGGCGGTGATGTGGCCGATGCGCGAGGCGTGGGGCGCGTTCTCCATCGGCGTGTGGCAGCGCCCGCCCGGCACGCCGCCGCTGGTGGTGACGAGCCTCGAGGAACAGGTCGCCGAAGCGGCCCGCATCGGTCCCGAACACCCGGCGAGCACATCGCCGCTGCTGCTGCTCTCGCCGCTTATGCATGGCGCGGGACAGTTCACGGCGGTGATCCACCTGCTGAAGGGCGGCACGCTGGCGCTGCTCCCTGCGCCGAGGTTCGATGCCGACCTTGCCTTGGACGAGGTGAAGCGCGTCGGCGCACGCGGCATGTTTATCGTCGGCGACGCCTTTGCCCTGCCGCTCGCGGACCGTCTCGACGCCCGCGGCGACGGGGCAGAGGTGCTCGCCAGCCTACGGAGCATCACCTCTTCGGGCGCGGTGTTCTCCTCGGGCCTCAAGCAGCGGCTGATCGCCCACCACCCGGCGCTGATGATCGTCGACGCGCTGGGCTCCTCGGAAAGCTCGGGCACCGGCATCGTCATCACCACCGCAGCTGGCTCCAGCGGCGGGGGCAAGTTCCAGCCGCTCCCGGGGCCGGGCCGCGAGACGAAGCTGTTCGACGAGAACCTCAACGAGATACCGCCGGGCAGCGACGGCGTCGGCATCGTCGCACGCACCGGCCCGCTGCCGCTGGGCTACCTCGGCGAGGACGCAAAGAACGCCCAGACCTTCCCGGTGATCGGCGGCAGGCGCTGGCTGATGACCGGCGACCGCGCCCGCTGGACCGCCGACGGCACGCTCGAATTCATCGGCCGCGACAACATGTGCATCAACACCGGCGGCGAGAAGGTCTTCCCCGAGGAGGTCGAGGCGGTGCTGCTCGAGCACCCGGCGGTCAAGGACGTGCGGGTGGTGAGCCTTCCGGACCCGCGCTTCGGGCGCAAGGTGGTGGCGGTGATCGAGCCCGAAGGCGAGGCGCAAGGCCTCGAAGCCGCGCTCGACGCCCACGCCCGCGCCGGGCTGGCAGGCTACAAGATCCCGCGCCTCTATGTGCTGACGGACAAGTCCCTGAGGCTCAACAACGGCAAGCCCGACTACAAGACCGCACAGGGAATCGCGGACGTGGCGGCGGGGGGCTAGGGCGAAACGCAGCTCAAGCGACGCTATTGGTCAGCGCTTCCGAGTCCTCCCACATCCGCGCGCTGAGGTGCTCGTCGCGCGCCAGATTGGAAGGCTCAGGCCAAGTCATCTTGCCGCGCCTGAGCGCCGCGTAGGATTGCCCCTGCGGTGCCTGTGCAGTCGTCGCCAGCACTTGGAGGCCCTCTCCGGCAGCGGCGAGGCTGTTCATGCCCTTCGCGAAAGGTACCAACAGCGGCAGCAGCGGCCAGACGAGGGCGCGCACCGCCCATGGCTGGCTGCGCGCGAGGCCTGTGCCCGGCGTCAGACCGGGATCGTAGGCGAACACCTTCCAATCTCCGGCGCGCGCCCGCGGACTTTGCGCCAGATGCAGGGCAGTCATCAGGTTGGCGAGCTTGGAAGCCGAATAGGCCCGCATCCCGGCGACGAGCGGAGACTTGTCCACGGCCGGATCCTGCTCCGGGAAGGCAAGCCGACGCGCATCCGCATGACGCGGCGGCGGGACGCCGGTCTTCTCACGCGGATCATGCGTCCCGCTCGATGTGATGACGATCCTTGCCCCGCTCGCGAGACGGGGCATCAGCAGGCGGAGCAGCAGGTGGTGCGAAAGGTGGTTGGCCGCGAAGGTCGCCTCGAAGCCATCAACACTGCGCGCTGCAATGTCCGGGCGCTGCCCACCCGCGTTAAGGATGAGCCGGCCGATCGGCCCTTCCGGGAGAGCGGCGACGAATGCCCTGACGCTCGCAAGGCTGGCGAGGTCGAGAGGGATTGCGGCCCATCCCGCCGGAACGGAGGCCAAGTCCCGGGCACCCATGACGAGAGCGTTCGAGGCCGTGCCCCTATCCCGCGCGTGAGTCGCCACCCGCTCTGCCGCCACCCGCCCCAAACCCTTTGTTCCGCCTGTCATCACGGTGAGCATCAGCAATCCTTACACTGTAAAGTTTACGCTGCATAGTTGCTGCTCTATGGGGCGTCAAGATGACAGCCCGGTCCGCCTATCATCACGGAGAACTCCGGCCCGCATTGATCGAGGCCGCGCTCGCAGCGCTTGAGCGGGGGGGCGTGCAGGCGCTGAGCCTGCGCGGATTGGCGCGCGCCGTCGGGGTGAGCCAGATGGCGCCCTATCATCACTTCGCCGATCGCGCCGACCTTCTCGCGTCCATCGCCGCAGAGGGGTTCCGCCGTTTGCAGACCAGCAAGGATCGCGCTCTCGCTCAAGCCGGAAGCGATCCTGCCGAGGGTCTGGTCGCTGGGGCTGCGAACTATGTCGGGTTCATGATCGACAATCCCAATCTTCACCGGCTGATGCACGATCTCCAGACCGCTGGAAGCAGTTGTCACCCGGAACTGGCCGAGGCAGCGGCCGCTCCCGCCGCCAGCCTGTTGGCGCTTGTCCGCGGGTTTCTCGACGCTCACGACAGTGCTTACGACGCGCAGCGCGCCGCCGCGTCGATCTGGGCGCTGGCGCATGGCTTTGGAACGCTGGCGCTCAGCGGGCAACTCGATCCGGGTGAAGCCCGAGCAATGGCCCGCGCCGGAGCGTCCGCGCTTATTCGAGGCTGGCTGGCTGGCTGAAGGTCTGCCGCGATCAACCCTTCCCGCGCAACAATCGAACCGCAGCCCGTGCAAAAGATTCACGGGTGGATTCGAATGATTCACTCCCCATATTTTTCTTCACAGATTCAGTTTGGGGGTTGCGGGTCTCGCGACTCAAGCTTGTCCCACGCGTCGCGGCTTGGCGGGACGTCCGGGAGCCCCTCCGGATGCTTACCAGGTGCTTAATCGCCGATTGACGGGAGTCCCCGGGTGATTCATCATCTAGTGGTTCGGTGCAAATCGGACCCCAACCCATGGTGAAACTCCCGAGACCCTGCGAGGGGAACGCAGAGGGAGATTCGCCCGGGAGCAAGGGTTCGCCACGCATCGCGAATGGGACCAACCGACCTGCCGACATGCCCGACGACGGGCCATGCTGTTGGCAAGTCTGTGGACCAAACTGTATAGAACAGAATCAGAACATGGCCTCTTGCGCCAGTGGGACGATTCGGGGGACAAGGTGGGCTTCAGATGGATTTCAAGGCGAGCGAAAACGTGCCCAATGACGCGGTAAACGGCGAAGTGATCGACGAGACTGAAACGCCCAATGTTTCCGGCGCGCCATCGGGGCCGACGGCGGGGGATGAAAAGGCCATGACAATGAAGACGACCGATAGCGGCACCGATGTGCTGATTGCCGCGAAGGCGGGCGAAGCCCTCGCTGGCGCAATGGCCGAGATGGCCAAGGATGCCGGCAAGACCGACAGCAAGAAGGTCAACGACCGCCGCTTCACGGTGGTCACCGATCCGTCGCGCGATGCGCGTCTGACCGATTTCGGCAAGGACACGCTGACCGACCGCTACCTGCTGCCCGGCGAAAGCTATCAGGATCTCTTCGCCCGCGTCGCCGATGCCTATGCGGACGACCAGGATCACGCCCAGCGGCTCTACGGCTACATCTCGAACCTGTGGTTCATGCCGGCGACCCCGGTGCTGTCGAACGGCGGCACCAATCGCGGTCTGCCGATTTCGTGCTACCTCAACTCGGTCGAGGACAGCCTCGAAGGCATCGTCGGCACCTGGAACGAGAACGTCTGGCTCGCCTCCAAGGGCGGCGGGATCGGCACCTATTGGGGCAATGTCCGCGGCATCGGCGAACCGGTCGGCCTCAACGGCAAGACCTCGGGCATCATTCCCTTCGTGCGCGTGATGGACAGCCTGACGCTGGCGATCTCGCAGGGCTCGCTGCGCCGCGGTTCGGCGGCCTGCTACCTCGACATCAGCCACCCGGAGATCGAGGAGTTCCTCGAAATCCGCAAGCCTTCGGGCGACTTCAACCGCAAGGCGCTGAACCTCCACCACGGCGTGCTGATCACCGACGAGTTCATGAACGCGGTGCGCGAAGGGACCGAGTTCCAGCTGCGCTCGCCCCGCGATGGCTCGGTGCGGCAGACGGTCGATGCGCGTTCGCTGTTCCAGAAGCTGGTCGAGACCCGCCTCGCCACGGGCGAGCCCTACATCGTCTTCAACGACACCGTGAACCGCATGATGCCCAAGCATCACCGCGATCTGGGCCTCAAGGTCTCGACCTCGAACCTGTGCTCGGAAATCACCCTGCCGACCGGGATCGACCACCTCGGCAATGATCGCACGGCGGTGTGCTGCCTGTCCTCGCTCAACCTCGAAACCTGGGAAGAGTGGAAGGGCGACAAGCAGTTCATCGAGGACGTCATGCGCTTCCTCGACAACGTCCTGCAGGACTATATCGACCGTGCGCCGGACGAGATGGCCCGCGCCAAGTATTCGGCCTCGCGCGAGCGTTCGGTCGGCCTCGGGGTGATGGGCTTCCACTCGTACCTGCAGCAGAAGGGCGTCGCCTTCGAAAGCGCGATGGCCAAGGCGCTGAACTTGACGATGTTCAAGCACATCCACGCCAAGGCATCCGAAGCCTCGATGCTGCTCGCGCAGGAACGCGGGCCCTGCCCCGATGCCGCCGACATGGGCGCGATGGAGCGGTTCAGCTGCAAGATGGCGATCGCGCCCACTGCGTCGATCTCGATCATCTGCGGCGGCACCAGCGCCTGCATCGAGCCGATCCCGGCCAACATCTACACCCACAAGACCCTGTCGGGCAGCTTCATCGTGCGCAATCCGTACCTCGAAAAGCTGCTCGAGAAGAAGTCGAAGAACTCGACCAACGTCTGGAACTCGATCCTCGAGCGGGGCGGTTCGGTCCAGCACCTCGACTTCCTGACGCCGGAGGAAAAGGCGGTCTACAAGACCAGCTTCGAGATCGACCAGCGCTGGCTGCTCGAATTCGCCGCCGACCGCACGCCCTATATCGACCAGGCCCAGTCGCTGAACCTGTTCATCCCGGCCGATGTCGACAAGTGGGACCTGATGATGCTGCACTATCAGGCGTGGGAGCGCGGCATCAAGTCGCTCTACTACCTGCGCTCCAAGTCCGTGCAGCGGGCCGGCTTCGTCGGCGGGGTGGAGGCGGACAACACCTCGGAACTCGCCAAGATCGAACTGAGCGCCTCGGGCGATCAGACCGATTACGAGGAATGCCTGAGCTGCCAGTAAGCGCACTGGCGCGGCGCGCCGGGGGGCACCCCTCGCGCGCCGCCCGTGTTGCAGCGATCAATGGGGACGATCACACTATGAATCTGCCGTTCGCAATGGGCATCCTCGGCCTCGTCGTCAGCGCCGTCTTCGCCTTCAACGCCTGGCGCGAACTGCGCCGCAATGTCGAGGGCCACGCCCGCAACGCCGCGATGATCCACGTCGCGATGGTTTCGATGTTCGTGCCCTTCTGCCTCTACGTCGTCATCGCCTACGCGCCCTGACGCCGCTTGAATCCGGGCGCCCCTGCGCGCCGTATCTGCTATAACGAACACCATCAGGAGTATCCGCCCATGTCGCTTCTCGAAGCCCGCTCCACCTACAAGCCCTTCCAGTATCCCTGGGCCTACGACTTCTGGAAGCGCCAGCAGCAGATCCACTGGATGCCCGAGGAAGTCCCCCTCGGCGAGGATTGCCGCGACTGGGCGCAGAAGATCACCGAGAACGAGCGCAACCTGCTCACCCAGATCTTCCGCTTCTTCACCCAGGCCGATGTCGAGGTGCAGAACTGCTATCACGAGAATTACGGCCGGGTGTTCAAGCCCACCGAGATCAAGATGATGCTCGCCGCCTTCTCCAACATGGAGACGGTGCACATCGCGGCGTACTCGCACCTGCTCGACACCATCGGCATGCCCGAAAGCGAATACAGCGCCTTCCTCGAATATGAGGAAATGAAGGACAAGCACGACTTCCTGCAGACCTTCAACGTCGAGAGCGACGAGGACATCGCCCGCACGCTCGCCGTGTTCGGCGGCTTCACCGAAGGGCTCCAGCTGTTCGCCTCCTTCGCCATGCTGATGAACTTCCCGCGCTTCAACAAGATGAAGGGTATGGGCCAGATCGTCAGCTGGTCGGTCCGCGACGAAAGCCTCCACTGCGAAGGCATCATCAAGCTGTTCCACACCTTCTGCGAGGAACGCCAGTGCCTCACCAAGGCGGTGAAGGAAGACCTGATCGACATCTGCCAGAAGACCGTGCGTCTGGAAGACAACTTCATCGACCTCGCCTTCGAGATGGGCCCGATCAACGGCATGAGCGCCAAGGAGATCAAGCGCTACATCCGCTACATCGCCGACTGGCGTTTGAAGCAGCTCGGCCTGCAGGAGATCTACATGATCGAGGAGCACCCGCTCCCCTGGCTCGCCCCGCTGCTCAACGGCGTCGAACACGCCAACTTCTTCGAAACCCGCGCAACGGAATATTCGAAGGGCGCCACCCGCGGCGACTGGAACTCGGTGTGGTCGAGCTTCGACAGCCGCCAGAAGGCGAAGGCCGTGAACGAGGACGATGGCGCGGTGGCCGAGGCCGGGCTGTTTGGGGCTGAGGCTGCGGAGTAGGGGCTAGGTGCAAGTAGTCGAGTTCTTCCAATCTGAAACTGGAGTGGCCGTCTCGATCTCAAGCCTCGTCACGTTGGGAGTGGCTTTGCTCTCTCACTGGCTCAAGGGTCGTGTCCGCCTCATTGCGTTCAGCCCAGATTCCAGTGTTTTCAAGTTTGATCCTCCGGCAGAGGGGGGGCACTCTGTCTTGATAAACTCAGGGCAAGTCATTCTCCAAAATCAGGGTAGAATCGCGGCAGAAGAAGTTGAAGTAATTGCAGGCCCCGGCCAAGCGCCAGCAGGATTCAACATCGTTCCTCGGGTGGGGCACTCAGTCTACTGCGATGCAAGCGGAAGATGGACGTTAAGTTTTCCGTTCATCGCCCCAAAAGAGGCGATTACTATACAGCTGTTAAATGGCCCACCGATCGAGACCATCAGGTGCAAAGGTGGAGCTGCGAAATATGTGCCTGTGATGTATCAGCGCATATTTCCGGCCTGGTTCAATGTTTTAGCATTGATGATGTTTTTCTTTGGCGTTTTCTCAACGGCATATTGGCTTTTGATTTTGGTCTTCTGAATCATGCTAGATTTCCTGTACTCAGATCATGAGCGTGTCGCGGCTTTGATGTCCCAAATCGAGGGCGTGGGAACGCTGGTTGGTTACGAGAGGAGCTACCAGAAGGAGAAAAATTCAGGAAAGTCTGCCGAGATCAATATACCGATCATGTCCGGAAGCCTCACGTCCGGAAGTAATTTGAACAAAGAGCTGAGACAACAATACGATCCACTTTGGACGAACTCCAAGCGTCTAGTGGAAATCGTAGATGAGCGCTGTCAGGATCGGCCATCAGGCTACGACTATGGTGATTTGGTCACCGTCAGCGGGAACCTTCTATGCATGGACCAGGGCTTTTTAAACGAACTCCTAAAAAGCGATCCGGTCATTAACATGATTGCAGGCGGCTTGGACTCGAGCAATCCACAAAGAAGCCCCAAAGGTCAGCGGCAAGAGAAGTCCGAGATGGCAAGACTGATTAGAGACTTTCTACAATCGCTTCCGCTTGGAATAGTCTTTATCTTGATCGCTGGCGATAATGCGTTCTGGTTCAACGCAAAACGTGAATATCTTCAGATTCAAGGTCTCGACATCCCACTCAAGTTCCCGCTGTCGATCGGTGGAAGGTGGCACGTTACGGGCTTGATTGATGCGCTTCCGCAGGATCATGGTTCAGCCGCTTCGTCTCTCGAGGAGCTTGGCGACAAGATTGTATTTCCTCAAGCATTCACCCTGATTGCGCAGCTCATCACACCGCTCGTCGGTCTTTTTGGCCGACCCAGTGATGCTTATGGCCTTAGTCCCGTCACCATTCATCGAGAGATAAGATTCTGAGTTCCGACGGAATAGGTGGGAGGGGAGATGTTTACGCTATCTGTCCTCCTCCCGCTCGCAGGAGGGGTTAAGGGTGGGCCAACGCGGTGCTTTCGGCACGCGGGCCATTCCTCGAACCTCGGCGCAGGCCCAACCCGCTACGACTAGGCGGCGGTGCCGCCAAGTCTCGCTCCCTTCCCGCAGGCGGGAAGGGGTGTCAGCGCCTCTTATCCCCCTCCCGCTTGCGGGAGGGGTTAGGGGTGGGCCCTTCCACTTCCTTTCAACCCCCGCAGCCGCTCGACCTCAAGGCCGATCGCGGTCGCCACGCCCTCGACGTTCCGCAGCACATCGGCGTTGGTGAAGCGCAGCACGGTGAGGCCGTGCTCGGCCATCCATGCGTCGCGGGATGCATCGCGCTCGGGCGCAACATCATGGCTGTGGCCGTCGATCTCCACCACCAGCTGCAATTCGCGGCACAGGAAGTCGGCGAAGAACGGCCCGACCGGCATCTGGCGGCTGAACTTCGCGCCAGTCCGGCTGCGCGCAAGATAGGGCCAGAGCGCTCGCTCCGCCGGCGTCGCCTCGCGCCGCAGCGTCCGGGCGCGGACGGTGTTGCGGGGCTTCCAGTCGGGCATGGGGGCGTTGTAATTGCGCGACGACTTTGGGGCAAGAAGGGCCCACCCCCGACCCCTCCCGCAAGCGGGAGGGGAGAAGGTTGCGCTGAAACCCCTCCCGCCTGCGGGAGGGGAGACGGTTGCGCTGATACTCCCCTCCCGCTTGCGGGAGGGGCTGGGGGTGGGCCTCCCGCAACCCTCAACCCCCTCAACTCTTCCGCAACCGTCCCGCGCTAGCCTGCGCGGCATGACCCCGCTCGCGCTCGTCACCGATCCGGCCAATATCGTCACCGCGCTGATCGCGATGAACTTCCTCGCCTTTGCGGCCTTCGGGATCGACAAGGCTCGGGCCGAGGCGGGCGCGTGGCGGATTTCGGAGGAGACGCTGCTGTGGCTCGCCTTCCTCGGCGGCATCGGGGGAGCCTATGCGGGGCGTGCGCTGTTCCGGCACAAGACGAGGAAGCAGCCGTTCAGCAGCTACCTCAACGCCATCGCGGCGCTCCAGCTGGCGGGTATCGCGGCGCTGGCCATGTGGCTCGTCCTGGGGAGCGCGGGGTGAGGCGACCGCGCCTTTCCTACCCGGCCGCCGGAGCCTAGGTCCGAGGCTCTCCCGCAGCCCCAACACGCGAAAATCGTGCGCAAAACTGTCCACTCCGGCGCTTTCATGAGCGATTTCCGGGGGATGGGCCGTGCGCGGCGGATTGCTTGTCTGCGCCAGACCCCTCCTAGACCCCTGTCAGACCCCCCTTAGACCCGCCTAAGTGGTGCACCAGCGCGCTCTAGGCCCGCCCCAGCGCACCGCCAGACCCTCGCGCACCAGCACCTCGCCGAGACTTCTGCCGCCGCGCTGGACGAGCCGGAGTTCGCGGCCGTAGCGGTCCTGGAGCCGGCCATCCGGCGGGGGGAGGAGGCTGAAGGGCCCGGCGTTGAGGAGCTCGCGCAACCGCTCGGTGGCGCGCCGCCCGAGGGCCGCCTCGCGCTCGCAGCCGGGGCGGCTCACCTCGGGGGTGTCGATGTCGGCGATACGGATCTTTGTGCCGCGCAGCCAGATGGTGTCGCCGTCGACCACGCAGGTGACCCGCGCCGCGCCGCCGCACACGGGGAAGAGGGCGCGGTGTTGCTCGGCCGCGGTGCGGGGAAGACCTTGCGCCGCCCCCTGCGCCCCGCCCGCGCGCGGCCACAGCGCCAGCGATCCGCCCGCGACGAACGGCACCAGCGCAAGCGCCAGCCAGTGGCGGCGAAATGATCCCGGTGCTGTCATGCTATTATCTTGCCGCCGACATTAGCGGGAAAGTTTCGCGGTTCCAGCACATTTGACCCCGATCAAATGCCTGTCCCCGGTAGGGAGCTAGGAGGGGGTCACCAACACGGGAGACCGCAATGTCCGCACACACGCCGCATGAACTGGCCGACACCTTCCCCGAGGACGCCGCCGCGCTGCACCGCCTCAAGCGCAACAACGCGTACTTCGCCCGCCTCGCCGAGCGCCATCATGCGGTGAACCGCGAGATCCACCGGATCGAGACCGAGATAGACGGGGCGAGCGACGCAAGGCTCGAGGCGCTCAAGAAGGAGCGGCTCCACCTGCTCGACGAGATCGCGGCGATGCTCGAAGACGCGCCCGCGATCTAGGAAGTTTTCGGTGCCCCGCGGCCTTCCGGCCAAAGGGCGCGCCTATGTGGGCGGGGCATGAGGCGATGCTCCGCCCGCAACCCTGACCGGCGGAAAATAGAGGCTGTCAGCCCGCGCCGTCGTCGCGCGGATTGGTCCGGCGATCCGCGCCCGAGCGGCGCTGGCCTGCGCGGCGCTCCTCGCCCTCCAAGGGGGCCTGCTCCTGCCGCCGCTCGCCCTGACGCCTTCCGCCGCCCTGGGGATCGACCGGGGGTGTCGTGCTGTCCTTCTTGCCCATGGCTCACCTCTCTGCGTCAAGCAGAATACCACCAGGTGCCTGAAATGCCTATTAGGGCCTGTCCCTGAGCACCAAGCCGCTTGGCCCCGCGCCCGCAAGCCGCTAGGGCGCGGCGCGACAGGCGCGTGCCCCGCGCGCAACGGAAAGACGCCGGTGAACGACAGGAAAGACCATCCGCGGGCCGAGACCCCCGATCTGTTCAAGGCAGAGGTGCTGATCGAGGCGCTGCCCTATTTCCAGCGCTACGCCGGCCGCACTTTCGTGGTGAAATATGGCGGCCACGCGATGGGCGACCCCGAAGCCGCGCGCGATTTCGCCGAGGATATCGTGCTGCTGAAGGCGGTCGGCATCAACCCGGTGGTGGTTCACGGCGGCGGTCCGCAAATCGGCCAAATGCTCAAGCGCCTCGGGGTGGAGAGCACCTTCGTGGACGGATTGCGGGTCACCGACGAGGCAACCGCGAAGGTCGCCGAGATGGTGCTTTCGGGCGCGATCAACAAGGAGTTGGTCGGCTGGATCGCGGCGGCCGGCGGCAAGGCGATCGGCATCTCGGGCAAGGATGGCGGGCTGGTGACAGCGACCAAGGTCACCCGCACCACGCGCGATCCCGACAGCAATATCGAGCAGGTCGTCGACCTCGGCTTCGTCGGCGAACCGTCGGCGGTCGACACGACGCTGATCGACACGGTGGTGGCCGCAGGCATGATCCCGGTGATCGCCCCGATCGCTCCCGGCGCGGACGGGGCGACCTACAACATCAACGCCGACACCATGGCGGGCGCCATCGCGGCTGCCTTGGGCGCGGCGCGGCTGTTCCTGCTGACCGATGTAGCCGGCGTGCTCGATGCCAAGGGCGAGCTGCTCACCGACCTCACCCCGGCGGACATCGCGAGCTTGCGCGAGGAGGGCGTGATCCGCGGCGGCATGGTGCCCAAGCTCGAGACCTGCGTGACCGCGGTGCAATCGGGCTGCGAGGCGGCGGTTGTGCTCGACGGGCGGGTCGGCCACGCGATGCTGCTCGAATTCTTCACCGCCCGCGGCGCCGGCACCCTGGTGCGCGCCTGAGGGCGGCTCGCGGGAACGGGGGCTGGCGCGAGGCGTATTAACAAGCTAATACGCCTCGAGAGGGACATCACGGGCGCAGCCACCTCGAAAAAAGGGGGCGGAGGCGCCATCGCAAGCGAAACGGACAGGCAATGAGTGACGCATTTCTCCAGATTTTCCTGATGGTGATCAACACCGCCAACATGCTGCTGATCATCTGGTTCATCGTCGGGCTGCTGTTCGCATTCAATGTGGTCAGCCCGCGCAACCAGTTCGCCGGCGCGGTTCACGACGCGCTGAGCCGCCTGTTCGAGCCCGCGCTGCGCCCGATCCGGCGGATCATGCCCGATACCGGGGCGATCGACTTTTCGCCGATGGTCTTCCTGATGATCCTCAACGCGGTCGGCTACATTCTCCAGGGCGCGCTGCGCTGATGGGTGAGGCGGCGCGGATCGACGGCAAGGCTTTCGCAGAGAGCCTGCGCGCGCGGGTTGCGACCCACGCCGCCGCCTTCGTGCAGGCGACCGGCCGCGCGCCGGGCCTTGCAGTGGTGCTCGTCGGCGAAGATGCGGCGAGCCAGGTCTATGTGGGCGCCAAGGGGCGGGCCTGCACCGAGGCAGGCATCGCGAGCTTCGAGTACCGCCTCCCCGCCGAGACGAGCGCGGCCGAACTGCTGACGCTGGTCGAGCGGCTCAACCGTGATCCCGAGGTGGACGGCATCCTCGTCCAGCTGCCGCTCCCCGCCGGGATCGACGAGCAGGCGGTGATCGCCGCGATCGACCCGGACAAGGACGTCGACGGGTTTCACGTGATCAACGCCGGGCGCCTCGCGGTCGGGCAGACGGGTTTTGTGCCCTGCACGCCGCTTGGCTGCCTGATGCTGCTCAAGGACCGGCTGGGCGACCTGTCGGGGCTGGACGCGGTGGTGATCGGCCGATCGAACATCGTCGGCAAGCCGATGGCGCAGCTTCTCACCGACGCGAACGCCACCGTCACGCTGGCGCACAGCCGCACCAGGAATCTCGCCGAGGTGGTGCGCCGCGCCGATATCGTCGTTGCCGCGGTAGGCCGTCCGGAGATGGTGCGCGGAGACTGGATCAAGCCGGGGGCAACCGTGATCGACGTCGGCATCAACCGCCTGCCGCCCACGGACGACAAGCCCAAAGGACGCCTCGTCGGCGACGTTGCCTACGCGGAGGCTCTGGAGGTCGCGGGCGCGATCACGCCGGTGCCGGGCGGCGTCGGGCCGATGACCATCGCGGTGCTGCTCAGAAACACGCTCGTCGCAGCCCACGCTCATGCCGGACTGGACGCGCCCGAGGGGCTTTGAGCGGTCAGCCCAGTTCGCGGAGCAGGTCCGTGCCGTCCCAGCCTTGCGCGGCCGCTGCAACGAAGTCGTAGAACCCGGTAAGCTGCGGCGTCGGCTCGTAAAGCTCGAGCATGTGGCCAAGGGTCTGGCGTGCATCGATGAAGGCGAAGGCGGTGCCGGTCTCAGTGACCGAAAGCTGGGCGAGGGCGGCGCCTTCCGCCTCGAAGCGGGCAATCGCGGCTTCCAGATCGTCCACGAAGAGCGCCGCGTGGTGCAGGCCTTCCTTGCCAGAACCGTGAGGGAACATGTCGTGCAGCGCGCTATCGTCAGCGTTGTGCTGCACCACCAGCTCGACCATCACGCTGCCCCACTGGCCATAGGCGCTGGAGTGATCGAAAGGGCGCTCGGTGCCGCGATGGTGCGAGGACGACAGCGCTACATGCCGCAGAACGAAGAACGGCCCCGAGCCGAACTGGCGGTGATGCGCAAGGGCAGCGGCCTCCAGATCATTGACCTTGTAGGCGAGCTGCCTGACGGGCAACCCCATCAATTGATCGCCCGCTCCCGACCCACCCAATAGGGCTCGCGCAGCTCGCGGCGCAGGATTTTGCCGCTCGGGTTCCTCGGGAGAGCGGGAATGAAGTCGATCGATTTGGGGCACTTGTAGCCCGCGATCAGCGTGCGCGCATGCTGGATCAGCTCCGCCTCGGAAAGCTCCTCGCCCGCCTTCACCACCACGCAGGCTTTGACCGCCTCGCCCCACTTCGCGTCCGGCACGCCGATCACCGCGACGTCTGCGACCTTGGGATGCGAATAGAGAGCGTTCTCCACCTCGGCCGGGTAGACGTTCTCGCCGCCGGAGATGATCATGTCCTTCACCCGGTCGTGGATGTAGAGGTAGCCGTCCTCGTCGAGGTAGCCGGCGTCCCCGGTGCGCAGCCAGCCCTCGGCATCGATGGTCGCGGCGGTGGCATCGGGGTTGTTCCAGTAGCCGCGCATGTTCTTGGACGACCGCGTGGCGATCTCGCCCACCGCGCCGGTGGGAACGGGGTTGCCCGCCTCGTCGATGATCTTGATCTCGACGCCTGCGAGCGGCTTGCCGACCGAGCGCATCCGGGGCGACCCTTCGGGCACGTGGTCCTCGGGATCGAGCGCGACGATGGTGCCGCTCGTCTCGGTCATGCCGTACATCTGCACGAAGCCGCAGCCGATCACCCGCATCGCCTCGCGCATCAGTTCCAGTGGGATCGGCGAGGCGCCGTAGGTGATGTATTTGAGGCGGCTGAAATCGACCTCGGTCACGCGCGGATGGTTGAGCAGGATCTGGATCGCGGCGGGCACGAGGAAGATCTTGGAAATGTTGAAATTGGCGATGAGGTCCAGCGCCTTGGTCGGGTCGTATTCTGGGATGACGATCGAGTTGCTGCCCGCCACCATCGTGCCGATGCCGGTGCCGGTGCCGCTGATGTGGAAGCAGGGCATGGCGAGCAGGGTGACGTCGCCGGGGATCGGCTCCTGCCAATTGCGCATCGCCTCGCCCGATTGCGTCGCGTCGCGGCTGGAGAGGATCGACCCGTGGGTCATCACCGCGCCCTTGGGCTTGCCGGTGGTGCCCGAGGTGTAAAGCTGGAGCGCGTCATCCTCGGCGCGCACGCGGTGGGCGGGCGGCGTTGCGGAAAAGCCGTCGCGCCAGATGCGGTAATCCGTGCCGGCGAAGTCGGGCGCGTCGATGCCGATCACCTGCTCGATGCGGGTGGCCTGGGCGCGAGCGACTGCCAATGCGTCAGCGAAGCCTTCGCCGACGAACACCACACGCGCCTCGCAATTGTCGAGAATGTAGGCGACTTCTGGAGGGGCGAGGCGCCAGTTGACCGGGGTCATCACCGCCCCGATCCGCGCCGCGCCGAGGAACGCCTCGAAGTAGAGCGGGTGGTTCTTGCCGAGGAAGGCGACCCGCTCGCCGGGCTGGACGCCCAGCGCCGCGAGGGCATTGGCGACGCGGTTTGCGCCGGCGTCGAGATCGGCGAAGCTGATTTCCTCGTTGCCGTAGGTGAAAGCGATGACGTCGCCCTGCGCCCGCGCGTGCTCGCGCACGACGTCGCAGAAGGACTCCGCGGCCAATGCTGTGTTCTCTCCCATGCTTGAGGAAATAGACCCTGCGTCCGGCCCTGTCATTGGCACAATTCATAGCGGCGCCGACGCGCGGGCGCGCTAAGGTTGGTGGGCATGGACGTTCCCGAAGGCTTCGAACCCGCCGGCTTCACGCCCGGCTTCCTCGACCATGGCGGGCCCTACTATCTGGGCGCGGCGGCGGACGGCGTGCGGGTGGTCGGGCTGAGGATCATGCCGCACCACATCAACTACCAGGACGCGGCCCACGGCGGGGTGATCTCGACCTTCGCCGATGTGGCGCTGAGTCATGCCGTCTATGACGCCGAGCGCCCCCGCCTCGCGCCTTCGACGGTGTCGCTGACCGTCAATTATCTCGCCGGCGCGCGGCTTGGTGACTGGCTGGAGGCGCGGGTGCGGATCGACCGGATGGGCGGCCGCATGGGCTACACCTCAGGAGGGATCTGGCGCGGGGGCGAGCAGCTGGCCTCCATGAGCGGCGTCTTCGCCTTCAGGCGGCCCTAGCCGAGCCACTGCCGCACGGCCGCCATCGAGGGGTCGCGCTCGTCGTGATAGCCCGCTGCGCCTTCGGGGGTGTTGCCGAGGTCCACACCCTCCACCACCCGGAACTCGCGCCAGTCGTAGAGCCCCGTGCGCCGGGCAATGCGCCACGCACCGCCGCGCTTCTCGAAGCGGTCGACATAGCGCCCCGCGACGATCCCGGAGTAGATCATCCCCTTGTCGGGGAAGGCTGCCGTCATGGGATAGCCGGGGGGGATGGTGTGCATCGCGGTCATGTAGGTCTCGGTATGGCAGACGCCTTCACTGTCGAAACCGAAGATCGTCTGGCCAAGCTGGTGCTGGGTCGCGAGGCAGGGGTCGATGATCGCGCGCGCCTGTTCGACAAATCCGCGCCAGTCGCCCTCGACTAGCCCGAATTTGAACGTCGCGTCAGGGTGGAACAGGCGCTCCATCATCGCCCAGCGCCGCCTGTCGATGGCATGGGCATAGGCCGCCAGAACGTCCCTTATCGCTTCGCGGTCTTCGAGTGTTCCCGTCATGCCTCCAGCTCCACGATCACCTTGCCGATATTGCCGCCGGTGAAGAGTTTCGCATAGGCGCCGAGTGTGTTTTCAAGGCCTTGCGTCACGTCATAGGGCATCACCAGAGCCCCCGCTTCCGTCCATTCGCGCAGGCGGCGGGTGAGCGCGGGGCCTTCGTGCATGAAGTCGGGCGAGAAGAATCCCTCGATCCTCAGGCGCCGCATCAGCACCTGGTCGAACTCGCGCGGGGCAGTGCGGGTGCCGGCGGTATAGTCGGCGAGGAGGCCGCACACGGCGATGCGGCCATAGTGGTTCATGCGGGTGAGCACCTGATCCAGCAGCGGGCCGCCGACATTGTCGAAATAGACGTCGACGCCCCCGGCTGCGTCGAGCTGTGCCGCGACATTGTTGGCCTTGTAGTCGATCGCCCCGGCAATCCCGAGCTCGTCCTTCAAATAGGCGCACTTGGCCGCCCCGCCCGCGATGCCCCAAGCCTCGCAGCCGAGCAATTTGGCGATCTGCACCGCGAGGATGCCGGTCGCTCCGGCCGCGGCCGAGACCAGCACCCGCTCGCCGGGTTTGGCCGCGCCGGTCTGCTCGATGCCCCACAATGCGGTCCACCCGTTCATGCCGAGCGGGCCGAACCATGCCCGGCGATCCGCGACCGTGGAATCGAGCAAGACAGCGCCCGACATCACCGCATCGACCGTGCTGAAATCGGCCCATTGACCGAAGGCGCGCACCAGATCGCCTACAGCAAATCCTTCAGCCCTGCTTTCAATGACTTCGCCCAGAACCAGCCCCGTCATCGCCCCGCCCACCGGGAGCGGCGGCTGGTAGCCGTCCTCGCGGTCCGAGAGCCACATCCGGGTTCCGGCGTCCATCGACAGGTGGGTGTTGCGGATGCGGACCTCGCCTGCGCCGAGTGGTGCCAGCGGGGCCTCCACCAGCTCCAGCGCGGCGGCGAAATCGGTGCCCTCGGGGCGGCGCGCGATGCGCCAGAAGCGGTTGTCCATGCCCCACTGTCCGGCCCTCGCGCCGCTACGGCAACCCCGTCATTTTGTCAGGGCTGCCAAGGCCTGCGGCTATCAAATTGGCGCGGTGCGTGAGGGGAGGGGGGTTCCTAGTCTCGCTCCACAAGAAAAGAGGGAGAGACAGCAAATGGCACTTATCACGGTGATCGGCGCGAGCGGGAGGCAGGGCCTCGCGCAGGTGCGCCAGGCGCTCGCCGCCGGCTATGACGTGCGGGCGATCTCGCGCCGCCCCGATGCGCTCGAAGGCGCCCCGATCGAGGGCGTGGAGAAGGTCGAAGTGCGGGCCATGGACCTCTACGACACCTCCACCTTTGCTGACGCGCTCGAGGGCTCGGACTACATCTTCTACACCCACCCCCTCCAGGCCCGCGCGGACCGCGCCTACCTGATCGGCGAGGTCGGCAAGGTCGCCGCGCATATCAACGTGAAGCGCGTCGTCTGGAACACCTCGAGCTGGATCCCGGACAAGCCCGGCGACCCCTTCACCTATGGCGAAAACACCAAGGGCATCAACGCCCTGTGGCGCTCGGGCGCGCCGGGGACGGTGTTCGGATCGGTGCTGTTCATGGACAACCTGCTGACCAATTGGGCGCGGCCCTTCATCGTCAACGAAGGCCGCTACGTCTATCCGCACAACCCCAATCTGCAGGCCAACTGGATCAGCCTCGACGACGTGGCGAAGTTCATGCTCGCCAGCCTCGAGCGGCCCGACATGGAGGGCGCGTGGCTCAATATCGGCGGGCCGGAGCGGCTGGTCGGCAAGCAGGTCACCGAGTGCCTCTCGGCAGCGCTGGGCAAGGAGATCAAGTACGATCCCTGCACTCCGGCGGAGTTCGGCCGCTACCTCGTCGAGGCCGCGGGCGACACCATGCCGCCCGAGATGCGCGCCGATTTCGCCAAGGGCATCGAGGCCTTCTACGATTACAACAACGACGCCCCGACCAAGCCCTTCGCGGTCGACATGGACCATGTTTACGAGCGTTTCCCGGAGCTTGAAGGCAAGCTCGAACCGATGAGCGCGTGGACCAAGCGGCAGGAATGGGGCGAGACCAACTACCGCCCGGCCTTCGGGTGAGGTCATGAGCGAGCGGCGCGCGGCGAATATCGCCCTCGTCACCCGCTACTACGAGGCGCTGGCGGCGGGCGATTTCGACACGCTCGCCGCCCTGCATTCCGAGGACGTGGTGTTCAACCTCGTCGGCACCACGCCCGTCTCGGGGCGCTGGGTCGGCAAGGCGGAATGCTTCGGCCCGGTGGTGGCGGACGGGGTGCTCGGCAAGCTGGTCGCGGAAACCGTCCGCTTTTCAAGGCAGTGGCGGATCATGTGTGCCGACGATAACTGCGTCGTCGGCATCATGCACGGCGGCGGCATGGGCACCAATGGCCGCGAATATCTCCAGACCTATTGCCAGGTGCTGACGATCCGCGACGGGCTGATCACAGAGCTCCACGAGTTCTTCGACACCGCGCGGGTGGAACTGGCGCTCAACGACAACCCGACAATGAAGGGACCGAGCGTGCCTGCGAGGCCCTTCGCGTTCTGATTTCCCTCCAAAGGCGGTGTTTCACGTGAAACATCGCTGCAAGCGGGGGTCTGCGGGGGGTCTAGGGCGGGTCTGGAGCGGTCTAACCCGGGTCTGGGGCGCATTATCCGCGAGCGAGCCCCGCTCTGCGGCGTCCAACAGGATTGGCCCCATTCCCGCCATCGCCACGATGACGAAGAATGGCGGCTTGTCACGCACCGGAGCCCAAGGCTGACCTTCTGCAAACGGCCCCATAGCGGACATCGGCCGGATCAACCTTTTCATTCACCGCTACCGGCGGGGCGCTTGATTTCGGGGGCGAAGACCGCGAAACTGACGGGGATGCGATTTGACAGGCCCTTTCTGCGACTGCCCATCACCTTCTGCGCGCAGACACTTGCAGCCGAGGTGAGCGCCTTGCCGGCATCGGCGTGGATGCCACATCCTCAGGGATTTGCCGGGAACGATGCCGTTCCGCTCGTTGCTGCCGATGGGGGTCTCAACGATCGGTTGCGCGGCGAGATGGCGCCGACCGAACATCTCGCGCGCCTTCCGTACATCGCCGCTCTGATGGCCGAGCTCGGCGGCGTATGGGGGCGGAGCCGGCTGATGGGTCTCGGAGCCGGGGCCGAAGTGCCGGGCCATGTCGACACCAATTACTATTGGCGCACCCACATCAGGATCCACATCCCGGTGATCACGAACCCGCAGGTCACCTTCACCTGCGGCGACGAGAGCGTCCATATGGCGGCCGGAGAATGCTGGACATTCGATTCCTTCCAGCGCCACAATGTCCAGAACATGGGCAAGGAGAAGCGCGTCCACCTCGTGCTCGACACCGTCGGTGGTGAGCGATTGTGGGCGCTGCTGGACGCAGCCGGACGCGGCAGCGTTCCGTCGGGGCCGTGGATGCCGGATGCTCGGGAAACACCAGCCCTGAACTTCGAGCGGGTCAATACGCCTGCGGTCATGACCCCCTGGGAAATGCGGTGCCATCTGGACTATCTCGCGGGCCATCTGCCCGTCGGCGTTCCGGCCCGCGGCGCGCTCGGCCGGATGGAACGGTTCATCTCGGTCTGGCACGCGACCTGGGCGCAGTTTGGCGAACGTGAGGAGGGCCGGGCAACCTATCGCCGGCTCATCGAGACCGCACGCACCGATCTGGCCGCCCTTGGCGCAGGCGACATGATCCTCAACAACAATGTGCCGTTCGCCTACGCACTCGATGCGCTGATCTTCGCCAACGCCTTGACCAGGGTCCAGGCGGAGCCGGTAGCACGGCAAACGGCGCCCGTTTCTCTCGCTTCGTGACGGCCGGGCGAACCAGCGCATTGCCTTCGGACAGCTTCCGCGCGTGGATCGAACGGCCGGTTTTCATCATGAGCTCGCCGCGATCGGGCTCGACCCTGTTGTTCGAAACGCTGGCCCAGTCGCCCGACCTGTTCACGATCGGTCGGGAGAGCCATAATGTGATCGAGAACATCCCGGCCTTTTCGACGCGGGCGCGAGGCTTCAAGTCCAACCGTCTGACCGAAGCGGACGCCGAGCCCGGCCAGATCGAGTTGCTGGCCCGAGGTTTCTACGAAGGATTGCGCGATCGTGACGGACGCAGCGCCAGCGGCCGCGTGCGGATGCTCGAGAAGACCCCGAAGAACGCACTCAGGGTTCCGTTCTTCGCCGCCGCCTGGCCGGACGCCACTTTCCTGTTCCTCTACCGGGACGCCCGCCAGACGATGGCCAGCATGATCGAGGCGTGGCAATCGGGCATGTTCCGAACCTATCCGCGACTGCCCGGTTGGACCGGCGATCCCTGGTCGCTTCTGCTCGTTCCCGGCTGGGAAGAACTCAAGGGGCTCCCCCTGCCCCAAATCGTGGCCCGGCAATGGGCAACCGCAATGAATGTCCTCATCGACGACCTCGCCAGCCTGCCTCCGCATCGGGTGCGATCGATTGACTACGACGATGTCATCGCTGCGCCTCAGCGCGCGATGGAAGACCTTTCGGCATCCCTGGACCTCGCCTGGGACCGTGTACTGGGTGCCCATCTCCCACAATCGAAAACCACCGTGTCGCAGCCAGCACGAGACAAATGGCGCGCGAACGAGGAGGTCATCGAAATGGTGTGGCCGCTGGTGAAGGCCACGGACGAAAAGGCGCGAGCATTCGCCGATCGTAACCGGGTCTGACCTGTTCCCGACGTTCAGCCCAAACCCCGGTAATCCCGAAAGCAGCCGTTCGAACGCCGGGGCGAGCGCCTATTCCGCCGCCTGCCGGTGCTCGGCTGCGAAGATCTCCACCAGATCGTCGTCGCTCGCCGACACGAGCCGCTCCACCCACTGGTGGAAGACCTGTCCGCCCTTCTCGTTGCGGCCGAACAATACGTCCTTCATCAGGCCCGAGGCGAGGGCCTGCTGCTGGCGCTTGCCGGTGGCGTAGTCCTCGTCGCGGACCACCACCTCGAGGAAGTTGAACTGGTCGTGCGCGGCCTGGACCTGTTCCGGAGTCTCGGGCTGGTTCTCCATGACGTAGAACTGCGTGGTGAAGCTCTCGCCCACCGCCGCACCGGGGAACAGCTGGCTGATCATCGCCCCGCGCTGGCCGCCGCCGTAGAAGCTGGCGATCGAGATGTGGGGGAAGATCGTCCACACGCCCTGGACGAGCACTTCCTGCGGCAACTCGTCGTCGGCCATGGCTTCGAGATCGATCGCCTGATCGTCGTCCCCCTGCACCTTGATCGCGAACTTCGACGGGGTCGAGAGGCGCTGGTGGGGGCCGAAGGCGAAGTAGTTGGCGCGGTTGTAGAAATCCGCGCCGAAGGTGTCCTTGTGGAGCACCGGCAGGTGGTAGAAATCGAGGTACCCGTCATAGGCCGTCTTCCAGTTCGGCCCCGCCAGCGTGCGCTGCGCGAACAGCGTCCAGCCTTCGAACTCGAAAGCCTTGAGCAGATCGTCATAGCCGCACAGGTAATCGGCGATGCTGAGCCTGGAATGGGGGTCGAGCGTTACCCAGATCAGCCCGGCGTTCTCGTGGACCGGGAATTTGGTGAGGCAATGCTGGCTCTTGTCGATGCTGCCGAAATCCTTGGCATCGGCCACGCCGATGAGGTCTCCGTCGGCCTTGAAGGTCCAGCCGTGATAGCCGCAGGTGAAGCGGCTGGCATTGCCGCAGCCGTTGGCGAGCGGGTTGCCACGGTGGGTGCACATGTTGAGGAAGGCGCCCATGCTGCCATCCTTCTGGCGTGATAGCAGCAGCGGCACGCCGCAGATGTCCATCGCCTTGAAGTCGCCCGCGTTGGGCAATTCGCAACTGGGCGCGACCATCAGCGGCAGGCGGCGGAAGATCTGCATCTTCTCGCGCTCGAACAGCGCCTGATCGGTATAGGCGCTCGCGGGAACGCGCACGACGTCGTCGGCATATTCCATGGTGTCGGCCGCGCCGTGGGCGACCAGGTTGCGGGTCATGGCGACCAGCGTTTCGCGTGACATGGTGGTACTCTCCCGGTTCTGCGCGCGATCCTGCGCCCCGCCTCGCACGGCGGCAATTGGCACTTTTGTGCGCCTCAAATGAGAAGGGCGGGCTCAACCGAGCCCGCCCTTCAGATTGTTCACGCCTGACAGATGATCAGAACTTGAAGCTGACTTCCGCGAAGACCTGACGGCCGCGGTTCTGGGTCAGGACGATGTCGTCGCCGATCGGCACGCCGCCCGTGTTCGGGCCGGCAAGGAACGGACGCCCGCCCGAGGTGATCACGAAGATCTCGTCGGTCAGGTTCTGTGCGACCAGCGAGAGCTTCCACTTGCCGTCGGGATCGCCGATCGAGACGTTGGCATCCAGCGTCCAGAAGCTGGGCTGGACATAATCGTTCAGCGTCGCTTCGTCGGTGATGTAGCCATCATTGTAGGCGGCGTTGCCCGACAGGAACAGCTCGAGGCTGTCGCTCAGCGGAACCGTCCAGTCAGCCGCGATGTTGCCCGACCATTCGGGGGCCTGGCTGCCACGGCGACCCTTGAGGTTGACCGTGCCGCCTGCGCCGCCCGGCTGCAGGAAGTCCGCAGTGTACTTGGCGTCGAGGTAGGAAAGGTTCGCGGAGAGCCGCAGACCTTCGACCGGCGTTCTCCAGGCGGTTTCGATGTCCACGCCCTTGGTGGTCAGTTCGCCCGCATTGCTGGTGACGAACTGGATGGTCGTGGCATTGAAGTTCTGGACCTGAAGATCCTCGAACACATACTGGTAAGCCGTCGCGTTGAAGGTGAAGGTGCGATCGGCCCACTGCGACTTGATCCCGATTTCACCGCCCTTGGCCTTTTCCGACTGGAAGATCAGCGAGCTGAAGTTGCCGCTGGCGGCCGCCTGGCTGAGGCTGTTCGAAGGCAATGCCGAGTTGTCGATCCCGCCCGACTTGAAGCCGGTCTTGAACGAGGCGAAGATGTTGATGTCATCGGTCGCCTTGTACCGCAGCGTCGCTTCGGGCGAGAAGTTGTCGTCCTTGAACGGGATCGGGCCCGAGAAGAAGCCCGGCCGCACGAAGTTCGGCCCTTGCAGGAAGGTGTGAACGTAAGGCACCGAAATCGTCTGGACCTTGCTTTCATCGGTCCAGCGCACGCCGCCCGAAAGTTCCAGCTTTTCCGTCAACTCGAAGTTCACGCTGCCGAACAACGACAGGGCTTCGGTCTTGGTGGTGTGGATCTTGTCCCAGTCGTAGGTAAACCCGGTGACCGGATCTGCGCCGGCAAACGAGATGTTCACGCCCTGTTGCGAGGTGTCGAAGATGAAGGTGCGGTCTTCGTAGAACGCGCCGACCATGAAGTTGAACGGCCCGTCGAAGTCCGAAGCGAGGCGCAATTCCTGGCTGTATTGCTCCAGCTTGTTGATCGGGTCGGACGAACCCGCGCCGCCCGGCAGGCGGGTGCCGCCCGGACCGGGCAGGAACCCGCCGTAGGAATAGGCGTCGTAATCGATCGCATCCATGTTGAGCAGGCCCGTGACCGAAGTCAGGGTCAGCGAATCGTTCAGGTCGAGCTCGAATTGGAGGCGGCTGAACCACACTTCGGTCTCGCCGAAGGGCACGCCGTTGCGGCCGTTGGCCGGCGAATTGCCCGGAACGGGCCCCGCCAGCGGGCCTGCAGCGTCGGTGAGGTAGTACCGCTGGTCCTTGACGTTGCAATCATAGCCGGCCGGAAGGACAACCCCGTAGGCGCCGGTCACCGGGCTTTGCAGGAGAGCGATCGCATCGGCGCGGCCATTCGCGCCGCAGCCGATCTCGGCGGTGCCGATCGCGCCGTCGTTCTCGTTCTTGGTGTATTGCAGCTTGAAGTTGGCGCGGAACATGTCCGAGGGCTGCCAGTCGAGGGTCAGGCGGCCGATGAAATCGGTGAGCCCGCGCTTCTGGTTGACCGCCGGAGTGTTCGCCTGAAGCAGCTGGAACTCGTCGATGTCATTGAACTGCGCGGCGAGGCGGATGCCGAGGGTGTCGGTCACCGGGCCGGAAATGTACCCGCTGAGCAGGTAGCCCTTTTCTTCGAATTCGTAGCTGCCGCGCATCCCGACTTCCCAGGTGGAGGTGGGGTTGGCCGAACGCAGCGAGAGCACGCCGGCGGTGGCCGACTTGCCGAAGTAGAGCGACTGGGGCCCGCGCAGCACGTCGATCTGCTCGACGTCGAAGAACCCGGCCTGCACCAGACGCATCGTCGAAACGACGACGCCGTCATAGTCGAAGGCGACCGCGGAATCGAAGGCCGCCGAGATGTTCGACGAGCCGACACCACGCAAGCTGAGCTGGCCGCCCGAGCCCGAACCGCCGACCTGCACGTTGAGGGTCGGCACGCGGCTGGTCACGTCGGCGACCTGGTCGATGTTGAAGCGCTGGAGCGTGTCGCCGCCGATCGCGGTGACGGTGACGGGGACTTCCTGCAGGCTTTCGTTCTGGCGGCGCGCCTGCACGATGATGACGTTGTCGTCCGCGAGGGCAGCGGCGGCCTCGGCCTCGTTGGCGGCGGCATCCTGCGCGAAGGCGGCGCTCGGCATTGCGGCGAGGCCGCTCAGCGCTGCACCGCACAGCAAGGCGCGCCGCATGCCGCCGTGGCGGTTTCGGGACGCAATTCGGGCACGAAGTGTAGTCATGGCTCTCTCTCCCCTGTGGGCCGCAGCTCTCCCGCGTGCCCGGTTATCCCCTACCCGCCAGCGCGTCTCCATCACGCCTTCCGGTATGTGCTGCAGGTGTATGGAGCGCCCGCCTGCGCGCCATCAGCAAAAGCGATAGTGATTGCGGCAAACTGCGACAAAAGCGCCACACGGATCGACGAAAGCGGGATTCCGTAACGTCATTCCGCCGCCTCGCGGCCCGTTCCGGCCTCGCGTTCCATCTGCGCGACGCGCGGGTCGCCCGGCCACACCCACTCCTGTCCGATCACCGGTTCGACCCTGAGATGCTCCGGCACGTTGTCCGCCCCGATCATCCGGTCGAGGCTCTGGTGGAACGAATAGATCCGCGCCTCCTGATAGGAGAGCGGGACCGAGCGGAAGGCCGAGCCTTGCATCGATTGCTGGATCGCCTCGCCGAACTGGGTATCCTCGAGAATGATCGGGCTCATCTGCCGCCCGTTCGGCTGCGAGGTATCGGGAACGGTCCACAGATCGGGCGCGGGGGCATCCCCCCAGTCGAGCGCCATCGTCACCAGTTCGAGCCGCGTGGTGCCGAGCGATGTCGGCCAGAAGATCAGCGGCGGCACGAAGTAGTTCGACAGCGGCGAGACCCAGTTGGGGAACAGCGTGTAGCTCTGCGTGCAGGTGCGCCCCAATTCGCCCACGCTTTCGATCTGCTGCCAGCCGGGCGGAGAGTCGATGGCGCGCACGTGCTCGCGGTCGGTCGTGCGCGGCGGCGGGGCGAGCATCCGGGCGTGGCCGTTGGGATACATGGTGTTGAGGTTGCGGCTGCTGTCGACCAGCGGGGCGACCGTGGTGGGGTGGATGAAGGGCACATGGTAGACCTCCATGTTGGCCTCCATCGCGACCTTCCAGTTGCAGTTCAGCTCGAAAGAGTGCCGCGCGGCGAGCCTGATGCGGTCGAAGGCGAACTCCTCCCACTCGCGCGCGATCGGCCCGAGCCAGTCGATGAGCGAAATCGCCTCCAGGTCGAAGTTGACGAAGATCACCTTGCCGAACAGCTCGCACCTGACCGGCAGCAGCCCCCGGCAGCTCATGTCGAAATCGGCCGGGAAGTCGCGCCGCTCGGGCACGCCCACGAGGCTGCCGTCGGTCTTGTAGGTCCAGTTGTGATAGCCGCACATCAGGCGCGAGGATTTGCCGCGGTCCTCGGTCACGACCGGTGCGCCCCTGTGGCGGCAGGTGTTGTGGAAGGCGCGCACCACCCCGTCCATGCCGTGCACGATGACGATCGGATCGCCCGCATTGTGCCAGCGCATCCAGCACCCCGGCTCGGGGATCTCGTCCATGTGCCCGGCGAACAGCCAAGACTTGCGGAACACGTGCTGCTGTTCGAGCGCGAAGTATTCCGGCGAGGTGTAGCGCCCGGCGGGCATGTCGGGGAGCGCCGGGAAGCCTTGCGGCGGCGCGGTGCGGCGGCCCTCCCACTCCATCAGCGCCTTCAGCTGCGCGACTTCGCTTGCATCCATCATGCTCGCCACTCCCTCGGTGCGCGAGGATACATGGCCCTTGATCCGCAGCGTCCTCGCGCTTTCGACAGTGGTTTGCGTGAGGCCGCCCGATAGGCTGGCCTCATAAACACAAGCTTTTGGGAGAGAGCAGCATGGCGGGACGGGTAGCGGGCAAGGTTGCGCTCGTGACAGGCGGGGCGATGGGTCTGGGGAAGGCCGATTGCGAGGCGCTCGCGCGCGAAGGGGCCAAGGTGATCGTCACCGATCGCGATGCCGAGCTGGCGCATCAGGTCGCAGACGCCATCGGTGGCGACGCGCTGGCGCTGGACGTGACGCAAGAGGACCAGTGGGCCGAGGTGATCCGCGCCGTCGAAGAACGCCACGGCGGGCTCGACATCCTCGTCAACAATGCCGGCAACGTCATCTTCGAGAGCATCGAGGACTGCTCGACCGCGCATTTCCGCCTGCACATGGACATCCACGTGATGGGCACCTTCTTCGGCTGCAAGCACGCGCTGCCGCTGATGAAGCACCGCCACAAGGTCGTCGGCGGGGGCGGTTCCTCGATCATCAACATGGCCTCGACCGCGGCGCTGCTGGGCTATGGCAACATCCCAGCCTACGCCGCCGCCAAGTCGGCGATCGCGGGGATGACCCGCGCGCTGGCGATGGACTTCCAGGACAAGGGCTACGGCATCCGCGTCAACGCGCTCGCGCCGGGCGGGATCGAGACGCCGATGGTGATGGGCATTTCCGGCCGGGGCGGCACCGCGCCGATGGAGATCCCCGAAGGCCCGCTCGACGCCAATGCACTGGGCCATCCCAAGGATGTCGCGGGCTGCGTGTTGTTCCTCGCGTCCGACGAGGCGCGCTTCCTCAATGGTCTGACGATCCCGGTGGACAATGGCCTCTACGCGCGCCCCCATCACTGAGGGCGTCGCCACCGACGATCAGCCCGGCGATCAGCCCGGCGCGTATCGCTGGTACGTGCTCGGCCTGCTGACGCTGACGAGCGCCTTCAGCGTCGCCGACCGGCTGGTGTTCGGCATTCTGGTGCAGGACATCAAGGCCGAGTTCGATCTGTCCGACCTCCAGCTCGGCCTGCTGGGCGGTCTCGCCTTCTCGCTGATCTACGTGCTGGCGGGCTTTCCCGCAGCGCGGATTGCGGACCGCTCGACCCGCAAGAACATCGTTGCGGCGGCAATCGCGTTCTGGAGTCTCATGACCGCCGCCTGCGGGCTGGCGACGGGCTTCTGGACGCTGTTCCTCGCCCGCACCGGTGTCGGCGTGGGCGAGGGCTGCTCCGGCCCCTCCTCGCAGAGCGTTGTGGCCGACTACTTCACCCGCGGAGAACTCGCCAAGGCGATGGGCTACCTCACCATCGGGGCGAGCATGGGGACGGCCGGCGGCCTGATCATCGGCGGCCAGCTTGCCGAGATGTTCAACTGGCGCTGGGCCTTCGTGCTGATGGGCCTGCCGGGGTTGCTGCTGGGCGCAGTCATCTATTTCACCGTGCGCGAGCCCTTGCGCGGGCGCTATGCCCCGGCGGGCACGGACATGACGCAACTGCCGCTGGGCCAGACGATCCGCAGCCTGCTCACCAACCGCGTGTTCATGGGGCTGGCGCTGGGCTGGGCGGTGCAGATCATGATCGGCTACGGTCTCGCCTTCTGGATGGCGGCGGTGATGCTGCGGACCTTCCCGATCTCGACAGGGGACGTCGGCCTCTATCTCGGCTTCACCTTCTTCCTCGGCGGCATCCCGGGCCCGATCCTCGGCGGCTATGTGACCCAGTGGCTGACCCGCAGGGACGAACGCTGGCGGGCGTGGCTGCCGGGTCTGGTGAGCCTCGGCTGCGTCGCCCCGCTGGCTTTGAGCCTCACCTCGAGCGACTTCGGCGCGTTCCTCGGCTGGTTCGGGGTAGCCTATGCGATCTATGTCGCCAGCCAGGCGGGAATCCTCTCGGGCGTGCAGGCGGCGGTCGAACCGGCGAGCCGGGGCTTTGCCGTGGCGATCGCGCTGTTCTTCAACAACCTCATCGGCCAGACGCTGGGCCTCGGCGTGATCGGAGCCTTGAGCGACAACCTTGCGGCGAGCTACGGGGGGCCAGCGCTGGCGGTGGCGGTGTTCGGGGTGTGCCTCGCTTCGGGCGTGGTGAGCCTCGCGATCTTCGCGTGGACGGCGGCGCAGATGGGGCCGAGCGGCTATCTGGAGAAGATGCGCGGCGGTTAGAAACCCGGCCTAAAAACCGGGGTGGATCGCCATCGCCGCGCCGTCGACCAGCATCTCCGCGCCGGTCATGAAGGGGCACTCGTCGCTGGCGAGGAAGGCAATCGCCGCCGCCGTCTCGGCAGGATCGGCAAGGCGGTTCAGCGGCGAGGTCTTCGCCACCGCGGCCATCAGCCCCGGCATCGTCACCTCGGCGGCATCGAGAATGCCGGTATGCGTCGCCCCGGGGATCACGGTGTTGCAGCGAATGTTCAGCCCCGCCTTGGCACACCACGTCGCGACCGACTTCGACAGCACACGCACCGCGCCCTTGCTCGCCGAATAGCCAACGTCGGTTGGCAGCGGGGCGATGGCCGTGGTCGAGGCGATATTGACGATCGCGCCTTTTGCGCCGCCGGGGTTGTCGCGCATCGCCGCGATGGCCGCACGGCAGCCCGCCATCGTGCCGGTGAGGTTGACGGCCAGCACCTTGTCCCACGCCGCGAACATCGCCTCGTCGTCGAGATCGCCGATCCCGAACCCTGAGACCATACCGGCATTGTTGACCAGAATGTCGAGCCGCCCGAAGGCCTCCACCGCGCGGGCGACGATCTGCGGCCACAGCGCCCGGTCGGACACGTCCTGCACCGCGAACATCGCGCCCGCCTCGTCGCACAGCGCCTGCCCGCGCACCGCATCGAGATCGGTGCCCAGCACCTGCGCCCCGTCGGCGACGAAGCGCCGCACTGTCGCCGCCCCGATGCCGCTCGCGCAGCCGGTGACGATCGCGACCTTGCCCGACAGGTCAGGCACTACTCGGCCTCTTTCCACACGCCAGCGCAGGGCCGCTGGTCATGCGTGGCAACGAAGCGCGCGAGGTTGTCGGTCCCCTCGGGCAGTTTCCAGCCTATCGTGAAGCCGAAATGGGCGAAGGCGAAGATCAGGAGGTCGGCGAAGGTGAAGCGCCCCAGCGCGATGTGGTCGCTGTCGCCGAGGAAACCGTCGAACAGCCGCCACTTCTCGTCCGCCATGGCAAAGATCTCCGCGCCTGCGCTTTGCGAAAGCACGGTCATGCGGGGTTCGAACATCGGCCGGCCGATGGTGGCGCGGAAGCCCATGGTCATTGGCACGACGACCTCCTGATCGAACAGGCGCGTCCACTTGCGCACTGTCGCGCGTTCCAGCGGCGTGGTGCCGAAGAGGTTGGGCGCAGGATGCAGCTCCTCGACATATTCGCAGATCGGCCAGCTTTCGGTGAGGCAGGTGCCGTCATCCAGTTCCAGCGTCGGAGTGGCGCCCATCGGGTTCTTGGCGACATAGCCTGCGTCCTGCCGGTTCTGGCCCGAAATGATGTCGTAATGCACGCGGGTGAAGTCGCGGCCTTCGACCAGGCCTTTTTCGGTCATGAACATGCGCACGAGGCGCGGATTGGGGCCGAGGCTGGAATGGAGCGTGGTCATGATCGTCTCTCCCATCTGATTTGCGGTCGGTTCTAGGGGCGAGGGCGCGCGAGGTCGCCCTCATAAATCCGCTAGGCTCCGGGGGAAAATCGCTTGCGCGGGGCCGCTGTATTGCGCCACTAAGGCACCCATGGACCATGCGCCCGCCCTCGACGCCGCCGCCCTGCCCATCGCGCAAGAGGGCGAGCTGACGAAACTCCACCCCAATTACGCCCATGCGCTGAGGGTGCGCACGACGCTGATGGCGATCCCGTTCCTGATCGCCGCGCTGGTGCTGGAGCTGGTCAACCGCGAGGAGGCGCTGATTCCCTCCGGCATCATCGCCGGGTCGGTGCTGCTGATCGCGATTCTGCTGATCCTGCGCATCCCCGCCCGCCGCTATGGCGCGCGCGGCTACCAGATGAGCGCCGACCGGCTGCGGGTGGTGCGCGGGCTGTTGTTCCGCTCGGACACGGTGGTGCCCTTCGGCCGGGTTCAGCACATCGATGTCGACCAGGGCCCGCTCGAGAGGTTCTTCGGCATCGCCACGCTGACCCTGCACACGGCGGGCAACCACAATGCCAGCGTCGCGCTCCCCGGTCTCGGCGAGGAACTGGCGCGCGAGATGCGCGAGACGATCCGCGCCCATATCCGCCGCGAGAGCCTGTGAGTTGCAGGGAGTGAACGAGCCGCAGCGCACCGCGCCGCTCAGTGTCGCGCTCGGCGCGCTCGCTACCGTGCGCGGCGCGATCATTTCGGCGGCGGCGATCGCCTTTTCCGGGGTCGGCGGGGGCGAGCGGTTCTGGCTCGCGATCGGCGTCTTCGCCGCTGCGGCGGTGATCGGCACGGGCGTCGCCTTCGTGAAGTGGCGGCGGCTCACCTACACCATCGGCGATCAGGACATCCGCGTCGAAAGCGGGCTGCTGAGCCGCGCGGCGCGTTCGGTGCCCTACGAGCGCATCCAGGACGTGAGCCTCGAGGCGAGCCTCCTGCCGCGCATCTTCGGCCTCGTCGCGGTCAAGTTCGAGACCGGCGCGGGCGGGGGCGAGGACCTCGCGCTCCAGTATCTCACCGCCGCGCAAGGCGAGGCGCTGCGCCGGCTGGTGCGCGAGCGCCGCGACGAGGAACAGGCGGCGCCCGGCGCTGCCCATCCCGGCGCTGCCACCGCACCGGAGGAAGAGGGCGATGTGCTCTACGCCCTCACCCCCGGCCGCCTCTTCACCTTCGGCCTGTTCGAGTTCTCGCTCGCGGTCTTCGCGGTGCTCGGCGGCTTGCTGCAATATGCCGACAACGTCACCTCGATCGACATCTGGGACGTCGACCTGTGGCGCCGCTGGCTCGCGGAGGAAGGCGCGGCGGTCGCCAATATCGGCCCCTATGCGCAAGTCTTGGGCGCGGTGGCCGGGCTGATCGGCCTCGCGGTGATCGGCGTCGTCACCGGCGTCGCCCGCACGGTGCTGCGCGACTGGGGCTTCATCCTGACCCGGAGCGCACGCGGCTTCCGGCGCCAGCGCGGGCTGCTGACGCGCACCGACGTGGTGATGCCCGCCCACCGCGTGCAGGGGCTGGTGATCGGCACCGGTCTCGTCCGCTACCGCTTCGGCTGGCAATCCCTGAGCTTCGTCAGCCTCGCGCAGGATGCGGAAGGCGAAAGCCATGTGGTCGCGCCTTTCGCGAAGGCTGACGAGATCGCGCGGATCGCGGCGGCCGCGGGCTTCCGTCTCCCCGATGCCTCCACCACCTGGCACCGTGCCAGCAAGCGCCAGCGCACCGACAAGATCCTTCTCGACGCCGCGATCTTCGTCATCCCGACCATCGCGATGGCGATATTCCTGCCTTTCGGCCTGTTCCTCATCCCGATCGGGCTGGCGGTGCTCGGGGCGGGAGTGAACCTCTATGCGTGGGAGTTCCGGAGGCACGCGATCGATGCGACCTACGTCTATGCCAGCCACGGCTTCCTCTCGCCGACGCAGGCTATCGCGACGCGATTGAAGCTCCACTCGGTCGAGATCTGGCAAGGCCCGCTGGCGCAGAGGCGCGGCTATGCGACGGTGAACCTCGGGCTCGCGGGCGGGCAGTTCGCGATGCACGGCGTGCCCATCGACGAGGCCCGCTCCCTGCGTGCCGCAGTGCTCGAAACCATCGCCGCGACCGATTACTCGCGGCTCGACGCGCCGGGCGCCGAGGGTGAGGATCAGGCTTTAAGTGCCGCCCAGTCGGGGTTGTCGGCAAACTTCTTGGCAACGTAGGAGCAATCGGGGCGGATCAGGAAATCCTGCCGCTCGGCATCCTCGATCAGCCGCTCGACCAGCGCGCCCGCCACGCCGCGCCCGCCGATGGCGCGGGGCACGATGGTGTGCGCGGCGATGCGCACTTCCTTGCCGCCCTGCTCCCCGCCGGCTTCCCACTCGAGATAGCCCTGCTCCACCTCGCCCTCGACCGCGGCGACATAGCGTCCGCCGGTCCCCTGCACGTGGTGGGTGATCGTCACCTTCGCGTTTTCGTCGCTCATGATCGTCTGCTCCCGCTTGTCACGCCGGAATGTGCGGCTAGAGGCTTGGGCCCATGACCCTGTCGAAGCCCTTCCTGTCGGACAACGCCGCCGCCGTCCACCCCAAGCTGTGGGAGGCGATGCGCGCCGCCGACGAGCCGGACAACCCGTACGACGGGGACCGCCTCTCGGCCGAGCTCGATGCGCGCTTCACCGCGCTGTTCGGGCGCGAGTGTGCGGCGCTGTGGGTGGCGACGGGGACGGCGGCAAACTGCCTCGCGCTTGCCACCATGTGCGCGCCGCATGGCGGGGTGGTGTGCCACCGCGAGGCGCATATCGAGGTCGACGAGGGCGGGGCGCCCGGCTTCTACCTCCATGGCGCCAAGCTGATGCACGCCGAGGGCGAGGGCGCGAAGCTCACTCCTGAGGGCATCGCGGCGCTGATCGACCCGATCCGCAACGACGTCCATCAGGTCCAGCCCCACGCCATCGCGATCACGCAGGCCAGCGAATACGGGCGCACCTATGCGCCGGACGAGTTGGCGGCGCTCGGGGCCTTCGCGAAGCGCCGCAAGCTCGGCCTGCACATGGACGGCGCGCGCTTCGCCAATGCTGCGGCCTTCCTCGGCGGTTCGGCCGAGGATGCGGCGCGCAGCGCGAGTGGCCCGGTCGACAGCCTCGCCTTCGGCTTCATCAAGAACGGCGGAATGGGGGCGGAAGCCGTGGTGCTGTTCGACCCCGAGCGCGCTTGGCAAGTCCGCTACCGCCGCAAGCGCGCCGGGCACCTGCAATGCAAGGGGCGCTATCTCGCCGCGCAGCTCCTCGCGATGCTCGATGGCGACCTGTGGCTCGCCAACGCCGCGCACGCCAATGCGGCGGCGCAGGAAGTCGCGGCGGGCTGCGGGGAGCGGCTGCTCGAGCCCGTCGAGGCCAACGAGCTCTTCGTGCGCCTGACCGAAGCGGAGCGCGCGGCATTGCGGGCGCAGGACTTCGCCTTCTACGACTGGGGTGCCGAATCCGCGCGCTTCGTCACCGCGTGGAATACCCGCGAGGAAGATGCGCAGGCCCTCGGCAAGGCGATCGCCGCGCTATGAGCGAAGCTTCCGCGCCGGCGATGCTCAGCCCGAAGGTGCTGATCCCCTTCATGCTGACGGGGACCATCTGGGGCTCGACCTGGTTCGTCATCACCGGGCAGATTTCCGGCGTGCCCGCCGCCTGGGGCGTGTTCTTCCGCTTCATGCTGGCGACGCCGGCGATGTTCGCGCTGGCCATGATCATGGGCAACCGCCTGCGCCTGAACGCCAAGGAACACCTGCTCGCGCTCGGCGTCGGGATCGCGCAATTCTCGGGCAACTTCCTGTTCGTCTACCATGCCGAAAGTCACATCACCTCCGGCATCGTCGCGGTGATGTTCGCGCTGCTGATGGTGCCCAATGCGATCTTCGCGCGGGTGGTGATCGGCGAAAAGGTGCAGGGCGGCTTCATCGGCGGGAGCCTCGTGGCGATCACCGGGGTGGCGCTGCTGCTGGTCCACGAATGGAACGCCGCGCCGCTCGGCGGTGACGTGGGGCTGGGCATCGTGCTCGCCATCGGCGGGATGCTCGCCGCCTCGATCGCCAACGTGGTGCAGGCCAACCCCACCGGGCGCGGCGTGCCGATGGTGAGCCTGCTCGCCTGGGCGATGATTTACGGGACGACGTTCGACTTTGCCTATGCGCTGGTGACGCTCGGGCCGCCCGCGATCCCGACCGGATGGCAGTTCTGGGCGGGCACGGCCTATCTGGCGATTATCGGATCGGTGGTGACCTTCCCGCTCCACTACAATCTGGTGCGCGAGATCGGGGCGGGGAAGACCGCCTATAACGGGATCGTCACGGTGTGCGTCGCGATGCTGCTCTCGACCCTGTTCGAAGGGTTCAAGTGGGACGCGCTTTCGGCGAGCGGCATGGGTTTGGCACTGCTGGGCATGGGTCTGGCGCTGCGGGCGCGGCGGGTGAAGGCTGTGCAGGTGCAGCAGTCGGGCGCTTTGCGGCGTTAGCCCCCTCGTCATTGCGAGGAGCCGAAGGCGACGCGGCAATCCATCGACCGACGGTGCGACTGTTTTCAGCGGCAGGCCATGGATTGCTTCGCCTGCGGCTCGCAATGACGAACTAGAGGAGGCTCGCGAGCCCTTCCACGTATGTCGGATACCGCGGCACCCACCCCAGCACCCGCTTGGCCTTGCCATTCGCGACGCGGCGGTTCTCCATGTAGAAGCCGCGCGCCATTTCCGAGAGGTTGGCCTCCTCCAGCGACTCCAGCGGCGGGGGCTCCAGCCCGAGCAACCGGCAGGCGTGTTCGGTGACCTCGTTGCCGCTGCACGGCAGGTCGTCGCCGAGGTTGTAGGCGCCAGCGGGCGCGCCCCGCTCAAGAGCCGCAATCACGCCGCTGGCGATGTCCTCGACATGGACGCGGCTGAACACCTGATCGGGCAAGTCGATCCGCCGCGCCTTGCCCTCCCTGACCCGGTCGAGCGCACTGCGCCCCGGCCCGTAGATCCCCGGCAGCCGGAACACCCGCGCGCCCATGTCCAGCCACGCGAGGTCGGCGTCGGCGCGGGCGTTGCGGCGGCCTTCTCCGGATTGCGCGATGGTGGGCGTAGCCTCGTCCACCCAGGCCCCCTGCCGGTCGCCGTAGACGCCGGTCGAGGAGAGGTAGAACAGCGCCTTGCCTTCGAGCGCCGCGCCATAGGTCTCCAGCACCGGATCGCCCCCGGCACGCTCGGGCGGAACGGAGGAGAGGATATGCGTGGCCTCATCCAGCGCCGCGGCCACCGCAGCGCGGTCGGCGAAGGGGAGGTCGCCCGCGCTCCCCGTTGCGCGCACGTCCCAGCCGCGGGTGCGCAGCTCGGCGGCGATGCGGCTTGCGGTGTATCCGAGGCCGAAGATCAGCAATTTCCCCATGGTTCCAAGCTAACCATTGGACGCCCGCCCGAATCAACCTAAATCGGCCGCCATGGACATCGCAACCACCCCCACCACGCCCGACGGCAACCCCGAACTTGCTGACGCCGCGCCCACCCCGCACGAGCCGCCGGTGATCCGCCGCGAGGATTACAAGCCGTTTCCCTGGGCCGTTCCGACCATCAGCCTCGATTTCCGCCTCGGGCTGGAGCGGACCCGCGTCACGGCAACGCTCGCCGTGGAGCGCAACCCTGCCGCCGAACCCTCGGCCGAACTGCGCCTCGACGGCGACAGCCTCAAGGCTGAAAGCGTGACCGTCGACGGCGCGCCTGCGGAATACCGGATGGACGGCCCCGACCTCGTCCTCGACCTGCCCGGCGACAGGCACACCGTCGAGGTCGTCACCACCATCGACCCTTCGGCCAACACCCAGCTGATGGGCCTCTATGCCTCGAACGGGATGCTCTGCACCCAGTGCGAATCCGAGGGCTTCCGCCGCATCACCTTCTTCCCCGATCGCCCCGACGTGCTGTCGACCTATGCGGTGCGGATGGAGGCCGACAAGGCGCTCTTCCCGATCCTGCTGTGCAACGGCAACCGCACTGCCGAGGGCGAAGGCGAGAACGGCACCCACTGGGCCGAGTGGCACGATCCGTGGCCCAAGCCCTCCTACCTCTTCGCGCTGGTGGCGGGCGATCTGGTGGCGAACTCGAAGCCCTTTACCACCCGCTCGGGCCGCGTTATCGAGTGCAACGTCTGGGTCCGGCCTGAAGACCTCGCGCGGACCGACCACGCCTTGGAATCCTTGCACCGCTCCATGCAGTGGGACGAGGAGGTGTTCGGGCGCGAATACGACCTCGATCTCTACAACATCGTCGCCGTCTCCGACTTCAACATGGGGGCGATGGAGAACAAGGGGCTCAACGTCTTCAACACGAAGTACGTGCTCGCCGATCCCGACACGGCCACGGACGCGGATTTCGACGCGGTCGAAGGCGTGATCGCGCACGAATATTTCCACAACTGGTCGGGCAACCGCGTGACCTGCCGCGACTGGTTCCAGCTCTCCTTGAAGGAGGGCTTCACCGTGCTGCGCGACCAGCTCTTCTCGCAGGATATGCGCGGCGAGGCGGTCAAGCGGATCGAGGACGTGCGCATCCTGCGCGCGGCGCAGTTCCCCGAGGACGCAGGCCCGCTCGCCCACCCGATCCGGCCCGATTCCTACCGCGAGATCAGCAACTTCTACACCGCGACCGTCTACAACAAGGGCGCCGAAGTGATCCGCATGATGCGCTCGATGGTGGGCGCCGAACGCTTCCGGGCAGGCACCGACCTCTATTTCGACCGCCATGACGGCGAGGCTGCGACCTGCGAGGATTTCGTCAAGGCGATCGAGGAGGGGGCGAAGATCGACCTCACCCGCTTCCGCCGCTGGTACGCGCAGGCGGGCACGCCGCGGGTGGCGGTGTCTCAGGCGGTCGAAGGCGACACCCTGCGCCTCACGCTGAAGCAGACCGTGCCGCCGACCCCCGGCCAGCCCGACAAGCTGCCGATGCCGATTCCGCTCAGGATCGCGGTGCACTCGCGCGGAGGGGCGCTGGGCGAGGAGCAGCTGGTGGTGCTCGAACAGGAGCAGCAGACCTTCGACATTCCGCTCGCCGGGCCCAATCCCGTGATCTCGATCAACCGCGGCTTCACCGCCCCGGTGGTGATCGAACGCGATCTGTCGCGCGAGGACCTCGTGTTCCTCGCCGCGCATGACGACGATCCCTTCGCGCGGTCGGAAGCATTGCAGGAGCTCGCCGTCAGCCACCTCGTCGGCACCGCGAGCGGCACGCTCTCCCCCGAGGTGCGGGCTGCCGGGCAGGCGGCGATCGTCGGTGCCTTCCGCGCGAGCCTTTCCGACAACGCTCTCGAAGACGCGATGCGCGGCGAGTTGATGGTGCTGCCGTCCGAGACTTACCTTTTCGAGTCGATGGCAACAGGCGACCGCAAGGCCGATCCGGGCGCGATCCATGCTGCGCGCGAAGGGCTGAAGGCCGCGATCGGCACGGAGCTGGCGGGCGAGCTCACTGCGCTTCACGCGCGGGCTTCGGGCACCGGGCTCGATGATCCGGCGGGACGCGGGGCGCGCAAGGTGAAGACCATTGCCTTGGGCTTCATCGCTGCGGCAGACCCTTCGCGGGCGGCCGAGCTTGCGGCGGCGCAGTACGATGCGGCCGACAACATGACCGACCGTCAGGGCGCGCTGATGGTGCTCTGCGGGCTCGACACGCGCGCCCGCGAAGAGCGGCTTGCGGCCTTCTACGAGCGTTACAAGGACAACGCGCTGGTCGTCGACAAGTGGTTCACGCTGCAGGCGCTCTCGCTCCACCCCGACGTGATCGCACAGGTCCGCAAGCTGGCCGAGCACCCCGATTTCACCCTCCGGAACCCCAACCGGGTGCGCTCGCTGCACATGGCCTTCGCGGGCAATCCCAAGGGCTTCCACGCGGAGAGCGGGGAAGGTTACCGGATGGTCGCCGATGTCATCCTCGCGCTCGATCCGATCAACCCGCAAACCGCAGCGCGATTCGTCCCCGCGCTGGGTCGCTGGCGGCGTATCGAGCCGGTCCGGGCCGCGCTGATGAAGGCCGAGCTCGAGCGTATTCTCGCGGCAGGCAACCTCTCCCGCGACACCTTCGAGCAGGTCAGCCGCTCGCTGGAGGGCTGATCCGGTGGACTTCCAGGTCGAGACCCACGCGCTGCTGGCTGGCGTGCCGCACGGCTTCTTCGGCAGCGCGGGCGGTGCGCACCAGTTCGGGTTCGGCGGGCCGGGCGACGGGGCCGAAGTGCGCGCGCTCAGGGCTGCCGCGGCGGAGGCGATCCTGTCCGGCGGCAAGCTTGCCGCGCCCCATCAGGTGCATTCGCCGGATGTCGTCACGGTCGAAGCGGCATGGGCCGACGCAGCCGAGGCTCGTCCGGTCGGCGATGCGGTGGTGACCGCGACGCCGGGTGTCGTGCTCGGGATCGTGACGGCCGATTGCGGTCCGATCCTGTTCGCCGACCCCGAGGCCGGGGTGGTGGGCGCGGCCCATGCCGGGTGGCGCGGCGCGGTCGATGGCGTGCTCGAGAACACCATCGCGGCAATGGAGGCGCTGGGCGCGCGGCGCGGCTCCATCGCGGCGGTCCTCGGGCCGACGATCGCGCAAGGCAGCTACGAGGTCGACGCCCCTTTCCACGCCCGCTTCCCGGAAGAGGCGGCGCGCTTTTTCGCCCCTGCGCCGGAACGCGAAGGCACGCAGCGCTGGCACTTCGATCTGCCCGGATTCATCCTCGCCCGGCTCGCGACGGCGGGACTTAGCAAAATTGCGGATACGCAGCGGGATACATTCTCTCATGTCGCGCGTTACCACTCCCATCGGCGCGCCACGCAGGCGGGCGAGGCGAATTATGGCCGCCAGATCAGCATGATCGCGCTGCCCTGAGACCGCCTTGCACGGGTGAGAACGTGGCTTGCTTAAAACGAGGTTGGATTTTCGCTGGATTGCCGTTAATTGCGCCTCCGAGTTTCGAGCCAGGTGTGCCGCATGGCGGCCGCTGACACGAAGCGGGGACCAATCGACGGATCGGAACGGGGCCGCGTGCCCCACCACTGGAACACACGCCGCGCAGGCCTTTTCCGGCGCGGCAAAACGAGCAGGGTAAGACGAAATGGCTACTGAACCGGCCGCTACCACAGACCTGACCACCGACGAAGGCGTGCGCCGCCGTGACTGGATCCACATCGCGGCCCTGAGCACCGCGGGCGTCGGCGGGGCCTCGGTGCTGCTGCCGCTGATCAGCCAGATGTCGCCCTCGCAGGACGTGCTCGCCGCGAGCAGCACGGAAATCGACGTCAGCGCCATTCAGGCCGGCCAGGCGATCAAGGCGACCTTCCGCAAGCAGCCGCTGTTCGTGCGCCGGTTGACGCCTGCCGAGATCGAGGAAGCCAACAAGGTCGACGTGGGCTCGCTGCGCGATCCGCAGACCCTCGCCGAGCGGACCAAGCCCGGGCATGAGGACATGCTGATCACGATGGGCGTCTGCACCCACCTCGGCTGCGTGCCGCTGGGTGCGGCCGAAGGCGAGAACCGCGGCGACTTCGGCGGCTACTTCTGCCCCTGTCACGGTTCGCACTACGACGTCGCGGCGCGCATCCGCAAAGGCCCGGCGCCGAAGAACCTTCATGTTCCGGATTACACGTTCAAGTCCGACACGGTCGTCCGTGTGGGCTGAGCCTGCGTATCTACGCCATAACGATAACCGACCGACCCTTCACATCGATCAAGCCGAGAGAACGCCATGAGTTTCGCCTGGGCCAAGCAGTACGAACCGCAGTCCACTTTCACCAAGTGGCTTGACGAGAAATTGCCGCTTCCGCGGCTCGTCTACAACGCGGTCGGGGCCGGTTATCCGGTGCCGCGCAACCTCAACTACATGTGGAACTTCGGCGTTCTCGCCGGCTTCTTCCTCGTGGTGCAGATCGTCACCGGCGTGGTGCTCGCGATGCACTATGCGGCGAACGGCCTCGTCGCCTTCGCGACGGTCGAGCACATCATGCGCGACGTGAACTACGGCTGGATGCTGCGCTACGCCCACGCCAACGGGGCGAGCTTCTTCTTCATCGTGATCTACCTGCATATCTTCCG
>JAIYAM010000025.1 GCA_027489065.1 Erythrobacteraceae bacterium | reverse complement strand
GTAGCTCAGGGGTAGAGCAGCGGATTGAAAATCCGCGTGTCGGTGGTTCAAATCCGCCCCCGGGCACCATTCGCTGAACGCCGAAAAGGCGAGATGGGGAGTGCCGACCTGATGTCCCGCCGCACCAAGCTTTACGAAGGCAAGGCCAAGATCCTCTACGAGGGTCCGGAGCCGGGCACGCTGATCCAGTATTTCAAGGACGACGCGACCGCCTTCAACGCCGAGAAGAAGGGCACGATCAACGGCAAGGGCGTGATCAACAATCGCATCAGCGAGCACGTCTTCACCCGCCTCGCCCATATCGGCATACCGACCCACTTCATCCGCCGCCTCAACATGCGCGAGCAGCTGATCCGCCAGGTCGACATCATTCCCCTGGAAGTGGTGCTGCGCAATGTCGCCGCAGGCTCCATCAGCAAGCGCCTCGGGATCGAGGAGGGCGAGCCGCTGCCGCACACCCTCATCGAATATTACTACAAGGACGACGCGCTCGGCGATCCGCTGGTGGCCGAAGAGCACATTGCCTGCTTCAACTGGGCCTCGAACGAGGAGATGCACGACATCTCCTCGATGGCGATCCGCATCAACGATTTCCTGTGCGGCATGTTCGCCGCCATCGATATCCGGCTGGTCGACTTCAAGCTCGAGTTCGGGCGGCTCTACGACGGCGATTACAGCCGCGTGATCCTCGCCGACGAGATCAGCCCCGATGGCTGCCGGCTGTGGGACATGACCACCGGCGAGAAGCTCGACAAGGACCGCTTCCGCCGCGATCTCGGCGGCGAGGAAGAGGCCTACCGCGAGGTCGCCCGCCGCCTCGGCCTGCTCAATGGCGAGGACAACGGCCCGGGCGAGGTCTTCGACCTGTCGCATGCGCGCTCGCGCCTGCGCGGGCCGCCACCCCTCAAGAAGTAGGCTGTCAGCTTCAATTCAGGGCCTAAGGTCGATTGCGTAAGCCCATGCGACCAAACGCTCTTCCCCTGATCCGCCTGCGTGCGCTGGCCGCGAGCCTCGCGCTGGCGTTGGCCCTGCCCTCGCCTATCGTCGCGCAGGAGGCACCGGCAACCGAAGCGCACGCCGAGGCGCCCGCGCCGGTCTGGGCTTTCGCGGCGAGCGACGTTCCGGTCGATCCCGGCTACACCTTCGGCCAACTCGACAATGGCCTGCGCTACATCATCCGCCGCAACGCCACGCCCGCCGGAACGGCGCTGGTGCGCATGCGGATCGGTTCGGGCGCGCTCGAGGAAGCCGACTCTGAGCGCGGGCTCTCGCACTTTCTGGAGCACATGGCCTTCAATGGCTCGACAGGCATTCCCGAGGGCGAGATGATCAAGCTCCTCGAACGCGAGGGGCTCGCCTTCGGCGCGGACACCAACGCTTCGACCGGATTCGAGAACATCACCTACATGCTCAACCTGCCGCGCAATGACGAGGCCCTGCTCGGCACTGCGCTCAAGCTGATGCGCGAGACTGCGAGCGAGCTGACCCTCTCGGAGGACGCCGTCGCCAGCGAGCGCGGCGTGGTGCTCGCCGAGCGGCGCGACCGGGCGGGCTACCAGCAGCGCAACTTCGAAGACAACGTCGCCTTTCTGGCACCCGGCGCGCGTTATGCGCAGCGCCTCCCGATCGGCACCTTGGACGTGCTCGAGGGCGCGACCGCGGCACAGATCCGCGCGCTCTACAATCGCGCTTACGTGCCGGCGAATACGGTGCTGGTGGTGGTCGGCGACTATCCTGTCGAGGTGGTCGAGGCGGCGATCCGCGCCCGCTTTTCCGACTGGCGGAGCGGCCCCGTCCCGACCGAGCCCGAGGCCGGGCCGATCGACGTGAGCCGCAAGGGGCTGACCGACATCCACCTCGATCCGGCGCTTCCCGAAAGCGTCACCATCAGCCGCCTCGCTCCGTGGCGCGACGAGCCGGACACAGTCGCCAACCGCCACAAGGCGCGGCTTCAGGGGATCGGATACGCGATCCTCAATCGCCGCCTCGCCCGCCTCGCGCGGGGCGCCGATGCGCCGTTCAAGTCGGCGGGGTTCAGTTCGGGCGACATCTTCGAGGAAGCGCGCATCACCAGCCTCGCCGTCAACAGCGCCGACGGCGCGTGGCGACCGGGGGTGCTCGCCGCGGTGCGCGAGGTCCGTCAGGCGCTCGCTTTCGGCTTCACCCGCGCCGAGGTGGACGAGCAGCTCGCCAACATCCGCACCGGGCTCGAGAACGCGGTGAAGGCGGCCGACACCCGCAACAACGCGGTATTCGTCGGCGCCGCGCTGGCGCTGGTCAGCGACGAACGGGTGCCGACCACGCCCGAGTGGCAACTCGCTGATTTCGAGCAGCTCCTGCCCGAAATTACCCCCGAGGCGGTATGGCAGGCGCTCCGCGCCGATGCCGCTCCGCTGGACGAGCCGCTGATCCGTTTCGAGGGCCGCAGCGCGCCCGAGGGCGGCGAGGCGGCGCTGCGGGCCGCCTTTGCCGAGGGCATGGCTCTGGCCATCGCGGCGCCCGTCGACACAGGCCCGCTCGCCTTCGGCTATAGCGACTTCGGCCCGGCGGGCACGGTGGCATCGGACCTTCGCGACCAGCGCCTCGGCTTCAGATTCATTACCTTTGCCAACGGCTTGCGCCTGACGCTCAAGCATACCGACGTGCGCAAGGACCGTGTCGCCTTCGCGCTGGCGGTCGACGGGGGCGACCTGATGAACACGCCCGACGCGCCGCTCGCCACCACCCTCGCCGACTCGCTCGCCGCCGGGGGGCTCGGCAAGCACAGTCAGGACGAGCTGGCGAGCGTGCTCGCCGGGCGCAGCGTAAGCTTCGAACTGGCGAGCAGCATCGATGCCTTCACGGCCTCGGCGATCACCACGCCGCGCGATCTGATGCTGCAATTGCAGGTGCTGACGGCCACTCTGACCGACCCTGGGTACCGGCAAGAGGGGGTCGAACGCTACCGAAAGGGCATCGAGAACTACTTCAGCACCCTCGATGCCACCCCCGGACGCGCCTTGGGCACAGCGAGCGGCGCGATCCTGTCAGACAATGATCCGCGCTTCAGCCTGCAATCGAAGGACGCCTACATGGCGCTCGATTTCGCCAAGCTGAAGTCCGCCATCGGCGACCGCCTGTCGCACGGCGCGATCGAGCTCGCTCTGGTCGGCGATCTGGACGAGGAGGCGGCCATCGCCGCAGTCGCCGCAACGCTCGGTGCCCTCCCGGCACGCGAAGCCGCGTTCAACCCTCGGACGGACAACCGCAGCCGCAGCTTCACCGCCGCGCGCGGCGAGCACCGCATCACCCACAAGGGCGAGCCCGATCAGGCGCTGCTCCAGTGGGTCTGGCCGACCACCGACGACCGCGACCTGGCCGAGACGCAGCGGCTCGACCTCCTCGCCCGGATCGTGCGGCTCGAACTCACCGACCGGCTGCGCGAGAAGCTGGGGCAGGCTTATTCCCCCTCGGCCGGATCGAGCCTGAGCCACTATTATCCCGGCTACGGCACCTTCACGATTCAGGCCGCGGTCGCCGCCGACAAGGTGGAAGCCACCCGCGCCGCCATCGAAGCGCTGGTCGCCGACCTCAGGACAGCGCCGCTCGACCCGGATGTGATCGAGCGCGCGCGCAAGCCCTACCTCGAGGAATACAACAACTACCTGAAGGACATCGGCGGCTGGCTGGCGCTCGCAGCCCGCGCCCAGAGCGAGCCTGAACGGATCGACCGCTTTCTGGCGGCGCCCGAGATCACGAGGGCGATCAGCCCCGAGGACATCCATCAGGCGGCGCTGCGATACCTCGTGCCCGGCGGGGCGGTGGCTTTCGTCGTCGTCCCGGAGAAGCCTGCCCCGACGCCATAGAAAAAGGGCCGACAGGTCGCCTCCTGCCGGCCCTTCCCTTGATTGGCCACTCCCCCTCCCGGGGTTGCGATGCCGATTCAGTACTTAACGCTGAAGATCGCGCCGATCACGCGCGGATCGTTCACGAAGGCGGTATTGTTGTTGAAATCGATCACCCCGAGCACATTGTCCTCGCCCGTGATGTTGCGCGCGAAGGCGGCGACTTCCCACTGGCCGTTGTTGCCCGTGTAGCCGACCTTCAGACCGCCCTCGAAGCGGCTGCCGGCGTTGAACTCGCGACTCGTGTAGAGCAGGAAGTTGGTCTGGCCGAGATAGACCCAATCGGTGAAGACGAAGAACTCGCCCGAATCCCCGACCGGCACGCCGTAACGCGCCGTCAGGTCGCCGCTCCACCGGGGTGCGTTCGGGAAAGGATTGCCGTCGATGCGGGCAAAGCGGCTGACACTGCCGTCCGGGTTGTTCACCGAGCGGAACGGATCGGTGATCGTGCACTGGCGGCAGGCGCCCACTTCCAGCGTCGCGTCCTCGATTTCGGTGTTGTTGTAGGCAACGCCGAGCGTGACGAGGAACTCCGGCGTGATCTTGAACGCGCCGTCGAATTCGAGGCCCCAGCCGGTGCCCTTGTTGGCGTTGATCAGCCGCACGAGGTTGCCCGTGCCGCCGACCGCGGTGAACTGCGGATCTTCGACGGTGTAGTAATAGGCCGCGCCGTTGAGGCGCACCCGGCGATCCGCAAGCTCGGTCTTGAAGCCGACTTCGTAGGAGGTGATGTTCTCCGACCGGGCAGTTGAGGGCGCCGAGAAGAAGGCGACGTCGCGGCCCTGGATGGTCGGCCCGCGGAACGAGTTGGCCGCCTTGGCATAGACGCTCGCATCCTCCGAAAGATCGGCGAAGATGCTGATGTCCCAATCGAACTGGCTGTCACCGACACTGCGCGGCTGGGGCGCTGCGCCCGAGCGGACGAAGAAGTCCTTCTGATCGTCGGTGTAGCGTAGGCCCCCGGTGACCCGCAGGGTCTCGTTGAGCTGGTACGAGGCCTGACCGAACAGCGCCCAGGCTTCGTTGGTGTGGTTGACGGTGACCGGCGGCGGGAAGTCGAAGCCGACCGTGGTGACGTCGAAATCGCTGTCGAAGTAGAAGCCGCCGATCTGCCAGCTGAGCGGGCCTTCGCCGTTCGAGGCGAGGCGCACTTCCTGCGTGGTCTGCTTCAGATCGATCGAATCCTGCGTGTCCGAAGGGAACGGGATCAGGCCCGGCCCGCCGCCGCCAGGCAGGAACACCGCGCCGAAGCCGCCGTCGATGTCGCCGCGGCTACGGCCTTTGCTGGTCCAGTGGCTGGTGATCGAGGTCAGCGTTGCGCCGTCGAATTCGTAGCTCGCGGTCAGAGTCGCGCCGAACTGTTCGTACTTGGCGATGTTGCCGCCGCCGGCATCATAGAACACCGTGTCGCGGTCGTAATTGTTGTTGAGCTTGTTGGTGTTGTTCGGCTGGGCCGTGGTCCGTCCGAGCACGTTGGCGCGGAAGAAGGTCGAGGAGCCGTCAAGGTCACGGTAGTTGACCGAGGCGAGGATGCTGGTGCGCTCGCCCGGGGTGAAGAGCAGCTGGCCGCGTACCGCGAAATCCTCGTAGCCGCCGAGCGTATCCTCGCGGCCGGTCGTGCCGTTGCTGATCCAGTCGCCGCGCTTCTGGAACTGGCCCGAGACACGCGCAGAGAGCACGTCCTTGGCGAGCGCACCGCCGACGGCGGCGTTGAGCCCGAAGGTGCCGAGGTTGGCGACGCTCATCGAGGCCGAGGCGGCGGTTTCCTGGCTGGGCTTGACGGAGGAGATCTTCACGAGGCCGGCCGGCGTGTTGCGACCGAACAGCGTGCCCTGCGGCCCGCGCAGCACTTCGACGCGTTCGACGTCGAAAATCGGGAAGCTCTTGAGGGTGACGTTCTCGAGCACCACGTCGTCGAGCAGGACCGAAACCGGCTGCGAGGCGGCAAGATCGAAATCGGTGTTGCCGAGGCCGCGGATGTAGAAGCGCGGCGCAACGCGGCCGTTCGAGCTTTCGACGTTGAGGCCGGGCACGGTGCCGGCCAGCGCGGTGATGTCGGCCGTGCCGCTGAAGATGGCGCCGACGCGCTCGGCATCGAGGATTTCGGCCGAGACGGCCACGTCCTGGAGATTCTCCTCGCGGCGGTTGGCGGTGACGATGATCGTCTCGAGTTGGCTGTCCGGTTCCTCGGCGGCGGCGCTGTCCTGCGCGGCAACCGGCGAAGCGAGCCCGAAGGCGGCTGCCGCGAGCACGGTGGAACCGGCCCATGCGGCACGGAAGGCGGAGAAGCGGTGAGACATCGGACGAACCCCCTTTGGTAGTGGTCGGACGGAAAGATAAAGCGCCCGCCCGTTGCCAGCTTGAGGCGATTCGCGCGAGGCTGACCGCTCGCTTGCCCCCCGATCACCGCTTGTCGCATGGCGTTCTTGTGACGGCTGTTGCAACAAGGTTACAAACCTGAGCGATTGACGACAGCGATGTGACAGAATTCTCGCGCCCGCCCCTCGGAAGCCAGCCGTTGAGAAGCGCCACAAGGAAGATTGCGCGCGCGCCTCCGGACGCTATAGCGGCCCCGCGGCGAACCGACGCTGCCTAAAGACATTACGGAGCATCAGCCATGCAAGTGCGCGTCCTCGTCCGATTGAAGCCCGGCGTGCTCGATCCGCAGGGCCGTGCGGTGCATCACGCGCTCGAGGGCATGGGCTTCGAAGGTGTCGCCGACGTCCGCATCGGTCGGCTGATCGAACTCGATCTCGCCGACGGCACCGATGACGCGGCGATCCGGCAGATGTGCGAGAAGCTGCTCGCCAACACCGTGATCGAGAGCTTCACCATAGAGAGCATCGGCTGATGGCGTTCCGGGCGGCGGTCATCACCTTTCCCGGCTCGAACTGCGACCGGGACATGGCAACGGCGCTCGAGGCCACCTCGGGCACCGCGGCGATCCGCGTCTGGCACGCCGACGCCGATCTGCCGGAGCGGCTCGACCTGATCGCGCTGCCGGGCGGCTTTTCCTATGGCGATTACCTGCGCTCGGGCGCGATGGCGGCGAACAGCCCGATCATGCGCGCGGTGATCGCGGCGGCGGAGCGCGGCGTGCCAGTGCTCGGCGTGTGCAACGGCTTCCAGGTGCTCACCGAGGCGCGGCTGCTGCCGGGCGCGCTGCTGCGCAATGCCGGCCAGCGGTTCGTGTGCCGCACCGTGGATCTGACGGTCGCGAACACGACCTCGCCCTTCACGAGCGGTTTCAGCGCGGGCGAGACGATCCGCATCCCGGTCGCGCATCATGACGGCAATTACTATGCCGATACCGAGACGCTCGACATGCTCGAAGGCGAAGGGCGCGTGGCGTTCCGCTATGCGGCAAGCTGCAATGGCTCGGCCCGCGACATTGCCGGGGTGCTGAGCGCCAATGGACGGGTGCTCGGCATGATGCCGCACCCCGAGCGCGCGATCGAAGACGCGGCAGTGCCCGCGCTCGGCGGGGCCGACGGGCGGCGTTTGTTCGAGAACATCCTGGCGAGCTTCGCGACCGCCTGAGCGGCGCTGCTTACGCGCGCAGCGTGCGCGGCATGCGGAACAGCCCGCGCGCGTCGTCGGCGGGCATCGGGCGGCCGAAATAGAAGCCCTGGATCTTGTCGCAGCCCAGATTGCGGATGAGCTCGGCTTCCTCGCTCGTCTCCACCCCCTCGGCGGTGGTGGTCATCTTCAGGCTCTTCGCCATCGCCACCACGGCATTGATGATCGCGAGGCTCTCCGCGCTACCCTGCGCCGCGCCCTGCACGAAGGTGCGATCGACCTTGATGGTCGAGAACCGGAGCTTGCGCAGGTAGCCGAGCGAGGAATAGCCGGTGCCGAAATCATCGAGCGCCACCGAACACCCCAGCGCCATCACCTGTTCGAGCGCGGCGCGGGCCACGCTCGCATCGCGCAGGAAGATGCTCTCGGTTACCTCGATCTCGAGCCGCTCGGGCTCTAGGCCGGTGGCGGCGAGGACCTCGACGACGTCCTTGTGGAAGTCCGGTTCGAGCAGCTGTTCGGGCGAGACGTTGACATTGACCTTGACCTCGTCGGGCCAGTGGCGCGCTTCCTCGCAGGCCTTGCGCATCACCCACTGACCGATCGGCACGATCAGGCGCGTGTCCTCGGCGAGCGGGATGAACTTGCCGGGACTGACGAAGCCGTGCTCCGCGCTGTTCCAGCGCACCAGCGCCTCGAAGCTGACGACCTTCTCGCTGCGGGCATCGACCACCGGCTGGTAGTGCAGCAGCATCTCGTCGCGGCCGAGCGCCTTGCGCAGCGAGACTTCGAGCTGGCGGCGCTCCTCTGCCGAGGCATGGAGCACCGGTTCGAAGCGGCAATGCTCGCCCCCGCCGCCGTCCTTGGCGCGGTACAGCGCGAGGTCGGCGTTGCGCATCATCTCCTCGACGGTGGCGCCGTCACGCGGACCTTCCGCCGATCCGACGCTGGCGCCCACATAGAGCGTGTGGTGATCGACCTGATAGGGTTCGGACAGGCGCTCGATCACGCGCCTGGCGAGATCGGCGACCACGCCGGTGGCGCTCGCATCGCGGATCACGATCGCGAATTCGTCTCCGCCCAACCGTCCGCACAGCTGGTTCTCGCTCATCAGCGTCTGGAGCCGCGCGGAAACCTGCGCGAGCAGCTTGTCGCCGGTCAGATGGCCGAGCGAATCGTTCACCGCCTTGAAGCGATCGAGATCGACCATCAGCAGCGCGCAGCGGGTGCGCCACTGTGCCGCATAGCGCAGCGCCTCGCCCAGCGCCTCGGTGAGTTGCAGGCGATTGGGCAGCTGCGTGAGCGTGTCGAAGCGCGCCAGGTAGGCGATCTTCTCCGAGGAGGCGCGTTGCTCGGTCACGTCCGAGCCGACCCCGCGGAAGCCGGTGAAGCGGCCCTGTTCGTCACGCACCGGGGTGCCCGAAAGCTCCCACCAGCGCTCCTCGCCCAGGATCGAGACCTGCACCAGCATGGTCGAGAAATTCTCGCGGTTCTTGAGCTTCTCGGCGAGATCGTGGAGGCTCTGCGGGAACTGCCCGCTCGCCCAGTTGCGCCCGGCAATCATTTCGAGCAGCGGCTTGCCCTCGACGTCGGCCTGCGATCTGCCCAGCGCGAAGGCGAAGCGCGGGGAGACCGAGCGCAGCCGCCGGGCCGGATCGACCTCCCACAGCCAGTCGGCCTCGTTCTCCTCGAACTCGCGCAGCAGCAGCGAAACCACCGCATCCTTCTCGATCACGGCGGCCTCTGCGAGCCGCGCCTTGACGAAGGTGGTGCGCACCTCGACCGTGGCGACAAGGCTGGCGATGGTGAAGAGGATCGCCCCGCCCGCCGCGTGCCACTCGCCCGCCAGACCGAGGCTGAGCGCCGCACCGAGGCCCATGATGGCGAGGTAGATCAGCACGCTGAGCGGCGATGTCGAGAACACGAAGGTCGATCCGACCATCATCACCAGCACGATCATCAGCAGGGTAATCTGCTGCGCCCCGTCCGAAAGCCACGGGAAGAGCAGCAGCGCACCGACCCAGCACAACGCGGCGGCAATGGCGTTGAACGACTGCCGCCGCTCCAGCGTCACCGGACCGGAGCGGTGCGAGGGATCGACCAGCATCATGTCGGTCTGACGGGTCCGCCACAGCACGAAGCCGAGCAGGCCTGCCCAGGGCGCGACCACGGCAAGCCCGATCAGCGGCGCGAAGACCGATGCGATGAAGGCGACCACCAGCGCATTGGCGAGCATCCGGTGACGGCTCGCCTGCGCAACCCCGGCAATTTCGTCGCCCCTGAGGCGCGTTGGCTCGAAGGCAGGATTGCGCGACAGACCGAGCACATCGGCGAGCGGCAATACGGCAGGAACCGTCGCAGGCGGGGAGGCGGATTTGTTGGCCACGCCTCCAATGTAACCGCGAATGGTTAGGCTCGGGTAAAGTTCACGGCGGAATCGCCGGGTTTTCACACGCTTCGCAGGGCTACTCGACGGTAACCGACTTGGCGAGATTGCGCGGCTGGTCGACGTCCGTGCCCTTCACCACTGCCACGTGATAGGCGAGCAGCTGGACCGGCACGGCATAGACCAGCGGCGCGATCAGCGGGTGGACGACCGGCATCTCGATCGTGGCGATGCAGCCCTCCCCCGCCGCTGCAATACCCTCGGCATCGGAGATCAGCACCACCTGCCCGCCGCGCGCGCGCACCTCTTCCATGTTCGAGACGGTCTTCTCGAACAGGGGGCCGGACGGGGCGATCACCACCACCGGCACGGCATCGTCGATCAGCGCGATGGGGCCGTGCTTCATCTCGCCAGCGGCATAGCCTTCGGCATGGATATAGCTGATTTCCTTGAGCTTCAGCGCACCTTCCAGCGCCAGAGGATAATCCTGCCCGCGCCCCAGGTAGAGCACGTCGCGCGCCGGGGCGACGAGGTGGGCCATGGCGGCGATCTCGTCGTCATGATCGAGCGCGGCATTGAGCGCGGCGGGCGCCTCGAGCAGGTGGCGGACAATCTCGGCCTCCTCCTCGCGGGTCAGGCGACCCTTCTTTACCGCCATATGCGCGGCGAGCGCAGCGAGCACGGCAAGCTGGCAGGTGAAGGCCTTGGTCGAGGCGACGCCGATCTCTGGGCCGGCATGGGTCGGCAGCAGCAGGTCGGCCTCGCGCGCCATGGTGCTGGTCGGCACGTTGACGACGACGCCGATGGTCTGGCCGGCAGCCTTGCAATGGCGCAGGGCCGCCAGCGTGTCCGCCGTCTCGCCGCTCTGGGAGATGAACAGGGCAAGGCCCCCTTCCTCGAGCACCGGTTGGCGATAGCGGAATTCCGAGGCGACATCGATGTCGACAGGCACGCGGGCGAACTGCTCGAACCAGTATTTCGCGACCATGCCTGCGTAGAACGAGGTTCCGCAGGCGACGATCGTCAGGCGGCGCACCGCGGAAAGGTCGAAGTCGATCTGCGGCAGGGCGACCGAATTGTCGGAACGGCGCAGGTAGGAGGCGAGCGTCTGGGCCACCACGGTGGGCTGCTCGTAGATCTCCTTCTGCATGAAGTGCCGGTAATTGCCCTTCTCGACCATCGCCGCCGAGGCGCCTGAGGTCTGGACTTCGCGGGTGACAGGCGCGCCTGCCGCATCGAAGATCTGCGCTCCGCCGCGGCGGATCACCACCCAGTCGCCCTCTTCCAGATAGGCGATGCGCTGGGTGAGCGGCGCCAGCGCGAGCGCGTCGGAGCCAAGATACATCTCGCAGCCCTCGCCCCCGTCGCCATAGCCCACCACCAGCGGCGAGCCGAGCCGCGCGCCGATCAGGAGATCGGGGTGCTGGCGGAAGGCGATGGCGAGCGCGAAGGCGCCGCGCAGCCGCGGCAGCACGGTGCGCACCGCGGTTTCGGGATCGGCGCCGTTCTCGACCTCTTCGGAAATCAGGTGCGCGACAACTTCGCTGTCGGTCTCGCTTTCGAACACGCGGCCCTTGGCGGCGAGTTCGGCGCGCAGGTCCTTGAAGTTCTCGATGATCCCGTTGTGGACGATCGCCACTTCTTCGGTCGCGTGCGGGTGCGCGTTCGAGGCGGTGGGCGCCCCGTGCGTCGCCCAGCGGGTGTGCGCGATGCCGACATTGCCCCTGGCCGGATCGGTCGCGAGCACGTTCACGAGATTGGCAAGCCGCCCTTCGGCGCGGCGCCGCACCAGCGCGTCCTGATCGAGGGTACAGATACCGGCGCTGTCATAGCCGCGGTACTCCATGCGCCTCAGGCCATCGACCAGCCGGTCGGCGACGCTCGCATTGCCCACGATCCCGATGATGCCGCACATAAGCGCCTGATCCCTGCTGTTCTGCTGGCTTCCCTCTAGCCGGACAGGGCCGGACGGCAAGCCCCCGCGTCGGCGGGCCGGCACGATCCCGGGCCTCCCTGAACGACGGTCCGACAGGGCTTAGGAAAAAAACAACCATTCCCTCTTATTCACCATCGTTCGAGACGCACCACCCGCTTCCCATCATGCGCGGTGTGTCGCTTTGATGATGGATAGTGAGCCTCGGGGGCTGGGAATGAGCGCATTCGGCAAGAAGGGCAATGCTGGCGGAATGAAGCCGGGCGCACGGCCCGCTTTCGGCGTCGCAAGGCCCATGAAGGGTCCCGGCGCACCGCTGCGCGGCGGCGAGCAGTTCCCGCCGATCCCCGGCGCGCCAGCGGAGGCGCGTCCTGCACCGGCAGCGCCCCCGCAGCAATCGCACCGTCCGGCGACCACATCCGAAGCGATCGATCGCCTCAACGAGCGCATGGCGGCCGTCAACGAGGCCAATTCCGAAGTCGGCGGCTTCGAGGCGAGCGTCCACAAGATCAAGGAACAGGTGCTCCCGCGCCTGCTCGAGCGTGTCGATCCCGAAGCGGCCGCGACCCTTTCCAAGGAGGAGCTCTCCGAGGAATTCCGTCCGATCATCATGGAAGTGCTGGCCGAGCTCAAGGTCACCCTCAACCGGCGCGAGCAGTTCGCGCTGGAGAAGGTGCTGATCGACGAGCTGCTCGGCTTCGGCCCTCTGGAAGAGCTGCTCAACGACCCTGACGTGTCCGACATCATGGTCAATGGGCCGGACCAGACCTACATCGAAAAGAAGGGCAAGCTCCAGCTCGCCCCGATCCGTTTCCGCGACGAGCAGCACCTGTTCCAGATCGCGCAGCGCATCGTCAATCAGGTCGGCCGCCGCGTCGACCAGACCACGCCGCTCGCCGACGCCCGCCTCAAGGACGGCAGCCGTGTGAACGTGATCGTCCCGCCGCTCAGCTTGCGCGGCACCGCGATCTCGATTCGTAAGTTCTCCGAAAAGCCGATCACCATCGACATGCTGCGCGACTTCGGGTCGATGTCGGACAAGATGGCGACCGCGCTCAAGATCGCGGGCGCGTGCCGGATGAACATCGTCATCTCGGGCGGTACCGGTTCTGGTAAAACCACGATGCTCAACGCCCTGTCGAAGATGATCGACCCGGGCGAGCGCGTGCTGACCATCGAAGACGCGGCCGAACTTCGCCTGCAGCAGCCGCACTGGCTGCCGCTCGAAACCCGCCCGCCGAACCTCGAAGGCCAGGGCGCAATCACCATCGGCGACCTTGTGAAGAACGCGCTGCGTATGCGACCGGACCGGATCATCCTCGGGGAAATTCGCGGCGCGGAGTGCTTCGACCTCCTCGCCGCGATGAACACCGGTCACGACGGTTCGATGTGCACGCTCCACGCCAACTCGCCGCGTGAGTGCCTTGGCCGTATGGAGAACATGATCCTGATGGGGGACATCAAGATCCCCAAGGAAGCCATCAGCCGCCAGATCGCCGAATCCGTCGATCTCATCGTGCAGGTCAAGCGCCTGCGCGACGGTTCGCGCCGCACCACCAACATCACCGAGGTGATCGGGATGGAAGGCGACGTGATCGTGACGCAGGAGCTCTTCAAGTTCGAGTATCTCGACGAGACCGACGACGGGAAGATCCTCGGCGAGTTCCGCGCTTCCGGCCTTCGCCCCTACACCCTGGAAAAGGCCCGCCAGTTCGGCTTCGACCAAGCTTACTTGGAGGCCTGCCTCTAAGAGGCAGGCTCCCTCGAACGCCGGGCGGCGGACCTCCGTCCGCCTTGGCTTTCCTCGCATAAGCTCGGGCGCGCGTTCGCGCTTGCGACGCCTTCGGCTTCGATGGGCTCCCCGCGACGTCGCTACCCCTTCAGCACAATCGGGAGGCTCATCGCCAGGATGCCGCCGCCGATCATCGCCGCGAGCACGAACAGGGTCGTCCAAGGCACCCAGCCGACCCGCTCGAGCCGCGCGAGGTCGCGCGCCTTGTTGCGGCGACGCTCCATCAGTGCGGCGAAGCCTGCGAACAGCCAGAAGCCGGCGCCGATAAACGCCAGCTGTGCGGCATCGCTGAGCAATTCGAAATGTTCGACGGGGTCCATGGGCCTGCGCATGTAGGGCGCAGCCCGGCTTGCGCAATCCCTGCCGCTCGGCCAAGCCAGCGGTCCATGGATGGCTCGATCGCCCGACCCCGGCCCCTGCTCGCGCTGTTTGTGCGTCTGATCGCCGCCTTCGCGCTGGCGACGATGGGCATGCTGGTGAAGCTAGCCGGGGAACGCGGCGCGCATCTCATGGAGCTGATCTTCTGGCGCCAATTGCTCACGGTGGTTCTGCTCGGCGCGGGCCTTGCGGTGACAGGACGGCTAGCGCTGCTGCGCACGAAGCGGCTTCCGGCGCAGGCCCGGCGGGCGGCGAGCGGCCTGTTCGGGATGATCTTCACCTATGGCGCGGTTCTGCTGCTGCCGCTCGCCGAGGCGACCACGCTCGGCTTCACAGCCCCGGTCTTCGCGGTGCTGATCGGCACCTTGCTGTTCGGCGAGAGGATCGGTCCCTACCGTTGGGGCGCGGTGGTGATGGGCTTTGCCGGCGTGGTGGTGGTGATGCAGCCTTTTGCAGGCCTCCATGAAGGCGTGACGCTCGCCGGGATCGCTGTGGGCCTCGTCGCGCCCTTGATGGTGGCGGTGATCAGCTACCAGTTGCAGGACCTCAACACGACAGAGAACCCGTGGAGCATCGTCTTCTGGTTCGCCGCGCTGACCACCCCGGTCGCCGCCCTCGCCCTGCCCTTCGTCGCCGCCGCGCATGATCCGCTGACCTGGGCGCTGATCATGGCCATGGGACTGGTCGGCGCAGCGGCACAGATGCTGCTTACGACCTCGCTGCGGTTCGGGTCGGCGGCGGTGATCCTGCTAATGGATTACACCGCGCTCCTTTGGGCAAGCTACTACGGCTACGCCTTCTTCGACCGCGCCGCGCCCGCCAGCCTGTGGCTCGGCGCGCCGCTGATCATCGGGGCAGGGCTGCTAATTGCGTGGCGCGAACGGCAACTCGCCCGATCCCGGGTGCATTCCGGCGAATAAACGAGTCCTTCTACAAAGTAGGATGGACTTGGTGCGTGAGGCCCTGCGTAGGCCGATATGGCATACTGCGAAGGAGAACCCTCATGAACACCCGTAACCTTATCGCTGCCTTCGTCCTGTCGGCCGCCGCGCTGACCACCGCCGCCTGCAACACCGTCGATGGCGCTGGCGACGATCTCAAGTCGGCTTCGCGCGAGGTGAAGAAGGAAATCTGACCGACCGGTCCGGCAAGGGCGGCGGTTCACCGCATTGACAGGATACGGCTAGCAAGGCTTGGCGTTGATCGGTCCGATTGACGCAAAGGATGCTGGTTGATGATCCGCAATGTGCTTACCGCCGCCGCCCTCGCCGTTCTCGTGCTCGGCACCGCGGCTTGCAACACAGTCGAGGGCGTGGGCGAGGACATCAAGTCGGTTGGCCGCGCCGGCAAGCGTGCGATCGACTAGGCGCTCCGATACACGAGCATAATGTTGTTGGCCGGTAGCGCATAACGCGCGCACCGGGCCATGCTGTGCGTGGCGGCGAGTGCATCGAGAGCTTCGGCATGGCGGAGCCCCCACCGGGCATCTCGCACCTTGAGACTGGCTTCGAAATCCACATTCGACTGCGCTGTCTCCACTCCCTGTTCCAGAAAGGGTCCATAAAGGATCAGCGGCCCGCCGCTCCTGCCCAGAACTTGGGCAGCACCCCGGAACAATCCGAGGGTCGCCTCCCACGGGCTGATATGCACCATGTTGATGCACACAATTGCGGCAGCCTCCGTGACCGGCCAGCTTTCAGGATCAGCCGCGTCGAGCAGTTGCGGCACCTCGAGATTGCCGCCTGCGTAGTCCTCGCGATAGGCCGCGATCGAGGCCAGCGCCTCGGAGGACGGATCGGTCGGCTGCCACTCAAGCGCGGGAAACCGCTCGGCGAAGAACACTGCGTGCTCCCCCGTCCCGCTCGCGATCTCGAGCACCCGCCCGCTTGCCGGCAATTCCTGCGCGAGCACCGCGGCAATCGGTTCGCGGTTGCGCAAGGTGGCGGGGGCATGCTGCTTCATGCTTACGAGACCTGCCGCTCCTGCCCCTCCCAATAGGGCGCGCGCAATTCGCGGCGCAGGATCTTTCCGCTGGCGTTCCTCGGCATCATCGGGATGACCTCGACACTCTTGGGCGCTTTGAAGGCGGCGATCCGCTCGCGCGCCCAGGCGATCACATCGGCCTCGTCGACCGTCATGCCGGGCCTGGCGACGACGCAAGCCTTGACCTCCTCGCCCCACTTGGCGCTCGGCACGCCGATCACTGCCACCTCGGCAATGGCAGGGTGCCCGTAGATCGCGCTCTCCACTTCCGCCGGGTAGACGTTTTCGCCGCCCGAGATGATCATGTCCTTGATGCGGTCCTGGATATAGACATAGCCGTCCGCGTCCATGATCCCGGCATCGCCCGTGTGCAGCCAACCATCGGGGTCGATGGTCTTGGCGGTCGCCTCGGGGAGACGCCAGTAGCCAGCGGTGTTCGAAGGCGAGCGGATGCACACCTCGCCGATATCGCCGCGCGGCACTTGCGAGTTATCGGGGCCGCGCACCTCGATCTCGACGCCGGGGCAGGCCTTGCCCGCCGAGCGCATCCGCTCGTTGCCTTCGAGGCTGTGGTCCTCGGGCGGCAGGATCGAGATGGTGCCGCTGGTCTCGGTCATGCCATAGGCCTGCAGGAACTTGGTGGTCGGCATGGTGCGCACCGCTTCCTTGAGCAGCTCCAGCGGCATCGGCGCGGCGCCGTACATCAGGTATTTGAGGTTCGAGAAATCGGTGGTCGCCGCGCGCGGGTGCTGCACGACCATCTGCAAGGCGGCCGGGACGATGAACATGTGCGTCGCCCCCGCTTCGATCGCCTCGAGCACGCCGACAGGCGAGAACTCGGCCTGAACGAGGCTCCGCACGCCGCTCGCGACCGCGATGTTGACGAGGCCGGTTCCGCCGATATGCGCGCAGGGCATGGCGACGAGCATGCAGTCGCCCGGTTCGTAGAACTGCCAGTCGAGCCCCGCCGCGATGCCGGGGTTGCGCAGGCCGAGGAGGTTGGTGTTCGACAGCATCGCGCCCTTGGGATTGCCGGTCGTCCCCGAGGTGTAGAGCTGGAGCACCGGATCATGCGGGCCGGGCGGCGTGTAGTCGGCAGGCTCGAAGCCGGCGGCAGCGGTGCGCGCAGCCTCGGCCTCGATCACCTCCGGCTGTGCGGGCAGATCGGCCGCGACCTGATGGGCGATTCCCACGAACTCGGCATCGGCGAAGATCAGCTTCGCCTCGGTGTCGGTGAGGATATAGGCGATCTCGCGCGGGGCGAGGCGCCAGCCGATCGGCACCATCACGGCCCCCATGCGCGCCGCCGCGATGTAGAGCAGGAAGTAGGTGTCGCGGTTCTTGCCGAGCCACGCGACGCGGTCGCCTTGCGCGATTCCCCGGGTCTGGAGCAAGGCAATCAGCTGGCGGGTGAGCAGGTCGGCCTCGGCATAGGACGTGACCCGCCCGTCCTGATCAAAAGCCGGGCCGTCAGGCCGCTCCTTCGCCCAGAAGTGCAGGATCTCATCGAAGGTCGACAAGTCGTGATAGGCGGTTTGCGCCATGGCTGTGCTCTCTCCCCAGAAGCGAATTCCGGAGAGTTAAGCGCAAGCGGTCACGGCGGTCCAGTGGTGTTTAGCGGAAGCGACCCTGTCGCCGCGCGGCAGGCTCGCGGATGAGCAGCCACAGGCCGAGGCCGAGCGGCCCGGCGAGGAAGGTCGCGAGCAGGATCGGCGCCTGAAGGAAGCGCGAGATGTTCTTCGCGTCGCCGTCGCGCGAGATCCACAGGCCTACGAAGAGGTCGAAGGCGAGGTAATGCGTCCAGCCGATCGTCACCCCGGCATCGCTCGTGAAGATCGCGCGCACGCCGGCGATGGTCGAGAAGTCCGCCCCGCCGCCCTGCGGATTGGGGATGAACCCGCTCAGCAGGCCGATGAGTCCGGTGGCATAGGTGAGGCACAAGAGCCCTACGCCGAGATAGAGCACCGCCGAAAGCAGCGCCGGCCAGCGCGGCAGGAGGATCAGTGCCACCCATGCTACGAGCGCAGCCATGTTGACCGCACTGAACACGAAAGCCCAACCCATCACGCGCTCTCCCCTGTTTCGCCAAGCCTGCGCCATTCGCGCGCGGCGCGGCGCATCGCCTCGTTGTCGTGAGTGAAGCGGCCCCCTGCGCGGCGCAGCGCGAGGCCGAGCGCGGCCTCGGCCACCAGGCCTGCGTCGATCGAGCGGTAGCGCTCCCATGATCCCGACAGCAGCGGATCGATCAGCGGCGCCGCCACCAGCGCGGCGCGCTCGGCAAAGCGCAGGTCGCCGACGCGTTCGCCGCGCAGCAGGCCGGGGTGGAGAATGTCGAGCCGCTTGAAGCCGATGCGGGTCAGCGCCTCTTCGGTTTCGCCCTTCACCCGCATGTAGAAGCTCTTGGCGCGCGCGTCGGCTCCCGCGGCGCTGACCAGCACCATGTTGGGCACGCCTGCGCGCTTGGCCGCCTCGGCAGTGGCGAGCACGAGATGCTGGTCGACGGCGCGGAAGGCCTCCTCGTCGCGGCCCGCCTTCTTCCATGTCGTGCCCAATGCGCAGATCAGCGCACGGGGGCGCACCGCGTCGAGCACGTCGCCCCACTTCTCGGGCTCGGAGACGAACATCTCCATCCGCGCGCCCGGCGGCAGCGGAGCTTCGCGCCGGGCGATGCCGAGGATGCGCACCTCGTCACCCGCGCTGGCGATCTCGATCACGCGGCGCCCGATCAGCCCCGTCGCCCCGACCAGCGCGATGCGCACCGGACTGGATCCGCGCGGCTCAGACATTGATCAGCCCCATCGGCTGCTCGCCATAGATCGCGCTGACCGCCTGCATGGCGAAGCGATCGCTCATCCCGGCGATGAAATCGGCGATCACGCGCGCGCGCTGCGGCTGCTCGGCGGGAAGGCGCGCCTGCCAATCTTCGGGCATCAGGCGCGCATCCTCGGCATAGGCCGCGAACAGCCGCGCCACCACATCGCGGGCGCGCTCGGCGGCGGCGACCTGTTCGGGGTGGTAGTAGAGCCGCTCGTACATGAAGGTCTTGAGCCGGCGCTCCTGCGCCGCCATCGCAGGCGAGAAGCCGGCAAGCTGGCGCCCGGCGCTGCGCACCTCGGCGACCGAGCCGAGGCCGCGGACCTCGCTCGCGGTGTGCCCGAGCACGTCGTTCACCATCAATCCGATCTGGTCCCGAACCATCTCGCGCAGCAGACGCTCGCGGGGTGCGTTGGGAAAGCGCTTTTCGACCGCCCGCCACTGGTCTGCGAGGAAATCGAGCGTCAGCAGGTCGTCGAGCTGGAGGAACCCGGCGCGCAGCCCATCGTCGATGTCGTGGTTGTCGTAGGCGATGTCGTCGGCCACCGCGGCAACCTGCGCCTCGAGCGAGGGCCAGGTGCCAAGATCCAGCGGAAAGGCCGCGTCGAGCTCGGTCAGGGCCCACCCCGGCGCCGTGACCGGGCCGTTGTGCTTGGCAAGCCCTTCGAGCAGGTCCCAGGTGAGGTCCAGCCCGTCATGCTCGGGATAGGGGCACTCGATCCGCATCACCGTGCGAAGCGCCTGCGCGTTGTGGCAAAAGCCCCCGTGGCGCTCCATCGCGTCCGACAGTGCCGCCTCGCCTGCGTGGCCGAATGGCGGGTGACCGAGATCATGCGCGAGGCAAAGCGCCTCGGTGAGGTCCTCGTCGAGGCCGAGCGCACGGGAGATCACGCGGCCGATCTGGGCGACTTCGAGACTGTGGGTGAGGCGGGTGCGGTAGTGGTCGCCGTCGGGCGCGATGAACACCTGCGTCTTGGACTTCAGCCGCCGGAAGCTCATCGAGTGGACGATCCGGTCGCGGTCGCGCTGGAAGGAGGTGCGGGGTCCCCGGCGCTCGCCGCTCGACGGCCCGCCGAATTCGCGCAGGACCTGGGCCTCGGGATCGGCAGCGTAGGGTGCGCGGGTTGTCACGGTGTGAGCGATTAGGGGAGCGGAGCCTGTCGCTCAACCGGAACAGGTCGGGAACCTTGCGGCGATATCGGGATAACCGCGCCTGTCGGCAGGATTATGGGACCGCTCTCCGGTGTTTGGGGGGGAGGAGAGCGGCCCCACGGGCACATTCGGTGCGACCCGAAGGCCCGGAGCCTGTCTGATGACAAGATCCGCGGGCCCGATAGAAGGATGTTGCGAGCGGCGCAATGTATCAATCCCGCAATATTTGCAGGAATGCGACGAACCGTGATCTAGCCCTCGAGCTCCTGTTCGAGGATCCAGTTGGCGGCCGCCTCGCAATGGATGCGGGTGCTGTCGAAGATCGGCAGCACATTGGCATCGACATCGACCACCAGGTCCAGCTCGGTGCAGGCCAGCACCACCGCCTGCGCGCCTTCTTGCGCGGTGTTGGTGATGATCGTCTTCAGCCTGCGCTCCGCCTCGCGGGTGACCTTGCCGACCATCAGTTCGTCATAGATGATCCGGTCGAGGATCTCGACATAGGCCATGTTGGGCGGCAGCAGGTCGATGCCGTGCGCGACAAGCCGCTTGCGATAGAAGCTCTCGGTCATGACGTTGCGGGTGCCGAGCAGCGCCGCGCTCGTCTTGCCCGCGCGCTTCATGGCGAGGCCGACATATTCGGCGATGTGCAGGATCGGGATGTTCACCGCGGCGGCCACGTCGTCATAGAGGCGGTGCATCGAATTGGCGCCGATGATCAGGCCTTGCGCGCCTGCGCCCTCGAGCCGCTTCGCGCTCTCGGTCAGCACGCCGCTCGCGCGGCTCCAGTCACGTTCCTCGACCAGCGCGTAGAGCTGGCAGAAGTCGAGGCTCTCGATCAGCAGCGGAGCACTCGCCATCGGCGCCGCGCGGCGCTGGACGATGCGGTTGATGCGTTCGTAATAGGTGGCGGTCGACACCCAGCTCATACCGCCGATGATCCCGAGTTTGCGCAAAGCCGGGCGCCCCTTCAATTGGTTGTGCAGATGCGAACGGCCTTAGGACGCAAGCGTTCCGCGCGTCCAGAGGGCAGACGCGGTCGCCCCCACTTACCCCGGATTTGACGGCGAAGCGTGTTGGCGAAGCCACGGTTCGAGGGTGACGAGCGTTTTTTCGGCCGCTTCCTCCTGCGGCAGGTGGCCGATGCCGGGATAGGTGACGATCGTGTCGTCGGGCATCGTCTGCGCCAGCCAGCGACCCGCCTCGACGGGGATCAGCCGGTCTTCCTCCCCCCACAGGATCAGGGTCGACACCTGAACCTTGGCGATGTCCGCCTCGGCCAGCGAATCATAGGGCTGGCTGAAGCGCAGGAGCGTCGCGTGGCGGTTGCCCGGATAGCGCAGCAGCTCCCAGTAGCGGTCGATCATCGGCTCGGTGACGATCGACTTGACCGAGACCGATTGCTCGAGGCTCTGGGCGATCAGCGGACGCGGGGTGATCTGCTCGACCAGCAGGTTGATCCCGGGCATCCGGGCGATCTTGAAGCCGATATTGCCGGCCGAACTGCCCCCGTCATCCTTCTTGGCGGCGAGCTTGAGCATCGGCCCGCCGCTGCCGTCGACCAGCACGAGACCATTGAGCCGCTCCGGATGGGCAATGGCGAAGGCGAGCGCGTGCTTGCCGCCCATCGAATTACCGCCGAGCACGAATTTCTGAACGCCCAGCTTGTCCGCGACCTCGAGAATGTCGGCGACATAGTTGGCGGTGCTGTAATCGTCTTTCGGATCGGGCCCGGTGAGGCCGTGGCCGACCTGATCGAAGCGGATCACCCGGTACTGCCCCTTGAGCGCCTGCACCCAGGGCTCCCAGGTGTGGAGATCGGCGTTGGAGCCGTGCAGCAGGATGATCGCGGGCGCGTCCCGCGGACCCTCGTCGCGCAGGTGCACGGTCACGCCGCCGCCGATCGCCACGAATTGCGAAGGGGGTGCGCCGTACTTGGCGCGCATCGCCTCCGGGTCGGTATCGGGGGTGCGGAAGATCAAAAAGGCGATCACCAGCACCGCCACGATGACGAGCAATCCGCGCCAGACCCATTTCATCATTTCATCTCCGCAATCCAGCGCCGCACCGCCGCGACGCCTTCGTGGTCCACGCTGCTTTTTCCGAGTTCCGGCATGGCGATACCGGGCTCGGCGCTGTCCATCCGGTAGAGCAGGATCGATTGTTCCGGGTGGCCGGGGACGATCGCGAAGTCCATGTTCCCCGCGCCGCGCCCGGCGGCGACGGGCCGCTTCATGATGCCGAAGGCATGCGGATCGGCCTGCTCCCAGCGCAGATCGAGCCCCGAATTCGACGCGCCCCCGCCCGGTTGGTGGCAATGGGCGCAGTTCACGTCGAGATAGGCGCGGGCGAGCGGCGCGGCCGGGTCGCTCGCCTTCCGGGCTCTCCACGAGGGCAGCGTGCCTCCGCCTGCCGGCACCTTGTCGAGAGCGCCCTGCTTCACCATCGCGCCGAGCCACTCAGCAGAAAGGTTGCGCGCCTTGGGGCCGATCGGGATCACTTGCCCGTCCTTCGAATGGCAGGACTTGCACTGGTTCTTGTTCGGGATGGCATAGGAGATCGCCTCACCCGCCGGGGTCGTGAGGTCGACCCGGCCACCGGTCAGCGCCAGCACCGCGTCGGTCTGCTCGGCGTTCCAGCGATAGGGCAGCGCCACCCAGCCATCCGCGCGGTGCAGCAGCACGCGCGTTTCAATCAGGCGGCGATCTTCCCCCTCGCCTTCCCCGAAAGCGAAGGTCTTGATGATCGCCGCGCCGACCGGGAACTTGAGGAGCCCTTCTCCGTCGGCGGCGAGCTGCGTGCCCTCGGGCAGGTAGATGAAGCGCAGCTTCTCCGCCCCGTCGGACCACAGCGGGGTGTTGAGGGCATAGGGGTGCACGCCCGCGTTCGGCATCTGAAAGCGTGCCTGCGTGAAGAAGGCGAAGTCGGAGAGCCTGGCCGGAAAGCCCTCGCCGCGGATCACCGCATCGTTGACGCGCGGCGGGCCGATCACGTCGGCCTGCGCGAGCCCCGCTCCGAGCGAGGCGCAGGCGAGAAGCAGCAGGCTGCTTGCGAACCTCACTTCAGCCGCGCCTCCAGCGCTGCGGGGGCCCCGACCTCGGGAAAGTCCCAGCTCTCGACGGGCGTGAGCATCAGCGGCCCCGGCTGCGCTTCGGCGAGGCTCTGGCCGGGCGTCTTGAGGCCGAGCGTCCAGCCGGTCACGCCCTTGGCGATGCGCAGGCCCGTGTCGCCTTGGGCGATCCCGTCCCACAGCACGGGCGGCAGCGCGCCGCCGAAGGCTGCGAGCAGCATTTCCTTGCCGTCCAGCTGCGGATCGTCCCCGCCGCGCCCGAAGGCGTTGGGGCCGACGATCACGTTGCGGGCATAGGGGTTATAGCGCGCATCGTCGAAGGGCTGGACGTAGGCGACCACCATGACATGCGCGGTGGGGTTGTTCTCGAAGGCGTTGTTCTCGATCAGCACGCCGTCATTCGCCATCACCAGCACGCCGGTGCCGCGCCGCACCGAGGCGACGATGTTGCCCTTGGGCGCGAAGTTGGCGGTGTCGTTGTCCTTCACCACGTTCTCGCGCAGGATCACGTTGCCGCCGCCCATCACCGGCAGGCCGGGGAGGTCGAAGACCAGCAGCCCGCCGGTGTTGCGGGTCGCGATGTTGTTCGTGACGAGCGCGTTGCGGCTGTTCTCGATCTCGATCCCGGCGACGTTGAAGCTGACGATGTTCTCGCTGACGGTGATGTCGCGGCTCTGGCCCACGTAGATCCCGGCATCCGATGCGCCCGAGACCTTCGATTGCGTCACCAGTACGCCGGTGCTCTCGACCGGGTAGATGCCGTAGGCGCCGTTGCTTTCCTTGGGCCCGCCGGTCCATTCGACGCGGATGCCTCTGTAGATGATGTTGTCCGCGCCCTTGGACTTGATCCCGTCGCCCTTGGGGTTCTCGACCGCGAAATCGCGCAAGGTCACATTGTCGGAGGTGACGAGCAGGCCTTCGCCCGCGCCCTGCTGTCCGGTGAAGTCGAGCACGGTCTTGTCCATGCCCGCGCCCCGCACCGTCACGCCGTCGACATCGAGGCTGAGCCCGTCGGTGAGGGTGAAGCGCCCTTCGCCAAGTTCGATCACGTCGCCCGCCTCGGCGAGGATCAGCGCCTCCTGCAAGCGCTCCGCCCCGCCCTCTCCGGGCGCAACGCGGTGGGTTTCGGCGGCGAGCGGCGCTGCTGCGGACGCCAGCAACGCGGCGGACGCCAAAAGGTGACGGGGTGCCAGTCGGTTCATGATGTTCTCCCTCTCCGCTGCGCACTCTGGCGCAAGGCGAGGAGAAAAGGCAAGCCTCAGGCGATAGCGTCTCAGCCGATGCCGAGCGTGCAAAGCCCGGCGCTGGTGGTCAGCACCGCCACCGCCTCGCCGTCATTGACGCGGCGCAGGCGCTTGACGAGTTCGCCCAGACCATAGTCCTCCTCGGGCTCGCCATCCTGCGCGGCCATGCCCTGACGCAGCTTCCACAGCTGGCCGATGGTCAGGCGATCGACCATGCGCTCCGCCATGCAATCGGCGCGCCTCTCGCCAATCCCGGCCTCGACCAGCGCGCCCTTGACGCGCCACTGGATCAACGGATCGGCAAAGCCGGTGGCGACTGCCCCGCCCGCCAGAACGGCGAGCAGGACAAGTCCGATCAGAAGTTTCTTCATGCAGCGACCTGCCTCAGTCGAGCGACTTGACGATTTCCTCGACCATCTTCTTCGCGTCCGCGAGGAGCATGACGGTCTGGTTCATGTAGAACACGTCGTTGTCGACCCCGGCATAGCCCACGCCGCCCATCGAGCGCTTGATGAAGAACACCTGCTTGGCCTTGTCGACGTCGAACACCGGCATCCCGTAGATGGGCGAAGACTTGTCGGTCTTGGCCGCCGGGTTCACCACGTCGTTGGCGCCGATGATGAAGGCGACGTCGCACTGGGCGAACTCGGAGTTGAT
>JAIYAM010000032.1 GCA_027489065.1 Erythrobacteraceae bacterium | reverse complement strand
GCATCAACCCGCACACATGGCTTACCGCGACGCTCACCAGCCTCGCTAACGGTCACCCGGCATCGCGGATCGACGAGCTCCTGCCCCACGCCCACGTGGCCTGAGAACAGCGCTTACGGACAAGGCAAGGCTCTTTGCGACAGGGTCTAGGGACTATATGCCCGATCGAAGAGATGCCGACAGTGGAGCGCCCGATGAGAGTAGTTTTCCGTCTTGCCGCGCTCGTCGCGGTCGCTGCTGCAATCGCGCCCAGCGCGATCGAAGCCAAGAAGAAGCCTGCCGAGGTCTGGTCGGTAAGCCGAACGTCCGACCCCATCACGGGGGATAGGAGCTGCGTCGTCGCCGCCTATGACTCCGTCGGCAGGCGCAAGTTCTCGCGCGCCGGCTTCCTCTATCCAGTGGTCGAGAACAACTCGAAGCTGGGCTTGCTGATCGGGGTGAGTTCGGGCGGCCCTTATCGGTTGCCCAGCGGCGATATACTCTGGCGCGTAGACCAGAACCCGCACCGGACCCTTCGGGCCGCAGACAACCCAGCCTTGGCCGGCAATGCGATGTTCGGCAGCGCGTACAAGACCGGCGATCCGGAGACGGATCGCAAGGTCGAGGAGGCGATGGCGACCACGGGCAACCTCGTCGCATCGATGACAGCGACGAGTACAGTGGCCAGCGGCGATTTAGCCCGCGAGATGCTCGACGAGATGCTCGCGGGCCAGGGGCTGATCTATCGGCAGGCACAGGCAGCACCCGCGTACGGCCTGCCGAGCGGCGCCGCGAACCGGGTCGGTCAGTACAGATCGGACGAGGGGCTGGTCCCAATCAGGCTGGACGACTCATTTCGTCGGGGCCTTGCGCAGTGCGGGATCGCGCTGCCGACCAGATAGCTGATCGCAGGTTCTGCAGGCGGCTCGACCGGGGCTCTACTGACTGCCATGAGAGCAGATGACGCAAACCACAGCCGAGAGGAGCGCACCGTGTACGAGGTGCGGCGCAACAGAGAGCCAGGCGAGATGGGGGTGGTGCGCCCTCCTATCGTGGAGACGCACCTAGGGCTCGATCGAGCGCGGATCGCAGCGCTCGGCTACGCGCTCGACGGCCCGACCGCGGCAAGTGACCGCTTCACCGGTCGCGTACAGGTGCGGCGCGTATTCATGGTCGGCAGCATCCGCGTCAGCGAGGCGACGGTCGACTTGTTCGACGAGCGAGTCGCGTTCCGGCTGCTGAATGAGCTCGTGCTGCCGCGCGCTGACGCGCTCTCGGTCTCACTCGATCGCCTCCAAGTAGAGGTCGACCGCTTGTTGCCCGCCTAGGTCAGCCCGGCCATGTCGAAGATGGAGAACATCCGCCCCTCGGCGCCGTCGAGCCTGTCGTAGTCCTTAAGTGAGGACACTGCCCCAGCTTGCGCTCCCTCGAAGCAGCGCTCGATCAGCTTAACTGACGAGGCCGTGGCCCCGCGGCGGTCCACGGCAACGGTCACGACCACCTCGACGCGGTCAGTCCGCTGCGACGGCGTGAGGCGGCTCACCGGATCGTCGGATGGCTTAGCATGCGCGAGCCACGCCTCGCTCGCAACGCAGTAGGCCTCTGCATCCAGCGCGCGGAGGATTAGGGCAGCCTTCGCGTACCACTCGTCTCGGCTGTCCGCCGCGAGCTCCACGAACCCCACTCGCCCGCGCGCGGTGACGCATAGCATCAACTCGATCTGTCGGTCAGGGGCGCCCATCTGGTAGTACCCGAGGTGCATCGATGCCACGAGGTCGTGAAGGGTCTGCGCGCTCGAAGTTCGGCTCATCGCTCTGTCTCCTATGTGCCAGAGCTCGGCCATGTCGCGTTTCAGAGTCTGTGGGAGCGCTCGGAGGGTGCCGCGCTATCGATTTGCCACCGTCGGCCATCGAAGCGACCAGAGGCGACTAGGCCCCGCCGCAGAGACGACCGGGCCCAGTGAGGCAGCAGCCGATTCAGTTCGGCACGTAGACGGTGATGGGGCGGACAAGGTTCACGTTGAAGTCGACTGCCCACGCCTCTCTCACCCATCGGTGAAGGAACTGCGTGCGCCCGGCCTCCGTCACCCACTGAAGCTCGTAGCCGAGCGCGTCCAGCAGCCAGCTGAGGAACCGCGCCTCCTCCTGGTCCAGGTCATCAGCCCTCAGACCGGTGAGTGCGGTCCATGCGTCGCCGAACGCCACGACCTGGTGACCGGCGAGAGCGCGGACGCTCTCGACAATCACCCGGTACGACTGCGCGTCGGTCATACCCATTGGCAGGGTAGTCACGAGCTGAGCACGCGGTTGCCGCGCGTCCGCTGCGGCCAGGTGGCGTTGCCGGGCCTGCCGACGGGAAGGCCCTCTACCGCGACCGGGTCCATGCCGGGTTCGACGAGGACAGCAGCCCAAGCATCAATGCCTGGCGCTCCGATCATGTTGGCGGCGGTGGCACGTGCGGCTGACTGGCTGACTCCCTCCGCGACGACGAAGCCGATGCCGTCCGCGCGACGGTGGGCGGTCTCAGTGGGGTGGAAGATATAGATGGCCATGGTAAGATTTCCTTTCGATCAGGGTCGGGCTCTGTGGGCTCAGTCTGTCGGCTCGGGCGCCGGTGCCGGTTTGCGGCGTGCTTCGAGACCGGAGGCGATCCGCTCGTTCGGGGTGGTGCCAGGGGCATCGTCCACGGCCTCCTCGTCTTCGTTATCGTCATCGTGGGCGTAAGCGCCGATCTGGTCCTCGCGGTTCTTCAGCATCGCGATCTGGAGCGCGCGGTGCGGGTTGCCCTTGCCGGTCTCGAATTCCTGGTCGGCTTGGAGTGCTTCCAGCACCCGGCGCTCGGCTTCGACCAGCGCCTGGCTCAGTTCGCGGTGAAGGTCGCCAAACATCACGTCGGCGAGTTCGCCTGCGTTGAAGGGGCGGTCGTCGCGGCGCATGTTTCCGATCCGGCCGCACAGCGCGGCGGCGAGTTCCTTGTCCTTGGTCGCGGCGGCGAGCTCGGCGAGGCTCGCCAGCTCGACCGGCCCGGAGTTCTCGATCTGCTGCTGGATGCGGCTCCGCCGCTCCGAGCCGAGCGTGTCGCGCATCAGCATCTGGATGGGCGAGCGGTAGTGCGCCTCGGTGGAGCGCACCCGCTCGGCGAGCGCGGACAGCTCGCGGGTCAGCGCCAAGCGCGAGTCCTTGCTATGTCGCGCGAGCTCTGCCCGGTGACCGGCGAGCGCCTTCGTCACCATGGAGGTGCGGTCGCGTACGCCGATGCCCTCGAGCGAGCTCTCGAGGTCACGCCTTCGGCGATCGAGGGCCGTCGCAGCGGTGCGGACCAGGCTGTCGTGCTGGTTGCGGTTGTGATGGATCTTGGTGAGGGTGGTGCGGATGTCGCTTTCGTTCATCCACGCGGCGCCGAGGTTCGCCTTTGTTCTGCTGGGGTTGGGCATGGTGTTCCTTCCGTTGAGGCTCTGGCATCGCGCCGAGGCTGAACGTTTCGACCATGCCCAGGCATACCCAGGAACGGCCCGCCATCTGCGGACCCGGTCGAAGCGCAGTCGCCTCGAACTCGACACGAGCGAACGGATGCGCCCGCCGGTCAGCATTTCGGACCAACAAACGGTGCCCGCTGCGGTGTTTGGAACGTGCCGCAGCGGGCAAGTCTTTCGAAGGGGAGACAGTTTCCCTCCAAGTCGCGCTGATCGAATGTCAGTGAGTGCTCGGGATTGGGCTTGGACTTGAGCCGCCCGCAGATTGAGAATATCGCTGTGCAATGGACTATGACCCAGACCTCGAGAAAAGGCGTAAAGAGGTCTACGCTGCGCAGAACCACTTCCGCTTGGACCCTAATCCAGCAACCAAAGCGGCATTCAAGAAGGCTTCGAGCGCCTTCAACACTGCGCTTCACCATGCGGGCAAGAAGGTCGATAATGTGCCGCTGGGTCCCGCCGAGGGACTAGGTGAGGGTTCCATGATTAAGCCCCGAGACGCCGCGCTCATTGAGGCGGCAAGGTGCGCCCAAAATGCCGCCTACCGAGCCATGTATGCCGATCCCTGCGAGGAAACGCGCGAGAAATGGAAGCAAGCGAGAAACGAGTACAAGAAGGTTCGGCGTCGTCTCGATCCGGCATTCCGAGCCTTGCTGAGCGAATCCACCCGAAAGTCTCAAGCCAAGAACAAGACATAGGGACCAGCGGCTCTGGCGTCGATCTTCAATGGGCGCAGTTCGATCCTAGCTGATCCAGACATCCCTTCGGCGGGCAAAGCTAGACCGCCTAGCTGCCGCCTCACGGGCAGCGAGCTCTCCTGCCACTTCCACCGGTGCCTCGCGGAACTGCGCCTGCTGCCTAGCTGCCGCGGCGCTCCACTCGTCGAGCGGTAGGGACGACGGTATCAAGAGCACCCCGCCACCGCCTGTTGCATCCAGCTTGATCTTTCCGTCGTCGCGGTCACGCCAACCGTACTGGCTCTTGCCGAGGAAGATCGCGGCGACCGTGTCGCCACCGCGGGCCATGCCCATCAGCAGGTCGCGCAGTTCGGCCTCCTCGGCGTCCCTGCGGGCCTCGACGGCGTCTAGCAGTTCCTCGCTGGCATTGATCAGCCGCTTGAGCGTCTTGACGGTCGTGCCCATCGCCTGCGCGATCTGGTGGCGGGGGTAGCCCTGGATCAGCGCGGCAGCGACCGCATGGCGCCCCTCGTCGGTCAGTTCGACCCTGTTCCAGGGGATGGGCCTGAGCGGCTGGCGCGGCCCCGCCTCGTCCAGCGGATCGACCGCAGCCGCCGCCCTATCCAGTCTAGCTCGCTTCCTCGGTGAACCTGCCATCTGTGGGCGGATGTCACGCGGGCAACTGCGTGCGGTGCCAGCGAAGCACTTTCTGGCTTTCCTGAGCTTGGCTTGACGTAAGCCTATACGTAAGCCTATACGTAATTGTTGACGAACGCTCGACGTCGAGTCGTTCGGGCAGTCTGGATAGGAAGGATGAGATAGATGGCGTTCGTCGACCCCAACACGGTGGTGTCACCCAAGAACAACTGGAGCCTTATCAAGGTGCTTCGGAACGGCGAGACACACGGGAAGGGCGACGGCGATGCATCGCTCGCGATTGGCAAGTGGGATAACCTCGATGGCCGCGGCCCGAACTCGGTCTTTGCCCTGCGCTGGAATGGCTCTGCGTCTGATGCCTCCGGAGTGGGTAACCCTCAGTCTCGGGGATTGCCGACTTGGTTCATCGTTCCCAAGTGGATGAATGATGCCATTCTGCAGAGCGGGATGATTTCTGAATCCGACATGCCATTTGTAACAGCCCTCATGAGTTAGGGACCATCTCATTCAGCCATTGGCGGTGCTTGCGCCGGTGTTTCTCTCGTGTCGTCCGATGAAAGATCAGGGAAACAACGTCTTGAACTGATCGACCCCAGTACTGCCGATCAGTGGGTGTCCCACGCGGGCTCTCACGTGCGGGCATCATGCATGCGCGCGCGCCTTTTGGGACCGGACGGAGAGCGTGAGCGCGGCACTTGGGTCTGACCAGGGAGGATCGCCAAAGCGGTAAAGTGGTAGCAAAAGCGGTAGATAATTTCTGCATACATTTCAGATACTTTACCGCTTCTACCACTTTTACCACTCAGAGTAGAGTTATGAAAAGAAAGAGATGATTTCCCAGCGGACAGCCTTGAGGGCTGCGACATCCCGATGCCGTACGGATTCATCTCCGAAGCGGTAAAGAGGTAGAAGCGGTAAGCGGATTGAAATCGCTTAGCTTTTTTCTACCGCTTTACCGCTTCGCATCCAACGCTGGTGCGGCTGGTGCTAGTCAGGCCATTCGATGCTGCCACCGATCTGGGACTCGAACGACTGTCTCGCCTGCTGCAGGGATGGCACCGACCACACCTTCTGGTTCTGGCTGTTCCTGACCTTATCGCCCATGCTGACACCGACCTTGCCCAGATACTTGGCCAGCTTCGTCTTGGTGACGCTGACCGCATCCTTGCTGCTGACGTGGAGCGAGGTGAGCATCAGGTCCTTCTCGTGGGGGCCCGCCAACCAACCCTCAGGCCAGTGCGCCGCCACGCCTGTCAACGTGTTGACCTCGCCATTCTCCAGACAGGAGAACCACCACGCATCAAGGGGGCTCTTGCGGAAACCTTCGATCTTCTGGTCAACCAAGGCCCTCGTCTGGGGTATGTCCTTCCTCGGGTGCCAGTCACTCAGCTCCATGTGCATCAGGTCATACAGCATGGCCGATAGCATTCTGTCCCGCTCAGGCCCGTCCTCGTCGTTCAGTGCGGCGAAGTGGCGGAACGCCTTGGCTGCGCTGTCGTCGGCCTCGAACACGGCGAAGCGGCGCTCATCGTGCGTGGCCGGAACCACCCAGTCCTCGTTCGACGCCATGACGACATGCAGCTGGTTCGGCCCCTCGAAGATAGGCTTGCCCTTCCCCTCGTAGCTCATCGACTTCTCGGTGATGAGGCCCTTGAGCTGGCCCTCCGCCTTCTTGTCGCCAGCCCAGAAGCCCTCATCAACGAACAGCACGATCGTATCGGCGAGGTGCTCGTTGAAGCGGCCGGTGAAGTGCTCCGGGCTGGTCACATGGCGACCGTGCTTACCGGCAAGCTCGGTCAGCGCCCTGCAGAACGTGCCCTTGCCTGAGCCCTTACTGCCTTTGAACACCATAGCGACTTCGGCAGGACGGGCGGGGTGCTGCACCATGTGCGCCATCCACTTCATCACATAGTCGTAGCTGGCCTGATCGCCCGCACAGAGGACCTCCCGCACCAATGCCCGCATCTTCGACCAGTCGCCCCTGCGGGGGGTGACAGCCCAGCCGCGCCAGAGGTTATACATGCCGTCATGCTGGGCGTTGGGCGTGGGGTCGAACAGGACCCCGTCATACTGACGGCGCTGGGGGTGGTTGATCCACCAGGTGCCCAGGGGCTTGGGACCCGCTGGCGTCTCGACAGACTTCGCGTTCATGTGCTGCTTCACAGCATCCGGCGCATACCATTCCAGACTGAACAGGCCCGTGCGCGGGTCGATGCGTTCGCGCCCGACCAGATACCGTCCCCCGGTCAGAACGGTGAAGCGGTCAGTGTTCACCCGGTCGAGCAGGCTCGCTCTCTGGTTCGGATCGCCGATATGGTCAGGCAGGTCGGCGAGATCGTCGGGAAAGTCATCGACCGGATCGGCTCGCATCGCCTGTTCGATCAGGTCGCCTTTGCCCGCAGCGTGCAACGCTTTGAATAGCGTCTTGGCGGTCACCCTGCTGCCGCTGTCATCGCCATGAAGGCTGTCCCACCGCCGTCCGATGATGTCTTCATGGTCGGCATAGCTGGGGTCGGAGACAGACCAGGCGATGAACTCCTCCCGCGCCTCACCTGCCGATGCGTGGTGACAGGCCATCATCAGTTCGAGCCACGCGGACTGGTCACGGAAGCTCGAAGGATCGAGGCCGGTCAGCATCAGCTCGATTGCGTCGGGGTCACACTCACCCGATCCGGTCGGGGCGACAGGGTCGGGGCGGCGGATCAGCTCGATCAGGCTGACAGGCGCTGGCAGTGCGTCTGCGACCGGCTCGGCGAGCGGGTCCCACCGGTACGGCCTTCCCGTGAGAGGGTGGCTGCTGCCCGGCGCGACCATCTGGCGACCGTGAGCCTTGAACTCGATGCCGGGGTAGCCCTCCAGAGTGTCGACCGCCCGGAATCCGACGGGCACGGTCATGTAGAAGTGCATCCCGCCCGCTCCGGTGTCGACACGGGGCCATCGGTCGAACCTTATGCCCAGCGCCCTTTCCAACCGTGCGACGGGGTCGTCGCCGGACTCGAAGTTGCGGGGGTCGACGTCCACGACGAGGTCGGTCTCACGCAGGCGGACGCCCACGTTGACCCCGAGGTCCAGCAACTCGCGCGCGCCGTCGATGTCGAGGGCGGCCACGCCGCGCCAGCCATGTCGCGGCGCCTTGCCGATCGGCTTGCCCCGCGGGTCGAGAGCGCCGGGTGCGTGCAGCTCTATGAGCTCGAACCCGGTGCAGCGGAAGGGTTCCAACTGTTCGGGCTCGAAATCGAACGTTGGCGCTTTGCCCTCTCGCGAGGGCGTATTGGTGATCTTGTCAGACACTGTCGATCCTATGGTTTTGCGTTGTTGGGTCTGTCTGCTGCGGGCCAATCCCATTCCGGCTCTCGCCTCGGGGCGCTCTCGTCTTGTCAACGAGGGCGCCCCTCCCCTTTCGAGCGGCTAGCCCGCTCGCCCGGCGCGGTAGGCGTCAAGGTCTTCGATCCGGTAGAAGTACCGTCCGCCGTCCTTCTCGAAGGGCGGGCCCTTGCCCTTGCACCGCATCCAGCGAAGGGTCCCCTCGGTCGAGCCGATATAGTCTGCGGCCTCTGCAGGGGTCATGATGCCGCATCCGAGGCGCGCCTGGCGGGCTGCCTCTTTTGCGAGGGTGAGCGTCATCTCTTGCATCCTCCATTCCATGCCGCCGACGAAATCGTGGCGGGTACGAAGGTGCGATGCGCTTTTCGGCCTGCACGAGCGACTAACGTTTGCTGCTGGGAGTTTCGGCGATCAGCCGCGGCTGCGGACGAACCGGTCCAGTTCATCTTTGTGGTAACGGACCAACCGATCCTGCACGATGTGGTAGGTCGGCCCAGAGCCGGCGGCCCGCCAGTTCTTTAGCGTGCCAGGGGTGGAGCCGAGATACACAGCCGCCTCGGTCGTTCCAAGCCAAGGGCTGACAGGCTTGGCCATCTCTTCTCGTATCACTGCGCGGATCGCATCTAGGGTCAGTTCGGTCACTCGAAATTCCTCCATTAAGAAGAACCTCAAGTGACCGGAAATGACCTAGAGCTGGACCATCACTCGGGCGCAGGCAGGACGAGGGTGAAGCCAAGCGGGTCCACGAATTCGCCGTCACGCGTCTCGGTGACATCCGGCAGCGCTGCATCGAAGACAATGTCTTCGAGCGCCTGTGCGTGCGTTCTGAGGTGCTCGACGAGGTGGTCTGCGTGCACGTAGCCGCCCGATGCGCCGGGCAGCTTCTGGCCGAGAAGGAGGGCGCTCTCAGCGTAGCCCACACCAGCTTGGATGTAGAGGGTGCGGGCGTGGTGGCGGTATTCGTGCGGTGACGGCAACCCCTTCTCCTTGGGCTCCTGGATGTGGCCGCTTCGGCTGGTGGCCGAGGGCCACAACCATTCGCTATTGAGCGGACGGTCTTGGTCCATGCGCACCGCCAACACCTTGGCCAGCCGCCATCCGATCGGCAACTTCAACGGATCATCCGAGGTCTTCATGTGGGTCAGTGTCAGGACTTTGCCTTCCACATCCACATCCTCCCGCCTGACATTCAATATCGACGACCGGCGCGCACCCGTCAGCAGCATCGCGACGTGCAGGTCGCGACGGGCGTCACCGAGGCGCATGACCTTGCTCCACCACTCCTTCAGATCGAGCGGCGCGACCTTCCTACGCCGCGTGGTCGGAACCCGCAGCGCGGCGACCGGGTTGCCATCGAGGCTCTCGTCGATCCGCATTGCGGTGTTGATGACTGCCCTGAGCGTCCGCATGACTGAGGCTGCGGTGGGCTCGCCGTGCTTCCGCTTCAGGTCGGCAAACAGGTCGCGCACCATCTGGCGCGAAATGTCAGCCACGGCCTTGTTGCGCCAGTTCTTGAGGTAGTGGTCGAGGTGGTAACGGTAGCCCTCCTCGGTCCGGGGCCTGTGCTGTTTCTCATCAAGGTGGGCGTCCAGCGCGGCGGCCAAGGTGATGCCAGTCTCCTCGGGCCCGTCGGTCGGATCAACGCCAGACTGTATCTGGCTCATCAACACGCGGGCGCGGTTGCGAGCGTCACGCAGGCCGATCCTGTCCACCCTGTCGATCTTGACCCGCACGGTTCGGACGTGGCGCCCGTTCCGCCTCACGTCGCCTTGTACGGCGTAGGACTTCGTGGTCTTATGGCAGATGACCATGAGACCCTTCACATCAGTGTCTCGGTGGATGCCCGAGCCTAGGGGCAAGTCCCTGATGCGGGCTTCAGTTAGCTTGGCGACGGCCATGGCGACATTCTCCTTCAAGTACCGCGCCAGGCACCGAACGGTCACCACCCTTGGTTGCCGTCTGCTGACGCTGAATGACTGGAATGTCGTGGTTTTACGTGCTTGCGAGCGCCTGAATGACCATGATTGACGCCGATTAGCCTACCTTCGTCACATTTGTAATCAGGGGGCCACGGGTTCGAATCCTGTAGCCGGCACCATCGCTTTCACTTTCCAGACTGTTCGGGACTGATCGCGACCCCGCCTGTCCCGGGTGCACCGCCCACCGCCTGGTACAAGCCGACAAGCGTCGAGAGCTCGTCAGCCTTCGTCTGGATCAGCGACAGATCGACGCTCAGAAGCGCCCGCTGGGCATCGACCTGCTCGATATAGGCGGTGTAGCCCGCGCGGTACCGGTTACTGGCGTGGCGCAACGCGTCGGCCACGGCGACCCTCTGGGCCTGCAATGCCGCCTCCTGCTGGGCGAGATTGACGAGAACCGTCATACGGTCCTCGACCTCGCGGAATGCGGTGAGCACGGTTGACCGATAGGCCCAGGCGGCCTGATCGCGTTGTGCCGTCGCTGCGTCGAGCTGGGCTGTCAGCCGCCCGCCCTGAAAGATCGGCGCGAGGACGCTGCCTCCTAGTGACCAGACGCTGATCGGGTCGGCCAGAAGGTCCGATAGAGCGACGCCTGCCGTCGCACCCAGATTGACCGACGGCATGAACTGCGCGCGGGCGGCCCGCATCTGGGCATCGGCCGCCGCAATCCGGTACTCGGCCGAGGCCACATCCGGTCGGCGCCGGAGCAGCTCGGATGGCAGCGTGGCAGGAGGTGCGAACATGACCAGATCATAGAGCGTGCCGCCGCGTTCGATCGCGCCCGGCAGTTCGCCGGTCAGCACCGACAGCGCATTTTCCTGCCGGTCGATCTGCGCCCTGATCTGGGGAATGAGCTGGACGGTCGCCTGATACTCGGCTTCGGCCTGACGCAGTTCAAGCTGGGACGTGTAGCCCACCTCCGCACGGTCCCGGGCAAATTTGAGCGCCTGCTGGCGCGCCGTAACGGTTTCCTCGAGCACCACAAGCCGGGCATCGAGCGCCAGTAGGGTGATGTAGCCGGTCGCGGTGGCCGCCGTGACCGACAGGCGTGCAGCCTCTTCGTTAGCCACGCTTGCCGCGACATTGGCCTCGGCTGCATCCACACGCGCGGCATTCCTGCCGAACAGATCGAGCTCGTAGCTGGCGCGAAATGCGGGCTGTGCCACAAGCGAGTTCTGCCCCTGCCCGAAGGGTGACACCTCGCGGCGCGCGGCACCTTCCACACCCACACCCAGCGCCGGCAGCAGCAAGCCGCGCGATCCGCGCTCAGTGGCGCGCGCTTCCTCCACCCTTGCCGCGGCCAGCCGGACATCGGGATTGTTGGCCTGCGCCTTTTCGACAAGGGCGGTGAGACGCGGATCGCCAAATCCCTGCCACCATTCCGCATCGACCGGTGCCGTGACGGCGAGCCGGGTCCGCCATTGGATCGGCGGATTGGCCGATATGCCGACAGGCGCATTGCGCAGCGTCGGGGCACAGGCCGAGACCAGCACCGAAGCCGCGATCGCCGCCATCAGGGTCCAGCGCATCGCCCTACTCCCCGGTGTGCACGGTGGCGATGACCGACATGCCGGGGCCGAGCCGCTTCGCCGCCTTCTGGCCGGGGTCGAGCACGATGCGCACGGCGATGCGCTGCGGAACCTTGACGAAATTGCCTGCGCCCGTGTCGGGCTTCACGATGCTGAATTCACTGCTTGCCGCCGGGGCGACGCTCTGGACGCGGCCGGTCAGCTTCGCGCCGCCGAGCGCATCGACCTCCAGCGTGGCGCGCTGGCCCACGGCCATCTTCTCGGTCTGCGATTCCTTGAAATTGGCCACCACCCAGAGTTCATCGGGGACGATGTACATCAGCTGCGTTCCGGCGCTGACCAGCTGGCCCTCGCGCGCGGTGATCTCGCTCAACTTGCCCGACCGGGGTGCGCGGATTTCGGTGCGCGAGAGCTCGAAGGCAGCCAGATCGCGTGACGCCTCGGCCCCCTCGACCTGCGCTTCGAGTGCGCCGCGCCCGACCTTTACCGAACGGACGTTTTCCGCAGCGATCGCCCGCTGCGCCTGGGCCTGACGCACACCCGCCTGGGCCTGGCGGAGCGCGGCAAGTGCCTGATCGCGTTCGCGCAGCGACACCGAGCCTTCGTCGACCAGTTCGGAAATGCGGTTCATGTCGGCGCGCGCCTTCTGGTAACCGGCCTGCGCGCTGGCCACGGCGGCATCCTGAAGCTGCAACTGCGCCTGCGCGGACCTGAGGCTCTGTTCGCTGTTGGCGAGTGTCGCCTGTTGCGCGGCGATGTTCGCGCTGCTTTGCTGAACCTTGCCCTGAAAGGGCGTGGCATCGATGCGCGCAAGCAGCTGGCCCTTTTGCACCTCCTCGAAGTCGGCCACCCGGACCTCGACCAGATAGCCGGCCACCTGCGGGCTGACGATAGTCGTCCGGCCGCGGACATAGGCGTTGTTGGTCGTCTGGTCGCCGCCGCCGAAGGGTGGAAGTCCCCATGCGAACATCGCGACAAGCACGCCCAACGTGATCAGGACGACAGCGACGATCACACGCTGCCGCGAGAGTTGCGGCGACCAGCCCTTTTCGGCTTGCGCTGCGCCTTGGCTGCTGCCCGCCTCCGGAGGCGGTGCATTGTCAGGGCCGGGAGAGTTCATGGCTTGGTCCTTGCGCGCATGGCCTCGATGAAGGCCAGTTCCTTGGCGAGCGGATTGCGCCCGCGGATCTTGTTGATCACCCACGGCACGAGAAGCGCCAGGAATGTGACGGCCGAGAGCGTGCCGATGAGAAAGAAGACGTCGCCAAATGCGAGCACCGCTGCTTCCCGCCCGATCTGCTGGGTGATGCTGGCAGAGGTGGCCTGCTGGACGAGCGCCGGGTCCTGCTGCAGCGGAGCGTTGCGCTGTGCGACATTCGCTATGGCCTGGGATAGCTGGGCATTGCTCATTGCCAGGGTCGTGCCGGCATCGATCAGGTGCGTCTTCAACCGCACCGTGTGAAACGCAGACAGGAGTGCGATACCGGCAAGGCCGCCCACCGACTGCGACAGCGAGAAGATCGCGATGAAGCTGACGACATAGTTCTGTCCGGCGGCCAGCGCCCGCAACATGCCCTCCATCAGGACAGGACCCATGGCGAAGACTGCAGCGAAGGCGATGGCGGCCTGGGAAAGGTAGAGATCCTCCGGACGGCTCATCACGCCTGCGCGGGTATCGGCAAAAGCCGCGATGCAGATCACCAGCACTGCAAAAAGCACCGGGCGGGTGAGATCCTTGGGGTCGAGCCGAAGCACTGAAAGCACCATGCCCGCCGCGGTTGCGCCGGTCAGAACCCAGAAATATCCGGTGAGCTGCTCGTTGCCGTAGCCGAGGGCCGCAAACATCCCGCTGGCACCGAACCCCTGTTCTGCCACCAGAATGCGTACGGTCGCGCCGATGGCTGCGATGCTCAGGATCGCGCGGCTCGACAGCCAGCTCAGATCCAGCATCGGGCTCTTGCGATTGGCCTCGATGAGCAGGCAACCGCCCAGTCCGATCACCGCAAGCGCCACCGCGTAGCCGAGCCATGGCGCGTCCCACCACTGAATACGCCCCTGGATCAGGAACGCGCACAGCGCAGCGACACCCACGACGAACAGGGCCATGCTGGGGATATCGAGCTTCTCGAAGGTGAGTTTGCGAACGCCGGGCGGCAGCCGCAGCAGGTAAACCAGCCCGAGGCCGACCAGCGACATCGCGAACTGAAACTGGAAGACACGCTGCATGTCGCCGTCGACCAGCAGGTCGGGGGACAGCGCCCGTGTCAGCGGGAAAGCGATCTGGGTCAGTCCCAGAGACAGCACCAGCCCCACCGTTCGCAGCGCAGCCGGCAGCCCCTGCATCAGGTAATAGATGGTCAGCGCCGAAAGCCCGCTTGCAGCGATGCCGGCAACCGCACGCGCTCCGAGCTCGACATAATAGCCCGGCCCGATGAGCTGGACCAGATTGGCCGCGACGAGCCCTGCCATTGCCCAGCGCACGAACAACTGGATGCCGAATTCCTGCCGCACGCGAAACAGCAGCATGCTCATCGAGGCATAGGTCGCGTAGAATGCCACGGTCATCCAGCCCGCCTCGACCGGCGTCAGCGCAAACTCTGCTTGCAGGGCGGGTGTATTCGCCAGCAGAAACCCGTTCTGCGCGCCGCCGACCAGCCCGATGAACACGCCAATGCCCAGATAGGCCGCGCGCCGTAAAGGCGGGTGGTCCGGATTGGCGGGTGATCCGGGCAGTATCGGCATTTCATGCGGCTTGAAGGCATAGCCGTCTGCCGTGTCGATCAAGGGACGCGCAGGCTCAGTCACAGCGAACCCCGCCTCACGATGGCTCGCAAGGCAGGGCCGGGCTCTCGCATTCCGGCTCTTGCGCGTCCCGCGCTGTCTGGCTCCACCATCGGCCTTTTCCTGCGCAAACGGCAGAACCCGCAGTTCCGCCCCTACAACATTTGTTAAACAGGGTGCCGATCAGACAGAATCCCGAGTCTGTCTCTAAAGTACATTACAGAGCCATCGCGCCGCTGGCTTCGACGCTCGGAAAAGGTGGGCTGGCGCTAGAGAGCACGCACGCGAGGCGACTTGTGCGCTGCCGGCTTGTTTGGCGATCCTGTGCCATCATGAGTGCCAATGGCCGTCACTGGCCGCACTCTTTGCGGCATCACCCAAGCTTAAGGAAGAATTCCTCGCGCTCGCGGCGCAGTTCGGCTGGCGTCATGGCGGCGAGGCCATCGAGCTCGTTCCTCAGCGCAAGCGCGAGGCGCTTGACGGTCTCTTGCGGGTCGCGGTGCGCTCCGCCTTTCGGTTCGTAGACGATGCGGTGGATCACGCCCAGCTTGAGGAGGTCGCCCGCGGTCACCTTCATCGCCTCGGCAGCAGTTTCGGCCTGCGCGGCGCTGCGCCACAGGATCGAGGCACAGCCTTCCGGGCTGATCACCGAATAAACCGCGTGCTCGAACATCAGCACGCGGTTGGCTGCGGCAAGCGCAACCGCCCCGCCCGATCCGCCCTCACCGATGATGATCGCCACCAGCGGCACGCCCAGTGCAAGGCAGGCTTCGGTGGAGCGGGCGATGGCTTCGGCCTGCCCGCGCGCCTCGGCATCGACGCCGGGGAAGGCGCCGGGCGTATCGACCAGCGTCACCACCGGAAGGCCGAAACGGTCGGCGAGCTCCATCAGACGGATCGCCTTGCGATAGCCCTCAGGCCGGGCCATGCCGAAATTGTGCCTGAGGCGACCCGGCGTGTCCTCACCCTTGACGTGGCCGATCACCATCACGCGGCGGCCCTCGAACCGGGCGAAGCCGCCGATGATCGCCTGATCCTCCCCGAAGGTGCGATCCCCGGCGATGGGGAGGAAGTCCTCGAACAGCCCCGCCACCAGCCGCTCGAACCGCGGCCGCTGCGGATGGCGGGCTACCAGCGTGTGCTGCCAAGGGGTGAGCCGCGCATAGGTGTCCTCGAGCAGCTTGGCTGCGCGCCCCGCGAGCATGCGCGCCTCTTCGGTGCCCTCCGCGTGGGCCGCGAGCTGGGCGACGTGCTTGTCGAGCGCCTCGATCGGCTTCTCGAAGGGCAGGTACTGGATCACCCTCGCAACCCCGGCCTCAGACGGTCATCGACATACCGCGATAGATCCGCGCACGGTAGCGTGAATCCTCCGCGTCCGGCAGCGGCGCGCCGACCAGCAGGACGGCACGCGCGAAGCGGCGCACCTCCTCGAGATGCTCGTCGAGATCGCGCGGCTCTTCCGATTGCACCCGGCGCGTGAGGTTGATCTGATTGACCGGCACATCATGGACCAGCCGCTCATTTTCGACTGCGAGGGTCGCCGTGAAGGCATGGAGCGTGGTCTTGATGAAGTTCGCCAGCGCAAAGGCAGGCGACTTGTCGCCCATCGGCACGTCGGGCGAGGTCAGCACCAGCTGGCAATCGTCATAGAGCGATGCGCGGCGCGAGACGCGGAAGTGGTGCGTGAGGTTGTCGGCCACCACCTCGCGGAACTCCTCGGGGGTGAGCGGATTGTCGGTCGCGAACAGCTTGCCCGGCAGCGCCGACATCGGGGTCGAAAGGATCGTAGTCGGCTTGCCCCACTGGCTCAGCGCCTCGTCCATCGCGGCTTCGATATCAGCCGTCTTGACCAGCGAGGTCAGCGACTGCGCCACATCCTCGTCAAGCTGCGCCTTGATCGCCTCGAAGGCTTCTGCGGTGCGGGTGATGACCACGACGTTGGCCGCATGACAATCCTCGATGAAGGCGCGCGCGGTTTCGGCGAGGTAATCGGCGAGATGTTCGCCGATGATCCACACGGTCTTGCCCCGCATCTGGTCGAGGCGTTCCTGCTTCGGCGAACCGAACAGCTCGCGCTCGGTGGTGGAGCGTTCCACCGATAGGCCGCCCGAGGGCATGAAGGTCTCGCCCGAAACGGCGCGGTCGGCGAGGAAGAATACGGTCGCCTGCGCCACGTCGTGCTCGGTCGGCATCTTGCCGAGATAGAGCTTGGAGAGCACCCCGGTCCCGACCTTGTTGGCCTCGACAGCGATCTTGTCGGCGGGGAGGAAGGGCGCGTTCTCCGGCGGCACGCGCAGCAGCCAGTCGGCGTCGCTTTCAGGCGTGGCGGGGCGATCGTTCCATTCGGGCGCATCGAGGAACAGGCCCGCCTGGCGCAGCCGCCCGATCAGCGCGGCGGCGATGCCGGGGGTCAGCAGGTACTGGTCCCAGGTGCAGGTGCCATCCCCCTCGCGCGCGCAGGCCAGCGCGAGTTCGCGCAATTCGTGCGGGTTATTGGTGTCGTGGCTCATCTTGACGGTGTCGTTGCGCGCGAGCCGCGCGAGCACCGCCTCGACCCGCACGCCGCGCCGGATCGCCTTGATCGCGGCGGCGTGGACGGCGTGCAGGCGCTTGTTCTCGAGGATCAGCTTGCCACGCCGCTCGAACAGGCCGGGCTTGCCGCCGGTACCCGAGAGGCGATCCCCGTCGACCGGCCCCGGCGCAATCGCGTTGAACTGCACCTCCGGGCCGAGATAGCGCGCCATGCTCTCGACCATCGCGCGCTGTCCGGCCTTGGACACGGCGTAGTCGGCGCGGTTGGGGTAGGCGACCGCGAGATATTTCTCCCCGCCGAAATAGGACGAGACGTTGAGGATGTAGCCCGAGCCTTGCGCCTTCATCAGCGGCGCGACGTGGTGCATCAGGAAGTAGTTCGACACGAGGTTCGCATCGAGCGTGTAGTTCCAGGCATCGACCCCCATGTCGACGACCATGTCCTCCGCGCCCGCGACGCCGGCGTTGTTGATGAGGTAGTCGATCCGCCCGAAGGCCTTGAGCGTCGCGTCGACCGCGCCTTTGAGCGATTCAAAATTGCTGACGTCGACATTGGCGAGGGTCTGCACCCGGCGCTCGACGCCCGCAAAGCCGATGTCCTCAAGCTCGCTGACGATCCTCGCGCGGGCGACCGCCAGCTCGCTTTCGCGGCGGGCGACCATCATCACCTTGCCTCCGGCGAGCGCCAGCAGGCGCGCGACCTGTCCGCCGATCCCTGCCGAACCGCCGGTGATCAGCGCGACCTTGCCGAGGTGCAGCCCGGTGATGTTCTCCGAGAAGCCGGGCATCGCCTTGCGCGCGCCGGTGGCCTCGCCGATGTTCGCAGGCACATAGAGCGTGATCTCGCCGAGCTTGCTTTCCTTGAGCAGGATGCGCGCCGCATGGCCTGCGGTGAAGCGGATGTTCTCCGCTTCCGTGTTGGTGAAGCGGACGATCTGGTTGCCCCACTCCGCTTGCCGACGACGCCCATGGGCGGTGTCGACCGCGCTCTCGTCGCGCCAGATGCGGATCAGCTGCTCGGTCGCGGCGCGAAGGATGTGGGCGTAGATGTCGCCCTTGCCGTCGCTCGCATGGCTGACGAACACGAAACGCGGCGGCTGAAGCAGATTGTCGTGGCGCTTCCAGTAGCGGCTGAGTGTCCGGGCGAGCGCCATGTTGCCAGCCAGTTCGGCGTCCATCAGCGCCTCGACCACGCCGTCATCGGCCTCGGTCAGCGCGCCGGCAAGTTCGCCCGCGCCAAGCATCGGCAGGAACAGCGCGCCGCTGATCGGCGTGCCGCCCTTGGTGTAATCCTCGAGCGCATTTTCCATCCCGGCCGCGTCCTTGCGGCTGAAGCGGATGATGGCGAGCTTGTCGGACAGGCCCATTGCCGCACAGCGCTTCTCGGCAATGGCGACGTCGGCAGCGCGCGGCAGGCCGAGCACGACTTCGGCCCCGCAAGCGAGCTGCACCTGTGCGATTTCGAGCGCTTCCTCCCAATCGTCTCCCGCGGCAACAAGCACGGCGAGGCCGGTGCCGTCCATCGAGCGCATCGTCGGCCGGGCAAGGTACGTCGCGCGCTCTTCCTTGCGCACGGTCATGCCGTGGGTGACTTCGAAATCGTGGCCATTATAGGCCGCGCTCTCGTCACTGCCGAGGAAGACGCAGGTGGTGGCGATGTCCGTGGGCGTGGGGAAGGTCTTGGCCTTTGCGTTGCCGCCGGTGGCGCGTTCCAGGCTCATCATGTCGAAGAACTGGTTGGCGGTGGTGCCGGCCTCGTCCCCGCGCGCGGTGTCCATGGCGGCGAACACGTTGCGGATGCGCTCGCTTTCGATCGGCCCGGGGTAGACGAGGTTCACCCGGATGCCCCTGGGGCCGAGCTCCAGCGACAATTCGCGGCTCCACGCGTTCATCGCCGCCTTGGGGACGACATAGGCCGCGCGCGCATAATAGGGCGTGCGGCTGAAGATCGTCGACACATTGATGATCGAGCCGCCCTCGGGAATGTGGGCTGCGGCGACGCGAGCGACGTTGAAGGCGACCCCGAAGATGTTGCGCAGCGCATCGCCCACGGTCTCGCTGTCGGTCGAGCCCTTCTTCTGGAGGCCGCCGAGTTCCTCGGCCGACAAGGGCAGGTTCTCGATCGGCTGCTTGGGCCCGGCGCTCCCGGCATTGTTGACGAGAATGTCGATGCGGCCGAACTGCTTGACCACCTCGTCGATCGCGGCGCGCACCGAGGCGATGTCCCCGCCGTCGAGCGCGACTGTCGCAAGCCGCGAGGGATCCGCGCCGGTCGCCTTGAGCAGCGCCTCGGCGGCGGCCTTGGTGCGGTCAGGGGTGCGGCCCGTCATGACGACGGTTGCGCCCTCTGCAAGGTAGTGGCTGACGATATGTCCGCCCAGATTGCCCGCCGCGCCAGTGACGACGGCGATCTTGCCGGCCAGACGGCCCGGGACGTCGCCCTGCAAGGCGGGCGCGGCGGCGGCGGCTTTCGATTTGGCCATAAGCTCTCTCCTCACAGAAATTACCGCGAAGCCATGCTTCGCTTTGTGTTTCGTTCAATCTCTGGGGAGGAGAGCGAAGAACGTTTCAAATTGCGCAACGCGCAAGTCAGCCGTCCGGTTCCCCGGATGCGGCTGCTGCCCATGCCTCAAGCAGCGCGTCGCGGCTTCTGAGACCCATTTCGGGCAGCGCATGATTGACCACGTAGGTCGAGCCGGTGTGCCGGTTCTCCCACATCGCCTGGTGTGCTTCGGGCAAGCCGTCCCACGCCACAACCTCGGGCTCGGTCACTTCGAGCAGGCCCGCGGCGATCATGTCGTTCATGCGCGCGACCTCGTAGGCGTTGCACAGGTGCGTGCCGAGGATCGAGGCGGTCGGCATCAGGATCTGGCGCTGGCGGGTCCAGACCTGCGGGGCGTAGAAGGTGAAGCGGCAGCCGGTGAGATCTTCGGCAAAGATCACCCGCCCGGTGAAGGGCTTCACCAGCGAGGTCGAGATGCCGAGCGTGTCCTGCCCTGCCCGCTCGAACACCAGATCGGGGTTGCCGCGCGGGTTGTCGGGCGAACGCAGGATCTTGCCGACGGCAGTGCCGAAGGGCTTCATCACCCGGTCCTGATAGTCGCGCACGGCCGCCTTGAAGACCTCGATATCGACCTTGGCATCGGGCAGGCGCGGCATGGTGTCGGGCCAGTGGAAGTTCGCCCCCTCGCGGCGGCGAATGGCTTCGAGGCTGACGATGCCTTCGATGGCATCCTCGAGACCCAGCGATTGCAGGAACTCGCGCTGGCCGTCGGTGGTGGTGGCGATGACAGAGCGTGCGTTGAAGCGGCGCGCGGCCTCGATCATTTCGAGGCCCGTCTCGTCAAGCAATTCGGACGATCCCGGCCCGTAGAAGATCAGCACCGCCTCGCCGCCCCTCAGGGCCGCACGGCGGAGCATTTCCTCGGGCGTGGCCGTCCCCGGCTTGCCCATGAAGCTGAAGTGATAGCCCGACGACGCGCCGTAGAAGGCGAGCGTGCCGTTCTCGGCCAAGAGCTGGAACGAGCGCGGGAAGGCCGTTTCGCCTGCGTGGCTCACGACGTAATCGGCGAGCTTCCCGCCGTTCAATGCCTTGAACTCTTCGACCAGCGGCGCGCCGGCGGCTTCCCAGGCTTGCGCTTCTGCCTTGTCCTCCGGGACAACCGAATAAAGGCCTGCAAAGCGCGCATCCTTGCGGTTGATCGCCCCGACAGCGCCTTGCACCTGCGTGATGAAGCTCGCCCGCTCTTCCGAGGAAACGAGCCCCGTCACCTGCAAGCCGGTGCGCACCGACGAGCGCAGCGCATCGAGCCCCGTCCCCGTCGCCGCGCCTTCGACGAACAAAGTCCGTCCCGGCGCGATCTGCAAGGTCGTGAACAGGCAGCGCGCGATGGTGCCGAGGTTGAGCACATAGCTTCCCGCCTGCTCCAGCGTGAGATCGGGCGGCACCTTGTGCATCTGCGGGGCCTGCACGGTCAGGAACTGCGCATGGCTCCCCGTCTCGGTCTCGTAGCCCTGGATGCTGAAGTCCGCATACATCGGATCATTGCCGACGAGCGGGCTGAGCAGATCGTTGGTGCCGGAATAGACCGTCACCAGATCGCCGACCTTGATCCGCCCCTGTGCGCGCGTCTCCGACCCGAGCGCCGCGACCAGCGCGATGCCGCCTGATCCGGTGATCTGCACGTCCTCTTCGTGGCTGTCGAAGGGCGAGACGGGGATCCCGGTCAGCGCCCAGATGTCGTTGAAGTTGACCTCGCTGGTCAGCATGTAGAGCAGCGCCTCGTTGGGCGCGGGCTCCGGCACCTTGACGATCAGCTCCTTCTCGTGGCTCGCCGGAGGGCCGAAGCGCGGCTGGCCGGTGTCGGGGTCGCGGGCGATGCCGAAGGCATATTGGTGACGCGGGATCGGGGTCACGCCCGGATAGAAGGGCGCTCCCACGGGAAGCAGATCGCCTGCTGCCTCCAATGCTTGCGCACGCATCTCGTGCTCGGCATCGATCCACACGCCATCGCGCCGCACCGGAAGCGGGGGCGCAACCTTGTCCATGAACTGCCGGATGCCGGTCTTGCCGCCTTCCGGATCGACGATGGCTTCGGCAAACAGCTTGGCCTCGCGGGCGAGACCTGCGGTGATTCCCTGCTCGAGGCCCACGCGCACCGCGTCGAGCGCGCGTGCGCCAGCCTGACCGCGCCCTGCCCAATCGAGCTGGCGCAGGATGCGCGCGAGGAAGTCGTCCTTCAGCACCGTGTCGAGCGACACATCCGCCGCCGTGTCCCAGCGCGTGACCGCTGCCTGCCGTTCGGCAAAAGCTTGGCCGAGCGCGGAACCGGCGCCGTGCCGCACGAAGTCGCGCACCGCCGCATGGGCCGCCGAAAGCGCATCTTCCGCGCCGTCGACCAGATGATCGACCACGCCGACATCGGCCGCCTCATCCGCCGTAATGCTGCGCCCGCCAAGGATCAGGTCGAGCGCATCGCGCACGCCTTCCGCTCCGCGACGGTCGGCGAGAAGACGCGGGAGGCGCTGCGTGCCGCCATAGCCGGGGAGCAGCCGCAGCCGGATTTCGGGCTGGCCGAAGCGCGCGACGGGCTCGGCGACGCGGTAATGGCAGGCGAGCGCGAACTCCATGCCGCCGCCCAGCGCCACGCCCTGCACTGCCGCGATGCAGGGCTTGCCCATGCTCTCGATGGTGCGGAACGCGAGGTGCGCGTTGTTGGGGAGCACCATCGCCTCGTCGACCGTGTGGATCTCCTCGAGCATCTGGCGGATGTCCGCACCGGCCACGAAGGAAGACGTGCCCTCGCCGGTGAACACCACCGCCACGACATTCTCGTCGCGCGCAAGGGTCGAGGTGACCAGCACCAGCTCGTCGATCGCGCGCTCGTTCAGCGCATTGACCGGCGCGTTGGTGACCGTGACCGTCGCGACCTGCTTGCCCGGCGCAACCGTGTTGTACTGCACGAGGAAATAGCGGTGGCGGTCGAACAGCGCCTGCTCGTCGCTCATGCGCTGCTTGCGCTGCCAATCGCCGATGACCTTGCGCAGCTCGTCGAGCGCCTCGGGGTTCCTGAGCGTCGTGACGTCACCGACATCCTCGCCCACCACCAGCGCACGGACCATGCGGCGCATGTATTTGCCCGAGCGCGTTTCGGGGAACTGCGAGACCTCGATGAAGTCCGCCGGCACCGCGACCGCGCCCTTCTCGGTGCGCACGAGGTCGAACAACCGGCGCTTGTCCTCGTGGGTGAGCTTGCGGCCTGCGACCGGGACCACGAAGGCGAGCGGGGTCAGCCCTTTCTCGCGGTGCGGGGCGCCGACCACCAGCACGTTGCCGACCGGCGAATCCGGCGCGAGCGCCTTGTCGCGCAGCACCGCGCCCTCGATTTCCTCGGTGCCCATGCGGTGGCCCGAGACATTGATGACATCGTCCGAGCGGCCGTGGAACGAGAAGGAGCCATCGGCATGCTGGATCGCGAAGTCGCCCTGGGTGTAGGCCCAGGCGCCTTTCCAGCGCCGCCAATAACCGTCCTCCCAGCGAGCCGCATCGCCGCGCCAAGCGGGATCGACGCGGCCGTCTTCGACCTTGAAGCCCGCGATATCGCCCCAGATGGTGCGCGCGAGGTAGGGGTAAGGCGCGGCGATGACGATCTCACCCTTCTCGCCGGTTGCGGCGCGGCGCCAGGACACGCCGCCTTCGCCCGATCGGGCAAAGGGCGCGTCGGAGGTGCCGCTCGTCTCGTCCTCAACCCACACGTCGCCGACGATCCACGGCAGCGGATAGGCGTGCGCGTCAGGGCGCAAGGGGAAGTCGTCATTAGCGAACATGTGCGTCCAGGCGATGCCGCCGTGCTCGGTCGCCCAGTAGGAGTTGATGTAGCGCGGGGTGACGTGCTCCATCCCGAAGGCCTGCACGCTCGGGCTGACCGGCTCGGCGCAGAAGGTGGCGACGCGCAGCCCGCTCATGTCGTAGCGTTCGAGCTCGGCGAGGTTTGCCGGGTCCGACATGATCGCCTTGAGGAAGGTCACCCCCGCCTTGAAGATGCGCACATTGTGCCGCTCGATCATGGAGGCAAAGCGGCCCGCGTGGGGGAAGACCGGCGAGCCTTCGGAGACAAGGCTTGTTACCCGCGTCATCAGCGGCGCGCAGATCAGGTAGCTCTGCCCGGTGATCCAGCCCGGATCGGCGACCACGAACAGCGTGTCGCCGGGGCGCGCGTCAAAGCTCGCCTTCATCGTCTCGGCAACGCCCGCGGCATAGCCGTGGGAATGCACGATCCCCTTCGGCTTGCCGGTGCTGCCCGAGGTGTAGATGAAGAACATCGGGTAATCGGCGTCAACCGCGAGGGGCTTGGACGAAGCCCAGATCGCGCGCACGAAATCGCTGTCGGGGAGCGCCAGGAGCTCGGCCTCGCCATGGACGTCGAAGCCTGCTGCGCGCGCCTTCTCGAGCACGGAGACGAGCGCGGCATCGGTCAGCTCGTGGCTCCAGCGGTCGCGCTCCTCGCGCCAGATCATGTCGGGCTGGTGCGTGTGGCGGCACACGATCACCGCCTCGACGCGCGGCGGCAGGGTGACGAGGCTGGAGGCGATCGCGATCCGCACACGGGCGGCGTCCGCGGTGGTGATGCGGCCTTCCGCGCCGAGGTTGATGAGCGCCCTGCCCACGCCGCGCATCACGTCGGAACGATCGACCGTGATCTCTCCCGACAGCGCTTCGCGCACGGTCGCGAGGATCGTTTCGTGGCCGCCTTCCGGCAGTTTAAGATCAAGCCCGCCCAAAATCTCGAGCGCCGTTGTCACGGGCACGAAATTGTCGAGCGCCGGATCGGTATAGGCGTTCTTGAAGGCGGCAACCTGCGCGTTGCGGTAGCTGCCATCGGAAGTGACGATCACCCGCGCGCCAGTGTCGGCGATGCGGTCCGACAGGGTCTTGTCGGAAAAGCCGCCGAACACCGCCGTGTAGACCACGCCCATGCGCTTGGCGGCCTCGGTCCAATAGATCTGCGGCACGATGCTCGGCATGTTCAATGCCATGCGGTCGCCCGGCTTGAGGCCGAGCGCCTCCAGCGCGACGGCGCACTTGGCGACTTCGAGCAGCAGGCGCTTGCGGCTGATCGTGAAGCAGTCGATCGGCGCGCCCTTGCCACCGTTCGCGCTCATGTCCCAGCGGTCGCCCTCGAAGATCAGCGCGGCTTCGGCCCCATGTCCGGCGAGTACGTGACGGTCGAGTTCGGAGAAAGCGGCGTTGGTGCGCCCGCCGACAAACCAGCGCCAGTGAGGCGGGTTCGAACCGTCAAAGCCGGTATGCCAGGGGGTGAAATCATCCGGCAGATCGGGGCTGACAGGCGCGGCCGAGGCGGCGTCCCAGCCGTGCCAGCTTCCGTCCTCGCCCAGCGCCAGCCACGCTCCTGCGGCACCGACATCCCCAACGAACCAATGCATGCCCTTGGCGGCGATGCTGCCATGGAACGCACCCGGATCAGCGAGCGCGGCGGCACGCATGGCCTCCCAGTCGGCGCGGTTGCGCACAGGGTTGGTCAACGCGTCGGGCGTCGTTACCGGCAGAGTGGTGACAGAAATGGTCTCGTCCCCCGAAAGTCGCAAAAACTCGAAAGCGCGATCCCGAACGCCTGGCGGTATTGCATCAAAATTACACGGCATGCGCCGCCCCGGCAAGAAAATGCCAAGAACGCCGCACCTGCCGATAACGCGGGATAGGCGAAAGGGTTCCGCAGGCGTGATGCGCGGCCCTCGTGACCGTGGCGAGGCGCGGCTAACGCTTTGTAAACCACGCCCCGCTTATGGCCGACGGCACGGAGCGGCGTACCCAGCCGACCCGGACGAGGACAAAGCATGGCGCTTGGCTTTCGCAGACCCGCGCGCGACTCCGCTCGCGCAGCCCCCGAGGGGAATGGCGCCGGACCGGCAAACCGGCCCGAGCGCAGCGTTGTGCTGGGCGACGTCGAGGAACTGGGCATCGGCATGTTCTGGGCTACCGACGCCGAGGACCGCCTCAGCTTCCTGTCGCAGCGCGCGCTCGCCGACCTCGGCGCGGAGCGCGACACGCTGATCGGAACGCCGCTTACCCGTGTGTTTCTCGATGCCGATGAGGAAGGCACCGCCAGCGGGCAACGCAGCCTCGCTTTCAAGCTCAAGGCCCGCTCCAAGCTCGACGAGCAGGTCGTCGCGGTGCCCTCCGCACGCGGTTCGACCCGCTGGTGGCGCCTGAACGGACGGGCGCTGATCGACGCCAAGGGCAAGTTCCAGGGCTATCGCGGCAGCGCGGTCGATATTTCGGCGCAGTATGCCTACGAGACCCAGGTCGCGCGCCAGTCGCAGGTCGACGAACTCACCGGCCTCGCCAATCGCCGCAAGCTGGGCGAGCGCCTCTCCGCGATCCTTGCCGCCTTCCGCGCCACCAAGCGCAGCTGCGCCCTGATGATGCTCGATCTCGACCGCTTCAAGCAGGTCAACGACACCATGGGCCACCCCGCGGGCGACGAGCTGCTGAAGCAGGTTGCGCAGCGCCTTTCCTCGATCGTCAAGGACGCAGGCGAGGTCGGACGGCTCGGCGGGGACGAATTCCAGGTGCTGCTTCCCGACATGGACGACCGCGGGACCCTTGGCGAACTCGCCAACCGCATCGTCCAGTCGATCTCCCAGCCCTACCAGATCAACGGTCGCCGCGCGATCATCGGCACCTCGGTCGGGATCGCGATTGCGCCCTATGACGGGGTCGAGGCCGAAGAGTTGACGCGGGCCGCGGACATGGCGCTCTATTCCGCCAAGGAGACCCGCGGCGGCACATTCTGCTTCTTCACCAGCGAGTTGCGCGACGCGGCCTCGAAGACCGCCATGCTTGGCGACCGGTTGCGCGACGCGGTCGACAAGGACGAGCTGAAGCTGGCCTACCAGCCGCTGGTCGATCCCGAGACCAACGAGGTCAAATGCTTCGAGGCGCTGCTGCGCTGGCACGACGAAGAGGCAGGCGATATCAGCCCTGCCCATTTCATTCCGATCGCCGAGAACGACGACCTCATCATCCGCATCGGCGAGATGGCCCTGAAGCAGGCCTGCACCGACGCGCTCGCCTGGCCCGAGACGATCCGCGTTGCGGTCAACGTCTCGGCCAAGCAGTTCGTCCGTCCCGGATTCCGCAAGGCGGTTGCCAATGCGCTGCATGCCTCGGGTCTGCCGGCCGGTCGGCTCGAGCTGGAAATCACCGAGAGCGTGTTCGTCGGCGACCTCGAGACGGTCGACGCAATCTTCCGCGATTTGAAGAAGTTGGGCGTCAGGCTGGCGCTCGACGACTTCGGGACCGGCTATTCCTCGCTCGGCTACCTCAAGCACGGCCACTTCGACAAGATCAAGATCGACCAGAGCTTCGTGCGCGGCTGCACCGAGAACGGCGACATCAACCCCGCGATCATCACCGCGATCGTGGCGCTCGCCAAGGCGCTGGGGATGGAGACCGTTGCCGAGGGCGTCGAGGCGATGGACGAGCTCCAGCTGGTGCGTGAACGCGGCGCTGACCTCGTGCAGGGCTACATCTTCTCGCGGCCCATGCTTCAGGAACAGGTGCTCGAAAAATTCGCGGAGCACGACGCCGAGTTCCGCCCGAGCGGCCCGCCGCGCCACCGCTCCGAACGCATCACCATCTTCCGCAAGGTTGGATTGATCCACGAGGATCACTACTACGACGTGATCCTGCGCAACCTGTCCAAGACCGGCGCGCGCATCAACGGGCTGGCCGGGGTCCCGGTCGGCACGGAGGTCGTGCTCGATCTGGGACACGGGCAGCTGGTGGTGAGCAAGGTCGCCAACGCCTCGGAGAACAGCCAGGGCCTCCAGTTCGAGACCCACCTGATCAGCGACGGCAGCGGGGGGTTCATGACCCGGCACCGCATCTCGCCCTACAGCCTCGCCGAGGCGGGCATTCCGCTCGCGGCGCTGGGCGCCGGCGCTTTCCCGCTGGCGGCCTGGCGCGAGGCGAACAAGAACAAGACCGTTCCCAAATTCGTCCAGCTCGAACTGAGCGCCCCGGGGCTCTGACCAGCCAGCGATGTTCCACGTGAAACATCGTTTTGGAGGGGGTCTGGCGGGGGTCTAAGGGGGGTCTGGAAGGGGTCTGGGGCCGGTCTGGCGCCAGCCTGGCAGCTTCAAGAGGCCAGCAAGAGCCCGCAGCCCTCAGCCGCCCTTACCCGCGCCCGCGATAGGACGGCACGCCCTGGTCAGGCAGCCACAGATCCTGCGGCGGCGCGGCCGATTGCCAGAACACGTCGATCGGGATGCCCCCGCGCGGATACCAGTAACCGCCGATCCTCAGCCATTGCGGGCGCATCTCCTCGAACAGGCGCACCCCGATCCCCACGGTCACATCCTCGTGGAAGCCGTTGTGGTTGCGGAACGAGCCGAGAAACAGCTTCAGGCTCTTGCTCTCGACGATGGTCTCGCCCGGCACATAGTCGATCACCAGGTGCGCGAAATCGGGCTGGTTCGTCACGGGGCACAGCGAGGTGAACTCCGGCGAGACGAAGCGCACCAGATAGGTGAGGCCGGGCCGCGGATTGGGCACGTAGTCGAGCACCGCCTCCTCGGGCGAGGTCGGCAGCGGCGTATCCTTGCCCAGAAACTGCGGCTGGGGCTTTGCAGGGGGAGGTGTGCTTTCCATGCCGCGCTGTTGCCCCGATCCGCCGCGCCGCGCAAGCCGCAAGCTGGACGCGGATGCGCGCCTGCGCCTATGTCGGACAGCGCCGGTTCACGCTTGAACAGGCAAGTCTCCTCGCCCTTCATCTGCCAACCGCCAACGGTCAGAACCGCGTCATGATCCGCCTGCCTGCCCGCCCTGTCCCGAGCGCCCGCAAGCGAGGGCCTGCCGTCGCCCTCGCCGCAGGCGTTGCGCTGGCCTGCGGCGCGCCGCCTACCTCCCGGCTGGCCGCGCAGCAGACCTTCAGCCTGCCGCCGAGCAGCCCGAGCCCGACACCCGCGCCCGCCGGTCCCGCCGACGAGCGTGCAGGGGTGGCAATCCCGCCCCGTCCCGTGCCGACCGCGCGCCCCACCGCGACCCCCGCGCCCGCGCCAGCACCCGCGCCGACCGTTGCCCCGAGTTCGGCCCCCGCGCCAGCACCCGGCGCTGCCTTGCCGGCCGCACCCCGGCCAACGCCGACTGCCGCCCCGAATACCACCCCTAATGCCGGCCAGCCGCGCCCTGCGCTCACCCCGCAAGCGACCCCGGGGACGGTTCCCGAAGCCTCGGCCACCCTCGCCCCCGCGCCGCAGGACACAGCACCCCCGCCGGGCACGGCGGGCGCACCCTTGACGCTGCCGCCCAACGCCGCACCTCAGGCCGAAGAAACCACCACCGACACCATCATTGCGCTCCCCGAATGGCCAATGATCGCGGCGGCAGGCGGGCTGGGCGTCGCCGTGCTGCTCGGCGGCGCTGCACTGCTGCGCCGCCGCCGCAAGCCCAAGGTGCCGCGCCTCGCCGCGCACCCCGCCGCTGCCGCGCCCGAGTCCGTGACCGCACCCGATCTTTCCGACCTCGTCCTGAAGCTCGACGTCACCAGCGCGACCCGCAGCGTGATGATGTTCACATTGGGATACCGCCTCACCATCGCCAACCGCTCCGGCAAGGCGGTGAACGATCTGACCAGCGCCGCGCAGCTCGTCTGCGCGCGGGCCAGTGCCGCCGTGGCAGGCAGCAACGGCCCCTCGGTCGGCTCGGCGCAGGCGCTGGGCGGCATCGAGCGCATCGGCCCCCATCAGGCGCGCAGCATATCGGGCGAGGTGCAGCTGCCGCTGTCCGCCATCCAGCCGCTGCGGCAGGGCTCCACGCCGCTGTTCGTGCCGCTGGTCCATGTCACGCTTGAGGCAGAAGGCCAGCGCGCCGTCACCCGCACCTTCGTGATCGGCACGCCGAGCGCGAGCGGGCGCGTCCACCCGATCCCGATGGATCAGGGGCCGGGCGGGATCACCGGGCTGGTGGCGCAGGGCATTGCGGTTCCGCCCGCCTCCGCTGCGGCCTGACCGCCCGAAGAGTGTCCGGCGAGGCTTTGCAGCATCGCCAAGCGCGCGCTAGGGTAGCGGGCATGACAAAGCTCCCCTCCTCGCTCGTGTCCGCCGAGTGGCTCGCCGCAAACCTCGGTTCCCCCGACCTCGTGGTGCTCGACGCCTCCTATCACCTGCCCGCCGCCCAGCGCGATGCCGCCGCCGAATTCGCCGCAGAGCATATTCCCGGCGCGCGATTCCTCGATCTGGCGAGCCTCTTCGATGCGGGATCGCCCGTCCCTTATGCCTTCCCCACCCCCGGACAGCTTGCCGAGCGGCTGGCAGGGCTCGGTGTCGCGCCCGGCGAGACAATCGTGATCTATGACGACAGCGCGATCCGCACCTCGGCGCGGGCGTGGTTCGTGCTGACGGCAAGCGGCTGGGAGAATGTCGCGATCCTCGACGGGGGGTTGGGCAAGTGGCGCAGCGAAGGGCACCCGCTGGAGATCGGCACGCCCGACATCGCCCCCGCCGCCCCGGCGAGCCTTGCCGCTCCCGAACGCGTGCGGAGCAAGGCGGACATGCTGGCGAACCTCGACAGCCATGCCGAGCAGGTGCTCGATGCGCGCTCGGCCGACCGGGTCTACGGCTCGGGCATCGATCCGGTGCACGGCGGACAGAACGGGCGCATTCCGGGGAGCCGCAACCTGTTCTTCGGCGCGGTGCTGAACGCGGACGGCACCTACAAAACGCCCGAGGCGCTGCGCGCGGCCTTTGCCGATGCGGGGATCGACCTCGACGCGCCGGTGACCACCACCTGCGGCAGCGGGGTGACGGCCAGCGTGCTGCTGTTCGCCATGCACCTCCTCGGCAAGCATGACACCGCGCTGTATGACGGCAGCTGGAGCGAGTGGGGCGCGGACCCGGAGACGCCGAAGCAGCAAGGCCCGGACGCATGAGCGGAGGCGACGGCAAGCCCCTGCGGCCCGCCACCCGCCTCGTGCATGGCGGACGGCGCAAGGAGTGGACCGGGCCGGTGGTCAATCCGCCGGTTTGGCGCGCCTCGACCCACCTTTATGAAACCGATGCCGATCGGCAGGCGGCCGGCGCCAACAACGCCGACGGGCAGTTCTTCTACGGCAGGCGCGGCGCGCCGACGCAATGGGCGCTCGCCGAGGCGCTGACCCAGCTCGAGCCGGGAGCTCACGGCACGGTGCTCTACCCGAGCGGCGTGGCGGCGATCCTCGGCTGCATGCTCGCGATATTGAAGCCGGGCGACCGGCTGCTGATGAGCGACAATGCCTATGATCCGACCCGCAGCATGGCGACCGGGCTGCTGGCGCGGCTGGGGGTGGCAACGCAGTTCTTCGATCCCCGCGATGTGGACGCCTACCGGGCCTTGTTCGCGGCGGGCAGCGTGAAGGCGGTGTGGCTCGAGAGCCCCGGCAGCCTGACCTTCGAAGTCTGCGACATCCCCGCTTTCGCCGCCATCGCCCGCGAACATGGCGCGGTGGTCTGCCTCGACAACACCTGGGCGAGCCCCTTGGGCTTTGCGGGCCTCACCCATGGCTGCGACATCGTGATGATGAGCCTGTCGAAGCATGTCGGCGGGCATTCGGACCTGATGATGGGCAGCGCGAGTGCGGGGAAACGCTGGTACACCGCCCTGCGCCGCACCTCGCATGAGTTGGGGCAAGTGGTCTCGCCCGACGATGCGGCGCTGGCGGCGCGGGGCCTGCGGACGATGGGCGTGCGGCTCGAGGCGCAGACTCGCTCGGCGCTGCGCGTGGCTCAGTGGCTGGAGGCCCAGCCGCAGGTCGCCGAGGTGCTCTGCCCGCTGCTCCCCTCGCACCCCGGCCATGGCCTGTGGAAGCGCGATTTCACCGGGGGCTGCGGGCTGTTCTCTTTCGTGCTGGCGAGCGACGATCCGGCGGCCTCGGCGCGGTTGTCCGACGCGCTGGCGCTGTTCGGCAACGGCTATAGCTGGGGCGGGTTCGAGAGCCTCGCGCTCCCCATCAACCCGGCGACCTACCGCTCCGTGATGCCCTGCCCCACCGACGGGCGCCCCGCCCTGCGGCTCTCGATCGGGCTCGAGGACCCGGACGACCTGATCGCCGACCTCGCCCAGGGCCTGGCGCTGATCGGATGAGCATCGTCGCGCCCGAAACCGTCAGCGGGGCGGATACCCTGCGCGAAGGCCTCGCCGAGCGCTCGCAGACCATCGGCGGCATCGCCGAACGGCTCGACAGCCTCGCGATCGAGCTCGGCCAGTACCGCGTTTCGGCCTTCGACGTGCTGTTCGCCATCGCCGCGATCCTCATTGCGCTGGCGCTCGCGATGATCGCCACCCGCCTGACCCGCAGCGCGCTGAGGCGCGCCACCCGGCTCGACGGCACGCAGGCCGTGCTCGCCGAGAAGATCGCGACCATCGTCATCTGGGTGGTGACCTTCCTCGTCGGGGTCGACGTGCTCGGCATCGACCTCACCGCGCTCACCGTCTTTTCCGGCGCCTTCGGCCTCGCCATCGGCTTCGGCTTGCAGAAGACCTTCGGCAACCTCATCGCCGGGATCATCCTGCTGATGGACAAGTCGATCAAGCCGGGCGACGTCATCGCGGTGGCCGACGGGGCCGGGCAGCAGACCTTCGGCCAGATCCGCAAGATCGGCATCCGCGCCGTCTCCGTCACCACGCGGGACGAGCGCGAATACCTCATCCCCAACGAGAACCTGATGATCAATCAGGTCGAGAACTGGTCCTATTCCTCGCGCAATGTGCGCATCCAGGTGCCGGTCGGGGTGAGCTACGAGGCGGACATGGCGCTCGCTGAAAAGCTGATGCTCGAAGCGGCCCGCAAGGCGAGGCGGGTGCTGATGAAGCCTGCGCCTAGCGTGTGGTGGGGCGGCTTCGGCGACAATGCCGTGAACTTCACCATCCATTGCTGGATTTCCGACCCCGAGGAGGGCGTCGGCAATGTTCGCAGCGATGTGCTCAAGCACCTCTGGACGCTGTTCAAGGAGAACGGCATCGCGCTCCCCTATCCCCAGCGCGACCTGCACCTGAAGGACGGGGAAGCGATGGAGCGGCTGATCGCGGCGCTGCAAGCCCGGCGGGGTTCCGAACCGCCGCAATAGTTCCGCTACGCACGGGGCAATCCATTCTCGCTGGCGGGGCCGGCGCGGCTGGCCCATTTCGGTCCCATGCAGAATAGCGGCACCATTTTTCTCGTCGGCGCAGGGCCGGGTCCGGTGGACCTCCTGACCCTGCGCGCCGCGCGCCTGATTTCGGACGCGCGGGTGATCGTCCATGACGGGCTGATCGGCCCCGACATCCTTAGGCTCGCCCGCCCCGACGCGCGGCTGATCTCGGTCGCCAAGCAGCGCGCCCGCCACACCATGCCGCAGGAAGAGATCAACGCCCTGCTGGTGCGCGAGGCTCTCAGCGGAAATGACGTGGTCCGTCTCAAGGGCGGCGATCCCTTCATCTTCGGGCGCGGCGGCGAGGAAGCCGAAGCCGCGCGTGCGGCTGGTGTGCGCGTCGAAGTCGTCCCCGGCATCAGCGCGGCGCAGGGCGCGGGCGCGGCCGCTCAGATCGCCCTTACACACCGCGACGCTTCGAGCATCGTCAGCTTCGTCGCGGGCCAGTGCAAGGGCCTCGCCGAGCAGGACTGGTCCGGCCTTGCTGGCAAGGGCCGCACGCTGGTGATCTACATGGGCGTCTCCACAGCCGCGCAAATCGCCGAAAAGCTGATGGCCGATGGTCTCGCCCCCGACATGCCGGTCGCCGTGATCGAGAATGCCGCGCGCCCCGAAATGCGCGTGCTGCGCGGGCTGCTCGCAGGGCTCCCCGATCTGGTCGAGGCGCATGGCGTCAAGAGCCCGGCGCTGATCGTGATTGGCGAAGTCACCGCGCGCGAGGACGCGGACCTTGTACGCGCAGCTCGTCATCCCGGCGAAGGCCGGGACCCAGTTGCGACGGTGGAACTGGGTTCCGGCCTTCGCCCGGAATGACGAAGGAAATTTTGCATGAAAATTCTCACCGGCAATGATTTGCGCAGCGGCGCGGTGACGTGGTGGAACGGCACCGGCTGGTCGCTGTTCGTCGACGATGCGGTCGACGTCGGCGAAGACGCCGAGGAGATCCTCGCCCGCGAGGAAGCCGCGCGCCGCGTCAATGTGCCCTACGCGATCGAGGCGACCATCGACGGCGCCGGCCACGTGCGGCCTGCCCATATCAAGGACCGGGTGCGCGCACTCGGACCGACCGTGCGCCGCGACCTCGGCGTGCCGACCGCCGAGAAGACCGGCTGGGACTGGGTGATCTGATGCGCACGCCAACAGTTACTCCCGGCATCACCCCCGTCGCCGCGGTCGCCTCGGCCTTCGCCTTCGCCGCCGCACCTGTCGCCGCACAGGAAGCGCCCGCTCCGGCCGAGTCCCGGGCCCCGATGGTGGTCGAATGGACCCGCCTGAAAGCGTTCCCCGGCGAGCGCGCCAACCTCACCTCGTTCATCTTCCTCAACTGGTTTGCGATGGACGCCAAGGCGGTCGAGCAGGGCCTGTTCACCTCCTACCGTCTGATCGCCAACCCGGCAGCCGACGGCGACTGGGATCTGCTGGTCGAGGTCGGCTACCCCACCCCTGCCGGCTATGACGATCCCGCCACGCAGGCCGCCTTCGGGGCGATCCGCGCCGCGCACACTGTGGTGCCGGTCGCGGGCAAGACCCTCAAGGAGCTCGGCACGATTGTCGGCACCGAGCGCCTCCCCGTTCTTACTGGAACCCGCTGATGTACCGTTACGACACCTATGACCAGGCCATGGTCGATGCCCGCGTCGCAGAATTCCGCGATCAGGCGCGCCGCCGCATCGAGGGCAAGCTGACCGAAGACCAGTTCAAGCCGCTGCGGCTGATGAACGGGCTCTACCTACAGCTCCACGCCTACATGCTGCGCGTCGCCATCCCCTACGGGACGCTGGATTCGCGCCAGCTGGAGATGCTTAGCCACATCGCCGAGAAGTATGACCGCGGTTACGGGCACTTCACCACCCGTCAGAACATTCAGTACAACTGGATCAAGCTGGAGGATGCCGCCGACATCCTCGCGGACCTCTCCACGGTCGAGATGCACGCGATCCAGACCAGCGGGAACTGCATCCGCAACATCTCGTCGGACCACTTCGCCGGTGCTGCCGCAGACGAGGTCGTCGACCCGCGCCCCTATGCCGAGCTGATGCGCCAATGGTCGAGCTTCCACCCGGAGTTCACCTACCTGCCGCGCAAGTTCAAGATCGCGGTGATCGCGTCGGAAAAGGACCGCGCGGCGATGCGGCTGCACGATATCGGCGTGCGGATCGTGAAGCGTGGCGACGAGATCGGCGCGGAGTTCTACGCGGGCGGCGGCATGGGCCGCACGCCGATGATCGCGCCGCTGATCCGCGACTTCGTGCCGCTCGATCACTTCATCACCTATGCCGAGGCCTGCCTTCGGGTCTACAACCGCTACGGACGGCGCGACAACAAGTACAAGGCGCGCATCAAGATCCTCGTCCACGAACTCGGCGCGGCGGAATACACGCGGCAGGTCGAGGAGGAATTCGCCCATCTGCTGAGCGTCGGCGTGGAACCTCCTCGTGAGGAACTGGCGCGGATCACCGAGTATTTCGCCCCGCCCGCGTTCGTCGATGGCCCCAAGACGCTCGACCGCTCGGACCCCGATTTCGCCTTGTGGGTGGACCGCAATACCCATCGCCACAAGCATGACGCCTATGTCTCGGCCGTCATCAGCCTGAAGCCCGCAGGCGGCATCCCCGGCGATGCCACCGCCGAGCAGATGCGCGTCGTGGCGAAGCTCGCCCGCGAATACAGCTTCGACGAACTCAGGGTAATGCACACGCAGAACCTCCTGCTGCCCCACGTGCGGATCGCTGACCTGCACGCCGTGTGGACCGCGCTCGACGAGGCCGGTCTCGGCGCGCCCAACATGGACACCATCGAGGACATCATCGCCTGCCCGGGCCTCGATTACTGCAGCCTCGCCAACGCCCGCTCGATCCCGCTCGCCCAGCGCATCTCGGAGCGCTTTGCCGCAACGGGCCGCACCGAAGTGGTCGGCGAGCTGAAGCTCAAGATTTCGGGCTGCATCAACGCTTGCGGGCACCACCACGCAGGTCACATCGGCATCCTCGGCGTCGACAAGAAGGGCAAGGAGAACTTCCAGCTCTCGCTCGGCGGGTCGGAGGCCGAGGATGTCAGCCTCGCCAAGATCACCGGCCCCGGCTTTGACGAGGACGGTGTGGTGGCGGCGGTCGAGAAGGTCACCGACGTCTACCTCGCCACCCGCACCGACGGGGAGCGCTTCCTCGACACCTACCGCCGCATCGGCATGGAGCCGTTCAAGGAGGCATTGTATGGTTGATACCAGCAATCTCGGCACCAGCCCCGACGAGGTGCAATTCCGCTTTCGTGATGACGAGCCGGTCGACCACGCTGCCGTCACCGTCGATTCCTGCTGCGACCAGACCAACGCCGCCGCCGTTCGCATCGAGCCGGGTGACGATGCGCGGGTGCTGCTGCCCTTCCTCGATCGCCTCGCGCTGGTGGAGGTCAACTTCCCGAGCTTCGGCGACGGGCGCGGCTATTCCTCGGCGCGCATCCTGCGCGAGGCGGGTTACACCGGCGAATTGCGCGCTGTGGGCCAGGTGCTGATCGACCAGCTCTCGCATATGCGCCGCTGCGGTTTCGACAGCTTTGCCCCCGACAAGCGCCTCGACGAGGATGACGCGGCCCGCGCCTTCGCGACGTGGGAGAACGTCTACCAGCGTGCCGCCGATCAGCGGCGGACCATTGCGGAGAAGCGCCATGAAGCCTGACGTTTCGATGTCAAAGATCGGCATGATCGCGCACACGCCCGACATCCTCGATCTCGCGCCGCGCTTCACCGAGCATGACGCGGTGCGCCTCAACAACCTGTTCCGCGGTGCCTCGACGCAGGAGATGCTCGAAAGCGTCATCCGCGACCGGCTCGCGGGCGACCTCGCAGTGGTGTCCAGCTTCGGCGCGGAAAGCGCCGTGCTGCTCCACCTCGTCGCCCGCGTCGATCCGACGGTGCCGGTGCTGTTCCTCGACACCGGCAAGCATTTCGCCGAGACCCTCGCCTACCGGGACACGCTGGTGGAGCGCCTCGGCCTCAATCTCGTGGTGCTGACGCCGGACCCCGAGGACCTCGCGAAGAAGGACGAGACCGGCCTCAGGTGGTCCTACGATCCCGACGGGTGCTGCGAGATCCGCAAGGTCAAGCCGCTGGAGAAGGCGCTGGTGCGCTTCGATGCGAGCTTCACCGGGCGCAAGGCCTTCCAGGCCAGAACCCGCGCCAACCTGCCGCGTTTCGAGATCGACACCACGGATGCGCAGGGGCGGCTCAAGATCAACCCGCTGATCGATTGGGATGCAAGCCAGATCGAGGGCCATTTCATCCAGCACGATCTTCCCCGCCACCCGCTGATCGCAGCCGGCTATCCCTCGATCGGCTGCTCGCCCTGCACCACGCAGGTCGCGCCGGGCGAAGACCCGCGCTCGGGCCGCTGGAAGGGCTGGGACAAGACCGAATGCGGGATCCACAAGCCCGGCGAGGAACCGTTCCTCTGAGGCTTGCGGCCTAGAGCCACCCCTCGCGGCGGTACCACTCGGCGGTCGTCCGCAATCCCTCCTCGCCGCCGATGCGCGGCTGCCACAGGCCCGGCGGCGGCTTGCGGTCGAAGCGCGACACCCAGTTGGGGTGCGCCATGTAGCCGACCCTGTCAGGCGTGAGCTTGGCGCGGTCACCGCGTGCGAGGCGATCGGCGGCGGCGGCGGCATCGAGCACCGCGCGCGGCAGGTGCGGGGCGAAAACGCGGGATCGCCCGACAGCGCGGCCAATGGCGGCGGCGAGCTCCTTGTGGCTCCACCCGCCCTCGCGGCCATCGTCGGGCTCGTAAACCTTCTTGCGCGTCGGCGCGGCATTGCTTCCGGCAAGCGCCACAAGCAGCGCGGCAAGGTCATGCGCGTGGATGATCGAACTCGCCCCGCCCGGCGGCAGCGGCACGAAGCCCCACTTCGCGGTGCGGAACATGTCGAGGTAATCGATGTCGCGCGGGCCATAGACACCGGGCGGGCGCACCGTCGTCCAGTCGAGGCCGCTCGCTTCCACCAGTGCCTCTGCCTCGGCCTTGGAGGCGCCATAGGCCGAAAGCTCGGGCATCCGCGCCGAAAGCGAGGAGACGAACACCAGCCGCTTCACGCCCGCGGCCTTCATGGCGGCGATCACATTGGCGGTGCCGGTGACGTTGGCGACCGCGAACTCTGCCGGATCGGGCGTGTTGGTGAGGCCCGCGACGTGGATCACGGCGTCCGCGCCTTCGACCAGTGCCGCGAGCGCGGGAGTGTCGTTCAGATCGCCGCGCACCCATTCGACGCCTTCTAGCGCAGGCTGATCACGCCGGGCGAGCGCCTTGACCCGGTGCCCCTGCGCCAAAGCCTCGGCCAGCACCGCGCTGCCGACAAAGCCGGTCGCGCCGGTGATCGCCAAAAGGCTCACAGCAGGACCATGTGGTCGCGGTGGATCACGCAGGAACGCGGCGCATAACCCAGCCGCTCGGCCTGATCCTCGGCGCGCTTTCCGGCGATGAGCTGCATTTCGGCGACGTCATATTCGGCAAGGCCCTGCGCCAGCCGCTCGCCCTTGAGGCTCAGCACGCTGACGAGATCGCCGCGCCGGAAGGTGCCCGATACGCCGACCACGCCCGCCGCGAGCAGGCTCGCCCCGCCCTTCAGCGCCTCGGCGCAGCCCCTGTCGACGCGCAGTTCGCCTGCCGGCGCGAGCCGGCCGCCGAGCCACGCCTTGCGGGCGGAATCGGCGCGGACGGGGAGGAACAACGTGCCCGTGCCAGCGCCGAGCGCGTGGGCAATCGGCGCCTCGTGCGTGCCGTTGAGGATGGCGAGCGCGATGCCTGCGCGGGTCGCGATCTGCGCCGCCTGAAGCTTGGAGATCATGCCGCCCGAGCCCAGGCCCGATGACGAAGCCCCACTCGCCATCGCCATCACCTCCGGCGTCACGGCGTCGACCGTCGGGATGAGAGTCGCGCCTTCCGCACGCGGATCGCGGTCATACAGCCCGTCGACATCCGAGAGCAGCAGCACCAGATCGGCGTTGGCCGCCTGCGCAACGCGCGCCGCGAGGCGATCATTGTCGCCGAAACGGATTTCCTCGGTCGCGACCGAATCGTTCTCGTTGATGACCGGGATCGTGCCCGCCTCGAGCAGCCGATCGAGCGTCGCCGAGGCATTGAGATAGCGCCGCCGGTCTTCGAGGTCGCCCAGTGTCAGCAGCATCTGCGCCGCGGTGATGCCTTGCGCGCCCAAGGCACGCGACCACAAGTCGGCCAGCTGGATTTGCCCGACGGCCGCCGCCGCCTGTGCATCGGCGAGGCTCCCGCGTCCGCCCTTGGGCAAGGCCAGCCGCGCCGCGCCCAGTGCAATCGCGCCGGAGCTCACCACGATCACCTGCGCGCCCGCCTGCCGCAGGCCTGCAAGGTCGCGCGCCATGTGCGTGAGCCAGCCTTCGCGTGCCTGCCCGCCGCCGACCAGCAGCGCCGAGCCGATCTTGACCACGATCCGCCGTGCGGTGGTAATGTCCGACAGGCGCGTCAGCATCGCAGACTCAGAGCGGCGACCAGTCGCTGGCCTCGTCCTCGTTCTCGACCTCGACCGTCTTGGTCTCGGTCGAGGTGCGGTCGGGCAGATAGCCGAGCACCGCATCGAGCAGTTCGGGGATGCCCGCACCGGTCACGCCGGAGACCGCGAAGACCTCGTCCGCGCCAGCCTCGAGCAGTTCCTTGCTGAACACTTCGACCAGTTCGGCGTCGGCCAGATCGAGCTTGTTGAGCACCACCAGCCGCGCCTTGTCCTCGAGGCCTGCGCCGTAAGCGGCCAGCTCCTCCTCGACGATGCGCATGGCTTTAGCGGGGTCGGCATCTTCGGTGCCGGTGATATCGATGAGGTGGATCAGCACCCGGCAACGCTCGATATGGCCAAGGAAGCGGTCGCCGATCCCGGCACCTTCCGCGGCGCCCTCGATGAGGCCCGGAATGTCCGCGAGCACGAATTCGCGGCCCTTGTGGCGCACGACGCCCAGCTTGGGGACCAGCGTGGTGAAGGCATAATCGCCGACCTTGGCCTGCGCGTTCGAGACGGCATTGATGAAGGTCGATTTGCCGGCGTTGGGCAGGCCGACAAGGCCCACGTCCGCGAGCAGCTTCAGCCGCAGCCACACCCACATCTCCTCGCCCGGCAGGCCAGGCTGGTGCTGGCGCGGGGCGCGGTTGGTCGAGGTCTTGTAGCTGGCATTGCCGCGTCCGCCCAAGCCGCCTTCGAGGAAGGTGACGCGCTGGCCGACCTGCGTGAAGTCGGCGAGCACCTCCTCCTTGTCCTCGGAGAGGATCTGCGTGCCGACCGGCACCTTGATGACGAGCGGCTTGGCCGAGGCCCCGGTGCGGTCCTTGCCCATCCCGTGTCCGCCGCGAGGCGCCTTGAAGTGCTGCGAATAGCGGAAGTCGATCAGCGTGTTGAGGCCGGCGACGGCTTCGAACACGATATCGCCGCCGTTCCCGCCGTTGCCGCCGTCAGGGCCGCCATATTCGACGTACATCTCACGCCGGAACGAGACGGCCCCCGGGCCGCCTCCGCCGGACTTCACATAGATCTTGGCTTGGTCGAGGAAATGCATGGCGCGCGCTTACGCAATTTCTGCTGCAATTGCGAGGGCTACTATCTCCCCTCCCGCTCGGGGAGGGGAGAGGTAGTTCAGAACCGCGCTTCCACACCGATGACCGCGCTCCGCCCCCGCGAGACGAAGCTGAACACCTGCTCGTAGGTTTCGCCGAGCAGGTTATCGACACGGGCAAAGCCGCTGACGGTGTCGGTCAGCTTCACCCGCGCGTTGAGATTGACCAGCGTGTAATCGTCCAGTTGGACCCGCACCGGGCGGAAGCTCGGGTCGGTGAAGGCATCGTCGAGTGCAGTGCCATTGTGGCGCACCACGAGCGTCGCCGAGGCGGCATCGCCGGGCGCGGCCCAGGTCAGTGCGGCGCTGGCGATGTGGCGCGGCCGGCGCACTTCCCTGCGGCCGTTCTCCTTGGCATCGAGGTAGGAATAGGCCGCATCGAGGCTCCACTGCTCGCCCAGCTTGGCCGCAAGCGAGACCTCGACCCCGCGCTGCTTGCTCACCGTGGTACGGTTGGCAGGGGTGGCGATGAAGCTTGGCGGCGGGAAGGTGGTGAAGATTTCGCCTTCGAGCTCGCTGTCGAAGTAGGTCACCGAAACGCGCGCGGCGTCGGTGATGTCCTGATCGATTCCGACTTCCCACCCGGTCGACTTCTCGGGGCGCAAGCTCGCATTGCCGATGAAGCGGCCGTCGACGAAACCGTAAAGCTCGAAGAAGCCGGGGTTCTTGACGCCCGAGCCCGCCGCCGCACGCAGGCGCGTGGTATCGGTCACGCGGTAACCTGCGCCCACGCGGAAGGTGGTCGCATCGCGGAACAGATCGTTCATGTCGTGCCGGATCGCCGCCGACAGGTCGACCGCCTCGCCGCTGAAGCGATACTCGCCCACGACACCGAACTGCTCGATCTCGCGCCTGTCGGTGAACCCGCCGCTGCTGGCGAGGGTGTTGCGGAAGCCCTCCTGCTCGTAATCGGCGGCGACAGTCAGGTTGTGCCGGTCATCGATGCGGAAGGCCGAGACGTAGGACGCCTTCACCCGGTCGCCCGCGCTCCCCTGCGATTGCCCGAAAGCGTCGAAGCTCTCGCGGTTGATGTCGGCGATCTGGGCCGAAAGGTCATGCGTCCAGCGCCCGTCCAGCGTGTCGAGCCGTGCGCCGACGAGGGCATAGACCGCCTCGTTGGTGAAGCGGGTGCCGGGGCTGTCGATGATGAAGCCGAAGGTCGGGCTGGTGCGGTCGAAGTTGCTGTCGTTGAACTGGCCCTCGGTGCGGATGAAGCGGGCGGCGGCGCGCAATTGCAGCCCCTGCGTCACATCGACAGCGCCCTTGCCCGCCAGCGTGTAGCTGTCGCGGCCGATGTCGCGGGAGCCGCCGCGCGCGTTGGGCTGGCCATCGGTGCTGACGACCACGGCAGAGAGCGCGGCGTCCCATGCATTGCCGGACGCGCCATAGCGGAGCGCGCCATTGACGGTGCCTTGCGTGCCGCCCTCGATCCGCGCGGCAAGGCCCGGCACCGCGCGCCCGCTCGCGCTCTGGTAGGCGACGACGCCGCCGATCGCGTCCGAGCCATAGAGCGCGGATTGCGGCCCGCGCAGCACTTCGAGGCGCGCTCCGATGTCGGCCGAGAGCGTGCCGATGTCGAACTCGCCCGCGAAAGGATCGGAAACCTCGATGCCGTCGACCAGCACGAGGACGTGGTTGGCTTCCGAGCCGCGCAGGCGGATCTGGGTCTGCCCCGCCACGCCCGCAACCGCCACGCCGGGGACGTCGCGCAGGGCGTCGGCGATGTCGCGGGTCTGGCGTTGTTCGAGTTGCTCGGCGGTGATCACCAGCGCGGAGCCGGTGAAGTCCTCACGCGTCAATGTTCCGTCGCGGCTGGCGGATACCAGAATGGGTTCGGGCAGACGCGTATCGGCGAAGACGATCTGTTCGCCGCGTTCGTCGACGTCCTGCGCCCACGCCGGCACAGCCCAAACCAGCGCCGCTCCAGCGACGCTTCCCAACAATGCAAAATTCTTCACGGATTCCTCCCGTCATCAGCAACATGGTGGCCGCGAGGAGAGGTTGCCCTCCCCCACAGCCCAGCGATGTCGCTCACAACAGAAGTGTTTTTCCGCGCCTGACCAATCCCTGAGCCAAGCAAAGAGCGACACGCCCCGGTCGGTCTCCTGGCTCACGGATCAGCGCATCCGGTGCTCGCCTTCCCGGAACGTTGCCGCTCCAGTGGCTGCCCCTTTCGGGGCGCACACCGCATACTCACCGCTTACAGTTGCAGGGACAGCTGCGGAATCGAACCGCATTCCCGTTACCTTGGCGCGGGAGCAGCGTTAGCGTCAGGCAAAGCTGACGGCAAGCGGTGTAAGGTGGTGCAACGGAGATGGCGGCGACCAATCGGCCTTAAAGGCCGCAAGCGCGAACGCGCGCCGCCGCTTATGCGGCAAAGCCAAGGAGGACGGATGTCCGCCGTCCGGCGTCTGAGGGGGAAAAGAAAAGACGCCTGGTGGAGCCGAGGGGGATCGAACCCCTGACCTCGTCATTGCGAACGACGCGCTCTCCCATCTGAGCTACGGCCCCGTTCCAGGTCTTGGCGCCCGCCGCGCCCCATCGGGGAGCGGGCGAGCGCGCGCATTAGCGGGAAGCGGGGGGGCTTGCAACGCAAGATTTGCGGCTGCGCAGCCCCGGCCCCTGCCCGTCCTAAAGGCCCGGCTTGCCGCCCGGCTTGGGCGCAATCGGCTGCACCACCGGCTGCGCGGTCACGCCTTCGCGTACCGGGATGACCGGCACCGGCAAGCCGGTTTCGGAGTCGATCACGGTCTGCGTCGCAGTTGGCGTCGGAGCCGGAGCAAGCCCTGCGCGAGCCTGCTGCACCGCGACCCAGCCCGGCTGCGAAGCGCCATATTGCGCGCCCCACTTGGCGTCCCACTCGGCCGAGGCGCGCTGGTAGACCTCATACTCCTCGAAGAACTGGTCGAAGGGCTGGAGCAGGCCTGCGAAGTTGGCGCGGGCGAAGGCCAGCGGATCGGTCGGCGGGGCCGCGAGCGCGCGGTTCGACATGTCGAGCACCACGCGGCAGAAGCCCGCGCGGGCGGCCGGTTCGGCGAAGAAGTTGTAGACCTGCGTGGTGTAGCCATCACGCGCCACGATCGCATCCCGGCGGACCTTGTAGCGGCTGGTATAGCTCTTCTCGATCCGGTCGTTGACCGCCTTCAGCGAGCGCACGTTCTTGCTGAGGAAGGCGCGGTAGCCGGTCAGGATCGGCTCGTATTCGGGCGCGAGGCAGTTGAGCGCGGCGACATTCCACGCCGAACGCAGGTTCCAGACCAGCTGGTCGTCGGTGAGGTTCGAGTTGACCGTGACGTGGCGCCCATCGGCGCCGCGGGGGGGCATGGTCATCACGTAGTAAGCGCCGCCCGGCGGAAGCGGGCGGTAGGGCACGGCCTCGACCACCTGGGGCGGCGGGGGCGGCGGAGGGGGCGGCGGCGGAGGCGGCGGGGTCTTGGCCGCGCAGCCCGCGAGCAACGCTGCGCCGGCAAGCCCGGTGATCACGAGGCCGAACGGGGTGCGGCCAGCGGCGATAGGGGTCGTTGCGGTGGACGGCGTGTGGGGGGACGCGCTCATTGGGAAACTCTCTCCTGCTGCGAACTGGCGCTTCCGGGCCGCAGTTTGCGCGGCTCCGGCTTGCTCCAGCCTGAAGCGCCGCGATAGCCGCGCCTGCCCGCAAAGCAAATGCCCGGGAGCCTCTGCAGGCCCCCGGGCATCCGATATTTCAACATTCTTGCGCCGGGCCGAGGCCCTTGGCGGCTGCCGGTTACTCGCGGTTGCCAAGCAGGCGCAGCAGGTAGAGGAACATGTTAATGAAATCGAGGTACAGGCTCAGCGCCCCGAAGATCACCGCACGACCCGCCATCTCGGTGCCCCGCACGAACTGGTACTCGTTCTTGAGACGCTGCGTGTCATAGGCGGTGAGGCCGGCGAAGATGAGCACGCCCATCACGCTGATCACCAGACCCATCGGCCCCGAGGGGAAGAACATGTTGATGAGGCTCGCCGCGATCAGGCCGAACACGCCCATGATCAGGAAGCTGCCCCAGCCCGAAATGTCCTTCTTGGTGGTGTAACCCCACAGCGACAGGCCCGCGAAGGCCGCCGCAGTCGCGAAGAAGGCGGTCGCGACTGACGCGCCGGTATAGGTCACGAAGATCGTCGAGAGCGACAGGCCGAACGTGACGGTGAAGACCCAGAAGGCGATCTGCAGCGCCCCGGTGCTGGCGCGCGAGGCGCCGAACCACCAGAACAGCATCACCGCAAGCGGCGACAGCGTGATCAGCCAGCCGAGGCCGGTCGGCTGGGCAAAGGAACCGCCGGGGGTCTGCACGACGTTGAACGCTGCTGCGAACAGCGGCGAATTGACGAACAGCAGCGCGACGATGCCGGTCAGCAGCACGCCCGAGGTCATGTAGTTGTAGATCGAGAGCATGTGCGAACGCAGGCCCTCGTCGTAGCTCACGCGGCCGGCGACGTCGCCTCCGGCGCGAGGCACGGAGCCCAGCCGCTGCGCATTGCGCGAGGTGTCATTCCAGTCAGCCATTGCGAAACCCTTAGCCTTTCCATGTGGGAGCGCGGAAACGCCCGTGCTCTCCATGCCGGGAATATCGGGGTTTCGGGCGCGCTTTTCAAGCGAAACCGGATTGCAAAGCGCGCAAGCGTTCAGCTTAATGCTTGTTAATATTAAGCGCTGCGGGACAAGGCCGCACCCTTGTCGCGGGTGGCGCGCAAGGTTTCGGTGAGGAGCCGGCGCAACGCCGCGCCTTCGTCGAGCACGTTCAGCCCCTCGCGGGTCATGCCGCCGGGGCTCGCCACGCGGTCGGCGAGGGTTGCAGGGCCCACGTCCGAGGCGGCCGCCAAAGCCGCCGCGCCCTCGACCGTGGCGAGCGCGAGCCGCGCCGCGGTCTGCTCGTCGAGGCCGAGGTCGATGGCCGCGCCCGCGAGCGCGTCGATGAAGCGGTAGACGAAGCCCGGCCCCGATCCGGCGAGCGCGGTGACGAGATCGAATTGCGCCTCGTCCTCGAGCCAGACCGCGCTGCCGAGCGTGTCGAACAGCTTGAAGGCTGTCTCCCGACCGTCGCCATCGAGCCCGCGCTCGGCGAGGATCACCGGCGACTTGCCGATGCGGGCGGCAAGATTGGGCATGACCCGGATATGCGCGGCCGCCCCGGGGAAAGCGGCGCCAAGCTGGTCAAGCGTGATCCCGGCGAGCAGCGAGCTGACCGTCCGGCCAGCGGTGAGCGCCTGCAACGCCGGCCGCAACGCGCCCAGCTGCTGCGGCTTGATCCCGAGCAGCACCGCATCATGCCCTGCTCCCCCGGCCTCCTCTGCGCTGCGGTAGAGCGCGACGCCTTCGGGCGCTTCGGGCAACGCGGGATCCAGCACAGCAAAGCGCGCCGGAGGCTCGCCCGCGGCCAGCCACCCGGCGAGCATCGCCCCGCCCATGTTGCCGCAACCGATGATGAGGAGGTGCTTCACCGTGTCGCGCCGCTCAGGCCTCGCCCGCCGCGTCGACCATCGCCGCCTCGAGCGCCGCGCGCGGTGACTTGCCGCCCCACAGCACGAACTGGAAGGCGGGGTAGAAACGGTCGCATTCGTCGATCGCGCTTTCGACCAGCGCCTGCGCCATGTCGAGGCTCAGCCGCCCGTGGTCGCCCAGCAGCGCCCCGTGGCGGTAGAGCAGCACATCGCCGTTCGACCAGATGTCGAAATGGCCGAGCCACATCTGCTCGTTGACGAGGCACAGGAGTTCATAGGCCTCCGCCCGCTTGTCCTCGGTGACGCGGATGTCGGGGAGGCACAGGAACTGCAGCACCCCGTCTTCCGCGCGCCAGATCGCGCGCAGCTGGTAATTGGCCCAGCTGCCCTGGACCTCTCCGGTCATCTCGTCCTCGGAGACCATCTCGCAGGGCCACCCGCGAGCGGCGAAGAGGCTGGCGAGCATGTCGACGGGGGCGGCGTCATCCTCGGCGGAATAGTCCATGTCTTGCGCTCTCATGGCCGGGCTTTCAGGGGAATTGGGGTCGGGGAAACCATCGCCGGCAGGATTGGACGCGAAGCGGGGGGCTTGGCAATCACATCGGTTGGAGCGGCTGGGGAGAATTGGACAGAGCTGTGCAAAGCCTGTGCAAAGAAACTGGAGAAGACCGCAGCCGCGTTACTTAAGCGGCTGAACTTCCTCGCCTTCCGGGCTGAGATAGAGGAAGACGTCCATGTCCTTCTTCTTCAGCTCGCGCACGACCGCCTCAGCCTTGTCGCGGCTCGGGAAAGGTCCGGCCAGCAGGCGGTTGGCCTGGCCCCACTTGGTGGTGTGGGGTTTCTGCTTGGCAAGAGCCGCGCCGCCTTCCTTGCTGATCCGCTTCCAGTCGAAGGCGAGCGCGTCGACCTTGCGGCCCGTCGCGACCTGCACCCAGATGCGGCTCGGGTGGACCGGCTTGGGCGGCTCCTTGGGCTTCGCCTTGGGCTTTGCCTTCTCGGCGACGGCCGGCGTCACGGCCGCTGCCGGGGGCCCCTCACGCTTGACAGCGATTCGCGAAATGTCGACCGCATCGGCACCGGCGCGGGCATCAGGCGGCGGCGCGCCGAGGTCCGCAAAGGCATCGGCTACCCGCGAGGTCTGCGTCGCAGGCGCAGCTGACACCGCCACCGGCGTCACTGTCGCCAGGCGGGCAGGAGCCGGACTTGGTGCGGGCGGCGTTCTCGCGGCCGCCCTGCCCTTTGCGGGTTCGGGCGCAGTCGTGGTCGGCGGGCGCGAACCGAGCGGCGCACCGGCGGGAGCGAGGCGGCTGTCGGCGCGCTCCTCGACGGCGAAGCGCGCAAGGCGCGGATCGTCGCGGCCGATGTCGGCTGCGCGCGGGAAGATGCCGAGGTTCGCCGCCGCAGCCTGCTGCGGCTTGGTGAGGCGCGGCATATAGCCGAAATAGGGCACCAACCGGGTCGCAAGATCGCGCGGCATGACCTGCTCGACGATCGCGGTCGCCCGCTCGCTGTCGCCCATGATCGCAAGGCCGAAGGCGCGCGCGCGCTGCGCGGCCATGTCGCGGCGGTCGAGCAGCGGGCGCAGTGTCTCCTCGAAGCGCGCACGGTTGCCGCTGATCGCGTAGCTCACCGCGAGACGCCGGCGTGCCTCGTCATCGGCCGGGTCGATCTGAAGCGCACGGGTGTAAGCGGCCTGCGCTGCCGCCTGCTCCCCGACGAGGTCGAGCGTGAGCGCGCGGTCGGTGATCAGCGTGCGCTCCTCCGCTCCGCCGGCCAAGGCACGGTCGAACTGCACCAGCGCCTCGCCCGCCCGCCCCGAGCGCAGGTACACAGAGGCGAGCCCCTGGGCGACGCCCGGGTTGCCCGGATCGATCTCTGCGGCGCGTCCGAAGAAGCCAATCGCTGCTTCGAGATCGTCAACGCCCAGCGCGGCCTGCCCGGCTTCGATCAGCGTGTCGCGATCCCGCGGCGCCTTGGCGAGCGCGACCAGAGCGCGGTTGAGGCGCTGCACTTCGGGGGTGGGAAGCTGCTGCACCACCTCGCGCGAGACGACGTCCTGCGCTCCCGCCGCGTGGGCAACGGGCAGCAATGCCAGAGGCAGCGCAAGAATGCAGATTGCCGGGAGACGCGAAACCATCGCCTGTGCTTATCTCACCTGTCGCTGTCCGTCAGTGGACAAGTCGGCCGACGCGGCGGACAGCACGCGCCTTGCGCCGACCCGCTGACCGGTGATCGGCAGCGCGGCCAGCGAAGGGTTACTGGTTGTTCTGCCGACCGAGGAACCGCGGGATGCTGAGCGCCGGACCATCATCGCCGTCGTCCCCGTCATCATCGTCGTCCCCTTCGCGCGCGGTGCTGCGCGAGAGATTGGCCATGCGCTCGAACAGCGTACTGCCGGCAGCGGACCCACCGCCGCCGCCGCTACCGCCGCCATCTCCGCCGCCGAGCAGCGAGCGACGCCGGCCGCCGAGCCGCGCTTCGACCGGACGGTCCTCCGCCTCGAGCCGGTCGGCACTGGCGAGCAGATCGTCCTGCACCGGGCCAGAGGGCGGGCTGGCAGGCTCGCCATAAGTCGCATAGCTGTCGTCGAGATCGAGGGCCTCGCCGCCTTCATCAGCGGCATAGCCATAGCCGGGAGCGGCCTCATCAGCGCCGCGCAGGCCGGCCAGCGGATCGACAATCTCGTCGACGTCGTCGTCATATTCCTCGCCGTAGCCGTCGCCGGCCTTCATGCCGGAGAGTTCGAAGGGCGCAGCCGAACCGTAGGCGCTGTCATCCTCGGCCTCTTCGGCCAGATCGAGCATGTCCTCGTCCTCGTCGTCATGCGCGGCGAGTGGCGGGGGCGTGCCGAGATCGAAAGTCGGCGTTGCGCTGACATGGGCCGCAGCCGCCATCGGGGCGGCGGCATAGGGCGCGTCCTCCACCGGAGGCAGGGCAACGAGTCCCTCGTCTTCGGAAAGCTCAAGCACCGGGCGCTTGGGCGCACGGGCGCCGCCGAGCGAGACGCTCTGCGGCCGGTCCACCGCGCCGACTGCACCCTGCTCTATGCCGGTGGCGACGACCGAGACGCGGATCTTGCCCTTGAGGTCAGGGTTGAAGGCCGAACCCCAGATGATGTTGGCGTCCTCGTCGACGAGTTCGCGGATGTGGTTGGCGGCTTCGTCGACCTCGAGCAAGCGCATGTCCTCGCCGCCGATGATCGAGATGATGACGCCCTTGGCGCCGGCCATGCTGACGCCGTCGAGCAGCGGGTTGGCGATCGCCTGTTCGGCGGCGTCGAGCGCGCGGTTCTCGCCCTCGCCCTCGCCGGTGCCCATCATCGCCTTGCCCATCTCGCTCATCACAGAGCGCACGTCGGCGAAATCGAGGTTGATGAGGCCGGGCATGACCATCAGGTCGGTAATCGACCGGACGCCCTGCTGGAGCACTTCGTCGGCAAGCTGGAAGGCTTCCTTGAAGGTGGTCTCGGCCTTGGCGACGAGGAAGAGGTTCTGGTTCGGAATGACGATCAGCGTGTCGACGTGGCGCTGGAGCTCGTCGATCCCGGCTTCGGCAGCGCGCATCCGGCGCGTGCCTTCGAACAGGAAGGGCTTCGTGACGACGCCCACGGTCAGCACGCCCATGCGGCGCGCCGCCTCGGCGATCACGGGCGCGGCGCCGGTGCCGGTGCCCCCGCCCATGCCGGCGGCGATGAAGCACATGTTGACGCCTTCGAGCGCGCGCTCGATCTCGGCGACGGTTTCTTCCGCTGCGGCCTTGCCGACTTCAGGACGGGCGCCCGCACCGAGGCCGCCGGTGATGTCCGGGCCGAGCTGAATGCGCCGCTCCGCAGGCGAGGTGCTCAGCGCCTGCGCATCGGTGTTCGCGACGACGAACTCGACGCCTTCGATCTCGGCCGCGATCATGTTTGCGATCGCGTTGCCGCCGGCCCCGCCGATGCCGATGACGGTGATACGGGGGCGCAGATCGTCGCTTGCCGCCGGTCCGATATTGATGCTCATGAGCTGATCCTCCAGGCGCGGGGTCGCGGCTTTTTCATCCTATTCCCCCGCTTATAACGTCTCTGACATAATCGGTGGCATCATTTTATAGCGGCAAAGCCCTTATCCACAGCATGGGCCTGCGCCTTGCCGCGATGCCAGAGCGGACTGCGACGCATCAGAAGTACTCCCTGAGCGCCCGGAACAGCCGCATGACCAGCGCCCACCAGCCGCTTTCGCGCGCAAAGGACTTGTACACCCCGCCGCGTCCGGTGCCGACTGCGCGGATATCGACCGGGTCATCGGCTGCATAGAGGCACAGCCCTGCGAGCGTCGCGAATCCCGGCGCGTGGTGCGCCTCGGGCATGCCGGTAAGCTGCGGCGGCCGGCCGAGGCGCACCGGCTGACCCAGCGCGCCCTGCATGAAATCCGCCATCCCGGCGAGCTCTGCCCCGCCGCCGGTGAGCACCACCTGCCCTGCCCGACTGCCCGAAAAGCCGATCGTCTTCAGCGCCTTCCCGATCTCCGCGGTGAGCACGCCGAGTTGCTGCGTCACCACCGCGATCAGTTCGGCGCGCACAATGCGGTTCTTGTCGTCCGCCCCGCGTGCCAGCGGACCCACGGGCGCGCTGTCCCCCCCGTCGCCCCCCAGTTCCGACGGCGGGCTGACCGGGATCAGTTCGCGGTGGTCCGAGGGGCTGGCGACCGCCGAGCCGGCGACGCACTTCAAACGCTCGGCCTGGCTGCGGCGGATGCCAAAGCTCGAGGCAATCGCGTCGGTGATCGCGCCGGAGCCCATCGGCACGGCCTGCAGGCCCAGCAGCATCCCGCCAGCGAAGACGGCCACGTTCGTAATGTCCGCGCCGATCTCGACCAGCGCGACGCCCAGTTCCCGCTCCTCGACCGTCAAGCACGCATGGCCCGCCGCCAGCGGCGCTGCGACCACGCCTTCGACCTCGAGATGCGCGTTCTGCACCGCTTCGGTGAGATTGCGCACCGGCGCGCCGTCGGCGAGCATCACGTGAATGTCGACGCCCAGCCGCTCGGCGTGAAGCCCGCGCGGATTGGCGACGCCGTGCGCGCCATCGAGCGTGTAGTGCGCCGGCTGGGCATGGAGCACGCGGCGGCCGTCGGGCTGGATCATGTCCTGCGCCTCGATCAGCAATTGCTCGACGTCCTCGTCCTCGATCCGCCGCCCGCCGATCTCGATATCCACCGAGACGACGGTACTGGCGAGGCCCGCCCCCGCGCAGGCGATCCACACCGAGCGCACCGGGGTTCCGGCGCTCCGCTCGGCGCGCTCGACCGCGTCGCGGATCGCGTGGGCGGCGGCGCCCATGTCGGTGACATAGCCGCGTTTGATCCCTGCGCTGGCGCGGTGGCCGGAGCCCAGCACCTGCAATTCGCCGGTCTCGGTCTCGCCCATGATCATCGCCGAGATGCGGAAAGACCCGACATTGACCGCGGCATAGGTGCGGGCGAGGCGGCGTTGTGGGGCAGCGCGGGACGCCATCAGGTGGGGTCCCCCTCACCTACGGGCACGGCCACGTCCTTGGGCTTGCCCAGCGCATCGGGCAGGCGCAGGTAGAGCCGCGGCGGCGTGCGCATGTCGAAGGCCAGTACCTTGCCGCCCAGCAGGCGGTTCTTGCCGTCCAGCCGCGCGAATTTCACCAATGCCGTCGCTGCCTCGACCTCGCCTTCGGGGAGCGCGAGCATCTGGCCGGTGGTGAAGGTGAGGTTCCAACGGCGGTTGCCGACCCATTCTGCGGCCTCGACCTTCGGAGCCAGCGCGGGAGCAGCCGCGAGCAGCGCCTCGAGCGCCGTGGCCTGCCGCCCGGCACCGGGTCCGGCGAGGCGCAGCATTCCCTTGGCCTTGTCGATCGCGATGGGTTCGAGCTCCACCCCGGTCGCATCGATCAGCACCAGCCGGTCGGGCTTCTCCAGCACCGCGTGCGGCTCGCGCTCGACGATGTTGACCGCCAGAGTGTGGGGAAGCTGGATCGAAACCCGCGCGTCCTTGACCCACGGCAGCGCGCGCAATTCCTCGCGCAGCTTCGCGATGTCGACATCGGGCATGGGCTGGTTGCGGGTGGCGAGCGCGCGGGCATAGACCTGCTGCTCGTCCATGCGCGAAGTGCCGGTGACGCGCACGTGGCGCACCTCGAACCCGGCGTCGGCAGCGATCTTCGCGACCTGGGCCTGCGCAAGCGCGGGGACGCCGGCAAGGCTGGCGATCATGAAGGCAATCCCCACCACACCGCCGATGATCGCGGTGAGCCAGATGCGGCTCCACTGTTCCTCGGTGAAGGGCAGCACGCCCATCGCCCGGTCGAGGATGCCGCTCGCCGACCCGCGCGCCTTGCGGGCGGTGAGGCTGCGGCTCTGCGCCTTGGCGACGCGGCGAACGCCGGAGGTCCCGTTACGCCGGATCTGCTGCGCCATGCGTGCCTCCCTGCTTGAGGCCGTGGACCCGCAATGCCTCGGCGACCAGCATCTCGACCAGATCGGCATAGGAGATGCCGCAAGCTGCCGCCTGCTCGGGCACGAGGCTCAGGGGCGTCATGCCCGGCTGGGTGTTGGTTTCGAGCACGAACAACCCGTCTTCGCCCGCCTCCTCGTCCCAGCGGAAGTCGGTGCGGCTGGTGCCGTGGCAGCCCAGGACCTGATGCGCCTTCACCGCATAGGCCTCGCACAGCGCCGTGATTTCGGCCGGGAGCTTGGCGGGGAAGATATGCTCCGTCCGCCCGGCGGTGTACTTGTTCTCGTAATCGTAGAAGCCGTTCGCGACGACCAGCTCCGTGACCCCCAGCGCGCGCGGGCCTTCAGGCCCGTCGAGCACCGCAGCGGTCAATTCGCGGCCCTTGATGAAGGGTTCAGCGAGCAATTCGGCGAATTCCTGCCACGGGCCCTTGGCATCGGGGCTGATCGGATTGCCGACATTGCTGTCCGCGGTGACGATCGCGACGCCCACGGACGAGCCCTCGTTGACGGGCTTGAGCACATAGGGGCGCGGCAGGGGATCGCGCTCGTAGAGTTCCTCGCGCGTCACGATCCGCCCGCCGGGCATGGGGATGCCATGGGGCACCAGCGCCTGCTTGGTCAGCTGCTTGTCGATCGCGATCACCGAGGTGGCGAGGCCGGAGTGCGTGTAGGCGAGGCCCATCAGGTCGAGCATCCCCTGCACCGTCCCATCCTCGCCGGGAACGCCGTGGAGTGCGTTGAAGACGACATCGGGCTTGGCTTCCGCGAGCTTCAGGGCAACGTCGCGGCCCATGTCGATGCGGGTGACCCTGTGGCCGCGCGATTCCAGCGCGTCGGCGACGCCCCCGCCGCTCATCAGCGAGACCGGGCGTTCATTCGCCCAGCCGCCCATCAGCACCGCGACGTGAAGAGGCTTGTCGAAAGTCACGGGCGTCCCACTCTTTGAATTTCCCATTCGAGGCTCACGCCGGTTGCGGCGTAGACCTTGTCGCGCACCATCTCGCCCAGCCCCTCGATGTCCGCGCTGGTGGCGTCGCCGGTGTTGAGGAGGAAGTTGGTGTGCTTCTCCGAAACCTGCGCGCCGCCGAGCTTCAGCCCGCGGCACCCGGCCTCGTCGACCAGCTGCCAAGCCTTGCGCCCGCCCGAGACGGCGGGGTCGGGGTTCTTGAAGGTCGATCCGCCGGTCTTGGTGCGCAGCGGCTGGCTGGCCTCGCGCGCATTCGCGATGCGGTCCATCTCTGCGCCAATCTCTTTGGGATCGCCCGGGTGGCCGTGGAAACGGGCGGAGACGACGATCGCGCCTTCGGGCAGGGCCGAGTGGCGGTAGCCGTAATCGAGCTCCGCTGCTGTGAGCGTCACAAAGGTGCCGTCGGGCAGGATCACCGCGCAGTCGACGAGCACGTCGGCGACCTCACGGCCATAGGCGCCGCCGTTCATGCGCACGAAGCCGCCGACCGTGCCGGGAATGCCGCGCAGGAATTCGACGCCCGCAATGCCGAGGTCGCGCGCGGTCGAGGCGACCAGAATGCCGCTCGCCCCGCCGCCGCAGGTCAGCTCCATCTCACCCGTATGCTCGACCTTCGCGAACATCTTGCCGAGCCGCACCACCACGCCCGGCACCCCGCCGTCGCGCACGATCATGTTCGAGCCGAGGCCCAGCGCCATGACCGGGATCTCGCCTTCGAGCCGCTCGAGGAACAGCTTCAGGTCTTCAAGATCGGCGGGTTCGAACAGCCAGTCGGCCGGGCCGCCGGTCTTGAACCAGGTATAGGGCGCAAGCGGCGCCTTGCAGGTGAGCTTGCCGCGGATGCCTTCGAGCGGCACCGGCGCGCTCACCCCGCCCTCGACCGCACAGGTCGGGGCTGCGCCGCCGCCTTCGATCCAGGTGTCGCCGGGCTGGTTCATGCCGTGCCCCGCCTGGCGGTGATCGCAGGCGCAAGACCCGCCGCCCAGCGCGTGATGTCGCCCGCGCCGAGGCACACTACCATGTCGCCGGGCTGGATCTCGCCCGCGAGCGTATCCGCAAGAGCATCGGCCCCGGCGATCTCGCGCGCTGCGCGGTGCCCGCGGGCCTTGATCCCGGCAACAAGAGCGGCGTGATCGACACCCGGGATCGGCTCCTCGCCTGCCGGATATACCGGCGCGACAAAGGCGATGTCGGCATCGTCGAAGCAGGACTGGAAGGCGTCCATCAGGTCATTGAGGCGCGAATAGCGGTGCGGCTGGGCGACCGCGATCACCCGGCCGCCGTCAGCCACCGCCTCGCGCGCGGCCGACAGCACGGCGCGGATTTCGACCGGGTGGTGGGCGTAGTCGTCGATCACGGTCACCGCGCCGCCGTCCAGAGCGATCGAGCCTACCTTGGTGAAGCGCCGCCGCACCCCGCCGAAGCGGGCAAAGCCGGTGCGGATCACCTCGTCCGAACAGCCCATCTCGATCGCCACGGCGATGGCGGCAAGCGCGTTCTGTACGTTGTGGCGGCCCGGCATGGGCAGGTGCACGCCCTCGATCCGGCGATCCTCGAGTCCGCGCTGGCGGACGATCACATCGAAGATGTTGCCCCCGTCCTCGCTGCGGACATTGACGCCGCAGATATCGGCCTGCAGCGAGAAACCGTAGGTCACGACCTTGCGATCGCGCACTTCGCCGATCACCGCCTGCACCACCGGGTGATCGACGCACAGCACCGCCGCGCCGTAGAAGGGCACGTTGTGGATGAACTCGACGAAGGCGCGCTTCACCCCGTCGAAATCGCCGTAGTGGTCGAGGTGTTCGGGATCGATGTTGGTGACGACCGCGATGGTGCCGTCCAGCCGCAGGAAGCTCCCGTCGCTCTCGTCGGCTTCCACGACCATCCAGTCAGAATCGCCGAGCCGCGCGTTGGAGCCGTATTGCTCGATGATCCCGCCGTTGATCACCGTGGGGTCAATCCCGCCGGCATCCAGAAGCGTCGCGATCATGCTGGTGGTGGTGGTCTTGCCGTGGGTTCCCGCCACCGCGACGGTGGACTTCAGGCGCATCAGCTCGGCGAGCATCTCGGCGCGGCGCACCACGGGGATGCGCGCTTCCAGAGCGGCGGCGACTTCGGGGTTGGTGCGGCGCACGGCCGTGGACGTGACCACCACCGCCACGCCCTCGACGTTCTCGCGCACATGGCCGACATGGACGGTGATGCCGCGCGCCCGCAGGCGCTCGACGCTGGGGCCTTCCGCGATGTCGGACCCTTGGACCTTGTAGCCGAGGTTGTGCATCACCTCGGCGATGCCGGACATGCCGATCCCGCCGATACCGACGAAATGGATGGTGCCGATGTCCGTGCCGACGCCCTTCATGGCTTCACCCGGTCCTTTGCCGCCTTGCGCGCCGTGCCGGTTACGGGCCGGGTAGCGGTGGCCGCGGAAGGCGCCGTCTCGCCGACGCGGATCACGTCCATGAGATCGATCCCGCTCATGCTCTCGACGAGGTCCGCGAGATCCCTTGCCGCATCGGGCCTTCCGCAGTTGAAGGCGCAGTGCGCGGCATTGGCGAGGCTCTGCGGATTCATCGCCATAGCCTGAATCTGCTTGGCGAGCTCCTTGGGCTGGAACGCCTCCTGCCGGATCATCCGCGCCCCGCCGGCCTTGACCATCTCGCGGGTGTTGACCGCCTGGTGATCGTCGGTGGCGATGGGTAGCGGGACGAGGATCGCAGGGCGGCCGACGGCGGTCAGCTCGGCGATGGTCGATGCGCCCGCGCGGCCGATGAACAGGTGCGCATCGGCGAGCCGCTCGTGCATGTCCTCGAAATAGGTGCCGAGTTCGGCGGGAATGTCATGCTCGGCATAGCGCTTGCGGACCGCTTCAAGATCCTCGGGGCGGCATTGCTGGGTGACCTGCAACCGCTGGCGCAGCGCCGGGGGAAGCATGGCGAGGCCATCGGGCACCACCTCGGACAGCACCCGCGCGCCCTGCGATCCGCCGGTCACGAGGATGCGCAGCAGGCTCTCTTCGGTAAAGGCGGGGAAGTCCTGTTCGCGCAAGGCCAGCACCTCGGCGCGGACCGGGTTGCCGGTGAGGTGGACCTTGGAAGCGAACTTGGGCTTGAGCCGGTCGACCGCCTCGTAGGAGGTCGCGATCGCATCGACGCGGCCTGCAAGCAGCCGGTTGACCCGACCCAGCACCGCGTTCTGTTCGTGGACGACGCTCGGCAGCCTGGCGGAGATCGCGGCAAGCAGCGCAGGCAGTGCGGGATAGCCGCCGAAGCCGACGATCGCGGAAGGCTCGAAGCTCTCGAACAGGCGCAGCGCCATCGAGCGCCCCTCGAGCACCGCGCGCACGCCGGCGATCCAGCCGAGCGGGTTCTTGCCGAAGCGGCCGGCGGGCAGAACGTGGGCGGGCAGGAACTTGGGCTTGCCGGGGAGCATCGCCCCGCGCTCGTCGGTGATCAGCGCGACGTGGTGGCCGCGGCTGTGGAGCTCGGCCGCGAGCGCGAAGGCGGGAATGAGGTGGCCGCCGGTGCCGCCTGCGGCGAGGACGTAGTGGCGGGTCGCTCCGCTGCGGACGTCGCTGGTCATGGGCGTTCCTCCTTGCGTTCGATCAGGTCGCGCAAAGTGCCTCCCTCGCGGGCGAGGAAGGGATTGCGCCGGGTGATCGCCAGCAATAGCCCAAGCGTGAAGCACACCGCCAGTGTCGATGAGCCGCCATAGGAGATCAGCGGCAGGGTCATGCCCTTGGAGGGGAACAGCTTGAGGTTCACGAGGATGTTGATGAACGCCTGACCGCCGAACTGGGTGATGAGCCCCGCGCCTGCGAGCAGTGCGAAGAGGTTGTCCTCGCCCACCAGCCGGGTCAGCGCGCGCATCACCAGCGCGCAGTAGAGCACCACGATGACGGCGCACATGATCAGCCCGAATTCCTCGCCGATCACCGAGAAGATGTAGTCGGTATGCGCCTCGGGCAGGTTCATCTTGCGCATCCCGAGCCACAGGCCGGTGCCGGTCCAGCCGCCCGCCGTGATGGTTCGCTGGGCGAGGTCGACCTGGTCGAAGGCCGTGCCGCCACCAAGGAAGCCGTCGATGCGGTGGCGTGCGTTGTCATAGAACATGTAGGCCAGCGTGAGGCCGACGACGCCCGCGCCGCCCATCACCGCGAGCCGCTGCCACGGCATCCCCGCAAGCAGCACCATGACCAGCCAGATCCCGCCGAACAGGATCGCATCGCCGAGGTTCGGCTGGAGCATCAGCAGTCCCGCGATCAACCCGAAGAAGGCGCTCACGTACCAGATCACCGGCAGGTTCGGGTCGCGCACCTTCCAGCTCAGCACCCATGCGCAGATGATCGCGAAGCCGGGCTTGAGGAACTCGGACGGCTGCAAGGACATGCCGACATTGATCCAGCGCCGCGCGCCGTTCTTCTCCTCGCCGATGAATGGGACGACGAAGAGCAGCGCGAGCATGATCGCGCCCACCAGAATGCCGAGCCGCCGCGCGGACTCGCGGCTGAGGAAGGATAGGCCGATCATGACTGCCAGCCCCATCAGCTGGAAGACGATGTGCCGCTTGAAGAACATGAAGTCGCCCACCCGCTCCTTGGCGGTCGAGAGCTGGTCCGCGCTCGCGGGCGAGGCGGCGGCGACTGCAATCATGCCGATCCCCATCAGGACCATGATCAGCAGCAACAGCACCTTGTCGATCTCGCGCCACCACACCCGCACCATGTCGCGCCAGCGGCGCTGCACGGGGACGGGCGGCAGGAAGTTCCCGCTGCCGCGCATGGCGGGCGAGTAGATCGGGGCGGTCACGAGGCGAGGCTCCGTGCCGAAACTTCGTCGCAGGTGTCGCAGCCGGTGATCACGCCCACCATCTGGCGGAAGTGGTGCCCGCGTTTCTCGTAGTCGCGGAACTGGTCATAGGAGGCGCAGGCCGGCGACAGGAGCACCACCTCGCCGGGACGCGCCGCTTCCTCGGCGCGGCGCACCGCCTCGCTGATCAGCTCGCAGCGTTCGACCTTCACCTGCCCCTCGAGCAGATCGGCGAACATCGGCCCGGCCTCGCCCACGGTGTAGGCGGCCGCGACATTGCCGAGGTGGTCGGCGCAGGCCCCGAGGCCGTCTTCCTTGGGCAACCCGCCGACGATCCAGTGAATGCGGGGGGCGCCTTCGTTGATCGCGCTGTCCGGCGGGAAGGCGGCGAGGGCCGGAGCGGCGGAAGCGGCGTTGGTCGCCTTGCTGTCGTTGATGTAGACGACGCCCTTGGCCTCGCAGACCCGCTCCATGCGGTGTGGCAGGCCGCGGTAGGAGGCGAGGCCGGCTGCGATCTGCGCGTCGGTCAGGCCCAGCTTGCGGCAGATCGCAACCGCGACGGCCGCGTTCTGGGCATTGTGCGGACCCGCCAGCGAGGGCGAGCGCCCCTCTGCCAGCCCCGCCGCATCGAGATCGGCAGTCTTCACCCGCACCAGCGGCTTGCCCTCCGCCGCCACGCGGTCCGCGATGGCGAGGCTCGGCGCGTCCTCGTCGCAGATGATCGCCGTGCCGCTCGCCTGCATCAGGAACAGGCGCTCCTTCGCGGCGGCGTAGGCCTCGAAGCTTGCATAGCGATCCAGGTGATCGGGCGTGATGTTGGTGAGCGCGGCGACGTCGCAATCGAGCGTGAAGGTGAGGTCGATCTGGAAGCTCGACAATTCGAGCACATAGACCCCGCCCTCCGGCAAGGGCTCCTGCCCGAGGATCGGATCGCCGATATTCCCCCCCATCACCGTCGGCACGCCAGCAGTCACGAGGATGTGGTGGACGAGCGCGGTGGTGGTCGACTTGCCGTTGGTGCCGGTGATGCCGACGACCTTGTGCGGCGGCAGGCTCTCGCGGGCATGGGCGAAGAGTTCGATGTCGCCGATCACGGGCAGGCCATATTGCCACACGTGCGGGCCGATGGGATGGGTGTTGAGCGGCACGCCGGGCGACACGACCACGCCCGCAAAGCCGGTCAGGTCGAGCTCCAGCGGGTCGATCAACCGGCAGCGGCCTTCGAAGACTTCACGCGCGTGCGGCTGGCGATCCCAGCCGATCACTTCCGCCCCGCTCGCCAGCAAGGTCTCGGCCGCCGCCGCGCCCGAGCGCGCGAGGCCGAGCACTGCGTAGCGCTTTCCCTTGAAGGCGGGGGAAGTGATCACGCCGCGCGCCCCTCCCCTATCGCAGTTTCAGCGTCGAAAGCCCGATCAGCGCGAGCACGATGGCGATGATCCAGAAGCGGATCACGACCTTGCTCTCGCTCCAGCCGAGCTGTTCGAAGTGGTGGTGGATCGGGGCCATCTTGAAGACGCGCTTGCCGGTGCGCTTGAACCAGAAGACCTGAACGATGACGCTCACCGCCTCGAGCACGAACAATCCGCCGACGATTGCCAGCACGACCTCGTGGTGCGAGGCGACCGCTATCGCACCGAGCGCGCCGCCGAGGGCCAGCGAACCGGTGTCGCCCATGAACACCGCGGCGGGCGGCGCGTTGAACCACAGGAAGGCGAGGCCCGCCCCCATGATCGCCGCGCAGAAGATCGCAAGGTCGCCTGCGCCCGGCACATGCGGGATGCCGAGATAGGCGCTGTAATCGGCGCGCCCTGCCAGATAGCAGATGATCGCAAAGGTACCCGCGGCGATGATCACCGGCATGATCGCGAGGCCATCAAGCCCGTCGGTCAAGTTCACCGCATTGCCGGCGCCGACGATCACGATCGCCGCGAAGACGTAATAGGCTGGCCCCAGCGGAATGCTGACGCCGGTCAGGAAGGGCAGATAGAGGTTGGTGTTGATCTGGCTGACGATCAGCCAGGAGGCGATCCCCGCCACCACGAACTCGCCGGCCAGCCGCACCCGTCCGGGCACGCCCGCGTGGCTGTTCTTCGAGACCTTGTCGTAATCGTCGAGGAAGCCGATCACCCCGAACCCGATCGTCACCGCGAAGCACGCCCAGACGAAGGGGCTGGCAAGGTTCATCCAGATCAGCAGCGAAAGCGTCAGCGAGACGAGGATCATCAGTCCGCCCATCGTCGGCGTACCGCGCTTGGCAAGGTGCGACTGCGGCCCGTCCTCGCGGATCGGCTGGCCCTTGCCCTGGCGCACGCGCAGGAGGTTGATGAAGCGCGGTCCGATGATCAGGCCGATCAGCAGCGCCGTCACCAGCGTCGCACCGGCACGGAAGGTCTGGTAGCGCACCAGATTGAGGATGCCTTCGAAGCCAAGCCATTCGGCAAGCAGATAGAGCATTCAGTCTTCCTTTGGTGCCCGCAACCTCGCGGGCCTCAGCCTCCCGCGCGGGCGTCCTCGGTAAAATGTGCCACGAGCCTGCCCAATCCGACTGAATTGGAACCCTTCACCAGCACCGCATCTCCTGCCGAAAGGCCGAAATTCGTAAGCGCAGCGATTGCTTCGGCAGGCGTCCCGCAATGCGCGAAGCCAAGCGCCTTGCCAAGCGAGGGCTTTCCACCTTTCCCCAGTTCGTCCGCCAGCGCGGCCATCTCGTCGCCGACGAGGATCGCGTGGGTCACGCCCGCCTCGATGATCGGCTCGGCAAGCTGGCGGTGGAAGCCTTGCGCAAAGTCGCCCAACTCCTTCATGCTGCCCAGCACCGCGATGCGCCGCTGGGCGGGTGTGGCGGCAAGCGCTTTCAATGTTGCGCGCATGGATGCGGGGTTGGCGTTGTAGCTCTCGTCGATCAGCAGCGCGGTGCCGCCCGGCACGGCAATGGTGTGCCGAGCGCCGCGGCCCTTGAGCCCGCCCATCTCGGCAAGCGCCAGCCCTGCGCTGGCAAGGTCCCCGCCCGCTGCGCGCACCGCGGCCATGACGCCCAGCGAGTTGACGATCCAGTGCTCGCCCGGCTCCGCGATGGTGTAACAGATGCGCCGGTCGCCCAGATCGGCGGTGACGAGCGAACCGCCACCCGCCGCCGGAATGGCGTCGAGCAGCCGCACATCGGCGCTCGCTGCGCGTCCGAAGGTCACGATATGCGCGCCAAGCGCCTTGGCATGGCCGATCATCCGTTCAGCCCACTCGCTGTCGGCAGGAATGATCGCGATGCCGCCGGGGACGAGCCCGGTGAAGATCTGCGACTTCTCGTCGGCAATCGCCTCGAGGCTGCCGAGGTTCTCGATATGCGCGGGCGCGATGGTGGTGATCAGCGCCACGTGCGGGCGGGCATGCGCACTGAGCGGCGCGATCTCGCCGGCGTGGTTCATGCCCATCTCGAAGACGCCGAAGCGGCTGCGCGCCGGCATCCGCGCGAGGCTCAGCGGCACGCCGACATGGTTGTTGTAGCTGCGCACCGAGCGATGCGCCGCGCCTCGGCTGGCGCGGTCGAGGCAGGCGAAGATCGCCTCCTTCACGCCGGTCTTGCCGACCGAGCCGGTGATGCCGATACGCACGGCTTCCACCGCACGGTCGCGCGCGGCGTGGGCGAGATCGTGCAGCGCCTTGGTGGTGTCCGCGACGAGCACGTGGGGGAAGTCGACCGGCCGGTCGACGATCGCGGCAACCGCGCCCTTGGCGAAGGCGGCTTCGATGAACCTGTGACCGTCCATCGCCTCGCCCTTGAGCGCCACGAAGACATCGCCCGGCTTCACATCGCGCGAGTCCATCTCGACGCCCGCAGCCTGGAAGTCGTGGCTGGCGATGCCGCCGGTGGCCACCTCGATCTCGGCGGCGCTCCACAGCGCCAGCGGGAGCGCGTCGCGCGGGGTGACGGGCCATTGGTGCAGCATCGGGTGAGCGAGCGGCGCGTTCATCAGCCCAAATCTCCGGACAAACGTCCTCCGGCGCAAGCGCGCGCCACTTCGACATCGTCGAAAGCTTCGATCCGCATGGTCTCTCCAGATCCGAATATCTGACCCTGTTCGTGGCCTTTGCCGGCGATCAGCACAATGTCGTGCGGCCCGGCTTCCCCAATTGCGGCGGCGATGGCCGCGCGGCGGTCGCCGATGTCGCGCAAGGCGCCGCTCGAGGCGCCTGCGAGGATCGCGGCGCGGATCGCGGCGGGATCCTCGGAGCGCGGATTGTCGTCGGTGACGAACGCGAGATCGGCGGCGCGCGCGGCGACCGCGCCCATCTCGGGGCGCTTGCCCGCGTCGCGGTCCCCGCCCGCACCGAAGACGACGATCAGCCGCCCGCCGTCCGCCACATGGGGGCGCAGCGCGGCGATGGCGGCTTCGAGCGCATCGGGCGTGTGGGCATAATCGACATAGACGGGCGCGCCTGCGGCATTGAGCGCGGCGCGCTCCAAGCGCCCGCGGACCGGCTGGAGGCGGGTGAGCGCATCGAGAGCCATCGACGCCGACACCCCGGTCGCCATCGCGAGGCCCGCCGAAACCAGCGCATTGGCGGCCTGATAGGCGCCGATCAGCGGCAGATTGACCTTCCGCGTCTGGCCTTCATGTTCGATGTGAAGAAGCTGTCCCAACTGTCCGGGTTCGCGCGCGATCAGGCGCAGGAAACTGCCGCCCTCGCCCACGCTCAGCACCCTGAGCCCGCGCGCCTCGGCCTCGGCGATGGCCTTCGCGGTCCACTCCGAACCCTCGCCCGCATCATGGATCACCGCCGGGCTGCCGGGCGCGACCACCTCGGTGAACAGCCGCATCTTGGCCGCGAAGTAGTTCTCCATCGTGCCGTGGTAGTCGAGGTGGTCGCGGCTGAAATTGGTGAAGGCCGATGCCGCAACGCTCAGCCCCTCGTTGCGGTATTGCGAGAGGCCGTGGCTCGAAGCCTCGTAGGCGACATGGGTCACCCCCTCGCGCGCAAGGCCTGCCATGTTGGCGAGGAAGGTGACGATGTCAGGCGTGGTGAGCCCCGTGGAGACCGAGCCATCGGGCGTGGTGACACCGAGCGTCCCGATGCTTGCCGCGCGCTCGCCCGCCATGCGCCAGATCTGGCGGGTCATCTCGACGGTGGAGGTCTTGCCGTTGGTGCCGGTCACCGCGACGATGGTGGAGGGGTAAGGCGCAAAGAAGCCCGCCGCGAGGCGCGCGAAGGCGCGGCGCGGGTTGGCGTCGGCGATGTGCAGCGCGCCTTCGACCTTCGCCTCGGGCCGCGCGACAACCGCAATCGCGCCCGCTTCGAGGGCAGCCGGGATGAAGTCCTCGCCATTCACGCTTGCGCCTTCGAAGGCGCCGAACACCGTGCCGGGGGCGACCTTGCGGTGATCGATGGCGAAGCCGGTGACGGCAGCATCGCCCGCCCCGTCTAAGGGCAGCCCGGCAATCGTCAGAAGCTCGCCGAGCCTCACTTGTGATCCACCAGATAGCGCAGGTCCGAGATGTCGACATCGCGCGTGTCGTCGGGCTGGACGCCGAGCATCGGGCCGATGCGGGGCACGAGCTTGCCGACGATCGGAGCCGAGGTGAAGGCGGCGGTGCGCTGGAAGCTCGAGGCCATCGTGCCCTTGGGCTCGTCGACCACCACCACCACGACATAGCGCGGCGCGTCCATCGGGAAGGCGGCGGCGAAGGAGGAGACCAGCGCGGTCTTGTTGTACCCGCCCACGCCCGCCTTTTCGGCGGAGCCGGTCTTGCCGCCCACGCGGTAGCCGGGCGCATCGGCGCTCTTGCCGGTGCCGTAGAGCGAGATCATGCGCAGCATCTGGCGCATCCGCGACGAGGTCGATTCCTTGAAGACGCGCTTGCCGCGCGGCACGTCGGCGGGTGCGAGCTTCATGAGCGTGCTCGGCCGCCAGATCCCGCCATTGACCATCGCGGCGTAGGCGGAGGCAAGGTGCAGCGGGGTCACGGCCAACCCGTGGCCGAAGCCGACGGTCATGTTGGTCACCCGGCTCCACTTGCCGCCGGGCCAGATCGGCCTGCCCTTGGCGGGCAGTTCGATGGACGGACGGGTGCTCATGCCCAGATCAATCATCGCTTGCCGCAGACGTTCCGGACCCATCTCGTCGGCGACACGCGCGGTCACGGTGTTCGAGGAATAGACCAGCGCCTGCGGCACGTTAAGGATGCTGCCGTGCGAGTGCAGGTCCTTGATCGCGCGGCGGCCGACCTGCACCGGGCTCGCGTCCCAATTCCGGCCGAGATCACGCACCACGCCCGCATCGATCGCGGCGGCCACGGTCAGCGGCTTGAAGGTCGATCCCAGTTCGAACACGCCGTTGGTGGCGCGGTTGAAGACATTGACCGGCCCCGAGGCACCCGCCACGTTGGGGTCGAAATCGGGCAGGCTCGCCATTGCCATCACCTCGCCGGTGTCGACATCGAGCACGATGCCCGCCGCGCCAAGCGCGTTGGTCGCCAGCATACCGCGGCGCAGTTCGTCCTCGAGCGCGCCCTGCACCCTGAGGTCGATCGACAGCGCCACCGGCTGGGTGCGCTTGTCGGGCTGGCTCAGGCGCGCGTCGAGGACCTGCTCCATGCCGGTCTTGCCGCTGTTCCCGCCGTCCTTGTTCTCGACGACATAGCCCAGCACATGCGCGCCAAGCGAGCCTTGCGGGTAGTAACGGTCGGTTTCGCGCGGGATCTCGAGCGCGATCTCGCCGAGAGCGAAGACCTTGTTCGCCTCTTCGGGGAGGATGCGGCGGCGCAGGTAGCCCGGCTTGCCCGAGGCAAGGCGCTTGGCCATGCGCGCCTCGTCGATGTCCGGGAAGATCGCCTTCAGCGCCTTCGCGACCTCCTGCGGGGAATGGACGAGCGGCGCGCCGCTGTCGCCCATCGCGCTCGGCTCGAACCACAGGGCATAGGCGGGAAAAGCGCGCGCCAGCGGGGCGCCGTTGCGATCGGTGAGCTCGCCGCGCGGCGGCAGCAGCGCGTCTTCGAGGCTGGTGGTCTGCGGGGCGTTTCCGCCGAAACCCAGCGAAGCGATGCGCAGCAGCGCGATCAGCGCGACGAGCGCAAAGCCGGCGAGAAGCACCAGCAGCCGCACGCGCGCACCCCACAGCAGTTGGGTGCGCAGGGTCAGGCTCGGCAGGCGGCCGGCAGGGATGACGGGAGTGGCGGAATGGATGTGCGCGGTAAGGGCGGCGGAGCGGAGCGCCAGCGCGTTCATTCCCCCAGCCCCCCTTGCGCGGCGAGCGCCTTGGTGACGCGGGGCGTTTCGGCCTTGGCCGGACGGATCGGCGAGGCCTCAATCAGGAAGTCGCCGAAGGCTTCGCCGAAGACCGTGGCCGCACCCTTGTCCGCCGCGGCCGAGGCGAGCGTGACCTTGGCGCCCGACACCGGCGAGCGCATCGGCGCATCGGCAGCGGCGACCTCGGCGGCATCGTCGGTTTCGGCCCGCGCGAGGCGGATCGGGTTTGGCGCATCGGGGCCGCGCACCTCGCCGAGGCTCGCCAGCTGGCGCTCCCCGTCGAGGAACTGGCCGGCGCGCGGCGCGCCGTAGCCGAACTCGACCTGGTTCCATTCGGCAAGCTGGCGCTGGCTGGCGCGGGTCTCGAACTCGGTTTCGAGCAGCAGCTTCTCGCGCTTGAGGCTGATCAGCTGGCGCTCGGCGAGCAGCACCTCGCTGCGCACCGCATGGACCTTGAAGCTGAGCACCGTGACGACGGCAAGGCAGATCGCGAGCACCGCGACCCAACCCAGCGAACGGGCTTGTGAGCTGTTCATCATGCGGCGAGGCTCCTCGGGGCAGCGTGGGTGCGTATCGCGTGACGCAAGGTGGACGAACGGGCGCGCGAGTTACGGGCAATCTCGGCCTCGGAAGGACGAATAGCCTTGGAAACTTGCGCGAAGGTAGGCGGGGGACCGGGGATTTCCCCCGGCAGATGGCGCGAAACGGCTCGGCCTGCCGCAGAAGCGGTGCGCAGGAACTGCTTGACGATGCGGTCCTCGAGGCTGTGGAAGCTCACCACGGCCAGAACGCCGCCCGGCACCAGCAGCGCCTCGGCAGCGGCAAGGCCGGCCTCCAGCTCGCCCAACTCGTCGTTCACGTGGATGCGCACCGCCTGGAAGGTGCGGGTCGCCGGGTCCTTCTTGTCGTGCGGCTTGTGGCCCAGGGCGCGGCGCACCACGCGGGCCAGTTCGCCCGTGGTCGACAGCGGCCGCGCGGCAACGATCGCGCGGGCGACGCGGCGCGACTGGCGCTCCTCGCCATAGAGGTAGAGCACGTTGGCGATGGCTTCCTCGTCGGCGGTGTTGAGGAAATCGGCGGCGCTCTCGCCGTCCTGGCTCATGCGCATGTCGAGCGGGCCGTCATGCATGAAGGCAAAGCCCCGCTCGCCCTGATCGAGCTGCATAGAGGACACGCCGATATCCATCACCACGGCGTCCACGGCAGTGACGCCGATCGCCGCAAGCTCGTGGCGCATCGCCGAAAAGCGCGCCGCGTGCAGCGCGAGGCGGCCATCATGGCGCGCGACCAGCGCCTGCCCGGCAGCGATGGCATCGGGATCGCGGTCGAAGGCGTGGACGCTCGCGCCCGCTTCGAGCAGCGCGGTGGTGTAACCGCCCGCGCCGAAGGTCGCATCGATGATGGTCATGCCGGGACGCGGCTGGAGGGCAGCCACAACTTCTTCGAGAAGCACCGGGATGTGGGGAGCGCTGGCGAGTTCGGGGCTCATTCCGCAGCTCCCTTCCCGGCAGCGGCGACGAGCTTGGCGCAGCTGGCCTGCGCGCCCTTCCACTCTGCGCCCATCAGCGCGAGTTCGGCCGGGTTCCAGACGAAGAAGAAATCGCCCGCACCCTGAAAGTAGAGCCCGCCATCGACCTTGCCGAGATCGCGCAGGTGCTCGGGCATCACGAAACGCCCGCTCTCGTCGAAAGGGAGCTGCTCGAAGCCGAAGAGTTGCTGGGCGCGCACTTCGCGGTCGAAGTCCTGCAAGCCCAAGCGGATGGCGCGCTCTTCCTCGCGCTCGAGCTGCGCGTCGAGCTTGGCGGTGCGCGACAGGCCGAAGCCGACGAGGCAATCGAAGCGGTCGTGGGCAGCGAGGCACAGGATGCGCCCGCCCGAGCTTTCCTTCACGGCCTTGCGGAAGGCGGCAGGCAGGACAAAGCGACCCTTGTCGCCCGCTGGCGAGAAGGCCTGACCGCTATATCCCACAAAAGCAGACACGTGCCTGCAGTCCCCTCTATCCCCGCGCGGGTGACCCGAAGGTGCGCCCGCAACCAATGACCCGCTCGAATTCCCCCGACACGCCTTCCCTGCCCCCGCCGCACGCGTGCGACAGGATGCGCCGGCCCCACCAGCCGGACGCGAGACATTACAGGCATGTCTGATGGACCCCGCTCATATCGGGGAAGGTGCGGGGATGGAAGGGTTTTTTCCGGGATTTTACGGGAAAAGTCGGCAACTATCTGATTTTTATGTCCTTTGACATTGTCCCTTAGGTGTCCACCTGAGGGTACTTCATCGCATAGCCCCCTTGAAACTGGCTCCTGCGGCCCTCTTTCCCGCGATTTCCCCGAGGGACTCGGGAAGACCGAGTCCCCCTCTCCCGCAATTTCCCCGAAGTCCTATTCCACAGCCTCGCGCACCACCGCGCGCAAGGCGGCCCCGCCCTCGCCGGCGAGTTCGGGATGCTCGAACAGCGCGGCATCTGCGATCAGGGTGACCCGCCCCTTGCCCACCCGGCAGACGGCGATCGCGCTGGCGCGCCGGACGCAGGTCTTGGCAGCATCGCCGGGGAGCAGATCGATATGGCCCGGATAGGCGAGCGGCACCTTGCTCCCCCCCGGCATCATGTCGGCGCTGTAATCGCCCGCCTCGGTCTCCTGGTTCGGGAAGCTGACCGTCATTCCCCAGCGGGCCACCACCGGCGGGATCAGCGCGGAATCGACCGGGCGGCGCGGATCGCCGAGCGGGAGGTCGTATTCGCCGGTCAGCAGCGGATCGAGCACCAGCAGCAGCCGGCCGCCCGCCCTCACCCAGTCGTCGAGCGCGACATTGTCCGCCGGCGAGAGCCCGCGCGGCTGGATGACCGCCAGCCGCGTCATGTCCTGCAACGGATCGATGTCGGGCGCATTCGGGGACAGAGCGGGAATGGGGGACAGCGTGTCGAGCGGCGCGATTGCGTATGCGCCCGCCAGCGCCTCGCGCTGCCACGGGGTTGCGGCGCGCCCCGATGCGATCGCGTCGACATCCGCGCCGAGCGGCCAGACAAGGGGCAGGCTGCTCATCAGCCCGAGCTTCGCCTGCGAAGCGCCGCCGCTCACGCCCCCGGACCCGGCTCCGCCCGCGCCGACTTGTGCCTCGTCACAGGCGGTCAGCGCCGCCAGCGCGGCAGCGGCAGCGGCGGCGGCGAGAAGTCTACGGCTGAGTTGCGACATTGGCCGGCGCGGGCTGCCGGGGCGCAGGGCTCGGCGAGGCGCTCGGCTCGGCGGCGATGTCGGGCACCACGCCCGCATCGGCGAGCGGGTTGTTCTGCGCCGCCGGGGCGCCCGGCTCGGTGGTCGGCGCGGCTTCGGGCACGGCGAGCCGATCGGTCTTGTCGGCCTGCCCGCCAATGATGCTCGCAAGGCCGACGAGCAGCACCATCGCCCCGATCCCGAACACTCCGACCTGCAGCCGCTGCACCGCCTCGCCGCGCGCCGAAGCAGCGGTCGTCAGCTCCTCCTCGGCGATCTCGGGCGCGGTCGCCGCGGGATCGCTCGCGGCCTGGGCGCTGGTGTGGAACAGGCTGCGCTGGTTCATCCGCAGCAGCCGCTCGCGCAGGGACAGCCGGCTCATGCCGCCGCTCCCACGGTGGCGGGCCGTGTCAGCCAGTCGAACACCGGCAGGCCCTTGGCGGCCAGCCATTCGGGGTTGTAGAGGGTCGACAGGTAGCGGAAGCCCGTGTCGCACAGGATCGTCACGACCTGCGGGTTCGCTCGGCCTTCGGCGACCAGCTCCTTGCCCAGCGCCACCGCGCCCGCGACGTTGATCCCCGATGACAGCCCGAGGCACAGGCCCTCTTGCCTAAGCAGCCGCTCCACCCAGACAAGGCCTTCCTCGTCGGAGATGCGGTACTGCGTGTCGATCGGCGCGCCTTCGAGATTGGCGGTGATGCGCCCCTGCCCGATCCCCTCGGCGACCGAGGAGCCCTCCGCCTTCAGTTCGCCGTGGGCATAGTAGTTGTAGAGCGCGGCGCCGTGCGGATCGGTGAGGGCGATGCGGATGTTCTCGTCGAAGGCCTTGAGGCCGAGGCCCACGCCCGCGATCGTCCCGCCGGTGCCTGCCGCACAGGTGAAGCCGTCAAGCCGGCCGCCGGTCTGCTCCCAGATTTCCGGCGCGGTGCCCTCGATATGGGCGCGGCGGTTGGCGATGTTGTCGAACTGGTTGGCCCACACCGCGCCCGGCGTCTCTTCCGCGAGACGGCGCGAGGTGTGGACGAAGTGGCCTGCATCGGAGAACTTGGTCGGCGGCACCAGCACCAGCTCGGCGCCCAGCGCCCGCAGCGTGTCCATCTTCTCCTTGGACTGGTTGTCCGGCATGACGATGATCGTCTTGTAGCCGCGCGCGTTCGCCACCAGCGCCATGCCGATCCCGGTGTTGCCCGCCGTCCCCTCGACCACCGTGCCGCCGGGCTTGAGCTCGCCCCGCGCCTCGGCATCGCGCAGGATGTAGAGCGCCGCGCGGTCCTTCACCGAGGAGCCGGGGTTGGCGAATTCGCACTTGCCGTAGATGTCGCAGCCTGCGGCATCGCTTGGGCCGGCGAGGCGCACGAGCGGGGTGTTGCCGATAAGCGCGAGCGTGTCGCCGAAGGGCCGGGTGATGTTCATGGGCATGAATTAGGCGCTGAGGACGCTCGGGGCAATGTCGAAGTCCCTGGCTTAGGTTGCCAGCGCCAGCACCGCCTCGACCACGCTGCCCTCGCCAAGCTTTTCAGCCTTGCGCACCGCGGCCTTCAGCGGGAGCAGCCAGCCGCCGACCGCCTTCGAGGGGAACAGCGAGGTGCGCCACGTCGTCCCGCCGATGGTCGCCTCGACATGGACCGAGCCCCAGGCGGCGGCGTTCACCGCGTGGGCGCGGATCGCCTGCGCCGTGTCGCCGTCGATCGTGAGGAAATACCAACTGCCCTTGGCGGGCGCGCCTGCGCTGCCCTGCCACAGCCACACCGGGCCGCGCACGCTCCACGGGCCGGCCGAGCCGCCCTCGGCTGCATGGCCGAGTTCGTCGCGCAGGAAACGGGCGAGGTCAGCGTCCAAGTCGATCGCCCTTGGCCCCCGCCCTCCTGCAAACTCAGTCTTCGGGAGCGATGGTGACGTGCAGACCGTCGAGATCCGCCGTGAACGGGATCTGGCAAGACAGGCGCGAGGTTTCCGCGCGGTGATCGGAGGATTCGAGCAGGTCGTCCTCGTCTTCGCTCATCTTGGGCAGCTTGTCGGCGAACGCCGGGTCGACGACCACGTGGCAGGTCGCGCACGAACAGCACCCGCCGCACAGCGCCAAGAGCTCGTCGAAGCCATTGTCGCGGATCGCTTCCATGACAGTGAGGCCGTCCTCGACGGTGATCTCGCTGGTGGCGCCTTCGCGGTTGGTGACGACCAGTCTGGGCATGGATCGGAGTTCCTTCTTTGGATTTGCGGTTGTTGCGCGCAAGAACCTGCGCTGTGAGAGTGTGTGCGGGCTGCTAAGGCACTCTCGGGATCAAGGCAAGTTCAGGAAAGCGCTAGTGGGTTTGACGGCGGAAAAATTGCGCGACGACCTCGATGCGCTTGCATCGCGCGAACCGCGCGTGGCGGTAGCGCTGGAGCGGGTCGGCTATCCGAAGCCCCGCCTGCGCGAGCGCGGCTACATGACGCTGCTGCGCACCATCGTCGGGCAGCAGGTCTCGGTCGCAGCCGCCGCTTCGATGTGGCGCAAGCTGGAGGCGGGGCTCGGCCCCGGCTTCACCCCCGCCTGCCTGCTGGAGCGCGATTTCGACACCTTGCGCGCCTGCGGCCTGTCGCGCCAGAAGCAGGGCTATGCGCGCTCGCTGTGCGAGTTGGTGGCGGCGGGCGAGCTCGACTTCGAAGGGCTGCCGGCGGATGACGAGGAAGCCATTGCACTCCTCACCCGCATCAAGGGCATCGGGCGCTGGTCAGCGGAGATCTACCTGCTGTTCGCCGAGGGCCGCCCCGACATCTGGCCGGCGGGCGACCTTGCCGTGCAGGAAGGGGTGCGGCGACTGCTCGGGCTGGAAGATCGCCCGGCGGAAAAGGCCACCCGCCAGCTTGCGGAAAGCTGGTCTCCCCAGCGCGGCGCGATGGCGATCTTCACCTGGCACTTTTACGCCAACCCCGCCTTGTGACGCGGGTTTGCGGCCTCGTCCGGATTGCGGGATGACAGCAAGGTGCGATGTGCTAGGCTTCGACGAATAATCAGGGGGAGAATTTGAAATCATGAGCAACACCATCCTCGCGGCCCGTCTTGGCCTTGCCGCCAGCCGCTTTGCCGGGGCCTCGGCGCTCGCGCTGATGCTGGCCGCGCCGGCTGTCGCGCAGGTTGCCAGCCCCGCGCGCGCCGTCACCGATCCGGCCACGATGGAAAGCCCGGTCAACCCCGATGCCGCACCCGTGCCGGTCGAGGACCTGTCCTACTCGCGCACGCTCGGCCCGAACGCCTGGAGCCATGACGGCAGCGAGATCTTCCTCGTCACCAACCTGACGGGGCGCAACAACATCTGGAAAATCCCCGCGACCGGCGGCTGGCCGGTGCAGCTCACCCGCTCCGACGAACGCCAGACGGGGCTCGTTCCCTCGCATGACGGGCGGCTGCTCTATTACACGCAGGACGTCGGCGGCGACGAGCAGTTCGACATCTTCGCCGTGCCCACGAACGGCGGCGCGGTCCGCAACCTCACCAATACGCCCGAACTGCGCGAGGTCTCGCTGGTGATCGCCCCGGGCGGGACAACCGGCGCGATCGCGACCAAGCTGCGCACCGACGGGCAGGTCAACCTTGCGCTGATCGACCTTGCCACGGGCAAGACAACCCCGCTGGTGACCGAGACCGACCCGTCCCTGCGCTGGGCACCGGTCGCCTGGATCGAGGGCGGCAAGGCGCTGATCGCGTCACGCTCCAACGCCAATTCGACCCTCGACGAGGTGTGGCGGGTCGAAGTACCGAGCGGGGCCAAGACCCTGCTGCTGGGCAAGGCGGGGACGATTTACGAGCCAAGCGACGCGACACCCGACGGGCGGCTGATCGCGGTCAGCACCAACGAGGGCACCGGCCAGCTGCGGGCCGGGATCTACGACACCCGGGCCAAGGCGTGGCGCTGGCTCGCGCCGACGCCGTGGGAGCAATCGGCCGGCTCCTTCAGCCCCGACGGCAAGACCCTGACCGTCACCCGCAACGAGGATGGGCGCACTCTGGCCGCGCTGGTCGATGTCGCGACGCTCGCCGAAAAGCCGATCCCGCTGCCGGCCGGGGTCAACAGCTTCGCCGGAGCGGATTCGCCCTTCTCCCCGGACGGCTCGCGCATCCTCGTCGCGCATTCCGGGGCAGACACGCCGAGCGACCTGCAGGTGCTCGACCTCGCCTCGGGCAAGGCCGACACCCTCACCGCGATGGGACTTGCCAGCCTCAAGTCCGAGAACCTGCCCAAGTCGCGGATCGTCACCTACACAAGCTTTGACGGCACGCTGGTCAGCGCGGTCGTCACCATGCCGTTCAACCTGAAGCGCGATGGCACCAACCCGGCGGTGCTGCTGCCCCACGGCGGACCCACCGGCCAGAGCGTCGACGGGTTCAACCGCACCGCGACCGCGCTCGCCAGCCGCGGCTATATCGTGATGCAGCCCAATGTCCGCGGCTCGACCGGCTACGGCCAGCCGTTCCAGAACGCCAATTACCAGGACCTCGGCGGCGGGGACCTGCGCGACGTGATCGCGGGCAAGCAGTTCCTTGTCCAAAGCGGCTATGTCGATCCGGCCAAGGTCGGGATCACCGGCGGCTCGTATGGCGGCTACATGACCCTGATCGCGCTCGCCAAGACACCTGAGGAATTTGCCGCGGGCGCGCAATTGTTCGGGATCATCAACTGGTTCAGCATGTACGAAACCTCGGACGCGCTGCTGCGCCAGTACCTGATCTCGCTGCTCGGCGACCCGGTCAAGGACCGCAAGGTTTACGAATCGAATTCGCCGATCACCTATATACGCGGCATCAAGGCGCCGCTGCTCTCGCTCCAGGGAGACCGCGACATCCGCGTGCCGCGCGGCCAGGCCGAAGAGGTCGCGGCGATCCTCAAGGAGATCGGAACGCCGAACGAGACGGTGTTCTATGCCGACGAAGGCCACGGCTTTGCCAAGCGCGAGAACCAGATCGATTCGCTCAGGCGGGTGATCGAATGGTTCGACCGCCACCTGAAGGGCGCATCGACGAAATAGGACGCTCTGCCCCGGGTCGCGCGCTCAGCGTGCGGCCCGGGGGCACAGTCCGCCTCAGACCTGCGCTGTGCACTCAGGTGACGCGGCCTGCTGACAAGCGTGTCAGTCCCGACTAGACCAGTTGCAAAGAGCAATCGGGAAAGAGGGACCCCATGACACAGCAGCGCAGCATCTTCATCACCGGCGGCGGATCGGGCATCGGGCGCGCGACCACGCTGCACTTTGCCGCGAAGGGCTGGTTCGTGGGCGTGGCCGACATCAACGAGGCCGGGATGGCGGGGACGCTCGGCGGAATCGCGGGCGAGGCCAAGTGGTCGGGCAAGCTCGACGTGCGCGACCGGGCGGGCTGGGACGAGGCGCTCGCCGCCTTCGCCGCGGCCGCGGGCGGTCGGATCGATGTGCTGGTCAACAATGCCGGGATCGGCACCGGCGGATCGCTCGCCGAGCTCGACCCGGAAGAGATCGACCGCTGCCTCGACATCAACCTGAAGGGCGTGCTCTACGGCGCGCAGGCCGCCTATCCCTACCTCAAAGCCGCCGGCCCGGGCTCCGCGCTGGTCAACATCGCGAGCGCGGCGGGGATCGTCGGCTCGGCGGGCATGAGCGTCTATTGCGCCACCAAGTTCGGCGTGCGCGCGGTCACCGAAAGCCTCGATGCGGAGTGGCTGCCGGACGGCATCACCGTCGCCGCGGTGTGCCCCAGCTTCATCGAGACCCCGCTGCTCGACGGCACCGGCAACCGCAAGTCGAACCAGGCGATCCGCGAGAGCGTGCGCGCGGCGGGGCTGGAGATCAGCCCTGTGGAGCACGTCGCCGAAGCCGTGTGGGAAGCCGTCCACGGCACGAAGCTCGACTACTTCGTGGGCGCGACCAGCAAACGCATGGCCTTCGCCAAGCGCTGGATGCCGGGCAAGGTGAGGAAGCAGCTGCGCGCCAGTTCGGGGCCGCTCGGGCGTTAACTCGCGCGCCGGGCTCGCCACGGATGCTCGTTCGGCCGCCCAAGCGGCCGCAAGCCCGAACGGGCGCCCGCAGCGACGCGACCTTCAGGTCGCATGAGCGAGGACACCGCGCGCCGGAGGGCGTGCGAAATCAAACGATCGCGTCGATCGCCGCCGCCATGCGCGCGTCCCTAGCCGACAATCCACCCGTCTCGCCCGCATCATGGGTGGTCAGCGTCACCTCGACCCGGTTGTAGACGTTGAACCATTCCGGGTGGTGGTCCTGCGTCTCGGCGAGCAGGGCGACGCGGCTCATGAAGCCCCAGGCCTCGGAGAAGTCCTTGAACCGGAAGGTGCGCGCAATCGCCTTGCCGTCCCGCGCGCTGCTCCAATCCGGGTGAGCGGCAAGCAGGTCGGAGACTTCCGCGGGGGTGAGTTCGGGGACAGGCATCAGGGCACTCCGGAAATAAGGCGTCGCTTGTTTGCGCACCGGCTTTTCCCTAACGCACAGGGCGAATGCAAGCCTCTGCGCCCTCGCTGACCGCCGATAACCTCGCCTGCCGGCGCGGCGAGCGGCTGCTGTTCCGGCGGCTGTCGTTCCGGCTCGGGGCGGGCGAGGCACGCCATGTCATGGGCGCGAACGGCGCGGGCAAGACGACCCTGATCCGCGCAGTCGCCGGCCTGACGACTCCCTATGCGGGAACGGTGACGCGGGACGGCGCGCTGGCGCTGCTCGACGAGCGCACCGGGCTTGATCCCGATCTCCCGCTGGGCCGCGCCCTGGCCTTCTGGGCCGGGATCGACCGCGTCGGCGGCCTTGCGCTGGAGAGCTGCTGCGACCGGCTCGGCCTTGGCAACCTGCTCGACGTGCCGGTGCGCTACCTTTCGACCGGGCAGAAGAAACGCGCAGCCCTCGCCCGCGTGCTGGGGCAAGGCGCAAAGGTCTGGCTGCTCGACGAGCCGCTCTCCGGCCTCGACACCGCCAGCCAGAGCCTCGTCAGCGCCCTCGTGCGCGAGCATTGCGGTGGCGGCGGCATCGCGCTGATCGCCTCGCACCAGCCGCTCGATGTACCGGGGATGACGAGCTTCGCCATCGAGGACTTCGCGCCCGCCGAGGCGGAAGAGAAGGAGCAGGCATGATCCTCGCCCTGCTCCGCCGCGATCTGGCGCGGTTCTTCCCGTTCACGGGAAGCGGCGCCGCGCTGCCGGTGGTGTTCTTCGTCGCCGTCGCCATGCTGTTCCCCTTCGCGGTCGGGCCGGACGCCAACCTCATGGCCAAGACCGGCGGCGGCGTGGTGTGGATCGCGGCGCTGCTGGCGGCGATCCTGCCACTGGAGAAGCTGGTCGCGCGCGACATCGAACTCGGCTTCTTCGACCAGCTGCGGCTACGCGGGCTGGCTGAGGAAGCGATGATGGCGGTGCGCCTGCTGGCCCACTGGCTGAGCTTCGGCCCGCCGCTCCTGCTCGCCACATTCCCGGCGGCCGCGCTGCTCAAGATCGAGGGCGAGACGTTTCGGCTGCTGCTGGCGGGGCTGCTGGCGGGGACGCCGGGCCTTGCGGCCATAGGCTTGATGATCGCGGCGCTCACCGCGTCCTTGCGCGCAGGCGCGGCGCTTTCGGGCCTGCTGCTGATCCCGCTCGCACTGCCGATCCTGATCTTCGGAGCCGGCGCCCTTGCCCGTCAGGACGCGGCAAGCCTCGGCTTCGTCGGCGCGATCAGCCTCGCATTGGTCGCGATAACGCCGTTTGCGGCAGGTGCGGCGATAAGGGCGGCGCGGGAGGGTTGACGACCGCCTCACGTCTCCCCGGGCTTGACCCGGGGCCCCGCTTCGTCACTTCAGAAGGTCGTCGGAGAGATCGCGCCAGTCCGGGTTGCCCTTCTCGATTAGCGCAAACTTCCACTCGCGCCGCCAGCGCTCGATGCGCTCCTCTTGATCCATCGCTTCTTGCATGGTTGGAAGAAATTCCGCCCAAACCAGCCGCGTGAGGCCATATTCGGCGCAAAACTTTGAGCCGCGCCCTTCTCGATGCTGGGAAATGCGATCAGCAAGATCGGCGGTCGATCCGACATACATCGTCCCGCGATAACGGTCGGCCATGATGTAGACCCAGCCGCCCTGTTGTTCCCGCTCCATACCCTGAGGAAAGTAGAAGCGGGGCCCCGGGTCAAGCCCGGGGAGACGGTGACTTCAGGTCACACCGTCAAACGTAAGGCGGGAAATCCCGTCCCGTCGGGCTCTTCGTGAAGATCTCGTTCCCGTCTTCCGTGATCGCGATCGAGTGCTCGAACTGCGCCGACAGCGATTTGTCCCGCGTCACGGCGGTCCAGCCGTCGCCCAGCACCTTGGCCCAGGGCTTGCCGAGGTTGATCATCGGTTCGATGGTGAAGAACATGCCCGGCTTCAGCTCCGGCCCGTTCCCTGCGCGCGCGGCGTGGACCACTTCGGGGGCATCATGGAACAGGCGGCCGACGCCGTGGCCGCAGAACTCGCGCACCACCCCGTAGCGGAAGCTGTTGGCGTGGGCTTCGATCGCCGCGCCGATGTCGCCGAGGCGCGCACCGGGCTTGGCCGCCGCGATGCCGAGCATCAGGCATTCATAGGTCACTTCGACCAGCTTGCGGGCCTTCAGCGAAGGCTCGCCCGCGTAGAACATGCGGCTGGTGTCGCCGTGCCAGCCATCGACCAGCGGGGTCACGTCGATATTGAGGATGTCGCCATCCTTCAGCACCTTGTCGCCCGGGATCCCGTGGCAGATCACGTGGTTGATCGAGATGCACGAGGAGTGCGCATAGCCGCGGTAGCCGAGCGTCGCGGGCACCGCGCCCGCATCGAGCATCATGCCCCGGATCGCATCGTCGAGCGCGCCGGTGGTCACCCCCGGCTTCACCAGATCGGCGCAGGCGTCGAGGATTTCGGCGGCGAGGCGCCCGGCCTTCCTCATGCCCTCGAACCCGGCGGGGGTGTGGAGCTTGATGGAGCCATCGCGGTAGACGGTCTGATCGCCGTCGACGAGTTGATAATCGTGCATGGGGGCTACATAGCGATGGGGGCCGCGAAAAGCTACTCGCCGCGTGCGAAAGCGGCGCGGTAGCGTGGCTTGACTGCGGTGAGCACCTCGGTCGTGACAGGTAGCGTGATCTCGTACTGCCCTTCGGCATAGGAACCCGCGACATAGGGATCGGCGATCAGTCCGATGCGGTCGAAATGCGTCTTGCTCTTCGAGCCGAGCAGGAGCGTCAGGTCCTTGATCGGCGGACAGGGGAACACGTCGTTGTCGATCGGAGCCTCCCCGCCCATCCGGCGGCGGCGCTCCGCCTGCAGGACCTTGCACCAGCGCGTGCCGAGCACATCCTGCAAGGCCTTGGGCGAGGTGAACAGATCCTCCGGGGCGAGCGCCTGCTGCGCCTCGCGGTCCCACACCAGCCCGTCCGAGCCGCTGTTGCCATGGGCGCCGCCCGAATACTCGTAGAACATCTGCGAGAGCGACAGGAAGCCGGGAATGTCGGCGACCACCTCCCAGACCTTCTGGAAATCGCGGTTGACGCATCCCGCGCAGTCCTGCCCGGCGAATTCCTGGAGGCTGGCGTTCCATTCGGACTTCTGATCGGCGAGAAGCTTGTCGCGCTCGGCGGTGAAGCGGGCGGTGAGCTCGGGGACGGCGGAGACGGCGGCGGGCCAGGTGTAAGCGAAATCGCGCTTCGCCTCGCCCTTGGCAGCGTTATCGGTGAAGGCAACCTTGTCAGCGTCGGGCGTCGGAGGTGCGGGCGGGCTTGGCGGTGTTGCGGGGTTGGCGGTCGCGGTCGCGGCGCCGGTCTTGTCCGACACTTCCTCGGGCGAGGAACAGGCGGCGGCGAGCATCAGGCAGGCGGTGATCGCCCAGCCCCCCGCTCGCGCGGGCAAAGTGCGGCGTCGCGGGTGTTTGATGGGCGCTAGACCCCCCTTTGACCCCCTCCAGACCCCCTCCAGCCCAGGCTTTTTCGGGTGTTTCACGTGAAACATCGGTCCTCCTTGCCGCTCTCCCGAATCTGCTGGTGACATCGGGCGCATGGCGATTATGGAACAGGGATGAGCGATACCAAAGCACTGATCCGGCCCGACCGCGGCGAGGACGCGATTGCCATCCATCTGGTGAACAAGGAGGGCTTCGAGGCCTTCGCCAAGGGGCTCACCGCAGGCCAGCGGGCGAGCCTTGCCGCGCAGAAATTCGAGGGCGGCGGATACCAGTTCGGGATCGTGCCTGACGGGGATTCCTTCTTTGTTGTCAGCGGGGTAGCCAACCCCGAAAGCCTCTCGGCCTGGTGCCTCGCCAAGCTCGCCGAGGAGTTGCCCGAGGGGATTTACCGCCTCGCGAACGCCGAAGCCGGCCCGGCGATGTTCGGCTGGATCACCGGACAGCACCGCTTCACCCGCTACAAGAGCGAGGACAAGAGTGCAGGCGCCCGCGTGCTGCTGACCGCGCAGGCCGGGCAGATCGACGGCTATGTAGCTGAAGCGCAAGCGGAATTGCTGGTGCGCGATCTCGTCAATGCGCCGCCTGAGGACATGGGTCCGGCGGCTCTGGAGGCCGAGTGCTCCGCCCTCGCCAAGGCCCACAAGGCGGAGCTCACCGTGGTGCGCGGCGATGCGCTGGAGCAGGACTATCCGATGATCCACGCGGTGGGCCGTGCGGCGGCGCGGCATCATGCGCCGCGGCTGTTGCATCTGGTGTGGGGCGATCCAACGCATCCGGTGCTGGCGGTGGTCGGCAAGGGGGTGTGCTTCGACAGCGGCGGGCTCGACATCAAGCCGGCTTCGGGCATGCGCCTCATGAAAAAGGACATGGGCGGCGCGGCCCATGCGATCGCGCTGGCCGGACTGATCATGGGCGCGCGGCTGAAGGTGCGCCTGCATCTGCTTGTTCCGGCGGTGGAAAATGCGATTTCAGGCGGCGCCTTCCGGCCAGGCGATGTCCTCAAAAGCAGGAAAGGCCTGACGGTCGAGATCGACAACACCGACGCCGAAGGCCGCCTGATCCTGGGCGACGCCCTGACCCGTGCCTCGGAGGAAGGCCCTGATCTGATCGTCGATTTCGCGACGCTGACGGGCGCGGCGCGGGTCGCGCTCGGCCCGGATCTCCCCGCGCTGATGGCACGCCGGGACGAGACGGCCGAGGCCTTCCTCGCCGCGGGGCGCGCCAACGACGATCCCGCCTGGCGCCTGCCCCTGCACGACGCCTACCGCGAATACCTCGCCTCCGACGTTGCCGACATGGCGAACTCTGCCGCGAACCCCTTTGCCGGGGCGAGCGTCGCGGGGCTGTTCCTCGACCGCTTCGTGGCAGAGGGGCTGGACTGGGTGCACTTCGACACCTTCGCCTGGACCCCCGCCCCGAAGCCCGGCCGCGCGCGCGGCGGACGCGGGCTGGGCCTGCGGGCCGCATGGCACGCGATCCGCGCCCGCTACGGTTGACGAGGTTGGACCGGACGAGATTGGGGGCTGAGCTTGCTCCGGGGGCGACTTGCCGCTAACGGGCCTGCCACGCCGGTTCGGGGAGAGGACGCGGCGCCATCAGTGAAGGTCACACAACGCACATGAGCGGCGCTGAGCGCATGGATACGGATTACGCGGTGCCGGCTGGCGTGCTGGGGCTCAAGGGCCCGGTCGAAAAGCCTGTGCCCGGCACGCTGCCGTTGCGCGGTGATCTGGCGCACATGGCGCTCGCCGGAACGCACCTCGCGGCGCATTACGTGATTCCGCATGTCCGGGCCATCGGCGCGAGCGGTGCTGGCCTCAGGCTCAACCCGCGCGCCGACACCGAGGTGTTCGCGACGCTTGCCGCCGGGAGCCGTTTCGAGCTGCTGGACGTGGCGGGCGAATGGGTGTGGGGTTGCCCCGGCCCGCAAGGCCCCTCCGGATGGTGCCGGGCGAGCGACCTCGCTCCTGCCGAAGCCACCACCTGAGCCGTGGCGACCCGCCTGTTCATTGACGGTGCGGCAGGCACCACCGGCCTCGAAATCCGCCAGCGTCTGGAAGGCCGCGCCGAGTTCGAATTGCTCGTGCTCGACGAGGCGCAGCGCAAGGACGAGAGCGCCCGGCGGGACGCTCTGCAAGCCGCCGATATCGCGATCCTGTGCCTCCCCGACGATGCAGCCAAAGAGGCGGTGAAGCTTGCCCGGGGATCGGGCGCGCGCATCATCGACGCATCCTCCGCACACCGCGTGGCCGAGGGCTGGACCTACGGGTTTCCCGAGCTGATCGGTCGCGACAAGATCGCCTCTGCCCAATTTGTGAGCAACCCGGGATGCTACCCAACCGGCTTCCTGGCGCTTGTCGCTCCGCTGGTGCGTGCAGGACTGCTGCCCGCGGACTGGCCGTACAGCGTAAACGCGGTGAGTGGCTATTCTGGCGGCGGCAACGCGCTCATCGACCGCTTCGAGGCCGATCCCGACATCGCCTTCCGCGCATATGGCCTGACCATGGGGCACAAGCACCTTGCGGAGATGCAGGAATATGCCGGCCTCGCCCATCTGCCGGTGTTCTCGCCAAGCGTGATCCCGGCACACCGCGGCATGGTGCTAGACGTGCCGTTGCATCTGGCCGCCCTGCCGGGCCAGCCGCATGGCGAGGCGCTGCACGGCGCGCTCGCTGAGTTTTACGCGGATTCCCCTGTCGTCACCGTTGCTCCGCCGCCCCCTGCTCCAGCGGAGCTTTTGCTGCTGAAGTCTGCCGCGCCGATGGATGGACTGACCCTTCACGTCTTCACCGATGCCGGGGGCGCGCAGGCGCGGCTCATCGCGGTGCTCGACAACCTCGGGAAGGGCGCATCGGGGGCCGCGATCCAGAACCTCAACATCATGTGCGGCCTGCCCGAGACCTCCGGGCTGCATCTGTAGAAGCCGCAGGATTGCTTAAAATTTAGGCAAGCGCCGATCAGATGCTGTGCACCATTGCGCGGTGCACCATAATCTTGCTAACCGCCCTCCATCGGCGAAAGACATCCGTTCCCTTGAGTCTCCAAGCGGCAAGGATCGTACGCAGCCACCACCTTTTGGCTTGGCACGGTTCTTGTTACGAATCGTCTTAGCAATTTCAGCCAGGCGCGGATGGGGACGACGTGAAAAAGATCGAGGCGATCATCAAACCCTTCAAGCTCGACGAGGTGAAGGAGGCGCTGCACGAAATCGGCGTGTCCGGGATCACCGTGACCGAGGCAAAGGGCTTCGGCCGCCAGAAGGGCCATACCGAACTCTATCGCGGCGCCGAATATGTCGTCGACTTCCTGCCCAAGGTGAAGCTCGAAGTGGTCGTCGCCGACGATCAGGCCGAGCGCGTGGTCGAGGCCATTGCGGCGGCCGCCCAGACCGGCCGCATCGGCGACGGCAAGATCTTCGTCACCGCGATCGAGAGCGCGCTGCGCATCCGCACCGGCGAGACCAACGACGACGCGATCTGAAACATCCCTTTTCCTGCTTGCCACGAAGGCAGGCCGGCCAAGAACAACTCACCCAAAATACTCGGAGGCAAGATACCAATGTCGAAAGCGAAAGACGTCCTGAAGAAGATCAAGGACGAGGAAATCGAGTGGGTCGACCTGCGCTTCACCGACCCCAAGGGCAAGTGGCAGCACCTCACCATGGTCGCCAGCGTCATGGGTGAGGACGAGCTTGAGGACGGGTTGATGTTCGACGGCTCGTCGATCGCCGGATGGAAGGTCATCAACGAAAGCGACATGATCCTGAAGCCCGATCTGACCGAGACCTGGATCGATCCCTTCAGCGCCACGCCGATGCTGATCATCAACTGCGACATCGTCGAGCCTTCGACCGGTGACTGGTACAGCCGCGACCCGCGCACCACTGCCAAGCGCGCTGAGGCCTACCTCAAGTCGACCGGCATCGGTGACACCGTCTATGTCGGCCCCGAAGCAGAGTTCTTCATGTTCGACGATGTGCGCTTCGAGGACGGCTATGCCGGCTCGGGCTTCGCGATCGACGACATCGAACTGCCGGGCAACACCAGCAAGGAATACGAGAACGGCAACATGGGCCACCGCCCGCGTGCCAAGGGCGGCTACTTCCCCGTTGCGCCGGTCGACTCTGCCGTCGACATCCGCGGCGAGATGGTCTCGACCATGCTCGAAATGGGCCTGCCCTGCGACAAGCACCACCATGAAGTTGCCGCCGCACAGCACGAGCTGGGCCTGACCTTCGGCACGCTCGTGCAGACTGCCGATCGCATGCAGATCTACAAGTACGTCGTGCACCAGGTCGCCCACGCCTACGGCAAGACGGCGACCTTCATGCCCAAGCCGATCAAGGCCGATAACGGATCGGGGATGCACACGCACATCTCGATCTGGAAGGAAGGCAAGCCGATGTTTGCCGGCAACGAATATGCCGGTCTGTCGGAAACCTGCCTGTACTTCATCGGCGGCGTCATCAAGCACGCCAAGGCGCTGAACGCCTTCACCAACCCGACCACCAACAGCTACAAGCGTCTGGTGCCGGGCTTTGAAGCTCCGGTGCTGCTCGCCTACTCGGCGCGCAACCGTTCGGCCTCGTGCCGCATCCCTTACGGCGCGGGCGACAAGGCCAAGCGCGTCGAGTTCCGCTTCCCCGATGCGATGGCCAACCCCTACCTGTGCTACTCGGCACTGCTGATGGCCGGGCTCGACGGGATCGAGAACAAGATCCACCCGGGCGAGGCGATGGACAAGAACCTCTACGATCTGCCGCCGGCCGAACTCGCCGAAGTGCCGACCGTGTGCGGTTC
>JAIYAM010000024.1 GCA_027489065.1 Erythrobacteraceae bacterium | reverse complement strand
CCATCGCCTCGATGACGATCGACTTGTCGATCATCTTTTCCGAGGCGACCGCGTTGGCGATCGCGAGGAGTTCGGCCTTGTTGGCGGAAATGGCACTCATCAGTCGTCTGCCTTCTCTGCGTCTTCGATAAGTTCGTCGGCCCCGCTGGTATCCAGCGGGCGGGTGGCGGCAATCAGCGCGTCGGTGAGGACGAGCTTGGCCGTGTGAATTTCTGCGAGCGGCAGGCGAACGTCGCCAGCCTTCACCTCTTTGACGAGGACCATACCATCCTCCAGACCGCCGAGCACGCCCTTGTTGACGCGCTGGCCGTCATAAGCCTTGTCCATGACGATGCGGACTTCATGCCCCGCCCAGTTCGCGAAATCCTTCTCGCGCGTGAGCGGCCGGTCGATGCCGGGGGACGAGACTTCAAGGTGGTAAGCGCCTTCGACGAGCACTTCGCCGGCCTCTTCCGCCGCGTCCATCGCGTCGGAAATACGGCGCGAGAGAGCGGCGCACTGGTCGAGCACCAATTGGCCCGTCGCCGGGTCCTCGGCCATGATCTGCAAGGCCATGCCGCCGTCACCGGCTTCCGAGGCGACCATCGCGACGCGCACGAGCTCGAATCCGAGCGCGGTGGCCTCGGGTTCGATCAGCTCGGTCAGGCGCGCGATATCGGCCATGGGGTCCTTGGTTCACGTAAGACAGTGCAACAAACGCGGTGTCGGGCCGGCCCCCGGAGGCGCCAGCATCCAAACCTTGTCACGACAATGTCGGGATTGGCGCTGCACCTAGGGGCTCGGCGCCCTTTTGGCAAGAGGGAACCCGCGTGCCAGCCAGCACCCCCATGGGCGCCGCGCGAACTTCAGACGTTGCGGTCGTCGGTGTCGCCGGTGGCCCACTTGCGCGCGGTCTCGAGCAGGGCGCGCCGCTCGCGCTCCTCGAAGTTCTCGTGATAGCGCCGCGTCTCGAGGACGACCGCGTCGGTCAGCGGCTCGTCGAATTCCAGGGCGTTGAGGCCGAATTCGCTGCGCGTGACGATCGCGAAATGGTTGATGATACCGCAGCGCAGGATCGCGCCCTCGCCCAGACGCATCGCGTCGAGAATCGCCACCTGCGCGCCGGTCCGAGAGAGGTTGAGCAGGATGCAGGTGTGCGCCTTCTCGACGGCGATCAGCTGCGCAGGCAGACTGAGCCGCAGGCGCGGGGCAGCACGGCGGCCGGCCTGAAGCATTGGAACATCCCCACCGGAATGGTCGGATGCCGATGGCTGCGGCATCCGCTGGCGTTCGGTCGGAGGGCAGGCCGGGACGGGCGCGGCAGGCGAGACCGGTGCGTCACGCACGGCTTGCGGCGCCGACGCCCGCACGACGGGCTCTCCTCCGGCGGGGCCGGCGCGGCCGGCGTGGAGCGGATAACGATGGTCCGGAGAGATGTCAGGACGCATTTTTACACCCCTCTCGCGGTTCCGGCGAATCCCATGCCGATTCGCCCGCGGCCTGCCGCAGGTCACCGAATTCCATCAGGAAATTTTCGGAATGCGAATGCATGGTGTTATTGTTGCCCCAATTCAGAGGACAGCAATAATCGAAAAGAATTGCCAATCCGTTAGACTGGCGCTCCGAAGAGTGGAGCCGAAAAGCTGGAGCCAAGGACTGTCGGTCAGTCCTCGCCTTCCATCAACGCATGCTTGCGAATGCAGTGACGCAGCTGGTCATAGGTCAGCCCGAGCGCGCGCGCGGTCTGGCGCTGGTTCCAGCGGTGCTTGCCGAGGGCGTGGGCGAGGATCGCGCGCTCATGCGCGTCCACTGCGGCGCGCAGGTCCTCGACCGTGTCGTAACTCACGCTCACGTGCGGTGCGGGCGCGGCGTGGGCCGCACCGGTCGGCGCGGGTGCATGGCTGCGGCGGTGCTCGGGGGGGCGCGGGCGCCACGGGCTATCGAAAGGATCGAACTGGACGTGCGCGATCGGCATGTCGGGCGCGGCCCAGCGATAGACCGCGCGCTCGACGACATTGCGCAGCTCGCGCACATTGCCCGGCCAGGGATGGTCCTCCAGCGCGTTCATCACGTGCGGGGCAAAACCCGGCCAGCGGTCCCAATCGAGCTCGGCGGCCATGCGCCGGCCGAAATACTCGGCCAGAACGCCGATGTCGCCCTCGCGCACCCGCAAGGGCGGCAGGGTGATGACCTCGAAGCTCAGACGGTCGAGCAAGTCGGCCCGGAAGTCGCCCGCGGCGGCCAGCGCGGGAAGATCATCATTGGTCGCCGCAACGATCCGCACATCGACGCGGATCGGGCGCGAGGCACCGATGCGGGTCACCTCGCCATACTCGACCGCGCGCAGCAGCCGCTCCTGCGCGGCCATGCTGAGCGTGCCCAGCTCGTCGAGGAACAGCGTCCCGCGGTCCGCCTCCTCGAAGCGGCCTGCCCGCGCCTTGGTCGCGCCGGTGAAGGAGCCCGCCTCGTGGCCGAACAGCTCGGCTTCGATCAGCGTTTCGGGGAGCGCCGCGCAGTTCATCGTCACCAGCGGCTCGTCCCAGCGGGTCGAGAGGCGGTGGAGGCGCTCGGCGATCAGTTCCTTGCCCGTGCCGCGCTCGCCGATCACCAGCACCGGACGGTTCATAGCCGCCGCGCGGCTGGCGCGCTCGACCGCGTCGAGAAAGGCCCCGGACTGGCCGATGAACTGGCTCTCGAGCTTCATGTCCAAACTATAGTGAAAAGCACCAATGCTTGGCAATAGAGACCAATCACCTCTCCGCACGCCTGCCGGAAAAGCGCGGAAATCCGCCATTCCGGCAGTTTGGCACGCGCCGTGCAAAATACCCCGCAACACCGCGACATACCGCACGGGAGGCCACAATGTTCGACACCGCCACCACCAAAGCCAGCTTCTGGAGTTCCAAGGTCGGCCACGCCGCGCTTGCCAGCATCGCCGCGATGACGATGATGGTCCTGCTCTCCTCGCAGATCCAGCCGGGCGCGGCCAGCGCCGCCCCGCTCGCCCATCCCGCTGCCGAAAGCGGCGCGATGATCGAGATCGCCTGAGATGGGCGATCCTTTTGACCCCCTCGGGCCGGAGCGTAATGTCCCCCCCGTCGATGCTGCCGATGGCGCCAACCCCACGCGCGCCAATCAGAACAGCGACGCTCCGGCCCAACCCTCGCGCCTGCTGTCGGCAGGGCGTCTGTCGCGGCTCGACGAGGAAATCGAGGCCTTGCGTCGCCGCCCCGACCCGGCACAGTCCCGGCGCAACCCCGAAGAACCGCTCGGCGACCGAGTCGCCCCGCGGGACAGGGTCAATTCGTTTCTCGATGGAGTAGCCTTCATGGGCATTTTCAGCCGCACCCGCGACATCATCGCCGCCAACTTCAACGACATGCTCGACAAGGCGGACGACCCGTCGAAGATGATCCGCATGATCATCCTCGAGATGGAGGAAACCCTGGTCGAAGTCCGCGCCAGCGCCGCGCGCACGATCGCGGACCAGAAGGAAATGCATCGCCACTGCGTGAAGCTTGACCGGCTGCAGGCCGACTGGGCCGAGAAGGCGCAGCTTGCGCTGAGCAAGGACCGCGAGGACCTCGCCCGCGCCGCGCTGGTCGAGAAGAAGAAGGCCGGCGACATGGCCGACCAGCTCAAGACCGAGATCGCGGTGCTCGACGATGCCCTGCGCGCCTACGAGGAAGACATCGCCAAGCTGCAGCATCGCCTGCGCGAAGCCCGCAGCCGCCAGACCGCGATCGCCGCGCGCCTCGAGAGCGCCGAGAACCGCGTCAAGCTGCGCACGCTGATGAGCACCGAGCGCACCGACGAGGCGCTGGCCCGCTTCGACCAGCTCGAACGCCGCGTCGATTATGCCGAAGGCCGCGCCGATGCCCTGCGTATCGCCGAGGACGGTCCGCCGACGCTTGCCGATCAGATTGCCGCGCTCGGCGGTTCGGACGCGATCGACGACGAACTGGCTGCCATGAAGAAAGCGCTCGGCAAGCCCGACGCCAGCGAGGGGAAGTAAGTCATGGATTTCGATGCCGTCATCATTATCCCGGCCATTTTCATCGGTCTGCCGTGGCTGGTGCTGCACTACATGACCAAGTGGAAGACCGCCCCGACCATCACCGCCGATGACGAGGTGCTGCTCGAGGAGCTCTACAACCTCGCCAAGCGGCTCGACGCACGGATGGAAACCGTCGAGCGCCTGGTCGCTACGGACGATCCGGAATTCACCCCCGCCCGCCGCCTGATCGCCGATCAGGAAAAGGACAACCAGCAGCTGCGCGAATTGGAAGCGCTGATCGCCGAGAAGAAGGGAACCCGCGCATGAACAGCCCCCGCACCACGCTTTACCGCGACAAGCACAATGGCAAGCTCATGGGCGTTTGCGCAGGGATCGCCGACTACACCGGGGTCAACGTGTTCTGGGTGCGGATGGCAGCCTTCATGTCGATCTTCATGCTGAGCGGCCTGACGATCCTCGCCTACTTCGTGGCCGGCGCGCTGCTCAACAAGAAGCCGCCCTATCTCTACCGCGACGAAAGCGAGCAGAAGTACTGGCAGGGCGTGCGCCAGAGCCCGCGCCGCACTGCCCGCGAGATCAAGGCGAACTTCCGCGATATCGACCGCCGCCTCGCCGCGGTTGAGAGCCACTACGTGAGCAGCAATCCGCGCCTGACCGCCGAAATCGAGCGGCTGCGCTGAACTCCCTCACCAGCATAAGGGACTAGAACCATGGACGTTGCACAAATGGGCGTGATGATCCCGATCATTGCCTTGATGATCCCGATCGTCGCCTTGTGGACCAAGCACCAGCAGAAGATGGCCGAGATGCAGGTCGGCTCCACCGCCGAGCAGACCGCCGAGAAGGCCGCGCAATATGTCGGCCAGATCCAGCGGCTCGAAGACCGGGTGCAGGTGCTCGAACGCATCGTCACCGACCGCGGCTACGACATCGCCACCCAGATCGAGGCGCTGCGCGACCAGCGCCGGGTCGACGAAGACGCTGGCGTGCCCCTCGGCAGCGCGAGCAAGGAGCGCGTGTGATGGAAGCTGCCGAACTCATCCCTTATCTCGGCTGGATCATCGGCGCGTGCTTCGGGCTCGGCGCGATGGGGATCGTCTCCCAGTTCCAGACCACCCGCATGAAGATCAAGAACGGCTATCCGCTCGAAGGCATGTGGGGCCAGTCGCTGAAGCCCGGTTCCGACAAGGAAACCGCGCACCGCGTCACCCTTCTCACCCAGGAGAACGCCGAACTGCGCGCCGAGCTCGGCTCGATGAAAGACCGGCTCGCCAACGTCGAGCGGATCGTCACCGACGGCGGGTACCACCTCGGCGCCGAGATCGACGCGCTGCGTGATCGGGCGCTGGCGGGCCTCCAGGACAAGGGGAAAGCGTGATGCACGAACAGGTGATCATCGCGATGACGATCGTGGCCATGTGCCTGATTGCGGGCATGACCTTGAACGGCATCGTCGGCAAGGTGGTGGATGCCAGGCGGCTGCGCCACGAGGGCCGCCCCGCGACGGACGGCACCGAGGTCCGCGCCATCGCCGAACGTCAGGCCGCCATCGAGGACCGCCTGCGCGTGCTCGAACGCATCGCCACCGATCGCGGCAGCCTGCTCGCCGACGAGATCGAGTCGCTGCGCCGCGAGACGGCCGCGCTGCCCCAGGCGACGCGGCGTGACGAGGTGACGGCGCAATGAGCAGCTGGGCCATCGTCGCACTGGTTGCCATCCTCATCTGGGGGGTGGTCCAGATCGCCCGGGCCAAGTCCGGGATCGTCACCGACGAGGACGGCAATCAGAAGGTCGTGCCCCGTGAGAACAATCGCCCGGCGGCCGAGCTCGAGGTTGCCCGGCGCGAGCTCGATGACCTGCGCGAGCGGATCAAGGTGCTCGAACGCATCGCCACCGATGCCCATTCCGGCGACGCGCGCGAACAGGCGCGGATCGCCGCCGAGATCGAAGCCCTGCGGGACGCCCCGGTATCGCGGCCCGCCCCAAGACCAGAAAGCTAGGAAGGAACAGAGCGAATGACGACCTTGCTTCTCGATCCCACCCTCGTGCTGACGGCGGGCAGCCTGTTCGGCCTCGCACTGGTCGCCGCCGCACTGCTGCGGGCCTGGGCCGGCTGGCTCGACTACAAGCGCCAGGAACTCGAGCGTGCCCATCCGAATGCGGCCAAGGACGAAGGCTCCGGCCTCGGCACCGCGCGCATCGAGCTGGCCGACCTCAAGGAGCGCATCCGCAAGCTGGAAGCCATCGCCAGCGGTGTGGAGCTGTGAGCGTTACCGTCCGCTCCACCGCCACCCAGACCGGGATCGGCCTCGGCAGCGCGATCGCGGTGGCGATCAGCTGGAGCCTCCACAAGTCGATCGTCTGGGCGATCGTGCACGGCTTTCTCGGCTGGTTCTACGTGATCTGGCATGCCGTCACCCGGCCCGGCGGGATCGGCGGCTGACGCGGGCTTTGCGTTTCGCGCGCACCCGTTTTAGGGGCGGGCCATGCGCACCCTTTCCGACATCCTCGAAGAATACGAGTTCCTCGAAGGCGACGAGCGTTACGGCCTGCTGATCGAGCTTGGCCGCGCGCTGGAGCCGATGCCCGATGCCTTGAAGACCGACGCGACGCTGGTGCGCGGCTGTTCGGCGGCGGTGTGGGTCTACCCTGCCTCGCAGGAAGAGCAGAAGCTCCATTTCCTCGCCGACAGCAATGCCGCGATCACCAAGGGGATCGTCGCGCTGGTGATCGCCGCGGTGCAGGACCGCCCGGCGGCCGAAGTGGCGAGCATGGACGTGATGGGTGCGCTGTCCCCCTTCGATCTCAAGAACCAGCTTTCGAGCAACCGCACCCAAGGCGTCCCCAACATGATCGCGCTGGTCAAGGAACACGCCGCGCGGCTGGCCGCGGGCTGACGCTCAGGCCGGCCCGGCGCAGGACGCCGGAAGCGGGTGGAGCCGCCGCGCCTCGGCGGCATCGCGCGGGGTGAGGCTCGGCAGGCCTGTCTGCCAGACGAAGCGCGCATCGCGCCCGAGCGGCGCACGCGGGGCCTCGGCGGTCTGCCAGATATTCCCGCTGCCGAGCGTGACGCCCGTGACTTTGCCCCGCAGCACGGCGAGGATATCAGGATCCTCGCGCTTGACCCTGATGACATCGATCATCGTCTCGACCGGAGCGGGCGCGTCCTTGACGGCATTGAGGAAGGTGGTGGCGCGGTTGTCCCGGATCACCACCCGATCTGGCTGCCGTCCGTTCTGCGCGGGAAGCGCCGTGATCCAGCTCGGACGTCCCTCCGCCATGCCGAGCACGACGTTGCCCTCGATCAGCGCATCGCCGACGCCGTAGAGCGCGATTCCGTGCTGCGCGCCGGGCAGCACGATGTTGCAGCGCACGGTGACTCCGCGCCAGTGGCCGTCGAAGATGTTGATGCCCATCCACCCGAACACGTCCTTGCCGCGGCCCGCGCGGATCGCGTCCGTCCCGGCGAGCGCGCGGATACAGATGTTGCCGGTGATCGTGACGGGACCGAAGCTGTCCTCCTGCCCCGGGCCCACCCCCTGCATGCAGTCGGGATGAAGCTCGCTCGGGGTCTGCCACTGGTTGGCAAAGACGTTGTCGCGAATGACGATGTCGCGGCCGGAGTACTGGATGCCGTCGATCGCGACGCCGTCGACCGCGTTGCCGGCGATCAGCACGTGCCGCCCCCGGTAGACGTTGATCGCGGACTTCAGATCGTGGAGCCGGCTGTCCTTCAGCGTCACGCAGTCGCCCGCCAAGATCACCCCGTCGGAGGCGTTCGCAAAGTCCCCGGGCGGGGTCGTCACGATATCGCGGGTCAGACCGATCTGGAGGTCTTCGAGAGCGATGTTGTCCGCCCGCGCCGTGCCGGGAGCGTAGACCGAAACCAGGTGCCTTCGCCCCGCGGGAGCGGCCTCGGCGGTGACGGTGATGCCGCGCAGGATGAAGTGCGACGCGCGCGACAGGTCGAGGCTGGTGAAGCGCGGCTCGGCACCTGCCGCTGCGGCGATGGTCACGAAGCCGCTGTTGGCGAGGCCCGACAGATCGACGTCGCCGTAGTCGCCGCTCGCGAGCAGCACGGTGTCGCCGGTGTGCACGCGGACGCCGGGGCGCGGTTCGACACGGACCGTCGGCGGGCCGCCGAGCAGCCGCGCCGCCAGCCGGTCGGCCCGTCGGACGTCACGCTTGCCCTCGCCGATCAGTCCTGCCGCGGCGAGCTGGTTGAGATCACGCCACGGGTTTGCCGCGCTGCCGTCGCCTGCCGGGCTGCCGTGCACCGGATCGACATGAAAGACGCGTCCCGTCGCCGGACCGGGTGTGCTGCATGCCGCCAGCGGGAAGGAGTCGAGCGGCACGTCCCTGCCCGCCGCCCAGCGCGGCAGCATGAAAAGTCCGAGCATCAGGCAAACGACGAGCGCAAACGCGCCAAGCCGCATGGGGTTCATCGATCGATGCCGACGCTGTCCCGCACCACCGCAAGGCCCGCTTCCTTCTGCGACTTCAGCTCTGCCTTGAGCTTGGCCGGATCGCGCGCGAAGACGAAGCCGAAGCTCACCCCGCCTTCCTTGCCGATGGTCGCATGGTGGAGCTTGTGCGCCTGCACCAGCCGCTTGGCGTAGCCCTTGCGCGGCACCCACTTCCAGTAGCGCTGGTGGACCAGCCCGTCATGAACGAGCGTGTAGATCACCCCGTAAAGCGTGATCCCGACCGCGGTCCACCACAGCCATTCGATCCACAGCGACCCCACGATGTACATCGCGGCGTTGATCGTGCCGAACACCACCGCAAACAGGTCGTTCTTCTCCAGCACGTTGTCGTGCGGCTCGTGGTGGTCGCGGTGCCAGCCCCAGCCCCAGCCGTGCATGATGTATTTGTGCGCGACCCAGGCGAAGACTTCCATTCCGATCAGTGCGGCAAAAGTGACGGCAGCGGCTTCGAGCCAGCTCATGCGGAGACCTTCTTCGTCAATGCTATGCTTTCACCGCTCTGGCCCACCCCGGCGCGGCGGGCGGCCGGCAAGGCCCACCACGGCACGTCGGGACGGCGGTGATGTTCGAGATGATAGCCGAAATGAAAACAGGTTGCGAGGCTCGCCAGCGGGCCGAACTCCTCGCTGCGGGTGTTGTGGCGGTCCGAGAAGGACTGGGGATCGTCCTCGCGCAGATGACGGTGCGGGCGGAAGGTGCCGAAATAGAAGAGCTGCAACGACGAGCCGAGCGCCGGCAGGCCGTAGAGCAGCACGATCTGGGCCATCGGAATGTCCAGCACCAGCCAGTAGATGCCCACCACCGTGTGCACGAAGACCAGCGAGCGCCAGCCGAAATAGCGCCGGAAGAAGGTCGCATACCAGCGCAGGAAATCGTCAGGGTGGTGCTCGTCGAAGTCGGGATCGCCGGGGCGCCCTGCCAGCCGGTGATGATCGAAATGCGCGTCCCTCAATTGCTTCCACGCGAAGCCTGCATAGAGCGCCAGCAGCACCGCGCCGATCGCGCCGTTGATGCGCCTGTGGCCGGGCACCAGGCTCCCGTGCATGGCATCGTGACAGACGATGAACACCCCGACCGAAAGCCAGCACTGCACCGCCGCCATGGCCAGCGCGAACGGCCAGTTGGTCCAGCTCAGCTCGAAGACGAACATCCCCCAGGCATGGATCGCCAGCCAGCTTCCGGCGATGGCCAGCCCCAGCACGAGGCCGGTGGCACGCTGGCGGCGTCGCTCGGGCAAGGCGAAAGGCGCGGTCATGTCGCGAAGGATACGCGAGTGGCGGTCATGCGGATGCCCTATAGGCGACCGGCGCGTGTGGCAAATGCCTTTGGCGCGCTCCCTTTCGCGGTGCGGCGGCCGGTGGCCGTGGCAGGGCCGCAGGCGCAGGCGGTCCAGACGCCCTGATCGAGGTTAGGGCCGTGCTCGCAGCGAGCGCGATGATCTTCCGCAACCAGCAGGAAAGGCCCTCCCCCATGCACCTCAAGCCGCTCGACCAGCAGACCATCGTCATTACCGGCGGTTCCTCCGGCATCGGCCTTGCCACCGCGCGCCTTGCCGCCGAGCGCGGCGCCAACGTGGTGATCATCGCCCGCAACGAAGAAGGGCTCGAGGCCGCCGCTGCCGGGATCCGCTCGCTCGGCCAGCGCTGCGACACGATCCGGGCCGATGTCGGCAGCCGCGAGGATGTCGCCGCCGCGATCGAGGAAGTGATCGCCCGCCACGGCGGCTTCGACACCTTCGTGAGCAATGCCGGGATCGGCGCCTATGCCCTGCTGGAAGAGATTTCCGACGCGGACCACCGCCTCGTGTTCGAGACGAATTACTGGGGCACGGTGCACTGCGCGACCGAGGCCCTGCCGCACCTGAAGGCGCGCGGCGGGGCGCTGATCGTGACCGGGTCGATCTCGTCGGACATGCCCTCGCCGGTGCTGTCGTCCTACACGGCCAGCAAGCACGCGGTGAAGGGCTATGTCGATTCGCTGCGACTGGAGCTGATGCACGAAAAGGCGCCGGTCTCGGTCACGCTGATCCAGCCTTCGGGGATCAACACGCCCTTCGTCGAGAAGGCGCTCAACCAGATGGACGCGCGCGCCATGATCCCGCCGCCGATCTATTCGCCCGACCTCGTCGCCGAAGCGATCTGCCGGGCCGCCCAGACCCCGACCCGCGACATGATCGTGGGCGGCGGCGGGCGGGCGATGACGCTCTTCGCGCATCTGTTCCCCAATCTCTCCGACCGGGTCTTCGAGAAAGCCTTCTTCACCACCGCCCTCGACAAGGACGCGCCCAACCAGAGCGACGGCGTCACCGGTTTCCGGGAGGGCGGCGGCGAGGGCAAGGTCTACGGTCCCCTGCCGATGCGCCAGACGAGCCTCTACACCTTCGTGAGGAGCAACCCGCTGGCCTCGCTGGCGGGCGCGGTGCTGGCAGCGGGCGCTGCGGGCGCGCTGAGCACGGCGCTGAAGCGGCGGTGAGGCAGGCTGGCCACCCGACCGGTTTTTCGTCGCGCCGACGGGCAGCGAACACTAGAGACCGAAGCGCGCGACCCCGATGAAAATGGCTCCGGCGATGACGAACAGGATGGAAGCCAACTGGCCCGATTTCCCGCCACCGGATGCCGCTAATTTGCGGCGCCGAACTGCCAGAACAAGGCCGACCGTGATCAATGCGGCTCCGATTGCGATATAGCTGTTGCTCATGAACCCCCCTCAGAGTGAATTTGCCAGCAGGTGCCTTTTACCGGACTTCAGGCCTGCGGGCCATCCGCGTCGATCTGCTCCTCGACCGGCTTCCCGAGCATCCTGCCCAATTGCGCGATCACGATCGGCCATTCCGTCGGCTTGGTAATCATCGGAACATTGGCGAGATCGGGCGGCAATATGCTGGCCTCGTATCCCGTGAGGAACAGCACGGGCACCCCGCGGCTCAGGAGCGCCCGGGCGACGTCGAAGGATTCGTGCCCTGCAAGATTGATGTCGAGCAAGCCGATATCGGTCGGGCGAGACGCCGCGGACTTCAAGGCGGCCGCGACCGACCCGGTCATCGCGACGATTTCCGCGCCCGCCTCGATCAACCGGTCACGACCGTCTTCTGCCTGCCAGAAGTCGTCCTCCACAATCAGCACACGTGTCCCGAGCAGCGGCAACTCGGCCATGCCAGCCTCCATCGCTAGTGTTGTGGAGCCACAAATACGTTCGCGGTTTTCAGTGATTCACTTTGATCTTGTTGCGTATTCGGGGCGTTGACTTATCGGCAACCTTCCGCCTGTTCAATAAGGAAGATGCTGGGGCCCTCAACCAATGGCGGCCTCACCAACGCCTTCAATCTCACCCGCACGGACCGGACTGCTCTTCGAAATGCCGTCCGCAGGGCTGTCTTCATCTTCCGGAGAGGTCCCGCACAGCCTTAGCGGCGTCTCCGATGCCTCAGCGCCGCGTCCAGCATCGCGGCTCCGGCCACCTTGCCTTCGCCGAAGGCTTCCATCCGCCAGCCAGTCCCGCCGATCCGTTCGGTCGCGAGGACCAGGGCCAGCCCCTCGTCCTGAGTCCACCAGCCACCTCGCCGCCCAAAACCCGAAAGCGCTTCGGCTTGCGTCATTCCGCCGCCGTTCGGCATGGTCAGCCACTGGTATCCGACCCATTGGCCCGAGCCTTCGAGCGCGAGGAACAGGTCCTCGGCCTCGGCGAGGTAGGCGTCGGCCCCGGTGAACGCGCGCGCCCGCCGCGCCGCGATCAGGTCGCGCGCCTCGCGCGCGAGCCGCAGCGCCTCGCGGTCGCTTTTCGCCGCGGCCGCCGCGTACAGCAGAGCGGTCTCGCGATTGATCGAAGCTGCAAAGATTGGGTCGCTTTTGAACCGCTGCTGGATGCTGTCGTCGCCGAAGTCCTCGGGGAGCCTGTTCCGTTCGGCGATCAATCCGACAGAGCGCATGTAGGATGCGAACTGGGCGACATGGGCGCTCTCGTGGAGCAGCACCGCTGTCATCAGGTTCTCGAGACCCGTCGCGCCGCCCGGCACGCCCGCGGCGCGCCAGACGCTCGGAGTGGACATGATGTAGAAGGCGCCAGCCCTGCTCTCGCCCGCGAAGGACGTGACCCCGGCCGGGATCGCAGCGCCATCCGGAAGGGTGATCTGACCCTGGTGAGCCTGCGCGGTCCAGGTCGCGGCCTCCCCCCTCAACGCATCAGCGCTCTGACGAACGCAGGCGGCATCGAAGATGATCATGGCCGCGGGCGAAGCGAAAGCATCCGTCCCGATCACGGCCGCCATGGCGCGGCGTGCATCGAGCGAGCGGTCGATCCAGTCCTGGTCGGCTTGCGAGAAGGTGCAGGCCTGCACAGTTGCATCCGGTTCGTCCGCCGCGGCGACGCTCGCTGCTGTCGAAGCCATCAGGGTCGCAGCGCCCATCCATGCTGTTGCACGTCGCATCATACCGCACGCCCCCCACCTGTCGGCGCTGCCGAAATCCGTGGCTTGCCGTCCGATTGCAAGCCGATGCTCGCGAAGCAGGCGCCCGCCCCTCACTCCCCTTTGGGGAAGAAGAACTCGCGCAGGTGTTCGCCGATGCGCGCCGGGCGCAGGGTTTCGGCGTCGATGCAGCACCACGAGGATTGCACCTCGGCGAGCACTTCCTCGCCGCGCTTGATCAGCGTCGAGTAGAACGCGCGCGCGCCGTTGAAGCGTTCGAGCACGGTCTGCGCGATCACGTCGTCCTCGAGGAAGGCGGGCTTGCGGTAGGTGATCTCGTGCTTGAGCGCGACCCATGCCTTGCTCGCCACGTCCTCGGCAGGCGCAATGCCGCGCCAGTGCGCGAGAACCGCGTCCTGCACCCAGTTGAGGTAGCGCGCATTGTTGACGTGGCCCATGAAATCGATGTCGGCGGCTTCCACCTTGATCGGGTGGTTGAAGGCGGCGGCGCCTGGAGCTTCGAGAATCGCGTTTGCTGACATAGGTGTAAGCTAGCGCAATAATATGACAGATTCCACTAACGACTTGCCGTAAATCGCCGCAATCTTGCCACAGCTCGTGGAACAGGATTATGGGCGGCGCTCACGGGGCGCATTTTACGCCCCCAACCGATGGACCCGAACATGGCGAGCCGCCCCCGCACCCTCTACGAGAAGATCTGGGATGCCCATGTCGTCGAGACCCGCGATGACGGGACGGCGCTGATCTATATCGACCGGCATCTGGTCCACGAGGTTACGAGCCCGCAGGCCTTCGAGGCGCTGCGGATCGCGGGGCGCGGCGTGCGGCGGCCGGAGCTGACCCTCGCCGTGCCCGATCACAACCTGCCGACCACGGCGCGGGTCGACGCTGCGGGCAAGCCTGTCCCCATCGCCGACGTCGAGAGCGCAGCCCAGCTCGCCGCGCTCGAAGTCAACGCGCCCGCCTTCGGCATCCGCTACATCCCCGCCACCGCCAAGGAGCAGGGGATCGTCCACGTGGTCGGCCCCGAGCAGGGCTTCTCGCTGCCCGGCACCACCATCGTCTGCGGCGATTCGCACACCGCCTGCCACGGCGGGCTCGGCGCGCTCGCCTTCGGGATCGGGACGAGCGAGGTCGAGCACGTGCTGGCCACCCAGACGCTGCTGCTCCAGCAGTCGAAGCCGATGGAAGTGCGCGTCGAGGGCGACCTCGGCCCGGGCGTGAGCGCCAAGGACCTGATCCTCCATATTATCGGCACGATCGGCGCGGCGGGCGGCTCTGGCTACGTGATCGAATATCGCGGCCGCGTGTTCGAGCGCATGACGATCGAGGAGCGCCTCACCGTCTGCAACATGAGCATCGAGGCAGGCGCGCGCGCCGGGCTGATCGCGCCCGACGATGTGACCTTCGCCTATCTCAAGGGCCGCCCGATGGCGCCCAAGGGAGCGGAATGGGACGCGGCGGTCGCATACTGGCGCTCGCTCCACAGTGATGAAGGCGCGGTCTTCGCAAAGTCCGTCACCATCGACGCCACCACCGTCGAACCCAGCGTCACCTGGGGCACAAGCCCCGAGGATGTGGTGGCGATCGGCGGGCGCGTGCCCTTCCCCGAGGATTTCGCCGACGAGAGCAAGCGCGTCGCCGCGCAGAAGAGCCTCGACTACATGGGCCTCGTCCCCGGCACGCCGATGACAGAAGTTCCCATCGAGAACGTGTTCATCGGCAGCTGCACCAACAGCCGTATCGAGGACCTGCGCGCCGCCGCCGCGATCCTCAAGGGCCGCCGGAAGGCCGACAATGTGCGCTGGGCGATCGTCGTCCCCGGATCGGGTCTGGTCAAGGCGCAGGCCGAGGAAGAGGGCCTCGACAGGGTGTTCATCGACGCCGGCTTCGAATGGCGCGAGCCGGGCTGTTCGGCGTGCCTCGGCATGAACCCCGACAAGGTGCCGCCGGGCGAACGCTGCGCCTCGACGTCGAACCGAAACTTCGTCGGACGACAGGGCCCGGGCGCACGCACGCACCTCGTTTCGCCCGCGATGGCGGCAGCCGCGGCGGTGACGGGGCGGCTCGCCGATGTGCGCGCGCTGGTCTGACGCCGAAGGGTTGAAACACATGACCGCAAGGCGCATGGTCTGCCCATGACCGACAAAAAATCGAACACCGCCCGCAATGCCGCGATTGCCGCTGCCGGGGCGATCGGATCGGCGGCCATCGCTGCCGCGCTGCTCTACACGGGCAAGCGCAAGAAGAAGCCGAACGAGCCGACCCAGCCCGGCGCGATCCCCTCGGGCGAGCCGCCCCAGACCGATTGAACAAGGACGCCCGATGGAACCGCTGACCCGCGTCGAAGGCCGCGCCATCCCGCTCGGCCTCAAGAATGTCGACACCGACATCATCATCCCCGCCAAGTGGCTCAAGACGATCAGCCGCGAGGGCCTTGGCCGCGGTGCCTTCGAGGCGCTGCGGGCCGAACCGGGCAACGTGATCGACGACCCCGCCTATGCCGGCGCGACGCTGCTCATCGCGGGCGACAATTTCGGCTGCGGGTCGAGCCGCGAGCATGCCGCATGGGCGCTCGGCGACATGGGTATCCGCGTGGTGATTGCGCCCAGCTTCTCGGACATCTTTTCCGGCAACGCGGTCAAGAACGGCATCCTGCCCGTCGTGCTGCCGCAGGAGGCCGTCGACCGCCTGCTCGACATCGCGCGCGAGGGGCTGGCGATCAGCGTCGATCTCGAGGCGCAGACCGTCACCACCCCCTATCAGGACCGCTTCACCTTCACCCTCGATCCGTTCCGGCGCGACTGCCTGCTGAACGGGCTCGACGAGGTCGGGCTGACGATGGCGCGGGGAGAGGCGATCGGCGGCTTTGAAGCCAGCCGAACCGCGGCCCAGCCGTGGCTGATGCGCGGCACCGCCGCCGCCTGATACAGAACAAAGAAGACAGGGAGGACTACCGATGAAAGCCATCCGCACCCACGCCACTGGTGGGCCCGAGACGCTGACGCTCGACGAGGTCGAGAACCCCGTCGCCGGCAAGGGCGAGGTGCTGATCGCGGTCAAGGCCTGCGCGATCAACTATCCCGACGGTCTGATCATCCGCGACATGTACCAGTTCAAGCCGCAGCGGCCGTTCTCTCCCGGCGGCGAGATTTCGGGTGTGATCGAAGCGGTCGGCGAAGGCGTCGAGGGCTTTGCGGTAGGTGACAAGGTCCTCGCCGGGATCGGCAATGGCGGGCTGGCCGAGAAGGTCGTCGTCCCCGCCGGGCGGATGTTCAAGGTGCCCGAGGGCGTGTCCTTCGAGAAGGCCGCCAGCCTGCTGATGACCTACGGCACCACCATCCACGGCCTCAAGGACCGCGGCCATATCAAGGCGGGTGACACCGTGCTGATCCTCGGCGCGGCGGGCGGCGTGGGGCTTTCGGCGGTGGAACT
>JAIYAM010000022.1 GCA_027489065.1 Erythrobacteraceae bacterium | reverse complement strand
GCCATGGCGAAGCCCACCACCGTCAAGATCCGCCTCGTCTCGAGCGAGGGCACCGGCTTCTTCTACGTGACCAAGAAGAACCCGCGCAACATCACCGAGAAGATGAGCTTCCGCAAGTATGACCCCGTCGCGCGCAAGCACGTCGAGTTCAAGGAAGCCAAGATCAAGTAAGATCGGCTTGGCCTCCCGCCGCCCCGGGTGGGCGGTGGGCCACGTTAATTCATCGACAGTTCAAGCCGTCGCCCTTAGGCGCGGTGGCATGAAAACACTTATCTCTCCCGCCCGCACGCTTGTGCTGGGCCTCGGAACGGCTGCGCTTGCGCTCGGCCTTGCCCCAGGCAACCCCGCTGCGCTCACCCCGCCCGCCGCCGCGCAGAGCGCGCAAGCGGGCGACCTCGACCGCGTCGTCGGCGCGCTGCGCGCCATTTCGACGATGAAGGCGGACTTCACCCAGACGGACCGGCAGGGCCAGACCTTGCGTGGCACGATGACCCTGAAGCGCCCCGGCAAGATTCGCTTCGATTACGGCAAGGCCGCCAACTTCCTCGTCATCTCCAACGGCAAATCGCTCTACGTGGTCGATTACGAGGTGAAGCAGGTCGAACGCTGGCCGATCGGAAATTCGCCGCTGGGCGCGCTGTTCGATCCCGAGAAGGACGTGAAGCGCTTCGGCAAGCTGGTGCCGACCGGAAGGCCTGACGTCGTCAGTGTGGAGGTGCGTGACCCGAAGAAGCCCGAGTTCGGGATGATCACGATGATCTTCGTCAGGAACGCGGCGGCGCCCGGCGGGCTGCAGCTCACCCACTGGGTGGCACTCGATGCGCAGAACAACCGCACCCGTGTGCAGCTGGCGAACCAGAAGTACGGAGTCGCGGTCGCCGACAGCACATTTACATTCAAGGACCCGCGCAGCACCGCTCGTCGCCCGGGCTGAACGGGTTGCGGCTCACCGGTTGTATGAAAGCGACAGAAAAACGATTGCGTTCATCTGGCTGAAAGGCGCGCCCCGCTATTTATTCTGAACGAAGCGGGCCGAAGGGAGGTTTCCCCCCTGTTGCCCACCCTTCATCAGGGCCTGCTTTGTACAAGCGTGACGAACGCTCCATGGAACCCTCGACCCACCGCCCCCGGGTCGAGGGTTTTTTGTTGCCTGAGGCGTGGGGGTCCGGAACCTGCTACTTCGCTTGTTTCGTCCAGCCGAGCGCCTTGGTGATGATCGCATGGATCACGTTCTGCTCGATCACCCCTCGTGCGCCCGCCGCGCCGGGGCCGGTGGCGAACAGTGCGACGTCCTCGCCCCCGTGGGTTTCGCTGATCAGCGGCACCAGCGACTGCTGGCGGGCGTCGATGCCGGTCTGCGGCATCGGCCGCTCCCCCTTCACCGCGCCGGGACCATTGGCATAGCTGAGCGTGGTGTAGGGCTTGCCATCGCCCGCGAGCGTCGGCGCGCCGACTTCCTCCGCGCCTGCGTGATCGCCATCGCCGCCGCCCGGCGGGGGAACCACCAGCCCGAGGATCGGGTTGCCGCGCTGCGGATAGCCCGACATGGTGAAGGCATGGCTGTGGTCGGCCGTGACGAGGATCAGCGTGTCCCTGGGATCGGTGTGGTCCACAGCATACTGAACCGCCCGCGCGAATTCGACCGCCTCCTCGAGCGCATAGCCCGCCTGACCGGCGTGGTGCGCGTGGTCGATGCGACCGCCTTCAACCATCAGGTAGAAGCCCTTCTTGCCGCTCTTGAGCCGTGCGATCGCCTGCGCGGTCATGTCGGTGAGGGTCGGCTCGGTGCTGCCGGGCTTGCGGTCGGCCATGTAGGTCATGTGGCTCGGGCTGAAGAGGCCGAGCACCGGCTTGCCCTTCGGCGCGGCGGCGAGGCTCGCGGCATCCTTGACCACCACGCCGCCGTTCTTCGCGGCCCATTGCGCTGGCAGGTCCGCTGCCGGATCGGCGCGGCGCCCTCCCCCGGCCTTGCCGTAGAACATGCTCGTCCCCCCGCCGAGCGCGAGATCGAACTTCGCTTCGGCGAGTTGCAGCGCGATGTCCTTGCAGCCCTGCCCTTGCTCGGCCGCGGGGATATTGGTGTCGCTCTCCCAGTCGCGGTCGGCGGTGTGGGCGTAGACCGCCGCGGGCGTGGCGTGAGTGAGGCGGGTGGTGGTGACGATCCCCACGGCAAGACCATGCGCCTTGGCCTGTTCGCCGAGTGTCGGCAGCGAATGCGCCAGCGCCTCGGAGCACACGCCCCGCGTCGCCTCCGGCCCTATGCCGAGCACCCCGATGCGGGTCTTGACCCCGGTGTTCATTGCCGAAGCCGTGCCCGCGCTGTCGGGCACCTGAGCGTTGGTGTTGTACGTCTTGACCAGCGCCACGTTGGGGAACTTCTCGAAGCTCAGCTGGTTCTCCTCGCCGGTCTCCCCGCGCTTCTGCCCTTCGTAGATGCGCGCCGCGGTGATGGTGGAAATGCCCATGCCGTCACCGATGAACAGGATCACGTTCTTCGCCCGGGACTTCTCCACGCGCTCGGCCGGGGGGCTGCGGTCCTTCGCGAGCGCCGGGGTGGCGGCGGTGCTGGCGAGCAGCAGGGCGGCGAGGATGGTGCGGGTCATGGCGGGTCTCTCCCAGATTGCCGAGGGCCGCCCTATCGCGCCGCAGGGCGACATGAAAGTGAAAGCTGGAGCGTCCTTGCTGTCCTATCGCTTCGCTACTTGAGGACGGATGCAGGTAAGCCTAAGTCCGCCCCCATGCTGTCTGTCGCCACCTGGAACATCAACTCCGCACGCCTGCGCGTCGGGCTGATCGAGAAGCTTCTGACCGAGGCCTCGCCCGACATCCTGTGCCTTCAGGAGATCAAGTGCGAGAGCCACCTCTTCCCGGCCGAGGCGCTGGCGAACCTCGGCTATGTCCATCAGGCGGTGAGCGGGCAGAAGGGTTACCACGGCGTCGCCACGGTAAGCCGCGTTCCGATCCGCGAGGTCACCCGCCACGACTGGCAGGACAATGGCGAGGCGCGCCACATCGGGGTCGAGGTGCTGGGCAAGGACCTGCTCGTCGAGAACGTCTACGTCCCCGCGGGCGGCGATGTGCCGGACCGCGAGGTGAACAAGAAGTTCGGCCAGAAGCTCGATTTCCTCGGACGGATGACGCGATGGGCCGACACGCTCGACCGCCCCACGTTGATCGTCGGCGATTTCAACATCGCGCCGCTCGAAAGCGACGTGTGGAGCCACAAGCAGCTCCTCAAGGTCGTCAGCCACACGCCGATCGAGGTCGAGACGCTGGGCAGGTTCCGCGACGCGCACGGCTGGGTCGATATCGGCCGCGAGCACGTGCCGCATCCGGGGCGCTATTACAGCTGGTGGAGCTATCGCAATCCGGGCTGGCAGGAGAACGACAAGGGCCGCCGTCTCGACCATATGTGGGGCTCGCCCGACCTCGCCAAGCAGGCGACCGCGCACCGCGTGATCGAGGAAGCGCGCGGCTGGACGCAGCCCTCCGATCACGTGCCGCTGATCACGGAGTTCGACCTCTGACGGCAGGACCATCCCCGGAACGCCGCGCCGCGCAGGCCGTGGACGCGCTGCGCCATGGCTGGCCGCTGGCCTTCGAGGGCGGGCCTGTCCTGCTCCCGGTCGAGACCGCCATCGCCAGCGGGGCGAGCGCGCCGCAGATGCTGATCTCCGCCGCCCGCGCCGCGACGCTCAAACTCGCGAACCAGCGCGAGGCCGCCGTCCCGCATGCGCCCGTCCTGATTGCGGGTGGCGAGGACTTCACGATGCGCGATGCCCTGCCGATCGCCGACCCGGCGCTCGATCTCGGCAATCCTCTCAAGGGTCCGTTCAAGGCGGTGAGCCTCGACTGGGCCGAAACCGCCGCCGCCGCGCTGGAATTGGCGCGGATCGCGGGTATTCTCCCCGCCTTCCTCGTGGACCCGGTCGAGGCCGGAGAGGCGGTGCCAGTCACGGTGTCCGATCTTGCCGCCTATTCCGCAGCCGGCGCGCTGAGGATCGTCACCCGCGCGCGCCTGCCCGTGTCAGCCTGCGAGGATGCCGAGATCGTCGCCTTCCGCTCCGCTGCAGACCTGCGCGAGCACGTGGCGCTGATCATCGGCCGCCAGTCGGGTGATCGCCAGCCACTGGTGCGCCTGCATTCCGAGTGCCTCACCGGCGACATCCTCGGCAGCCTGAAGTGCGATTGCGGCCCACAGCTCGACGCCGCGCTCCACGCGATGGCGCACGAGGCGCGGGATACCGGCGGCTGGGGGGTGCTGCTCTACATGCGGCAGGAGGGGCGCGGGATCGGGCTCGTCAACAAGCTGCGCGCCTATCGCTTGCAGGACCAGGGCTTCGACACGGTCGAGGCCAACCAGCGCCTGGGCCTGCCCGACGAGGCGCGCGATTTTCCGGTGGCGGCGCGGATGCTGGAGCTGCTCGGCGCGCGGGACATTCGCCTGCTCACCAACAACCCCGCCAAGGTCGCCGCGCTCGAAGCGGCGGGCGTCACCGTGAGCGAGCGTGTCCCGCACCAGCTTCCGGAGAACCCCCACAACGCGCGCTATTTGGCAACGAAGCGCGACCGGTCAGGGCACCTGCTGATCTAGGGCGCGCGCGCCTAGCGTTGCTCGTACTGCTTTATGCTCGCGGCGATCTTGTTGCCCTGCATCACCACGCGAGAAGCGGTCCAGTCGGCGAGGAACACGCTGGTCCTCGACAGGCCGGGCACGAACCGCGCCTCGTTGTTCACCACCTGAAGACCGTCGGAGGTGTGGAGCAGGTCTTCCGCGCCCAAGGCGATGAAGGCCGAGTGGTTCTCCTTGTCGCGGCCCTGGACGAACCAGTTGTCGGCGATCCGGCCCACGCTGCCTGCGGGCAGATCGATCATGTAGTTGGTCGCGCGGCCGTTCGCATCGTCGAAACTGTTGCCCTCGATCGTCACCTGCGCGCTGCGCGCCTTGACGTAGTGGCCGCCCATGCCGCGCTCGAAGCGGCTCTCGCGCACAGTCAGCGAGCCGTAATTGCCGATGTAGATCGAATGCGCGCAGCCCGCCGAATTCTCGCAGGTGCCAAGGCCCGTGAAGGTCGAGCGGGTGATGTAGATGCGGCTTGCCGGGTCATCGGCGGTGAGGATGCCCTGCTCGCTGTCCTGGAACCGCGCATAGGCAACGTTGAGCGCGCCCTTCTCAAGCCGGATGCCGGCGCCGTTGCCGTCGGGTACCTTCAGGTTGCTGAAGGTGATGCCCCGGATCTCTGCGCCCACGCCGCGCAGGACGAAGGCCGCCTTTCCTTCGCAGGCGCGCGCCATGAAGGTCACGCTGCCGGGCTCGGGCGCCTCGTAGACGATCACGCCTTCGGTCTGCACGGCACACTGCCGATAGGTGCCGGGCGCGATGCGGATCGTGGCGCGGCCATTGCCCACGGCGTCCACCGCCTCCTGCAAGGTCGCGAAGCGTTGCCCGCTTTCGACGACCGTGAAGGCGTCGGGCACGGGCTGCGCGCTGACGACGGCGACGGGCAGGACAGCGGCGGCGAGAAGGCCAAGCACGCGGATCCGGGAGGTGTGGGCGATCTGAACCATGGGGACATCATATCATGCGCCGCCCCGGCAACCACCGGATGTAAAGCAGGTGTGCCCATTTGGCACTTGGCGCGAGGGGCCCGGCTTGGCTAAACCCTCCGCCGACATGCCGCGGCCCCGCTCGCCACGGCAACGCCAATCGAGAGGAGAACCCACCATGCGTATCTACAAGACCTTCGCCGTGCTGTCGGCTTCCGCGCTGATGCTGGCCGCCTGCGGCAGCGCCGACGACGCTTCGACAGAGGCGAGCGCCGACACCGTGGAGATGCCGGCCGACAGCGCGCTCGCGCCCGTGACCGATGCGCCGGTCGCCGATCCCTCGGCCACCGCCACCGACGCGCCCGCCGCTCCCGAGGCGACCGCGACCGAAGCCGCCGATGCGGCTGCCGATGTCGCTGCGAAGGCCGCAGCGGCTGCCGAAGAAGTGCCGGCCGAGTAAGCGGAAGCGCCGCCATGACGCTGCGCCTGCCCCTCGCCGCCGCGCTCGCATTCGCTCTCCCGCTGGCCCTTGCGGCCTGCGGCGACGAGGGGGCGAGCGCGCCCGGCGGGGTCAGCCCCGGCGAGGCCAAGGCGCTCGAGGATGCGGCATCGATGCTCGACGAGCGCAAATTGCCGCCCGAGGCGCTGGTGACCGATGGGTCGGCCGATGGGGTGACCGATGGGCCTGCCGCCTCTTCCCCGGCTGCGCCCGCCGAAATGACAGGCGACGCCGCCCCCGCGCGGCAGTAGCCGGAACACGCCTTCCGCCTGTTGCGCGATCAAAGGATCACGATGATGAATGCCCCCGCGAACCTCGCCGCTCCGGTCAATGCAGGGATGGACGAGGACACCTTCGAGCAGTTCGCCGAGCAGCTCACCCGCTACGTCCGCGAGCGGCTCATCCCGGCCGAGCCGCAGGTGATTGCCGAGGACCGCATTCCGGACGAGATCCTCAAGGAGATGCGCGAAATGGGCCTGTTCGGCCTTTCGGTCCCCGAGGAGTATGGCGGCGCAGGGCTCAACATGACGCAGTACGCGCGCGTCGTGAACATCATGGCCTATGCTGCGCCCGCCTACCGTTCGATCTTCTCGATCAATGTCGGGATGTTCGCGAGCGCGCTGAAGAACGGCGCCACCGAGGCCCAGAAGGCCGAATGGTATCCCAGGATCGCGGAGGGGCGGATCGCCTGCTTCGGCCTCACCGAACCGGGCTCGGGGAGCGACAGCGCCGGCCTCCAGACCACCGCTGTCGCCGATCCGGATGGCAACGGGTGGATCCTCAACGGCACCAAGCGCTACATCACCAACGCCCCCCACGCCGACGTCGCGCTGATCATGGCGCGCACCAGCAAGGAGGCGCTGCCCAAGAATGCCCACGTCAGCGCCTTCATCGTGCCGATGAACGCGCCGGGGGTCTCACGCGGCTCGCCCGACCGGAAGATGGGCCAGTCGGGCTCGCACATTTCCGACATCATGCTCGACGACGTGCGCGTGCCGGGCGACGCCTTGCTGGGCGGAGAGACGGGCAAGGGCTTCGTCTTCGCGATGAAGAGCCTCGACAATGGCCGCATTTCCGTCGGCGCAGCGGCGACCGGCTATGCCCGCCGCGCGCTGGATTCCGCATTGCGCTACGCCAACGAGCGCAAGGCCTTCGGCGAACCCATCGCCAACTTCCAGCTGATCCAGGCGATGCTCGCCGACAGCGAGATCGAAATCTATGCCGCCGAGGCAATGATGAAGGACGTCACCGCGCGGGCCGACCGGGGCGAAAATATCCTCGTCAAGGCGGCGGCCTTCAAGGTCTTCGCCAGCGAAATGTGCGGCCGGGTGGTCGACCGCGTGGTGCAGATCTACGGCGGCGCCGGGTATCTGGCCGAATACGACGCCGAACGCTTCTTCCGCGATGCGCGCATCTACCGCATATACGAGGGCACGACGCAGATCCTCCAGCTCCAGATCGCCAAGCACATGCTGCGCGAGTGGAGGGATTCTTGATTTTCCGCACGCCCTCCGGCGTGCGAAATCCTCGCTCATGCGACCTGAAGGTCGCGTCGCTGCGGGCGCGCGTTCGCGCTTGCGGCCCTGCGGGCCGTTCTCACCGGCAAGCACGATAGGTTTTCGAATAGATGTACAACCTCCTCAATGACCTGAGCATCGTCGAAGTCTCGAGCTTCGTCGCCTCGCCCACGGCCGGCCTATACTGCGCGCAGCTGGGGGCGGAGGTGATCCGCGTCGATCACAAGGCGGGCGGGCTCGATTACAACCGCTACATGCTGACGGCTGAGGGCCGCTCGCTCTCGTGGGAGAACCTCAACCGCGCCAAGAAGTCGGTGGCGCTCGACCTGCAATCGGGCGAGGGGCGCGAATTGCTGGTGGAGCTGGCGAGCGCGGTCGGCCAGTGCATCACCAACCTGCCCGAACAGAGCTTCCTCAGCCACGCCGCGATGCAGGCGAAGCGCGCAGACATGATCTCGCTTCGCGTCATGGGCTGGCACGATGGGCGCCAGGCGATGGACTTCACCGTCAACGCGGCAGCCGGCTATCCGCTGATGTGCGGTCCCGAGGAGTGGGACCCGGCCACCGCGCCGCCGGTCAATCAGGTGCTCCCCGCGTGGGATTTCATCACCGGAGCCTACGGCGCCTTCGCGATGCTCGCCGCGCTGCGTCACCGCGACCGTACGGGCGAGGGCAATGAAGTGCGCCTGCCCTTGGGCGACGTCGCGATCGGGACGATGGCGAACGCCGGGCTGATGGCCGAGGTGCTCTATCGCGGCGGGGACCGCGAGCGGCTCGGCAATGCGATCTGGGGCGCGTTCGGGCGGGACTTTCGCAGCAAGGACGGCGTGCGCTTCATGGTCGCGGCGCTGACGCCCAAGCAGTGGAGCGGGCTGGTCAGGGCGTTCGGCCTCGAGGCAGGGATCGCCGCCATGGAGGCCGAAGTCGGCGTGCGCTTCGCCGACGGGGACACACCCCGCTTCCAGCACCGCGCGGCTTTGTTCGCGCTGTTCCAGAGCGCGGCGGACGGCATGGACTATACCGAGCTTGAGAAGCGCATGACAGCTCAAGCCTGCACCTTCGAACGCTACCGCACGGCCTTCGAGGCGGCGAATGATCCGGTGCTGGTCGCGGACAACCCGCTGTTCGGCCCCGCACCCGCGAACCCGTCCGGCTTCGATTACCCCGCCACCCGCAGCTTCGCCAACCTGCCGGGCCGCGAGGCGGGCGACCCTGCGCCGGCGCCCTATCTCGGCCAGCATTCCGAGGAAGTGCTGAGCGAAAAACTCGGCCTATCCTCCGGCGCGATCGGCAAGCTGGTCGATGCGGGGACCGTGGCTCTTTCGGACAAGGACTCGTGATGACAAGACGCGCCGCCATCTGCACTCCGCTCCGCACCCCCGTGGGCAAGTTCCTCGGCGGCCTCAGCAGCTTGAATGCCGGACAGCTTGGCGCGGTGATCCTCAAGGCGCTGATGGAGCGTTCCGGCATCGATCCCGCGCGGGTCGACGACGTGGTGTTCTCCCAGGGCTACGGCAATGGCGAGGCGCCTGCGATCGGCCACTGGAGCTGGCTCGCCGCGGGACTGCCGCTTGAGGTGCCGGGCTTCCAGCTCGACCGCCGCTGCGGATCGGGCGTCCAGGCTGTCGCCACGGCGGCGATGATGGTCGAGACCGGGATGGCCGATGTGGTGGTCGCAGGCGGCGTCGAGTCCATGTCGAATGTCGAGCACTACACGCTGGCTGCGCGCGGGGGCGTGCGGATGGGCGATATGGTGCTGCATGACCGCCTCAGCCGGGGCCGCGTGATGAGCCAGCCGGTTGAGCGTTTCGGGGTCATCACCGGCATGATCGAGACCGCCGAGAACCTCGCCAAGGACTACGACATCACCCGCGAGGAGGCCGATGCCTTCGCGGTCCGCTCGCACCAGAACGCGGCGCGGGCGTGGGCGGAAGGCAAGTTCGCCGAGCAGCTCGTCCCCGTGGCGATCCCGCAGCGCAAGGGCGATCCGGTTATCTTCGACCATGACGAGGGCTACCGCACCGACGCCAGCTTGGAGACACTCGGCAAGCTGGCGCCCATCGACGGCAAGCGCGATCCGCAAGCTATTGTAACGGCAGGCAACGCCAGCCAGCAGAACGACGCCGCCGCTGCCTGTCTGGTGGTCGCCGAGGACAAGCTGGAGGAATTGGGCCTGACCCCGATGCTGTGGTTCGGCGGCTGGGCGGCGGCGGGGTGCGATCCTTCGCGCATGGGCATCGGCCCGGTGCCCGCGGTGGAACGCCTGTTCGAACGGCGCGGCTATTCGTGGGACGATATCGGCCTCGTCGAACTCAACGAGGCCTTCGCTCCGCAGGTGCTCGCCGTGCTCAAGGGCTGGGGGTGGAGCGAGGAGGATTCGCGCCGGGATATCCTCAACGTCAACGGATCGGGCATCAGCCTCGGGCACCCGATCGGTGCGACCGGCGGCCGCATTCTCGCCGACATGGCCTACGAAATGCACCGCCGCGATGTGCGCTATGGCCTTGAAACCATGTGCATTGGCGGCGGTCAGGGCATCGCTGCGGTGTTCGAGCGCGCCGCATGAGCTACGACGCCTGGATCGGGCGCGAGGTTCGCGCCAAGGATCGTTTGGACGAGGGTCTGGCGCACCGCTGGCTCGCCGCCTTCGACCTCGCCCGCCCGCATCCGCCGATCATGCCGCAGGGCGTCCACTTCGCGCTCTGCACCCCCGAGGCACCCACCGCCACTCTGGGCGAGGACGGGCATCCGGCGCGGGACACATCGCCGGAGAGCTTCCTCCCACCCTTCCCCCTGCCACGGCGGATGTGGGCTTCTTCCAAGATCCAGTTTCACGCGCCGATTCCCATCGGAGCGGTGATCGAGCGGACCAGCCGCGTCGCCGCCATCACCGAAAAGCAGGGCTCCTCCGGACCGCTCGCCTTCGTCGATGTTTCACATGAAACACGCGCCAACGGCACGCTGGCGGTGGTCGAAACCCAGTCTATCGTCTACCGAGAGGCGGCTAACGGGGGTCTGGCGCTCTCTCCGCCGCCTTTGGGCGACCCCATGTTTTCGCCCGAGGGCTGGGACGCGCACCGCACTCTCGTTCCGGACGAGCGGCTGCTGTTCCGCTATTCGGCGCTGACCTTCAACACGCACCGCATCCACTACGACGCGCCCTATGCGCAAGCGGTCGAGCGCTATCGCGGGCTCGTGGTGCATGGCCCCCTGACCGCCAGCCTGCTGCTGCAGCTCGCCGCCAGCGAGTTGGGCGAGAACCGGTTGCGCAGCTTCGCCTTCCGCGGCCTCTCCCCCGCCATCGCGGGCGAGCCGCTGCACCTTGTCATGCGCAGGTCCGATGCCGGCTACGAGCTTGCCGCTTTCGCCGATGACGGGCGGCAGGTGACGGCGGCTTCGGCCACCGTCTGAACTACCCCTCGAAATCCTTGATGGGCTTCAGGACCTTGTAGCTCTCCTTCACCGGCTCGCGTTCCAGATCGGGGAAGGCAATCGCCTCGGGCGCTTCGTGGGTGTCGGGAATGCGGCTCAGAAGGTCGGCGATCAGCGTCAGCCGCCCGCGCCGCTGGTCGTTGAAATCCACCAGTGTCCACGGCGCGTGCTTGGTGTGGGTCGCCTTCAGCATCGCCTCGCGCGCCTTGGTGTAATCATCGTATTTCTCGCGCGCTGCTAGGTCGACGGGCGACAGTTTCCAGCGCTTCAGCGGATCGTCCAGCCGCTCGCGCAGCCGCGCTTCCTGTTCGGCCTGATCGGCGCCGAGCCAATATTTGAACAGCAGGATACCGTCCTGCACCAGCAGCTTCTCGAAAGCGGGCACCGCCTTGAGGAAGGCGTCGACCTGCTCCTCCGAGGCATAGCCCATCACCTTCTCGACCCCGGCGCGGTTGTACCATGACCGGTCGAACAGCACGATTTCGCCCGCGGCGGGCAGGTGCGCGACATAGCGCTGGAAGTACCACTGGCTGGCTTCCGTCTCGGTCGGCTTGGACAACGCCACGGTGCGGCACTGGCGCGGGTTCAACGCGTGGCGCACCGCACCGATCGCGCCGCCCTTGCCCGCGGTGTCGCGCCCCTCGAACAGCACCACGATCCGCGCGCCGGTGGCCTTGGCCCAGCGCGCCATGCTGACCAGTTCGAGCGTCAGCGGTTCGAGCGCCGCCTCGTATTCCTTGCGCTTCATCCCCATCCCGGCTCTCCTGCGTTTGTCCTCACCGCGCGAAAGTAGTATCAACTGCAACTATGGCCACTCTTGCAGACCCCCAGCCCGATTTCGCCACCCTGCCAGACATGGCGGCCGATGTCTTCACCGCGCCGCTCGCCCGGCCCGCCCATGTCGGTGCGGACTGGCTGGAGCCTGCGCAGACGGCCTACACCGCCGAAGACCACGGCGTCTGGGACGATCTCTTCGCCCGCCAGATGGAGGTGCTTCCGGGCCGGGCGTGCAGCGCCTTCATGGCGGGGCTCGACAAGCTCGACCTCTCGCGCGGCGGCATCCCGGAATTCGGCAAGCTGTCGGAGGAACTGGGCCAGCTCACCGGGTGGAGCGTCGTGCCGGTGCCGATGCTGATCCCCGACCACGTGTTCTTCTGGCACCTGGCGAATCGCCGCTTCCCGGCGGGCAACTTCATCCGCACGCGGGAGACCTTCGACTACATCGAGGAGCCGGACGTCTTCCACGACGTGTTCGGCCACGTGCCGATGCTCACCGACCCCACCTATGCCGATTACATGCAGGAATATGGCCGCGCCGGTTGGAAGGCGATGCGCTACAACCGGCTGAAGGCCCTGGGCGCGCTTTACTGGTACACGGTCGAATTCGGGCTGATCGAGGAAGCGGGCGAGGTGCGCGCCTATGGCGCCGGGATCCTCTCAGGGCCCACCGAAGCACGCTTCGCGGTCGAGGCGCAGAGCCCGAACCGCATCATGCTCAATGTCGACCGCGTGATGCGCACCGATTACGTGATCAGCGACCTGCAACCGACCTACTTCGTGATCGAGAGCTTAGCCGACCTCTACCGCCAGACGGTGGAGCGCGACTTCGACCGGCTCTACCGCAGCCTGTCGGCCGGCTTCACCTATGCCAATTCCGCGGTGATCGATGTCGACAACGTGCTGCACCGGGGGACTCAGGAATACCACCTGCGCGGCGGGCGCGGGAGCGGGGCGGTTCCGGTCTAGGCCTTCACCAATCGCCGCGCCACGGCGTGATACAGCACCAGCGCCGCGCCGGTTGCCGCCAGCGCGATGCCGAGGCTGAGGAAGGACAGGCTGCCGATCATCGTGCCGTCATTGGCGATCTCGCCGGCGACCACGGACACGGCGAGGCCCAGGGCCATCTGCCGCAGGATGTCGCCGGGCGCCTCTGTCCGCGCGAGGATCGAGGCCAGCCAGCCCAGAGTAGCCCCCAACACGATCAGCACCAGCAACGCCATTTTGTCCGCAGTCTCCGTCAAGGCCGCCCCGGGTTCATCCGGGGCCGGTCCCCCCTCAAATGAGCGGGGACGCAAGCGGTTCCTGCAATTGCGGACTTATCGCAAGCCGAGCCAGACGAGACCGGCGGCGCCGATCACGATGCGGTACCATGCGAAGGGGGCGAAACCGACCCGCGTGATGACCGTGACGAACAGCTTCACCACCACCAGCGCCACGACGAAACCGACCGCCGATCCGATGCCGATCAGCGTGAAATCATGGGGCGTGAGGTTCGCGCCCTGCTTGGCGAGCTGGTAGACGGTCGCGCCCGACAAGGTCGGAACGGCGAGGAAGAAGCTGAACTCCGCTGCGGTCTTGCGGTCCACCCCGAAGGCCATCGCGCCGAGGATCGTCGCGCCCGAACGGCTCACGCCGGGAATCATCGCGAGGCATTGGACGAGGCCGATGAGGATCGCGGTCCTGAGCGGCACGCCCGCGACGCCCGGGCCTTCGGCAGGCGGGTTCGCCCAGCGTTCGACCGCGAGGATCGCGACGCCGCCGAAGATCAGCGTCCAGCACACCAGCACCGCATTGCCGAGCATCGTCTCGATCACGTCCCCGAAAGCGAGGCCGAGGATCACCGCCGGGAAGAAGGCGACGAGGAGGTTGCGCACGAAGTTCAGCGCGCCCTTCTCGAGTCCGAACAGGCCCTTGGCCACGTCCCAGAAGGTGCGCCAGTAGAGCACCACGATGGCGAGGATGGCGGCGGGCTGGATGGCGATGTTGAACACCTCCCAATCCGATTGGTCGAAGCCCAGAAGCTCGGTCGCAAGGATCAGGTGCCCGGTCGAGGAGACGGGCAGGAATTCGGTCAGCCCCTCGAGAATGCCGAGGAGAACGGCGGCGATGGTGTCGGTCATGCGGCGAGCGCTTCGCCGAGAGGATCGGGCAAGTCAAATCGAAAAGGCCCGCTCCTTGGGAGGAGCGGGCCTCTGAAGCGCCGCAGGCGCTCGAGCCCTCAGGGCTTGAAACAGCGCCGAGGGAAGCGAAGCTGTGTCGCCGAAGGCGGCACACCTGCCCGGGGAGGCGGGCACGCCAGCAAGGCCGCTTACCAGATGCGCACGCGCTGTTCCGGCGGCAGGTACATCGCATCGCCCGGCTTCACGTCGAAGGCCTTGTACCATTCGTCGAGGTTCCGCACGACGCCGTTGACCCGGTATTCCTCGGGGCTGTGGCTGTCGGTGCGCAGGCGGTTGCGGTTGCTTTCCTCGCGCTGCGTCGAGCGCCACACCTGTGCCCAGGCGAGGAAGAAGCGCTGGTCGCCGGTCAGACCGTCGATCACCGGGACTTCCTTGCCCTTGGTTGCTAGCTTGTAGGCGCGGTAGGCCATGCTGAGACCGCCGACATCGCCGATGTTCTCGCCCAGCGTAAGCCGGCCGTTGACGCAGGTCTTGCCCTCGTCGAGCGGGCAGAAGGCGTTGTACTGCGCCACCAGCCGGTTGCCGAGATCGTCGAAGGCGGCGCGGTCGGCGTCGGTCCACCAGTTGCGCAGCGCGCCGGTGGCGTCGGACTTGGAGCCCTGATCGTCGAAGCCGTGGCCCATCTCGTGGCCGATCACCCCGCCGATCGCGCCGTAATTGACCGCGATGTCGTTGCTCAGCGCGAAGAACGGCTGCTGGAGAATGCCCGCCGGGAAGACGATCTCGTTCTTCACCGGGTTGTAATAGGCGTTCACGGTCTGCGGCAGCATGCCCCATTCGGTGCGGTCGATCGGTTCGCCGAGCTTCTTGACGTTGTCGGCAAGCTGCCACTTGGCGGCGGCCATGCGGTTGGCGATGGCATCGCCCGGAGTGATCGCGAGGCCTTCATAGGTCTCGAGATTGGGGCGGTAGCCAACCTTGGGATCGAAGCTCGCCAGCTTGGCGTGAGCTTCGGCCTTGGTCGCCTCGCCCATCCACTTGATCTCGTCGATCGACTGGCCGAGCGCAACGCGCAGGTTCGCGACGAGCTCGTCCATCGCCACCTTGTTCGCGGGCGGGAAGTAGCGCGCCACATAGGCCTTGCCGACCAGCTCGCCGATCAGGCCTTCGGTTTCGCGGATCGCGCGCTTCCAGCGGGGGCGCTGCTCGGGGGTGCCGGTCAGGGTCTTGCCGTAGAAGGCGAACTGCGCCTCGTCGAACCGCTTGGGCAGCACCGCGGCGTTGCCCGACAGGAACTCCTTGACCATCCAGGCCTGGAGCACGTCGACGGGCGTGTCGGAAACCAGCTTGAACATGCCCGGAAGGCCGGTGCCGATCTTGGCGAGGGTGGCGGGATCGAGCTTGTACTGCGCGATTTCCTCGGCCGTCGGCGGCATCAGGCTGACAACGAAGCCCGGGCTCTTGTCGACGCCGATCTTGGCGAGCATCGCGGCGACCGGGACATTGCCGCCGATCGCGGCGAGTTCATCGGCGGTGAGCAGGTTGTAGGTGAGATCGCGGTTGCGGCGCACGGCACGGTCCCACTGGACGGTGCGGGCGTTGGCGTCCTCGAAGGCGTAGACCTTTTCCGCCATCGCTGCCGGATCGGCATAACCCGCCTCGCCGAGCAGGAAGGTGAGGTAGGCCTTGTACTTGGTCTGGATCGCCTTGCCCTTTTCGGTGGTGTCCAGATAGTAGTCGCGGTCGGGCAGGCCGAGGCCGCCGAAGCCGACGCTGGCGATGTGCCGGTCGGGCTGCTTGGAATCGATGGTCACGCCGCCGCCGATGGGGGCCGAGAAGCCCGGCTCGGCCCACAGCATGGCAAGATCGTTCAGGGTCTTGGCGCCCTTGATGCGGTCGAGATAGGGCTGCGCCGGAGCGAGGCCCGCTGTCTCGATCGCCGCGGTGTCGAGATAGGTGCGGTAGGCATCGAGGACGCGGCGCTCGTCACCCGAGAGCGTGGCGGGATCCTTCGAACCCAGCTCGTCCATCAGCGCCTTGACGTCCGAGACGCTCTTCTCGCCGAGCAGCACGAAGGCGCCGATGCGGCTGAACTCGGGCGGCAGCGGGTTGGCGTCGATCCACTTCTTGTTGGCATAGGCATTGAAGTCGTCACCCGGCTTGATCGACTTGTCGATGCCGGCGGGGTCGAAGCCCCACTTGCCGAAGTTGATGGTCGGCAGCGGCGCGGCGGGAGCGGCGGCGGGCGCGGCCTGGGCCAGCGTGTCGAGGCTGTCCCCCTGCGCGGCATCGTGCGCGCCATCGTCGGCGAACGCGGGGGTCGCCAATGCGAGCAGGCTCGCCCCGAGAAGGGCTGCGGTCTTGTGGATCATGTGCGGTGTGTTCCTGTGGCTGAAGCTGAATGGCCGGGCGTCACAATAACGTCGCACGCGCGCGAAGGTTGCGCTTCGTCGATGCGCGGCGTGGTTCGTCGATTAGGTGGGGTGTCTTAGGGTCCGAGGTTCGCGCCGGCGAACCCCGAAATTACGCCGCGTCGGCGGTGAATTGCAGCCGGGCGAGGCGCGCATAGAGCCCGCCCGCCTTGCTCAGCGCCTCGTGCGTGCCCTGTTCGACGATCCGGCCCTCGTCGAGCACGACGATCCGGTTCGCGGCGCGCACTGTCGCGAGGCGGTGGGCGATGACTAGCGTGGTGCGGTCCTTCATCAGCCCGTCCAATGCCTGCTGGACGAGTTGCTCGCTTTCGGCATCCAATGCGCTGGTCGCCTCGTCGAGGAGCAGGATCGGCGCATCGCGCAGCAGGGCGCGGGCGATCGCGACGCGCTGCTGCTGGCCGCCCGAAAGCTGGGTGCCGCCCTCGCCGAGATAGGTATCGAGCCCGAGTGGCAAGGCGCGCAGGAAGCTTTCTGCATTGGCGGACCGGGCCGCCTGCCAGATATCCTCGTCACTCGCGTCCCACTTGCCGTAGCGCAGGTTGTCGCGGGCATCGGCGCTGAACAGCACCCCGTCCTGCGGGACGAGCGCGATGCGGGCGCGAATCTCGGCGGGGTCGGCGCTGGTCAGCGGCACGCCGTCCAAGCGGATCGTGCCGCCCTGCGGATCGTAGAAGCGTTCGACCAGCTGGAAGATCGTCGACTTGCCCGCCCCCGAAGGCCCGACGATGGCGACGGTCTCGCCCGGCTCGATTTCGAGCGTGAAGTCCTTGAGCGCGGCGGTCTCGGGCCGCGCGGGGTAGCGGAAGGTGACGTTGCGGAACGACAGGCTGCCGCGCGCCGGCACCGGCAGGCGTTCCGGACGCGCAGGCGGCGCGATCTCGGGCCGGGCTTCGAGCAGTTCGGCAAGCCGGCTCGCCGCGCCCGCGCCGCGCAACAGGTCGCCGTATACCTCGGTGAGTGCGCCCAGCGCGCCCGCGACGAGCCCGCCGGTCAGCACGAAGGCGGCGATGGTGCCGCCGCTGATCTCGCCCGCCGCCACGGCAAGCGCGCCGCGCCACATCACCAGCACGATGCCGCCGAACACCAGCAGGATCACCAGCGTGGTCATCGCCGCGCGCAGCATGATGCGCCGCTTGGCGGTGGCGAAGGTGCTTTCGACCACGGCCGCAAAGCGCTCGTTCTCGCGGCGCTCCTGCCCGAAGCTCTGCACGATCTTCATGCCCGAGAGGACTTCGGTGACATAGGCGCCGACGTCCGCGATGCGATCCTGACTGGTCCGCGATACGGTGCGGATCTTGCGGCCGAAATAGACGATCGGGAGGATCACCAGTGGAATGCCCAGCAGCAGGCCCATGGTCAGCGAAGGCGCAAGGTACACCAGGAACCCGATCCCGCCGATCCCGGTCAGGGTGTTGCGCAGCGCGACCGAAATCGTGGTGCCGACCACGTTCTCGATCACCGCGGTGTCGCTGGTCATCCGGCTCGAGATTTCCTTGGGGCTGTTGACCTCGTAGAAGCCGGGCGAGAGGCGCAGCAGGTTCTGCTGCACCTTCAAGCGGATGTCCGCCACCACCCGCTCACCGAGCCAGCTCACGAAATAGAAGCGCAGCGCCGTGCCGAGGCCGAGCACAGCCACGATCATCAGCAGGTACTCGAAGGCGTGGCCGATCTGCTCGGGGTTGGCCTTGCCGGAGAAAGCCTCGTCGATGATCACCTTGAAACGGTAGGGGATCGCCAGCGTTGCCCCCGAAGTGATGACCAGCGCGACCAGCGCCAGAGCGATCTCCCGCGGGTATTGCACCGCCGCGCCGAACACCATGCGCAAGGGCGCGAGGCTGCGCGACTTGGGAGCGGGCTCGACCTCGGCGGCCGGCGCGACCCCGGCGCTGTCCGGGGTTTCGTCTTCGGGTGTGCCGAGGGGCTCGTGCGTGGGGGTGTCACCGTGCATGATCGCAGCCCTCTAGACCTCTCGCGGCCGGATTTCACGTGCAAAAAGCGGCGCAAGGGTCACGGGGGCGGACGAATGGTATACAATTGTGCATTGCACAACGCGCCTCGAAGGCGCATCTGGAAGGCAAGGCGTCGGGGGATAAGGCGCCAGATCGTTCGTCCGCATGAAGGAAACCGATGCTTTATCATGCCTATGAGCTCCAGCGCAGCTGGATGAACAGCGCCAGCGCGCTCGCTTCGATCAGCGCCGGGATGCTGTCCAACCCCGCCAACCCGCTCTCGCACTTCGCCATGGGGCCAATGGCCGCCAGCGCGCTCGACGTCTTCGCCCACGCGACCGCGCATTACGGCAAGCCCGCTTTCGGCATCACCTCGGTCGAGATCGACGGCAAGTCCCATGCGGTGACCGAAAGCGTCGCCCTCAAGCGCCCGTTCGGCGACCTCCTCAAGTTCACGGTCGACGGCACGGGCGATGACCGCCCCCGCCTGCTGATCGTCGCCCCGATGAGCGGGCATTACGCCACGCTCCTGCGCGGCACGGTGGAGCGGATGCTGGAAAGCGCCGATGTGTTCATCACCGACTGGGCCGATGCCAAGATGGTCCCGCAGAGCGCCGGAAGCTTCGATCTCGACGAATATATCGACTACCTGATCGCCTTTGCCGAGCATGTGCACGCGGAAGCGAACGGCCAGCGCATCCACATGATGGCGGTGTGCCAGCCGAGCGTCCCGGCCTTTGCCGCGACCGCGCTCCTCAACCTCCACAAGTCGCCCGCCACTCCTGCCACCCTGACCATGATGGGCGGCCCGATCGACACCCGCGAATGCCCCACGGTCGTCAACAACATGGCGATGCAGCGCCCCATCGAGTGGTTCCGCCAGAGCGTGATCGCCACCGTGCCGATGAAGTATCCGGGCGCGGGCCGCCGGGTCTATCCGGGCTTCATGCAGCTCAACGCCTTCATGAGCATGAACCTCTCGAGCCACATGATGAGCCACTACGAGATGTTCAAACACCTCACCGCGGGCGACGATGCCTCCGCGCAGGCGACCAAGGACTTCTACGACGAGTACCGCTCGGTCTGCGACATGACTGCCGAGTTCTACCTCCAGACCGTGGAAGAGGTGTTCCAGAAACACTCGATTCCCAAGGGCGAATTCCGCCACAAGGGCGAGCTGGTCGACATCACGCAGATCACCGACACCGCGCTGCTCGCCATCGAAGGCGAGCGCGACGACATTTCCGGCCTCGGCCAGACCAAGGCGGCCTTGAAGCTGACCCCGAACCTGCCCGAAGCCAAGAAGCGCTACTACATGGCCGAGGGCGCGGGGCACTATGGCATCTTCAACGGCTCGCGCTGGCGCACCAAGGTTGCGCCGGTTGTCGAGGAATGGATCGCCGCGCACGCCGACTGAACTTCCGGTACTGGAATCCGGTTGCGGGGCCCCGCGGCCTCGGCCATTCTGATACAGGAGCGTTGTTGTTCAGGGGGTTGGCGATGATCAAGCGTGCAATGACGGTCTGCGCCGCTCTGGCATCCGCACCCCTCGCAGCGCAGACCCCGCCCGACAATGCCGTCGTCACGGCCACGATCAAGGCGCTCGCGGCAGGCGACGTCGGCGAGGCGGAATGGCTGGTCAGCCATGTCGGCAGCCTCCAGTTTCCCAGCATCGCCCTGGCCGATCGGGCCGATGCGCTGAAGGCGCTCGCCGGTTGCAAGGCCACGGAGCAGTCGCGCGGGCAGGCGGGGCCTTACGCCTATTACGTGTTCGAATGGAAATGCCCGGGCCGGACCTTCATCGGCAAGCTGGTGCCGGAGGAGGGGAATCTGACGGTGGCGCTCGCCGACTTTCTCCGCGCGGCTGAATACAAGGAGCGTTCTGCCCGCTTCCCGTCCGTGATACTCGCGCCCGCTCCCGGACCGCCGCCGACCCGCTTGCTGCCGCGCTCGCCCGAATCGCAGGCCCGCGAGAACCAGCGCCGCGCGGCGGAAATGGCGGGGAAGAAGGAGCTCGCCGGCCAGTTCGCACAGGCGATGGCGGACGGCGACATATCCGCCTTCCGGACCCGCCATGCGACCTATGCGCGGATCCGCTACGGGTTCGTCGATCCCTTCTCCGGGCGGGAATATGTCGATCGCATGTGGCAGTCCGGCGGCGATGTGGCGGAAGCCGGTCAGGCGATGGCCGATGCGGTCGCCCATGTCCGCAGCCAGTTCGGCCAGCCGGTCAGCTGGTCGTGCGAGGACGCTTTCCCCTCTGTCGAATGCACCTGGCGCTACAGCGAACCGGGCACGCGCCTGACCGCGCAGATCCACGTCTTCGGCAAGAACGAGCCCAACTGGGGGATCAACATCTTCCAGTTCCGCTACGAAACCGCCGGGAAGGTGGCTGAGGCACGAAGGCGCCGCGACATGGCAGGCGAAGCGATCCCCTGAAGCACCCTCGCGCGCACGCCTGATCGGAGAACGGCTACCTGCGCAGCGGGTCCGCAGCGTATCCCGTCACCACTTCGGCGCCGAGCATCCCTCTCGCGATCGTCATGGAAACGGTGCCGGGCTGGCGGGCGGTCCAGTCGCGGTAGGCCTCCTCGGGGATGAAGTAGCGCCCCGCCTGCACCGGTGAGTCCTCTGCTTCGGGACGCAGCCATGCCCAGTGGTTGAGCCGGTTGCTGCGGCTGACGGTGGTCGCCGCCGTCCGCTCGAGCACCATCCGCACCGTCTGCGCAGGCCCGAAGCTTGCGCCGTTGACGCTGGGCATGATGCCGACGCTCCACACCGGCCAGCCCATCAGCCCGGCGACCCCGCACAGCAGCGCCGCGGCCTTCTGCACCCGGCCATCGGCGACGCCGCGGGTGACGAAATGCCAGGCGAGCAGGCTCGTCACCGCGGTCGCGATGAACCCCGCCAGCTTGAGCCCCGATCCTTCCGCGATGTTGCGCGGCCACGCCTCGCCCACGAGGAGCAGCAGCGCGAAGGTCAGCAGGATGGGGACCGCGAACGGCAGCAGCGCCTTTGCGAAAAAGGTCGGCGGCACGATGGCGCGGGAGGCTTTGTCCTTCGTCATCCGATTGCCGGTAGCAAACTCACCTTACGAATTTGCTGACCGCCCGGAAGCCGCCTCTACCCCTGCCCCCTGCCCCGCTCCTGCACGGCGGCGCGGCGGGCTTCGACTTCCTCGGGCGCGACGGCAGAGTTTGCGGCGCCCGACCGGCTCGCTTCGAGCGCGAGGCCCTCGCCGAAGCTTTGCGCATAACCGTCGTCGATCAGCCGCTTGTAGAGGCCGAGGAACGCCGGATCGATCCCGGCCATATCACCCGCCAGCTTGCGGGCGAGGGGGAGGAGTTCGTCGGGCGCGACCACATGGTTCACCAGCCCCCAGGCGTGGGCGGTCTCCGCGTCGAGGAAATTGCCGGTGAAGGCGAGTTCTTTCGCGCGGCTGATCCCGATCATGCGGCTGAGCTTCTGCGACAGGCCCCAGCCCGGCACGATGCCGACCCGCGCGTGGGTGTCGGCGAAGCGGGCGTTGGTGCTGGCCACCAGCACGTCGCAGGCGAGCGCGACCTCGAAACCGCCGGTGATCGCGACGCCATTGATCGCGCCAATCACCGGCTTGCGGCACAGTTCGATCGCCTTGACCGGGTTGTCGGCGGGGTCGGTGGCGTTGGCGCTGCCCAAGGCGCCCGCCTCGCTGCCGAGTTCCTTGAGATCGAGCCCGGCGGTGAAAGCGCGCTCACCAGCCCCGGTAAGGATCACCGCGCGCACGGCGTCATCCGCATCGATCTGCCGCATCACCTCGGCGAGACGCTTGCGCAGTGCGCGGTTCAGCGCGTTCATCGCCTGAGGGCGGTTGAGGGTCACGGTGGCGACGCCATCGGCCACCTCGCACAGGATCACGTCGTCGCTCATCATATCCTCCAATCGATCGTGCCGCGCCCGGCTTCCTCCAGAAACGCATTGGTCTGGCTGAACGGGCGCGAGCCGAAGAAGCCGTTATGCGCCGACAATGGGCTCGGATGCGCGGAGGTCAGCACGAGGTGGTGAGAGGCGCGGCCCAAGGCGGGCACCCGGCTCGCCTTCTTCTTTGCATGGCTGCCCCAGAGAATGAAGACGGTCGGCTCGGCGCGCTCGGCCACGGCAGCAACGCAGGCGTCCGTCACCGCGTCCCAGCCGCGCCCGGCGTGGCTCCCCGCTTGCCCCCCCTCGACCGTCAGCGTGTTGTTGAGCAGCAGCACGCCCTGCCGCGCCCACGGCGTCAGATCGCCGGTCGCGGGCCGCGGCAGGCCGAGGTCGCTCTCCAGCTCCTTGTAGATGTTGACGAGGCTGGGTGGCGGGCGCACCCCGGCCTGCACGGAGAAAGCGAGGCCATGCGCCTGACCCGGCCCGTGATAGGGGTCTTGCCCCAGGATCACGCAGCGCACATCCTCGAGCGGCGTGAGCGCGAGCGCGGCAAGGCGGGTGCCGCGCGGCGGAAAGACCTGCTTGCCGGCCGCTTCCTCCGCGGTGAGCCACCCGCCGAGCCGCCGCGCCTCGGGCGTGGACAGCACCGGCTCCAAGACGCCGCGCCAGCTTTCGGGGATGGTTTCGTTTGCCATGAACCGGGAGCCTACACGCGCCGCCGCACCGAGGGCCACTGCCCCTTTCCCTCTTTCCCCAATGCGCGTAGGGCTTCGCCCATGGCAGTCCATTTTCACGAAGAAGACCTTCCCGCAGGCGTCCTCACCGGTTCGAGCGCGATCGCGGTCGATACCGAGACCATGGGCCTCATCACCCACCGTGACCGGCTGTGCGTGGTGCAGCTTTCGGACGGATCGGGCGACGAGCATCTGGTGCGCTTCGGCCCCGGCAGTTCCTATGACGCGCCCAACCTCAAGGCGGTGCTCGGCGATCCTGCGCGCGAGAAGATCTACCACTTCGGCCGCTTCGATCTCGCCGCGATCCAGTATTATCTCGGCGTGACGGCGGGGCCGGTGTTCTGCACCAAGATCGCCAGCAAGCTGGTCCGCACCTATACCGACCGCCACGGCCTCAAGAACCTCGTCGAGGAGCTGCTGGGCGAGAACATCTCCAAGCAGCAGCAGTCGAGCGACTGGGGCGGGCCGGTCATCAGCGAGCCGCAGCGCGATTATGCTGCAAGCGACGTGCGCTACCTCCACCGGCTGCGCGACGAGCTCACCATCCGGCTCGAACGCGAGGGGCGCATGGCCATCGCGCAGGCGTGCTTCGCCTTCCTGCCCACCCGCGCGGCTCTCGACATCGCCGGCTGGGCCGAGAACGACATCTTCAGCCACATGTAAGGATGCGGCAGGCAAAGCACCGTCATGGCCCCCGAACAGAGCATCGAAACCAGTGAGGCACGCGCGCTGCGCAGCCGGCGGCAGACCTTTGCCGCGCCGGGCGGCTCGCACGACCGGCTGGTGCGCTTCCTCGCGCGGGCGCTGCCGATGGGCGTGGGCGTTGTCGCCGCGCTGATGATTCTCACCCCGTTCAGCCAGCGCGGCGAGGTCAGCTTCCTGCTCGATCGCAACAAGGTCGCGCAGATCAACGACCGTCTGGCGGTCGACAAGGCGATGTATCGCGGCCGCGACAATCAGGGCCGGCCCTTCTCGCTGCTCGCGGGCGAGGCGGTGCAGCGGTCCGGGATCGAGGGTCTGGTGCGGATGCAGGACCTGGTGGCGCAGATCCTGCTCACCGATGGCCCCGCGCGCCTCACTGCCGAGGGCGGGGTCTATGACATCGACAAGGAGACAGTGGCGGTCGAAGGCCCGGTGCGGTTCGCCGCGTCGGACGGCTATGCGATGACCGCCAGCGGCGTCTCGCTCGACCTCAAGGCGCGCACCATGCGGGGCGACGCGGGGGTTTCGGGCGAGGTGCCATCGGGTGCCTTCTCCGCCGACACCTTGCGCGCCGACCTGCCCTCGCGCACCATCACGCTCGAGGGCAATGCCCGCTTCACGATGATTCCCGGCCAGACGAGGATGCCGCGATGACTAATACCGCCACCCGCACGCCCTTCATGCGCCTCGCTCTCGTGTGGGGGATCGGCGGTTTCGCGCTGACCGCAGCGCTGGCGGGAGGGATGAACCTTGCCGCCCAAGGCATCGCCCGGCACGATTCGCGCGCGCCGGTGACCTATGACGCGGGCAAGTTCGTGCTCGACGACAAGGCCAACCAGGTGATCTTCAGCGGCGGGGTGATCGTCAATCAGGCGGGCCTCAGGCTCACCTCCGACCGGATGCTGGTCAACTTCACCGACGCCGGCAAGCTGGAAATCCAGCGCATCACCGCGACCGGCGGCGTCGTCATCACCCGCGGCGACGAGCGCGCCAGCGGCGACAACGCGATCTACGATTTCAACCGCCGGATCATCACCATGGCGGGCAATGTCCGCCTGCGCCGCGGGACGGACACGCTCGAAGGCGGGCGGCTGGTGATCGACCTTGACACGGGCGTTTCCACCGTCGACGGCGCGGCAGCGGGCGGGAGCTCCGCAGCGCCGGGTGCGCCTGGAGGCCGTGGGCGGGTGACGGGAAGCTTCTCGGTCCCGCAGGACGGCGAGAAGAAGCCGAACTAGGGCGCACGTTGGTCGAGGCGCCCGTGGCGAATTTCCTTTCCCACACGACGAACCCGCGCACCGGACGCCCCGAGGGGCACATCGCGTGGAGCTTGATGAACACCTTCGCTTGGGTGACCTGGGGATTGGCCGCTGCCATGATCATCTTTGCGGCGACGGACTACTTGCGGTGGGGCAGGCTCGACAACCTGCCGATCTGGCTCGGCGCTGCCGCAATACCCGGCGCGTACGGTTTGGTGGCCCATACCATCGTCCGGCGCAAGAAATGGCAATATCGCGAGGCCGTAGCTGCCTACGAGGCTGGCCTCGCCCGTGCAGCGCTCGAGATCGGCTGACCTAGAACGCGTTCTCGTGCGTCAGCACCCTGACGGTGCGCAGCACGATGCCGAGATCGCGGGTCAGCGACCAGCCCGCGATATACTCGAGATCGGACTGCAACCGGTCGGTGAGGTCGCTCTCCAGCTCGGTCGCGCCGCGGTGGCCGCGCACCTGTGCGAGGCCGGTCAGCCCCGGCTTGAGGCAGTGGCGCTGCCAGTACTTGCGGTCGATGTCCCAGAAATACTTGTTGTTGGCGCGGCTGCCCAGCGCGTGCGGGCGCGGGCCCACGATCGACATGTCGCCCTTGATCACGTTGAGGATCTGCGGCAGCTCGTCGATGCTGGTGCGGCGGATGAAGGCGCCGATGCGGGTCACCCGGTCATCGTCACGCGATGCCGATCGCTCGCCGGCGTGATCGAGCTTTTCCTCGCGCATCGAGCGGAACTTGAACATCTCGAAGAACTGGTTGCCGCGCCCCAGCCGCCGCTGGACGAACAGCACCGGCCCGCCGTCCTCGAGCTTGATCAGCGCCGCAACCAGGATCAGCAGCGGAGACAGCGCGATCAGCGCGCCCCCGGCGACCGCAAGGTCGAAGAGCCGCTTCAGGATGCGCGCGCGCAAGGCGAGCGGTCCGGTCGAGACCACCAGCGTCGTCCGGTCGAGATCGTCGTAACGGTGCACGCCGACGGCGCCCAGCTCGTGCGCCGGCTCGCTGACGATCTCGCCATAGACCCCGGCCGACTTGAGCAGGAACGCCCAGTCGCCGCGCCGCTCCATCGGGCAGGTCACAACCACCTTGTCCTGATTGCGCAGCAGCTTGCCGAGCCGGTCGAGCATGAAGGGATCATGGCTGCCGGGATTGAGCCCGTAATCGGCCGCTGCGATGCGGTCCGCCCCGGCGAAGGCGAAGGTCGAACCGCCGTCGTCGATCACCAGCCGGTTGGAAACCCGCCCGCCCCAGCGGTTGGCGATGACCATCGCCATCACCCGCCGCAGCGCCACCAGCGCGATCCCGCTGAACAGCAGGCCGAGCGTCACGGTCGCGCGCGAGAAATCGTCGTTGGACTTGGCGTAGAAGGCGAGGAAGTTCACGAGCGCTGCGGAAATGACCAGCGCGGTCAGGGACTTTCGGGTGGCGAACAGCCAATCCCCCAAGGCCGTGACGCCGTAGGTGCCGTTGTAGAACGCAAGGGTGAAATACACCGGCAGCAGCGCCTGCGCAGCGATCATCGCGCGCGGCTCGCCCCATTGGCCAAGCCACAGCAGTCCGGCGAGGGCGAAGCTGAGGATGAACAGCGAACCGTCGGCAACCAGCATCACGGCATAGGCGCGAAGACGACGCCGCTCGAGAGAGGGCGCAAGGCGCCCCTCGACGGATTCGTGCCTTACGGCGTCCAGCAGATCTGACGTGGCGCGGTTCATGATTTACCTTCCCCCGAAGGCACGACCCGGGTTTGCTTTACCACTCGTTCATCGCACAGTTAAAAGAAAACTTGTGCATATGCGAAAACAGTTCGTCGCTTTTCAGGCTCGCCTCGCGGCGTACCTCCCGATTTCGGACAGTTCCTGCGCGAGCATTAACTCGGCCGCCTGGCTATTGGCGAGAAGGCTGCGGTGCAAAGCGGTCAGCCGCGGCACCAGTCTGTCGAGTCGCGACTCGCGCGATCCGCGGGCGGCGGGCAGCATCCAGCGCTCGAATTGCTGGGTGATCGCGCGTTCTTCGCGGAAGAAGATGCCGAGGCTCATCTTCTCGCCCGGGTTCAGCGACGGGATGCGCCCGCTTGCGCCGATCCGGCCTGCGATCTGGGCAAGCTGCGCCGCGCGCCGCTCCAATGCCAGCGCGACGCCGACCGGGTTGAGGCCGAGCTCGCGCATCCGCCTGATCTCGCCCGCGAGCTTGCCGAGCTCGCCGCCGAGCACCGCGTTGACCAGCGGGGCAAAGCCGTCCTCTTCGGTCGGGGCGCCGATCGCGGCGTAATCATCGGGCGTGGCGGGGCGCGGCGCCTGCGGGTCGGCGTCGCAATAGAGCGCCAGCTTGGTGACTTCCGACTGGGCGAGCCGCACGTCGAGCCCCGCGCCGCGCGCGATGCGTTCGGCAAGGTCCCCGCCGAGCCTCAGGCCCGCCGCGTCCGCCATGCCGCGCACCGCCTGCGCGACGTCCTTGAGATCGGGCGGGTGGAACATCGCCACCAGCGCATCCTTGCGCTTTTCGAGCAGCTTGGCGGTGCGCGACTTGTCGGTGGCCGAGGTGGCGACGACGAACACCGGCGCCGCCTCTCCCGCGCCGGCCTCTGCCGTCTCGATCAGGAACTGGAGTGCGTCATGTGCATCGTCGCCGCTGGCCCGCACCCAGATGTGGCGCTGCCCGCCGAACAGCGAGGAGGAGCGCGCCTCGTCGCCAAGCAGCGCCGGATCGCGGCGCAGGTCCGCCCCGGCGATCTCCACCCGCTCGCCCGCATCGGGGAGTGCGGCGGCAAGGCGGGCGGCGGCGGCGCTGGCGCCTGCCTCGTCGGGTCCGCAGAAAAAGAAGATCCGGCAGCCCAGCGCGCCTGCCGGAAAGCCGCGGACTAAATCGCTGTGCTTAGCCTTCATGGAGCCTTCATCGGGCCGTCACGGCCGGTCGGGGGCTGAGCCCGGCGCCCGGGCCGACAGCGTCAGCGCGATCTGCGTCGCCATGCGGTCGGCAACATCGAGCGCGAGGTTCTCAAGCGCCTTCTGCTCGGCGGCGATGGTCGCATATTCGCTGGAAACCACGTCGATCCCCGCATCCGAACCCGCGGTCGCATCGAGCAGCACCGATCCGGTCGCGATATCGACGAGCTGGTAGCGCGCACGCAGGATGCGGCGCTCGCGGCTGATGGTGTCATCGTTGAGGACGCCGAGGGCCTCGAGCGAATCGTCCAGTCGCACGTCGAGCCGGTAGCGCGGTGCGCTCTCGCCAGCGACCCCAAGGCGGGCTTCGAGCGCGTTCTTGACCAGCCACCCGCCGCGCCCCTGGATCGCGGGGATCTCGACCGCGGCCATGCCCTGCGCCACCCCGGCGCTGCTCCCGCCCGCATACATCGGCGTGAGGCCGCAGGCGGTGAGGGCCAGCGAGGCCGCGAGGGCGAGAAGAATCCGCATCAGGTGACGATATTCACCAATCGGTCGGGCACGACAATCACCTTGCGGATCGCGGCACCATCAATCGAGCGTTGCAGGTTGGCCGATGCCATCGCCAGCGCTTCGAGCGTGTCCTTGGAGGCCCCCTTGGGCGCGGTGACGGTGTCGCGCAGCTTGCCCATGTGCTGGATCGCGATGGTCACCTCGTCATCGACGAGCAGGGCGGGATCGACGGCAGGCCAAGCGGCGTCGGCGATCAGGCCCTCCCCCATCTTTGCCCAAGCCTCTTCGGCGAGGTGCGGCATCATGGGCGCGGCGAGGTGGACGAGCGCGCGGATCGCGGCGGAGCGGCTCGCCGAGGGCGCGGCCTTCTCGACCATGCCGGTCAGCTCGTAGATGCGCGCCACGGCCTTGTTGAAGCCCAGCGCCTCGATGTCGGAAGCCACCGCCGCAATGGTCTGGTGGGTCTTGCGATCCAGAGCCTTGTCCTCGCCCTGCGCCGCGGCGTCATAGGCCGAGAACAGCCGCCACAGACGCTGCACGAAACGGGCGCAGCCCTCGATCCCGGCGTCGGACCACGGCAGGTCGCGCTCGGGCGGCGAATCGGAGAGCATGAACCAGCGCACCGCATCCGCGCCGTGGCGGGCGATGATCGCATCGGGGTCGACGACGTTCTTCTTCGACTTCGACATCTTGATGACGCGGCCGACCTCGACGGGTGCCTTGTCGGCGAGCAGGCTTGCGCCCTCGGAGGTGCGGTTCACCTCCTCGGGCGAGAAGAACACCGGCACCCCGCGCGCCGGATCGGTGCGGCTGTAGGTCTCGTGCGTCACCATGCCTTGCGTGAACAGCGCCGCGAAGGGCTCCTGCACGGTGATCTTGCCGATCTGCGCGAGCGCCCGCGTCCAGAACCGCGCGTAGAGCAGGTGCAGAATCGCGTGCTCGATGCCGCCGATATAGTGCTGCACCGGCATCCACTTGGCGACTTCCTCCGGGTCGAAGGGCCGGTCGGCGGGCTGGCTGGCGAAACGCAGGAAGTACCACGAGCTGTCCACGAAGGTGTCGAGCGTATCGGTCTCGCGCCGCGCCGCTGCGCCGCACTTGGGGCAGTCGACATGCTTCCAGGTCGGATGGCGCTCCAAGGGATTGCCGGGGATGTCGAAGCTGACATCCTCGGGCAGGGTGACCGGAAGCTGGTCCTTGGGGACAGGCACCACGCCGCAAGTCTCGCAATGGATGAAGGGGATCGGCGTGCCCCAATAGCGCTGGCGCGAAACGCCCCAGTCGCGCAGACGCCAGACGGTGCGGCCCTCGCCCCAGCCGCCGCTTTCTGCGCGGGTGATGACTTCCTGCTTGGCCGCCTCGACGCTCATGCCATTGAGGAAATCGGAGTTGACGATCACCCCGTCGCCCGCCTCGGCCTCACCCTTGAAGGGGTCGCCCGCGCGCGCGGGATCGGTGGCGACGACGCGCAGGATCGGCAGCTCGTACTTGGTCGCGAATTCGAAGTCGCGCTGGTCATGCCCCGGCACGCCCATCACCGCGCCGGTGCCGTATTCCATCAGCACGAAGTTGGCGATGAAGAGCGGGAGCGGCTCGCCGGTGAAGGGATGGCGCGCGGTGATCGCGGTGCGGTAGCCCAGCTTCTCCGCCGTCTCGACTTCCGCCGCCTTGGTCCCGCCGCGCTTGCACGCTTCGATGAAGGCGGCGACCTCGGGATCGTTCGCCAGCCCTTGGGCGATCGGGTGATCGGCCGCGATGGCGCAGAAGCTCGCGCCGAAGATCGTGTCGGGGCGCGTGGTGTAGACGGGCAGCTTGCCGCCGTCGGAGAGATCGAACGAGAACTCCAGCCCCTGCGACTTGCCGATCCAGTTCTCCTGCATCAGCCGGACCTTCTCGGGCCAGTCCTCGAGCTTACCGAGCCCCTCCAGCAGATCGTCCGCGAAGTCGGTGATCTTGAGGAACCACTGGTTCAATTTGCGCTTCTCGACCTCGGCGCCGGACCGCCAGCCCTTGCCGTCGATCACCTGCTCGTTGGCGAGCACGGTCATGTCGACCGGGTCCCAGTTGACGGTCGATTCCTTGCGGTAGACGAGGCCTGCCTCATAGAGGTCGGCGAACAGCGCCTGTTCGTGGCCGTAATATTCGGGATCGCAGGTGGCGAATTCGCGGGTCCAGTCGAGCGCGAAGCCGATGCGCTGCAATTGCGCCTTCATCTGCGCGATGTTTTGGCGGGTCCAGCCGCCGGGGTGGACGCCCTTCTCCATCGCGGCGTTTTCCGCCGGCATCCCGAAGGCGTCCCAGCCCATCGGGTGCAGCACCTCGAACCCGCGCATCTTCTGGTAGCGCGCCAGCACATCGCCCATCGTGTAGTTGCGCACATGGCCCATGTGGATGCGCCCCGAAGGATAGGGGAACATCTCGAGGATGTAGCTCTTGGGCTTGGGGCTGTCGCTGTCGGCGGTGAACGTCCCCGCGTCCGTCCAGGCGCGCTGCCAGCGTTCATCGGCGACGGCAGGGTCGAAACGCGTATCAGTCATGAACGGCTTTCAGTGGGAAGCGTGAACTCAGGACGCCAGAGGCGTTCAGGAAGCCAGAGCCTGGCGGCGCAGGTCGCGGGCCTTGGTGAGGATGATGTCCTCGAGCTTCTGCACCGTCGCCGCCTGCACCGGGGCTTCGACCCAGTTGCCGTTGGTGTTGACCTGGCGGCTCGCCGCGACCCGCAGCGCATCGGCGCGCAGGTCCTGATCGAGAATCGAGATGGTCAGCTTGACCCGCTCGGTCGGGTTCGAGGGGTTGGCGTACCAGTCGGTGACGATCACGCCGCCGGTGCTGTCGACCTGAAGCAGCGGGGCGAATGCCACCGTCTCGAGCGAGGCGCGCCACAGGTAGGAATTCACGCCGATGGTGTTGATCTGCGCGGCCTGAAGGTCGGTCTTGGGGTTTTCACGGCCGCCGCAAGCCGAAAGAGCGACCAGCGCCCCGCCGAGCAGCGCGGTGCCGAAAGCGCCGCCCATGCTGTTGCGCAAGCGGGCCGGGCGGAAGGGGGCGAAGGTGGCGCGTGTCACAGCCGGATCATCCTCGTTATCTGTCTCGGCCCCGCTCTATAGTGGCAAGCCCCCCGGCGGCAAGCACCAAGCTTGAAAAGGCTCCTGTCACCGGGCGGCACCGGGGCTGGCGCGACCTCAGCGCCCTGCGGGCTTTACGCAGGCTGAATTCAAATCATTCGATGTATTTATGTGTGCATGGTGCCACAGGTGGCTGGCTAATCTGTCAGTCCGTCTCTCAGGCCATTGCAACGGGGCAAGGCCCGCCTATTGATTGATCGTAGCCAAGCCCGCGACTCATGCGGCGTTCAGGCAAATTATGGTCAGGCATTGGCCGGGTATTGGAAGAAGGCGACAGGTTCGGTCATGACGGTGCGGCGCAACAGGTTGGCAAAGGGGCACTATCCGCTGCCGCTGCTCGCCCTGTGCGGGGCGCTGGCGCTGGCCGTGCCGAGCGCGGGTCTCGCGCTGGTCCACAACGGCATGCCCCTGAACGCCAGTGCCCTGAAGGGCATGGGCCGCGATGCGCTCGGCATCGGCATGTTCACCCCCGCCTCGGTCGATCCCGCTCTTGCCGCGCGCGTTGCCGACAAGGCGCGGGCCCGCGGCATCCGCTTCACCCCCGCCAGTGCGCCGCCGATCTCCGGCATGCGCACGGTGACGGTCGCGGTGCGTGTCGACGACGATGCGGCGCGCATCGTCTCGGTCCGCAAGCTTCCCGAAACCGCGCCCGGTCGCGCGCCCGGCCTCGCCGCGCTCGACGTGAGCAAGTTCCAGCTCGGAGCGGCGCGCGGCTATCAGAGCTTCGCGCGGACGGTCGATCTGTCGGCCAATGTCCGCAACCTCGCGATGCCCGACCTCGCGCAGTTCGAACCTTCGAAGCCCAAGGACGCCGACAAGCCCTCGCGCCTGCAGCCGCGGATCGAGCTCGAGGATCGCGAGATCGTGGGCCGTTCGCCCAATACGCTCGATTCCACCGCCGCGCAGACCGTGGGCGTCGGCGGCAGCTTCCGCCTCTCGAAGAACCTGAACGTGACCGCCGGGGTGCGTTACTCGCAAGAGCGTGAGCGGATCGATCCGCTGACCAACTCGGTGCAGGACAGCCAGGCCGTCTACGTGGGCACGCAGATCAAGTTCTGATCCGCGCACGCGCTGCCGCCTGCTTGGGCGTGTAGGCATTCTCTCTCGAAAAACCGATGTCGCTGCAGGGATGGTCCAGCCCGTATTTGCGCGCGTCTTGACCCCGCCCAGACCCCGGTTAGACCCCTGCCAGACCCCCTCCAGACCCCCCTTTGCGGCATAGCTATTCGCAGCTTCCCCTTCCCCTACGTCATGGCTAGGTTGGGCCAAACGCATGTCGCGGACAAAGGGGAGAATTGCCATGGGCCGGGTTGCCATCGTCACCGGAGGGACGCGCGGAATCGGGGAGGCGATCTGCAAGCGCTTGCAGCGCCAGGGCCACACGGTCATCGCCAATTACGCCGGGAATGAGGAAAAGGCCCGCATCTTCACGGCGGCAACGGGCATCCCTGCCTACAGGTGGGACGTCGGCGATCACGAGGCGACCCTCGAAGGCTGCGCCCGGGTCGCAGCGGATCACGGCCCGGTCGACATCGTCGTCAACAACGCCGGCATCACCCGCGACGGGACCTTGCACAAGATGAGCTTCGAGGACTGGAACGATGTCATGCGCATCAACCTCGGCGGGTGCTTCAACATGGCCAAGGCGACCTTCCCCGGCATGCGCGAGCGCGGGTGGGGGCGGATCGTCAACATCGGCTCGATCAACGGGCAGGCGGGGCAATACGGGCAGGTCAACTACGCCGCGGCGAAGAGTGGAATTCACGGCTTTACCAAGGCCTTGGCGCAGGAAGGCGCGAAGTTCGGGGTGACGGTCAACGCCATCGCGCCGGGCTATATCGACACCGACATGGTCGCCGCCGTGCCGCCCGCGGTGCTCGAGAAGATCGTCGCCAAGATCCCGGTGGGAAGGCTCGGCATGGCCGAGGAAATCGCCCGCGGGGTGGCCTTCCTCACCTCCGAGAACGGCGGCTTCATGACCGGCTCCACCATGAGCATCAACGGCGGCCAGCATATGTATTGAGGCGGGCAGCCGCGCAGCCCCGCTGCAAGGCGGCGTCGCGCGAGCGGCGGCCCGCCGGGCGGCCCGGTCCCTCCTCAGTCGAAGACGATCCCCGCGACCTTCCACGCGCCATCCTCCCACGCCAGCGACAGGCTTTCGGTCTGCTCGGTGCCGTTGGCATAGGCCGAGCGGAACTTGACGAGGCGGTAGCCCTTCGGCGGGGCGGGGACGAATTCGTTGCTGACCAGATCGCGGGTCAGCACCTTGCCGAGCGGCGGGCGCACCTTGGCGGATACCTCGCTCCAGCGTTCCAGCGTGTTGAGCTTGCGGAACTGCGCACCGGTGGCGGCATAGCTGTCAGCCCAGCGGCTCTCGTCGATCAGCTTCAGGAAATCCTCCGCGGCGCGCGCGGCACCGGCGGCTTCGCTCTCGGCTGCGGCGGCCGTCATCACTGCGGGGGAGGGCGCGAGCACCGGCAAGGGCGAGGCCGGGAGGAACAGGGCGGCAAGGATCAACGACATGGCAAGCACTCCGATCATGGGGAGGGCGAGGCCGGGCTTGAGGCCGAACCACGCCCACCGCCGGGTGGCGGATGCCGTCATCTCTGCTGCCGAAGCCGCCCCTGGCGCATCCCCCAAAGCCTTGTGCGCATGAAATTCGGGGGGCGTTCCGGGGGTCTCTTCCCCCTCCTCCGCCAGCAGCCGCCGTGCCGCCTCGCGGCTGCTGGTCACGCCAAGCTTGCGCCGCGCCTCGCGCAGCCGCTCGTTCACGGTGTGCACCGACAGGCCAAGCTCGCGCGCGGAGGACTTGGCGTCATGGCCGCGCAGGATCAGCCGCAGCGCCTGCTTCTCCTTTTCGGTCAGCACATCGAGCCCGGTCGTCATGCCAAGGGGTCTAGGGTTCGCGCCCCCAAGCGGCCACCCCGAATTTTTCGTAACCGCATCAAGGGCACGGCTTACCGGAAAGGAACAAGCCATGGCGGCATCTCCGCGCTAGCGTATCCGCCCAAAGGAGACTGCCGATGGCCGACCGCATCCTCGTGTTCTACGGATCCTACCGCCGCGACCGGCAGGGCATCCGCCTTGCCGACTACTGCGTGCGCCAGCTCGCCGAACGCGGGGCGGAGGTGGAGCTGATCGACGCAAAGACGCTCGATCTCCCGATGCTCGACCGCATGTACAAGGAATACCCCAAGGGAGAGGCCCCGGAGGCGCTCGAAACGCTCGCAGTAAAGATCCGCGGAGCCGATGCCTTCCTGTTCGTTGTCGGCGAATACAACTGGAGCGTGCAGCCCGGCCTCAAGAACCTCACCGACCATTTCCTCGAGGAGTGGTTCTGGCGCCCCGCGGCCATCGCCAGCTACTCCGCCGGGCGGCTCGGCGGGGTGCGCTCGGCGCTGGCGTGGCGCGACATCCTCGGCGAGATGGGCATGGTGGTGATCTCGAGCACCATCGCGGTCGGGCCGATCAAGGACGCGCTGGACGAAGGCGGCACGCCGGTGGGCGACGCGGGCAAGGCGCTCGAAAGGCAGTTCCCGCGCTTCGCCGATGATCTGGCGTGGTGGACGGCAGCGGCCAGGGCGCAGCGCGAGCGGGCCGAGCCGCCTTATTGAAGGCGCTCAGACCGCGGCGGCGCGCAGTGCCTGCGCGCGCACCTGTCCGCGCATGACCATGATCAGCAGAGCGCTCGCCGCCATCATCAGCCCGGTGCCCGCTAGTCCTGCCGTGTAGCTTCCGCTCGCATCGGTCGCCACGCCCCATGCGAAAGGCGCGACGAAGGCGCCCACCTGCGAGATCGTGTTGATCGCCGCCGCCCCCACCGCGATCTCGCGCTGCGGCAGCGCCTCGGTCCATGCCGAGGCGATCAGCATCGAGATCGAGAAGAGGACCGTGGCGAGCACGAGATAGGCCCCGACCACCACGGCAGGGGATGGTGCGAGCATGATGACGAACATCGCCGCCGCCGTCACGCCAGCGCACGCGCTCGCATAGAAGAACCGGTCGCCGCTGTGGTCGGCGCGGTTGCCGATGGCGAGCATGGCGGCGGTGCCGATCAGCCCGCCGACCGCCGTAAGGTAGCCGATCTCGGCGATCGGCAGCCCGGTCGCCTTCGCCAGCACCAGCGGCGCCGAGAGCGTGAAGGTGATCCCGGCCCCTATGCAGGTGAAACCGATCGCACCGAACATCAGCACGCGCGGATTGCGCAGCGTGGCGAGCATGTCGTGGCTCGCCGACCCGCCGATCAGGCGTTGCTCGCGCGCCAGCTCCTCGGCGATCCACTCCTTCTCCGCCGGGTCGAGCCACGCCACTGTCGCCGGGCTGTCGGGCAGGAAGGCGAGCACCGCTAGGCCGACGAACACCGTCGGCAGGCCCTGCGCGAGGAACAGCCATTGCCAGCCGTGCATCCCCGCGGTGCCGTCGAGCGAGAGGAGCCAGCCCGACATCGCGCCCATCACCACCGAAGCGAGGGGGCCTGCTATGTAGAAGCGGCTGACCGCACGGCTGCGGTGACAGGGCGGGAACCACAGCGCGAAATAGGTGATCACGCCGGGGAAGAAGCCCGCTTCCGCCACCCCGAGCAGGAAGCGCAGAACGTAGAACTGCATGGGCGTCTCGACGAACATCATGCCCGCCGAGAGCAGCCCCCAGGTGACCATGATCCGCGCGATCCACGGCGGCGCGCCGAAGCGCACCAGCAGGAGGTTCGAGGGGATCTCGAACAGCGCATACCCCAGGAAGAACAGCCCGCTCCCGAGGCCGTAGATGGTCGCGCTGAACTTGAGGTCGGCGTTCATCTCGGCCGCGGCGAAGCTGACGTTGACCCGGTCCATATAGGCGAAGAGGTAGGCGACCAGGATCAGCGGAATGATCCGCCAGAGCGTCTTGCGCATCGCCGCAGCGCCGATCGCCGCCCGCCCGTCGTCCCCAGCCGCCATGTGTGTGCCCCCCGGCGCGGGAGTGCCCCGCTGCAAGGGTGTATCCCGCGGCAGTGGCTTACGTCAAATGAGGTAATTAACGGCGGCTCACGGCAGCGCGGCGCAACGGGTGACGAAGGATTAAGTGATTGCCTTCTATAGGCTCTCCATGTCGGCGCACTTCGATGTCAACGAAATCAGCTTCTTCGGCCTCGACGAATGGTCGGTCGCAGTCTGTGCCTGGCGAGGGTGCTGCATCGAAGTCTTTTCGCGAGCCGAACATTCGGTGGCCGATTGCCTGAGTGCGCTGGAGGGGACCGGATTGTCGGTTGGGCGCGATGCGCGCCACCCTTTCGCGTCGGCTCGGCTAAAGGCCCTCGCCGCGTGCATCACACCCGAAAGGTTCGGCGGACACGGCAAGGCTGCGCTAGAGCGGATTGCCGAGTGGGAGGCGCTCCATGACACCCGTGCGCCGCTCGCCCACGGCCAGATCAAGGCCTCGCGACAGGGGGTGACGATACGCCACCGATCATTCGACGGAAAGATCGAGACGCGCCATCCCCCGATGCAACTCTCGCGGATCGAGATGCTCGACACCCTCGCCGCGCTGGAAGCGGCACAGACCCGGCTTCATCACCAGCTTGGTCAGATCAAGGCCTTGGCTGCAAAAGCCAAGGTCGAGCCATGCGCGCCCAGCAAGCCCGGCCCCAGATCAAGCCCGGGGTGACGCCGGGTTAAAGCTCAGCGCCTCACCCCCGATACAGCCCGTCCACCCGTTCCTGGTACCGCTCGCGGATCTTGTGGCGGCGGATCTTCATGCTCGGCGTCATTTCCTCGTTCTCGATCGAGAACGCCTCGTCGGCAAAGGCGAACTGGCGGACCTTCTCGATCACCGAGAGGTCGGCGTTGGTCCGGTCGACCGCTGCGCGCACCGCGTTCTTGAAGGCGGGGAGCTCCTGAAGCGCCTTCAAGTCGAACTTCTCGCCGTTGGCCCGGGCCCACTCGAGCGCCCACTCGGCATCGGGGACGATCAGGCCGACCACATAGGGCCGCTTGTCGCCGCTCACCATCGCCTGCGCGATCTCGGGCTGGAGCGTCAGCATGCCTTCGACCTTCTGGGGCGCGATGTTGTCGCCCTTGTCGTTGACGATCATGTCCTTCTTGCGGTCGGTGATGACGATCCGGCCCTTGGGGTCGATATGCCCGATGTCGCCGGTGTGCAGCCACGGGAGGCCCGCCGGATCGGCCGGATCCACCTTCAATGTGCGCGCGGTCTCGGCCTCGTTGCGCCAGTAGCCGTGCATGACAAGCTCGCCGCGCACGAGGATCTCGCCGTCCTCGGCGATCCGCACTTCGACGCCGCGCAGGGCCGGGCCGACGGTGTCCATCTTGAGGCCGACCTTCGGGCGGTTGCAGCTGATCACGGGCCCGGCCTCGGTCTGGCCGTAGCCCTGCAGCATGGTGAGGCCCATCGCGTCGAAGAAGTTGCCGACTTCGGGGTTGAGCGGCGCGCCGCCCGATACCATCGCCTTGATCCGGCCGCCGAACTTCTGGCGGATCTTCGGCCGCAGCGTGCGCTCGACCAGATAGTCGAGCGGCCGGTCGCGCAGGCGCTTCTTCCCCTCCTTGGAATGCTCGGCAATCTTGAGCGCGGCATCCATCATGTAGTTGGCGACCTTGCCCTGCTTTTCGACCTGCTTCATGATCCGGGTGCGCAGCACCTCGAACAGGCGCGGGACGACGACCATGATGGTGGGCCGCGTTTCCTCGATGTTGCTGGCGAGCTTCTCGAGACCTTCGGAATAGAAGATTTCGGCGCCCACGCCGATCGGCAGGTACTGGCCGCCGGAATGCTCATAGGCATGGGAGAGCGGGAGGAAGGACAGGAAGCGTTCGTCCTTGATGCCGAAATCCTCGATCAGCACTTCGGCGGCGCCAGCGACGTTGCACAGGATCGCGCCGTGGTGCTGCATCACGCCTCTCGGAGCGCCGCCGGTGCCACTGGTGTAGATGAGGCAGGCCGTCTCCGAGCGATCGATGCGGGAAATGCGCTCATCGACCGCGGCCCGCGCCGCCGCGGCGTCGCCGGTGATGAGGCTTTCCCAGCCGTGATACTGGAAGCTGCCGGTCTGCCGTGGCTTGAGAGCGTCAATGCCGATGACGTGCTCGGCGAGCCCCGTCTGCGCGATCGCGCCGACCAGCGGGGCGAGCAGCTTCTCGTTCGAGACGAACACCGCGCGCGCGCCCGAATTGTCGAGGATGTGCGCGTGATCGCGGCGGGTGTTGGTGGTGTAGGTGGGCACGGTGATGCACCCGGCGGCCATGATCGCGAGGTCGGCGATGCACCACTCGGGGCGGTTCTCCGACACCAGCGCAACGCGGTCGCCATCCTCGAGGCCCAGCTTGCGCAGGCTCTCGGCGAGGAGGCACACGTGTTCGGCCGCCGAACGCCAGGATTGCGTCACCCACTGGCCGCCGGTCTTGTGGCCGAGGAAGGGCGCATCGCCCTTCTCGTCGGCGCGCTTCAGGAACAGCGCGACGAGGTTCTGCGCCGTGTCGATGTCCTGCAAGACCTGCGGGTCCGCAGGGTTGGCGACCGCACGGAGTGAATGAGGCAGCGTGGGTGAATGCACTGGCAAAGGCTCCTGATCCCTTCGAGTTTTTTCTTTCGGGGTTCAGGCGCGACCCCGTGGGGCGCCCTGATTAGAAGGTCAGAGCCGTAGCGGCAAGCGGGGAGGCGCGTCCGCCCATCGGGGCAGGCCCCCGTGCGCCCTTGCGTTGCAAGCGCTGCGCGCTCTGCCTAAGGTCGCCGCCATGTCGATTTTCCGCCTCTGGACCCTCGCCCTGTGCGGCGCGCTTGCCGCCTGCGCCCCTGCTCCCGAAACGGCATCCGCGCCGGTCCCGCCGCGCGAGACGGCGCAGCGCGTCCAGTCCTTCGTGATCGCCGCCAACCCGCTGGCCGCGAAGGCCGGGATGGAGGTGCTCGAGCGCGGCGGGAACGCCGCCGATGCGGCGCTTGCGGTGCAGGCGATGCTGTCGCTGGTCGAACCCCAGTCTTCCGGAATGGGCGGAGGCGCGTTTCTCACCTATCTCGACGCGGGCACGGGCAAGATCACCATCTACGACGGGCGCGAGACCGCCCCGATGCAGGCGAGCCGCTCGATGTTCCTCGGGGAAGACGGCAAGCCGCTCCCCTACCCTGCCGCAGTGACGAGCGGTCGGGCGACCGGCGTGCCGGGCGCGGTGGCGGCGCTGGCGGCGCTGCACAAGGACCACGGCGCGCTCAAGTGGAACGGGCTGTTCGATGCCGCGATCCGCACGGCGGACGAAGGCTTCACGATCTCGCCGCGCCTCGGCCGCTTTCTGGGGGCGAGCTTCCCGCAGCTCTCGCAGCCGGACGCGGCGGCCTATTTCGCCAACGCCGACGGGAGCCGGAAGAAGGCGGGCGATGTCCTGAAGAACCCGGAATACGCGGCGTTCCTGCGGCGTCTGTCGGAACAGGGCACCGATGCACTCTACAAGGGCAGCACCGCGGCAAAGATCGTCCAGAAGACCCGCGCTGCGCCGCTCGGCGGGACGATGACGATCGCGGACCTTGCCGCCTATCGCCCGGTCAAGCGCGAACCGGTGTGCGGCGCGTGGAACGTCTACCGCGTCTGCGCCCCGCCCCCGCCTTCGAGCGGAGCGGCAATGATCGAGCTGCTCGGCCTGCTCGACCGCACCGACATCGCGAGGCGCGGCCCGCAGGACCCGCAAGGCTGGTACCTCTTCGCCGAGGCGAGCCGCCTCGCCTATGCCGACCGCGACGCCTATTTCGGGGACGGCGATTTCGTGGACGTGCCGGTCAAGGGCCTGCTTGACCCCGCCTATCTCGATGCCCGCGCCGCGCTGATCGGGCCGAAGGCCGCGGCCACTGTCGCAGCGGGCAAGCCGGCGGGAGCGAAAGTCGCCATCGCCGACATGACCCGCGAGCCGGCAGGCACATCGCACTTCATCGTCCGCGATGCGCGCGGCAACGTGCTGTCGATCACCACCACGGTGGAATCGATTTTCGGCACGGGGCGCATGGTCGACGGGTTCTTCCTCAACAACCAGCTGACCGATTTCAGCTTCAACCCGCTCCAGCCCGACGGCAGCGAAGCCCCCAACGCGGTCGCGCCGGGCAAGCGCCCGCGCTCGTCGATGACACCGCTGATCCTCCTCGACAGGCAGGGGCGCTTTGCCGGAGCCATCGGTTCGGCCGGGGGAAATTCGATCCCCGCCTATGTCGGCAAGACCTTGGTGGCGGCAGTCTATTGGGGCCTGCCGATGCAGGAGGCGCTCGCCCAGCCGAACCTCGTCGCGCGCGGCGGCAGCATCGGCGCAGAGACCAGCCTGTTCCCTCCCGGGGTAGTCGCGGGCCTCGCCGAGCGCGGGTTTGTTCTCAGGCCCGGACAGGGCGAGGATTCGGGCGTCCACGGGGTGCTTATCCGCGAGGGCGGCCGCGTCGACGGGGGCTATGATCCGCGCCGCGAGGGCGTGGTGCTGCTCGGCAAGCAGCCCTAGCGGGTCTCGCTTCCCACCGCCTCGGCAATGCTGGCAAAGCCGTCGCGGCGCATCAGCGTCTCGAGCCCGCGCACGATTGTCGCGCCGAGACCCGGGCCTTCATAGACCATCGCCGAATAGAGCTGCACCAGCGAAGCGCCCGCGCGGATACGCTCCCAGGCGTGTTCGGCGGTGGCGATGCCGCCGACGCCGACCAGCGGAACCGCGCCGCCGGTGGCCTTGCGGAAATCGCGCAGCCGCCGGGTGGCGAGTTCGCGGAGCGGCGCCCCCGACAGGCCGCCGGTCTCGCCCGCGTGATGCGAACGCAAGACCGGACGAGAAATGGTCGTGTTCGAGACCACCAGCGCGCCCAGCTGCTTGTCGAGCGCGATGCGGGCAATGGCGTCGATGTCGGCAGGCTCGAGATCGGGGGCGACCTTGAGGAACACCGGCGGCGGCGCGTTCGGCACAGCCTCGTCGCGGGCAGCGATCACCGCCTCGATCAGCGCGGTCAGCGCGCCCTCGTCCTGCAAGGCCCGCAGGCCCGGCGTATTGGGCGAGGAGACGTTGACGCACAGGTAGCTTGCATGGGGAGTCATCAGCTTGGCCATGATCGCATAGTCGGCGATTCGGTCGGCGGAATCCTTGTTCGCGCCGATATTCACGCCCACGATGCCGGGGCGCCCGGCACGGGCCTTCAGCCGCGCCAGAGCGGCCTCGGCGCCGCCGTTGTTGAAGCCCATCCGGTTGATCACCGCCCCGTCCTCGACCAGCCGGAACAAGCGCGGCTTGGGGTTGCCGGCTTGCGGGAGAGGCGTGATCGAGCCCACCTCGGTAAAGCCGAAGCCGAGCCCGAGCAGCGCGTCGGGCACCTCGGCGTCCTTGTCGAACCCTGCCGCGACGCCGACCGGATTGGGAAAGGCGAGCCCCGCCACCTCGACCGCGAGCGGCCCGGCGGGCGCAGGCGCGCGGCGCGGCAGGGCAGCGAGCGAGCGCAGTGCGAGCCGGTGGCCCGTTTCGGAATCGAGGGCGAAGATCGCAGGGCGGATCAGGCGAAACAGCATGAGCCCAGCGCCTAGGTCAGAGGGCAGCCCGTGTCGAGACGGTCCTTCGCGCACCCTCATCAGGCTTGTCGCTTGTATACAATCCCGATCACGAAACAGCGGCTAATCGCCCCACGCGACCCGAAGGGCTCGGAGCAGAAATGCAAAGAGTTCCTCAACTGGCAAAGGCGGCGCTTCCATGTGGAGCGTCGCCTTTTTTTTCGTGCCGCGCCCCCTCGACAAGCCGCGAATGCCTGCGCAAGATGCCTGTCAGGTCGCACCAAACCATGACAGGGGGCCCCGCAAGGGGAAGTCAGGTTGCAGTTCCAGGTCCGCATGATCCCTCCGACCGCCGCGCTGGCCCGGTCGGTCCACACCTTTTATGTGATCGAGACCGAAGCGCCGCGCATCGCCGAGTCGATACCCTCCTATTCGGCGCAGCTGATCGTGATGGTGCGCGGCCGCGTGACCTTCACCTTTGCCGACGGGACCATCGCCCGGTCGTCCAGAGTGTTCATCAACGCCCCGCAATTGCGCAGCGCCGACTGCGTGATCGAGGGACCCGTGCTCCAGATCGGCGCCTCTCTGACCCACATGGCGTGGCAGAGGCTGTCGAACCTTCCGGCCGACACGGTGCATGACCGGCTGCTCGCTGCGGACGGCATTCTGGCCCCGGACCAGATCGCGGCGCTCGAAGCTGCGGCGGATGCCTGCGGCGAGGGGTTGATCCGGCCGGAAGAGGTGTGCGCGCTGCTGGCCGATACCATCGCCGCCGGCCCCTTCGCCTTGCGGCCCGATCATGCCGACGTGGTCGAGGCGATCCAGCGCTGGCTGGCGAGCGGTTTCGACCCGGCTCTCGCCGATCTCTATGCCGACGTGAACGTCTCGCGGCGTCAGGTGCAGCGGATTTCCCGCCGCTTCTTCGGTGTGCCGCCCGCACAGGTGCTCAAGCGCTTTCGCGCGCTGCGGGCCGCGATGGTGCTGGCGCAGCCCGACCTCAGCGAGGCGCATCACGATGCCCTCATGGCGACCTATTTCGATCAGGCTCACCTGATCCGCGATATCCGGCGCTATGTCGGGCGCACGCCGACGCAGATTCGGCAGCCCTCGCTGATGAGCGCGCTGCTCGATCCGGCGGGCCATGGCGATGCGGGCGCGCCGCTGAGTGCCGCCGCCGCCGAATGAGCAAGCGGATGCAGCCCGCTTGGCTGTTGTAATACGACCGGATTGCTCCTAATTGAATTCGGAACGGATCTGTCCGAATAGAGAACCGCCCGCAATGCGCCTGTCCAACCTCGCCGACTATGCCGTCATCACGATGTGCCAGGCAGCGCTGCATTGCGGAAACGGCCGGGTCAGCGCGGCGGAACTGGCGAGTGAAACCGGTCTGCCGGTGCCGACGGTGCAGAAGCTCGTCTCCAAGCTGACCAGTGCCGGACTGCTGCGCTCCGTGCGCGGCGCGCATGGCGGTTTGCAGCTCGGCCGGCCTGCGGCGGCGATCACCGTCGCAGACATCGTCGAGGCGATCGAGGGGCGCATCGCGCTCACCGCCTGCATCGATCACACCGCCTGCGATTTCGAGACCGGGTGCAACATGAAGCCGCACTGGCCGATCATCAATGAAGCGTTGCGCGGCGCATTGGCGGGGATCACCCTCGCGCAGCTGCGCGGGCCTGTCGTGCTGGCGCCGACCCCACTTGTCGAGGACCATCTTGCATGAGCGAAAACATCGACATCCAGACCAAGCCCGAAACGGATATCGAGGCCCGCGAAGCTGCCGCCAAGGTTGCCGATTACGAGCATGGCTGGTCATCGGACATCGAGACCGAGTTCGCCGAAAAGGGACTCACCGAAGACACTGTGCGGTTCATTTCGGGCAAGAAGAACGAGCCTGAGTGGATGCTCGAATGGCGGCTGAAGGCCTTCCGGCTGTGGCAGACCATGGAGGAGCCCGATTGGGCCAAGGTGGGCTATCCCAAGATCGACTATCAGGACGCCTACTACTACGCCGCGCCCAAGAAGAAGGTGGAGCTCGGCTCGCTCGACGAGCTCGATCCCGAGATCAAGCGCATCTACGACAAGCTCGGCATCCCGCTGGGCGAGCAGGAAGTGCTCGCCGGGGTGAAGGGCGCGCGCAAGGTCGCGGTCGATGCGGTGTTCGATTCGGTCAGCGTCGCGACCAGCTTCCGCGAGGAATTGAAGCGCGCGGGCGTCATCTTCCTCTCGATTTCAGAGGCGATCCGCGAATATCCCGAGCTCGTTCAGAAGTGGCTCGGCCGCGTCGTCCCGGTGCGCGACAACTACTTCGCGGCGCTGAACTGCGCGGTCTTCTCCGACGGCACCTTCGTCTACATTCCCGAAGGCGTGCGCTGCCCGATGGAGCTCAGCACCTATTTCCGCATCAATGCGGAGAACACCGGCCAGTTCGAGCGGACGCTGATCATTGCGGAAAAAGGCAGCTACGTCAGCTATCTCGAAGGCTGCACCGCCCCGATGCGCGACGAGAACCAGCTCCACGCCGCCGTGGTGGAACTGGTCGCGATGGACGATGCCGAGATCAAGTATTCGACCGTGCAGAACTGGTATCCCGGCAATGCCGAGGGCAAGGGCGGGATCTACAACTTCGTCACCAAGCGCGCGCTGTGCCAGGGGGACCGCTCGAAGGTCTCGTGGACGCAGGTCGAAACCGGTTCGGCGGTGACGTGGAAATACCCCTCCTGCGTCCTCAACGGCGAGGACAGCGTCGGCGAGTTCTACTCGGTCGCGGTCACCAATAATTACCAGCAGGCCGACACCGGCACCAAGATGATCCACAACGGCAAGAACAGCCGCTCGACGATCATCTCCAAAGGGATTTCGGCCGGCAAATCGTCGAACACCTATCGCGGCCTCGTGCGCGTCGGGGCGTCGGCGAGCGGCGTGCGCAACTTCACCCAGTGCGACAGCCTGCTGCTCGGCGATCAATGCGGCGCGCACACCGTGCCCTATATCGAGGTCAAGAACCCCAGCGCGCAGATCGAGCACGAGGCGACCACCTCCAAGATCAGCGACGAACAGCTGTTCTACGCAATGCAGCGGGGCTTGGGCGAAGAGGAAGCCGTGGCGCTGATCGTCAACGGCTTTGCCAAGGACGTGCTCAAAGAGCTGCCGATGGAATTCGCGGTCGAAGCGCAGAAGCTGCTGGCGATCTCGCTTGAGGGGAGCGTGGGGTAGTGGTCAAAGCTCTTCTCATTGCACCAAAAAGAGCAGCGGCTGGCATGGCGATCGAGAAGGTCGTCGATTTCGCAGTGCTTCCAAGACAGGGTGAGCTTGTCGATATTGGTGCTGAAGGTGTCGCGTTGACCATCCGTGTGACTGAGGTCGTGCACTTCCCAGACCACGATCACAAATTCAAAGACGATGGAGATGGCATCCACGTGTGGGGCGAAGTCTCTGAGCACGGATACCAGTATTGATATGACCACCCGCAAAACCCTCGCCCTCAACCCTGAGGCCGCCACCGCCGAAGCCCCCGCGCTCAAGAAGAAGGGCCGCGGCTGGGAGATTTCGGACAAGCGGCTCGATGCCCTGCACGAACAGGCGCGCGAGATGCGCCGCCATTCGTCCGAGGCGCACAAGGCGCTGGCCGAGAAGTTCTCCAAGGCCGATCTGGGCCGCTACACCTTCAAGCGCTTCGCCGTGGTCGGCAGCGCGATCGTCGATTTCAACTGCCACAACCTCGGGCTCGCACTGGCGATCGACGAGGAGGAGCAGAATGATGCCCTCGCCAAGCGGCGCGACAAGAGCCTTGAGAGCGTCGGCATCAAGGTGATGCGGATCGCGGCGAGCGATATCCTCGACGATATCGACGCCGTGCTCCAGCGCCTCACCACCGTGATGCGTGACCGGATCGCCGAACGCAAAGCCGCCGCCCGCGCCCACAAGGCGGCCAACCCGAACCAGAGCTACGACCGCCCCAAACCGCGCCCCAAATCTCAGGACGACACGAAGCGTCCCCCGAGGAAGAACAATGCTTGAAATCACCGATCTCCACGCGACCGTCGCCGACAAGCCGATCCTCAAGGGTCTGACGCTCAGCGTCCCGGCAGGCGAAATCCACGCGATCATGGGCCCCAACGGCGCGGGCAAGTCGACGCTCGCGAATGTGCTCGGCGGCAAGCCCGGCTACGAGGTGACCGGCGGCAGCGTGACCTTCCGGGGCGAAGACCTGCTGGCGCTTGACCCGCACGAACGCGCGGCCGCTGGCCTGTTCCTCGGCTTCCAGTACCCGGTCGAGATCCCCGGCGTCTCCAACGTCCAGTTCCTGCGCGAGGCATTGAATTCCCAGCGCAAGGCGCGCGGGGAAGAACCGCTGTCGGGCGGCGAGTTCCTGAAGCTCGCCAAGGACAAGGCCGCGCTCCTGAAAATGGACATGGAAATGCTCAAGCGGCAGGTCAATGTCGGCTTCTCGGGCGGCGAGAAGAAGCGCGCCGAGATGGTGCAGATGGG